>JBOEGT010000051.1:0-79231 GCA_050633585.1 Arenicella sp.
GAAGCTATCTAAGTAGAATTTTTATAGCGGAGAATTTTGTAGGTGTCAGAAAAGCTGGTGCAAATTATTGAAGGGCGTGCAGAACTCTACACCCTATTTTCGTGCATGAAATTAAAACAGAAAGTCTTGGGTTTAGATGCGTTGAGCAGACTTGAATAAGTTGAAGAAATTATTAGTCGTCGCTTCAGCAAGCTCAGGGAGCGATATACCGCGTAAATCGGCTACAAATTGAGCTGTGTGATGTACCAAGGCTGGTTCGTTGGTTTTGCCACGGTGAGGAACTGGGGCTAAATAGGGGCTGTCTGTTTCAACTAAAATGCGATCAATAGGGGTCTTTTTAGCGACTTCTTGGACATTTGTCGCGCTTTTGAAGGTGACAATGCCTGAGAAAGAGATATAAAAGCCCAAATCAAGTGCTTTTTCGGCGGTTTCCCAGTCTTCTGCAAAGCAGTGCATAACCCCTTTACATTGGTCAGCGCCCTCTTCCTTGAGCATTTTCATGGTGTCATCGGCAGCGTTTCTGGTATGGATGATGAGTGGTTTATCAACTGTTTTAGCGGCTTCAATGTGATTTATGAAGCGTTGGTGTTGCCATGTCATGTCTTCATCTTCGACACGAAAGTAGTCTAAGCCTGTTTCGCCAATGGCAACAATGTGAGGTTGTTGCCCAATATCAATCAGTTCCTTTGCGCTGGGTTCACGCCCTTTTCTTTCGCAAGGATGAACGCCAACTGAGGCAAAAATATGCTCATGTTGAAGCGCTAGTGATTCTACTTGTGGGAAGTCTTCGAGGTTTACTGAAACGCAGAGCATGTGCCCAATATTGTTTGTTTTTGCATTGGCTAAAACGTCATCAATTTTTTCAGCAAGCGGTTCAAAGTTAATATGGCAATGAGAGTCAACTAGCATGGTGGTTTGTGTGTCCGGTTGGACTACATGGTTAAAGTGTCATATTTACTATTTAATGAATTGCCAAGAATTCGTTCAATAGTTGAGGAAACACGTTGTGATTCATTTTCTGAAAATTGGACGCCAAAGCCGGCTTTTTTTCCGTTTTGGGCATTTTCAGGGGTGACCCAAACGACCTTCCCTGAGATGTTAAACTTTTCTGGTTCACACCAAATGTCGAGTATAAGGAATACTTCGTCGCCAATTTTTGCTTGGCTCGTTTTGCTGGCAACAAACATGCCGCGACGTTTCAGGTACGGCATGTAAGCCATATATAAGGCTTGTTTGTCCGGTATCTTAAGCGCTATAACTGCTGGGCGGTTTTTCTTTGTCATTGTATGAAATTACTGAGTTGAAAATTCATTATGTTGATGATACGCCATTACGCGTGGTTTTGAGCAAGTTTTTCGAGTTGAATGGCTGCATTTTCGAGTAGTAGCTGTTTATCGCTAGGTCCATTCCCTAAGCGTTGAATAGATTGTATCTCGTCTATTGTATTGAATAGGCCTTCAAATTCGACACTTAATGCGATTTTAGTACACCAGTCTTTTTGTACAGGATAAAACAAGTGTTCAGGCGGCTCGGTGCTACCAGGATGAACGTTGATTGATTTTAACTTGGTTAAGTCAGTTAAAAATCTATTTAAGTGGTTGAAAATATTCTGAAATTCGAACTTCTTCCATTGAGTTGCTAGTTCAAGCGGTGATATTTTTTTTGCCCATAATTGGTTTATAGAGCTAAATAAGGTTCTGAGGTTTTCAATCTCCTTGGCTTTTGCAAGCTCAATGGCTTGTAAAGGTGCTTGGTTCGCCATCATTAAATAGGATTCCGTGTGTTCATGTAACCCCTGTTGCTCTAACCATTGGAGACCTATCTCCTGATCAGGTGCTCGAAAATGAAACTCTGCGCAACGACTGCGAATGGTGATGGGTAGCCTTTCTATTTGATCGGCTAATAATATGAAGCTGGTGTTCTGAGGAGGTTCTTCTAGTGTTTTTAGTAGCGCATTCGCGGAATTTGTGTTCATTTTGTCAGCACTTTTAATGATGACAACTTTATGCTTCGATAAATTTGGGTGTTGTACAACTTGCTCAATCAGCGCTCTGATTTGCTGTACTGATATGATTTTTTTTGGTTTTGCTGAGCTTTTTTCAAAATAACGACTTCCATAAGCGGCAATGAGCTCTTGTGGGGACATATTTTTGCAATCTAAGCCCTCCTCTAAATCTTCATTTTTTAATAGCTCTATTGCTTCTTCTTCAGGCAATAAGACGTGCACATCAGGGTGATTTCCACTTAAAAACACTTCATTGTTCTGAAGTAGTTGCATGGTGTATTTTAAAGCGGTGTGCGATTTCCCTAATCCTGGCTTGCCAAAAAAAAGTGCTGAATTCAGTGTTTGAGTCTGGGACTCTAGGTTTTTCCAGATGCGTTCAGTCCAAGGAAAGTTAGTAGATAATGAATCCAGTAGTGAGTTTTTTTTATCTTGCATTTCTGTTAAGAGTTAGGCTTAAGTCTTTGTTTTTATTTTAATAAATTCTGACAATATCGTTGAGATTTGAGCGGTTACATTCTCAATACTGTTAGATGCATCAATCAGTTTAATGCGTTCAGGTTCGGCTTTAGCCAAAGATAAGTAGGTATCTCTCACTCGTGTTTTGAAGTCTGATTGTTGTTGTTCATAGCGATCTTTTTCTTGATTGCGTGTGTTAACTCTGGACTCTCCTGTTTGAATGTCGACATCCAGCATGATGGTAAGGTTAGGCACCCTATTTTTTTGTACGATATCTGCGAACGTTTGGATGGTTGATGCGTGGATGCCATGACCTCCACCTTGATAGGCAAAGGAGGCATCTGTAAACCGATCACAAACCACCCAAACCCCTTTCCTTAAGGCAGGTTCAATAACATTTTCAAGGTGTTGCGCCCTTGCCGCAAACATCAGCAACAATTCTGAAATGGGTGTGATTTCTAACTCGTTACGATTTAATAAAATATCTCTGATAGATTCACCTAGGGGGGTTCCACCCGGTTCTCTAGTGACAATGTAAGGGATTTTATTTTTAGTGAGTTGTTGGCATATAAATTCTAAATTTGTTGTCTTTCCTGCGCCGTCTTGCCCTTCAATGCTGATGAATTGACTAGTCGACTTGTTGTGTGATGATGAATGGCTTGGATTCATGTGAGTGATTATGTGTTGCGGTGTCTATTGGCCTAGCTGGTACTTAGCAACAGCTCGATTATGTTCTTTGAGTGTTTTAGAAAAATAATGACTTCCATCTCCCTTGCCTACAAAGAATATTGAGTCAGTTTTTTGTGGGTTTAGCGCGGCTAAGATGGATGCTTTTCCCGGCATAGCAATAGGTGTTGGTGGTAAGCCGTAGCGCGTATAGGTGTTGTATATGGTGTCTGTTCTTAGGTCTTTGCGCCTAATATTACCCTTGTAACGATCTCCCATGCCGTATATTACTGTTGGGTCAGTTTGCAGTTTCATTCCTACTTTCAATCGGTTATAGAATACTCCTGAGATTGTTTCTCGTTCGGATTCTTTGCCGGTTTCTTTTTCGACAATCGAGGCTAGGATTAATGCTTTATAGGGCGAGTCGATATGTTTTTTGTTGTCGATGTTCTTGCTATTGCTCGTGTACGCTTTCCAGGCTGTTTCAAGAGTTTCTTGTTGGTTTTCATAGCTGCGTTTCAGGATATCTAGGTCTGAGTCACCATTTTGGAAAAAGTACGTTTCAGGGGCAAATAATCCTTCTGGATGTGATTCCTTGGCGCCGATTGCTTTTAGTATGTCTTGGTCAGACATGTTTTTAATGGTTGAGATTAATCTTTCGTTTTTGGACAAGTGCTGTTTGAATTGCTTGAAATTCCAACCATCTATTAACGTCACTTGGTAAGAAATGACGTCGCCCTTGTCGAATTTTTCAATTAATTCAGATTGGCTCATTGTTGTAGATAGGTTGAATTCTCCGGCCTTCACTTTAGCGTTAGGATGCTTTAGGCGTTGAAATAACTTGAAAATTGTAGCGTTTGGGATAATTTTGTCGGCTTCAAGTCTGTGGGCGACCCAGTTTAAACCCTTACCTTTGGGCACCATAAAGGGTGAATTAATAGCCTTTGTGGGTTCATTCCATATGCTATTGACATAAAGCGCTGATGCGGCGATAAAAAAACAAATGAAGATAGAAAAGAAGAAGAAAAAGCGTTTCATGAAGCGATTATATTGCTGTTGAGTAAGGTTTGTCGAAGAGCATTGCATTCATTGACTGAATGGAGTGATGTGTCTAACAATGTTTTGATCGGCACAATTCCCATGATGCTATTGCAAGTAAATGCTGCTTCGATGTGATCAATTTTTGACGTCAACTCATCAAGTGGTATGTGAGCGATGCTGTGTAAAGTGGAGGTTGAAGAAAAATGTGCTAAAACAGCGTCACGCGTTACACCATTGATGCCACACATTGTTAAATCTGGGGTTAACCATTCTTGACCAATTTTGATGAAAAGATTTCCTTTGCTCGACGAAATGAGGTGCTTTTTACTGTCTAGCATAACTACATCGTCTTGGTGTTGAGGAATAGATTGTGCTGCAAGCACTTGTTCTAAGCGATTGCCATGTTTTATGCCCGCTAATGCGGGTTGGTGAGCATAATGAATATCGCTAACTCCCATCGTTATCCCTTCTGAATATAGCTTCTCTGGATAGTCTGGCCAATCATGTAGCGATAAAATCCTAGTGGCAGGAGCACCTGCAATCGGTTGGTAACCTCGAGATTGTTCGCTTCGAGTAATGGTTAATCGCAAGACACATTTACTTTGGTTTAGGTTTAAACTGGGTTGTTTTAAAAACAAACCAAGCTCTTGTTTTAGTGTTGATATGTCTACATTAAATCCGAGAGTGAAAATTCCTTTTTTTAATCGATTTAAGTGAGCATCGATCATTAATGGTTTTCCTTTTAATAAGGCAATTGTTTCAAATATGCTATCTCCATATAGCAACCCACGATCAAGCGCAGATATGGTTGTCTGCGCTTGACCATTAACGAAGATATTACTCAAAACCTAATCTTTATGGCGTGTTAAAAATGATTATGAGTAGCGTGTAAACGCTAAGGTGCCGTTCGTTCCGCCAAAACCAAATGAGTTACTTAAGGCCGCGTCGATTTTCATATCACGTGCAGTGTTAGGGACGTAATCTAAATCGCAGCCTTCTGATGGGTTATGCAAATTAATAGTAGGAGGCGCAATTTGATCTTTGATCGCCATGATGGTGTAGACCGCTTCAACACCGCCAGCTGCGCCAAGTAAATGGCCAACCATGGATTTTGTTGAGCTAACTGCAAGATTTTTAACGTTAGATCCGAAGCTCAATTTAATGCCTTGAGTCTCGGCTAAGTCTCCCAATGGTGTAGAGGTGCCATGAGCATTGAGATAGTGAATGTCTTCTGGATTTAAGCCAGCATTTCTCATGGCTGAATCCATACATCGTGACCCGCCTTCGCCACCAGGGCTTGGAGATGTCATATGGTATGCGTCACCGCTCATGCCAAAGCCTGCGAGCTCGGCATAAATAGTTGCCCCGCGTTTTTTGGCGTGCTCCAATTCTTCAAGCACTAGTACCGCAGCGCCCTCTCCCATGATGAATCCGTCTCTTGCCTCATCCCATGGGCACGAAGCTTCTGTTGGATCGCAGTCACGGCCAGTGAGTGCTTTTGCATTGCCAAAACCAGCAATGGCGGTGTCAGTAATAGCTGCTTCTGCTCCACCAGCGAGCATGACATCAGCATCGCCATATTCAATGATTCGACCCGCTTCACCGATAGCATGAGTGGCTGTGGTGCAGGCAGTGACCATGGATAGGTTTGGGCCTTTTAGTCCCAATTCTATGGAAAGATTGCCAGAGATCATGTTAATGATGGCGCTAGGCACGAAAAATGGCGAAACGCGACGAGGGCCTCGTTCATTGAACATGATGGATGTTTTTTGGATGGTTTCAATGCCGCCGATACCAGAACCAATGTAAGCACCGATTTGAGGCGCATTTTCTTCTGTGACTTCTAAGCCTGAATCTTTGAATGCATCAATGCCTGCAGCCATTCCGATTTGGATGAATCGGTCCATTTTACGTGCTTCTTTAGGGCTCATGTAATTTTCGACATTGAAGTCGGTTGCTTCTCCAGCAACGCTACATGGAAAGCCTTCAGTATCAAAGCGAGAGATTTTTGATATTCCGCTCACCCCTTCTGAAATATTTTTCCAATTATCTTTTAAGTTAGCTCCTACAGGAGAAATAATACCTATCCCAGTTACAACTACGCGTCTTTTACTCATATTTATAAACTTTTTGTTCCTAAAAACTCGATCGCTAATTCTGCCATATTTTTTTTGTTTCTGAAGCTTTATTTAAAAGCTTTATATTTGCACAGCCAGTAGTCGCTTTGATTCATTAAAAGCATAGCTTGCTATAGTAGGTTTTTTGTTGCCAATGGATAAGTTTGTCTAACGAATGTGGTTGG
The DNA here is from genome assembly GCA_050633585.1 of Arenicella sp. Taxonomy (GTDB): domain Bacteria; phylum Pseudomonadota; class Gammaproteobacteria; order Arenicellales; family Arenicellaceae; genus CALKZN01. The sequence goes on from JBOEGT010000051.1 coordinate 6,471, forward strand.
TATCTTGATATTGATGCTAGTCAGGCTGAGCTGCGAAGCGCTTTGTTGGATTTGGCTGGGCTTACTTGAGCAAGGGGGTATTCTGATGTTAAGGCGAAGACTGATTCTGCAGACAGGGTGATCCTTCGTTGTGGCTTATATAGGTTGTATTTTTTTTTGATTGAGTTAGCTTTTTTAAAAGGCTTTTGAAGATGTTAGAGGCACCTGACTGTCAATTTGATATGCTTATAAAAACAAAAAAGCCGCTTTAAAAGCGGCTTTTTCAGTCTCTAACAGAGAGCGGTTAGTCTATTCAAATTATGAGTTTGAATTGACATAATCAATCGCTGCTTGAACTGTAGCAATTTTTTCAGCTTCTTCATCAGGGATTTCTGTATCGAACTCTTCTTCTAGAGCCATTACTAGCTCAACAGTGTCTAAAGAGTCTGCACCCAAGTCATCAACAAATGACGCTGCGTTTGTGACTTGATCTTCATTGACGCCAAGTTGTTCAACTACAATACTCTTTACTCTTTCTTCAATACTGCTCATTGGTATATGTCCTCGTTTAGTAACGCTTAAATAAGCAAAAAACCATTAAAATTAATGTTTGGTCCGGCGCGAATTATAGCTAAAAAATTAATTGGGAAACAGTTATTTCAAATTTATTCCATGAAATAATGCTTATTTATGCCATATACATGCCACCGTTGACATGCATAGTAGTGCCTGTGATATATGATGCTTCATCTGATGCTAAAAACGCGACTGCTGATGCGATTTCTTCTGGTTTACCCATGCGACCCGCAGGAATGGATTGATAGATAGATGCCTTTTGGTCTTCATTTAATGCTTCAGTCATGTCTGTGGCGATGAAGCCTGGAGCGACCGCGTTGACTGTGATGCCTCTTGTAGCAACCTCTTGACCTAGTGATTTAGTAAAACCAATTACGCCGGCTTTAGAGGCACAATAGTTGGCTTGCCCAGGATTTCCTGAAGCGCCCACCACTGATGTGATATTAATGATGCGGCCACCTTTTGCTTTCATCATGCCGCGCAAAACTGCTTTCGATAAGCTGAATACAGACTTTAAGTTTGTGTCCATGACATTATCCCATTCCTCTTCTTTCATACGAAGCATGAGGTTGTCTTTTGTAATCCCTGCATTATTGACTAATATGGTTGGCGCACCAAATTCTTCAGTGATCGCCTTAAGCGTTTCAGTGATGCTGTCAGTTTCTGTCACGTTAAGCTTGGCGCCTCGGCCATTCATACCCGCTTCAGACATGTAGTTGGAGATTGCTTCAGCTCCAGCATCAGAAGTTGCTGTGCCAATCACGGTTGCACCTGCATTTCCTAGTGTCAGAGCGATTGCTTTACCTATGCCTCTTGAAGCTCCTGAAACAAGTGCTATTTTTCCTTTTAAATCAATCATTTTAATGGTTTATCTAAAGTTTTATATAGTTTTGGTTGAGTGTATTTTATGCGACTTCAGCGGTCATTGCATCTGGTGTATCAACTGCGGCAGTAGCTGTCTCTTTTGAGATGCGTTTAATCATGCCGGATAATACCTTGCCTGGCCCGCTTTCAATCGCTTTGGTGACATTATGGTCAGAAATCATTTTTTGAATGCTGCTGACCCATAGTACTGGCGAGTCGAGTTGAGTCACTAGGTTTTCACGAACAACGTCTTTTGAGCTAGCTATGCTGACATTGCAATTGTGAATAACCGGGATTTGCGGCATGGAGACATCAATGGATGCAATGCGTTCACGCAGCTTTTCAGCAGCTGGGGTCATTAATTTGCTATGAGCAGGAATACTGACAGGTAAAGGGAGTACGCGTTTTGCGCCAGCGGCTTTGAATATATCAACCGATTCATCGATGGCGCTTTTCTGGCCAGCAATGACAACTTGTCCTGGCGCATTAAAATTAACGGCTTGAATAACACCATTTTTTGAAGCGGTTTCGCAAGCTTTCACTACAGCTTCATCCTCTAAGCCAATAATAGCGGCCATAGCGCCTTCTCCAGCGGGAACAGCGCTTTGCATATAACGGCCTCGGTCTTGAACCAGTGTTACGGCATCTTCAAAAGCGATAGCGCCAGCGCATGTTAGAGCCGTATATTCGCCTAGACTGTGCCCTGCCATTACTTCAGGTTTAGCACCGCCTAGTTCATTCCAGACACGCCATACAGCGACGCCCGCTGTTAGCAGTGCTGGCTGGGTGAATTCTGTTTGTCCTAATTTTTCAGCTGGCCCATTTTGGCATAGGTCCCAAAGGTCATAGCCAAGTGCGGTTGATGCAGTTGAAAATGTATCAAGAATACTGCTGTGTTGCTCGGCTAGTGCTGAGAGCATGCCGATTGTTTGTGATCCTTGACCGGGAAAAATGAATGCTGTACTCATTAAATGGCTCCGTGGTGCTGATTTAGTAATTAAGTCGTTTTGATTGTCGTCTGTAGATAGGCGATAAAATGAATGTTGCTTTTAACACAATCACGTTGATGATTGAGTCACTTTTTCTGGAGCGGGAGTTTCGAAACTCTCTTTGCTTGGAATTTGAGCTATCGCTGTAGAAATTCGCTCTGGAAGTTGGCGTTTTGCTTCTTTGCTGGCTACTTTGATGGCGGTAAGAAAGCCAAAGGTGTCCGCGCCTCCATGACTTTTGATGACAACGCCACGTAATCCTGCGAGTGTTGCTCCGTTATAGAGTCTTGGGTCTAAGCGCTTTTTGATGGATTTAAATGTGCGTATTGAAAACATAGCGACAAGTTTGCGAAAGAGGCTTTTAGAAAATTCTTCTTTGGCAATATTGCTAATTAATTTTGCTGCGCCTTCAGAGGTTTTTAACGCTATATTGCCTTCGAAGCCATCACAGACTATGACATCTGACTTGTCCGTAAAAATTTCATCACCTTCTATATAGCCTTGAAAATTTAGGTTGGTATTGCTTAAAAGCTCTGCAGTTGCTTTGACTTTGGCGTTACCTTTAATTTCCTCAGACCCAACATTGAGTAAATGAACGCGAGGATGCTCAATATTGTGAGTGACGGTGCATACTTCAGAGCCCATATAGGCAAACTGTAAGAGCATTTCTGGTGTTGAATCAACATTAGCACCAAGGTCAAGCATGTGAACAGTGCTGTGTTCTGTGGGTAAAACAGAACAAATTGCTGGGCGTTCAATGCCTGGGATCATCTTTAGTACAAATCGGGATGTTGCCATCAGTGCGCCAGTATTACCTGCACTGACTGCGGCATCAGAGCGCCCTTCTTTAACAAGATTGATGGCAATGCGCATTGATGAGTCTTTTTTCTTCTTTAACGCAAGTGCTGGAGCTTCATCCATTTCAACCACTTGGCTTGCATGGACAATGCTCAGTCTTTCGGAGACATTGCTAGTATTTTCATTGTTCAAGCACTGGTGAATATCATTTTCATTACCGACAAGGATAACGCTCAGCTCAGTGTCTGATTCAAGTGCTTGAATGGCTGCTGGTATTGTGATGCTGGGGCCGTAATCGCCGCCCATGGCATCGATGGAAATGGTTGTCATAGTATAAGCAAGTATTCAATTCTTGTTATTGTATAAATAGCTTCTTCTTCTAAGGCTAGCGTAGCGTATCACTTTTATCGCTGTAAAGCGTAGTGATTAAGAATCTATTTTAAGAATACTCTGGTTAGAATATTTTTGGAAAGGTATTCATCAAGGATGCGAAGCAGAGAGTTGATCGTGTCACTGCTCTGTTTCGCAAAACCTGTGATGCGTGAATTAAGCGCCTTTTACGTTGACGACTTTTTTACCACGATAGTGACCTGTTGCTGTCACTTGGTGACGACGGTGTTGCTCACCAGTCGTTGTGTCTGAAGATAATGTTGATACATTTAATGCATCATGTGAACGACGCATACCTTTACGCGACGATGATTTTTTACTTTTCTGGACTGCCATTTTGGATACCCTCAAAAACTGTCATTGCAGTTTAAATTTCTGTGGCGCGAATCATATAGACAGCATGAAGTAGAGTCAAAAAAATATCTTAAAAAAAACGTTTTTTTCGTTTTATATTGACTGGATTCAATGGTTTGCTAATAAAACGGCTTTGATTTGACGTTGAAGTGCTCAAAAAATTGAAAATACTGCGTTTACAGCTCTGACTGATAATGTAATTGAATGAAGCTTAGCAGGCAGTTAAATGCATGTTTCACGGCGGCATTGCGAACATCTGCCCTGTTTCCAGTGAAGTGTTGGGTATCTGCGGACTGTGCTGTTTCTGAACCCCAGGCAAAACAAACCGTGCCAACAGGTTTTTCTATGGTTCCGCCGCCTGGTCCGGCTATCCCTGTGATGGAAACCGCTAGTGATGCATTTGAATGTTTAAGTGCGCCAGTTAACATTTCTGTGGCGACTGTTTCACTAACGGCGCCATATGTATTTAAGCTAGTATCGGATACGTTTAACATGTCCTTTTTAGCTTCATTACTATAAGTGATAAATGCGCGGTCGAACATGTGAGAGCTGCCAGCAATCTCAGTTATTTCTGCGCTAACTAACCCTCCGGTACACGATTCAGCGGTTGCCAAAACTAGATGGTGCTTTAAGCAGTATTCGTAAACGCTTTGTGCTGATTGGTTTATCGTTTTCATAGTGAAATTGTTAAGTTTTAATGGTAACGCTAGTATTTGTCATTAAAGATTGGTTTTCTATAGCTTTTATAGTGCTTTTTTCATGAATAACGCTTTATATATCGTGACGCTATGTGTACTATCCGCTTTCTGAAAAAATTGCAGTGTTTTGCGTCGGTTCTATGAAAATTATTTATAACTCACGTGAACATGATTTTAACGGTTTTGTCCCTCATTTTTGAAATTGTTTTAAAAAGTGGGCTCAAAACAAACATTGATAACGAGACGAGTTAGACATGGCAGATCTATCTAAATACCGTAATATTGGTATCTTCGCCCACGTAGACGCGGGTAAAACAACAACGACTGAACGTATTCTTAGCTTAACGGGTAAGATTCATAAAATTGGTGAGGTTCACGATGGTGAAGCAACAACTGACTTTATGGAGCAAGAGCAAGAACGTGGTATTACGATTCAGTCTGCTGCGGTGACGTGTGAGTGGGACAGCCATCGTTTCAATATTATTGACACACCGGGACACGTTGATTTCACGGTTGAAGTTTACCGTTCATTGAAAGTTCTAGACGGTGGTGTCGGGGTATTCTGTGGTTCTGGTGGTGTTGAGCCTCAATCAGAAACTAACTGGCGCTATGCGAATGAATCAGAAGTTGCGCGAGTTATTTTTGTGAATAAGCTTGATCGTATGGGCGCTGATTTCTATCGTGTGACTGATCAAGTCAAAAATGTGTTAGGTGCCCACCCTCTTATCATGGTTCTACCAATTGGTATTGAAGATGATTTCGTCGGTGTTGTGGATCTATTAACTGAAAAAGCCTATGTTTGGGATGATTCAGGTGATCCAACAAAATATGAAGTTAAAGATGTTCCTGCTGATATGGCTGACAAAGTGGCTGAATATCGTGAGCAACTTATTGAAACAGCGCTTGAGCAAGATGATGATGCGATGGAAGCTTACCTTGAAGGTGAAGAGCCAAGCATTGACACGATTAAAGCATGTATCCGTAAAGGGACTATTGCACTTGATTTCTTCCCTACTTACTGTGGTTCAGCATTCAAAAACAAAGGTGTTCAATTAGTATTGGACGCAGTCGTTAGCTACTTACCTAGCCCAACTGAAGTTGAGCCTCAACCAGAAGTTGATATGGAAGGTAATGAAACAGGTGAGTTTGCTGTTGTTGATGCGGATCGCCCTCTTCGAGCATTAGCATTCAAAATTATGGATGATCGTTTTGGTGCTCTAACTTTTGTTCGTATCTATTCAGGTAAGATCAACAAAGGCGATACTATTATGAATAGCTTCACGGGCAAAACGGAACGTGTTGGCCGTATCGTAGAGATGGAAGCAGAAGATCGTAATGAACTTGATTCATGTCAAGCTGGTGATATTGTTGCGATTGTTGGCATGAAAAATGTTCAGACTGGTCATACTTTATGCGACCCCAAGTCTCCAGCAACATTAGAGCCGATGGTTTTCCCTGAGCCTGTGATTTCAATGGCTGTTTTCCCGAAAGATAAAGCAGCAACAGAAAAAATGGGTATAGCTCTGGGTAAAATGGTTGCAGAAGATCCATCATTTATTGTTGAAACTGATCAAGAGTCTGGTGAAACAATTTTGAAAGGCATGGGTGAGCTTCATTTAGATATTAAAGTTGATATTTTGAAGCGTACACACGGTGTTGAATGTGAAGTGGGTGCGCCTCAGGTTGCTTACCGCGAAACAATTACTCGTACTATTGAAGATGCATACACGCACAAGAAGCAATCAGGTGGTTCTGGTCAATTCGCGAAAATCGAATATACAATTGAGCCAAATGAAGCCGGTGCGGGTTATGAATTTGAATCAAAAGTGGTTGGTGGTAATGTTCCTCGTGAATTCTGGCCTGCTGTTGAGAAAGGCTTTAAGGATTCAATGGAAAAAGGCGTATTAGCTGGTTTCCCTGTAGAAGACATTAAAGTTACATTGACTGACGGTGGTTTCCACGCCGTGGATTCATCAGCTGTTGCTTTTGAGATTGCTGCAAAAGCGGCTTACCGTGAATCATTGCCAAAAGCGGGTCCACAAATTCTTGAGCCAATGATGAAGGTTGATGTTTTCACTCCAGAAGATCATGTTGGTGATGTGATTGGTGACTTGAATCGTCGCCGTGGCATGATGAAGTCTCAAGAGCTAGGTGTGACTGGTGCGCAAATTAAAGCAGATGTCCCTCTTTCTGAGATGTTTGGTTATATTGGTGATTTGCGAACAATGACTTCTGGTCGAGGCCAATTCTCAATGGAATTCTTGAACTATCAAGCATGTCCTAAGAATGTCGCCGATGAAGTGATTGCCGACGCAAAAGCAAAAGAAGAAGCGAAAAAGAAATAAATTTTTTATTCTTTACAAAAAAGCCTCGCTTGATGCGAGGCTTTTTTTTGGAAAAAATAAAGCGATATTGCATGTTGTAGGTGTGATAAGTGAATATTACAAATATTTAGTTAGGGATTCATAGCGCTGATATATAGTGAATAATCAAATTTTATGAAAAATATTTGAATTAAATCAGCGTGGTGAAATGAAAAAAATACTATTAATTGCGGGAATAAGTTTTTTGAGCGTGAGTTCTGGATTGTCTATTGTTCAAGCATCTTCTATTGAAGCGAGGAAATCAGCTAAAAATATTTGTGATTTCACAGAAACAACTGAATTAAATGTTCGCTTTGATTTGATGGTCGAAAAGGCGATGTTAGCGGATGCTGAAGTGAAAAAAATTCAATCGGATATTACTGAAATAGCCAAAGAATCTGGAATTGAGTTGATTAGCTTGAAAAGCATGAATTTTAACTTGAATTCTCAAAGAAGAAATCAAGGTGATTGGTTTCAATTAAATGGTAATTTAAGATATACCATTGATGATTATGATCAAAGTTTGTCTTTTGTAGATAAATTAAAACAAGCAGATTATCAAGTTTCCCTGAGTATGAATGCATATCAGCAATGCCGATAATGTATTATTTTGGTAGAAATAGTGAGTTGTTATTGTGGAAAGCCTTATTGGTAAGACCTATTGACTACTTTTTGTTGACATCAAAAATGTGACAATACACAATGAACCTCGATTTTAAGAGGTCGTAAGTAGAATTTTAAAATATTGAATAACGATTCTTATCATTCAATACACATTTATGATCTTTTACTGGTCCGACATTTTTAGCTGAGTTGACAGACTTTTCTTGAATGGATTGGTGTTATTCAGAAGTAATCGCTCAGGCTTTAAAAAAATTGCTAAATATGTGATTTAGCAAAAAATAAAAATAAAATTAAACCGGAGAACAGCATGAAGAAAAAAATACTTGCGGGCCTATTAGGCCTTTCTTTATCTACGGGCGCATCCGCTGCACCAGATACACTAGAAATGACCTCAGCTTTTGGTAAAAATTTGCCAATTCTCGGAACAGCTGGTGTTGATTTTGTAAATAAAATCAATGGCATATCTAATGAAGTTAATTTCAAACATTTTGATCCAGGTAAACTGGTTCCTACGTTAGAAGCATTAGATGCAGTATCCAATGGTTCAGTTGATTCAGCTTATGCCACATCAGGTTATTGGCAAGGTAAACTAAAAGCAGCGTCATTATTTGCTGCAGTGCCCTTTGGGCCTGAAACGGGGGAGTTTTTGGGTTGGATTCTCAATGACGATGGTGCAAAACTGTGGCAACAGATGTACGACGATAATGGCTATAACGTTAAAACGATTCCATGCGGAATTATTGCCCCTGAAACTTCGGGGTGGTTTAAAAAGGAAATCAAAACAGTTGCTGACTTGAAAGGTCTGAATATGCGCTTCTTTGGGTTAGGTGCGAAAGTGATGGAAAAAATGGGTGTGTCTACCTCCCTTCTTGCCGCTGGTGATATCTTTCCTGCTCTTGAGCGCGGAGCAATTGATGCAACGGAATTTTCGATGCCCAAAATTGACGCACGTTTAGGCTTCCATAAAATTGCTAAATATAATTATTTCCCAGGATGGCACCAACCATCAACGATATTTGAGTTATTAATAAACAAAGATAAATATGATGGTTTGTCTGACTCTGCAAAAAAACAAATTGAAGTGTCATGCCTTGCAAATATCACCACTAATTATGCCGAAGGTGAAGCAACTAACTATGCTGCAATGGTTGAGAATGAAACTAAAAACGGTGTAATTAACAAGGTTTGGAGTCCAGAAATTCTTGCTGCTTTTGAAAAAAACTGGAATGAAGTAGCAGCTGAATTAGCGGCTGAAGATAAATTCTTTAAACTCGTGTGGGATGACCTTCAAGAGTATCGTAAAGGTTATAAAGTGTGGTCTCAAAACTATCTGCCTCGTAAATAAAAACAGTATTTCTTACTGTCAATAAGGTATTGGGAGACTAACTATGGCGTTAGTCTTCCTTTTCTTATCATCTTATTTAATTTTATCATTCGTATGAGGGGCTAAATCGTGTCATCGCAAATACCGGAAGATCCTATTGAGTTAATTGCCATCTCTGATCCAGGAGAAAAGGATAAAGAAAATCATCTTTGGAGTGATCGCTTAGTGGTGAATGTTGCGAATGTCGTGGCATGGCTTTTTCCTGTTCTTATTCTTGCGATTGTGTCCCAAGTTATTTTACGAAAAATGGGCTTGAATCAAGCATGGTTAGACGATGCTCAATGGTGGATGTATGGTTTTGCTATGGTTGTTGGTTTTGCTTATGCGATTACAACCAGCAGCCATGTACGAGTAGATATCCTTCATCAACATTTTTCTTCGAAGAAAAAAGCTAAAGTAGAAATTTTTGCGCTCGGATGGTTACTACTGCCTTTCTTAGGGATTATGGCGGATGTTTTAATGCATTATGCCTATTCATCATGGGTTGCCAGTGAAGGTTCGGATAGCCCAAATGGGTTACATAAGCTGTATTTATTAAAAATGTCATTACCGGTTTTGTTTGTTTTAGCAATGGTCGCAGCATTTTCTTCGTTGTACCGTAACTTAGCACTCATATCAAAGCCTGCAATATGGAAGATTTGCATAGGTGCTCTCCCTATCATCTGGTTTCTTTGTGAGCGTTTATCGTATTACTGTATGTGGTGGTACACGCATTTTACTCAGCCTGATTTGCATGTTCGTCGTATCCCACGAGAACCTTTATTGGAATATTCAACCTGGGTGGGACTTGGTGTGGTGATTGTTGTCTTTGTCATTAGCATTGCCAAAAACTGGCAAAATCATAGAGAAGTATAATTTTATGGAAATTCTTTCTTTTTTTGGTAAGGCAATGGACTTGAATCAGTGGATGATATTACTGATGTTTTTAACATTTATTTTTATGTTATTTCGCGGTATTCCTGTGGCGTTTGCTTTAGTGGGAGTCAGTTTATTATTTGTTTTACTGGGTGAAGTTATCCTTGATCCCAACCGTCGGACAATTAATGAATTTATTGCCTTTGAACAAACAGGAATTAGCTATCAAAAACTATTTGCAACGGCAGGACGTTTTTTTGGTGGTGCTATTAAAAACCCCGTTCTAGTGGCTCTCCCAATGTTTATTTTTATGGGATTAATGCTAGATCAATCCGGCGTTGCTCAGCGGATGATGAAGTCCATGCAAACATTGTTTGGTGCATTAAAAGGTGGTTTAGCGATTACGGTTATGTTGATTGGTATTATCTTAGCAGCATCTACCGGAGTGATTGGCGCATCGGTTGTTTTGTTGGGTGTTATGGGCATTCCCACGATGATGGCGCAAAACTATGATAAACCTATTGCTACCGGAACCATTGCTGCTTCAGGAACTTTAGGTATTCTTATCCCTCCTTCAATAATGCTGGTGATTATGTCAGATCAACTCGCTATCAGTTTGGGTGATCTTTTCATGGGCGCGTTATTCCCCGGTTTGTTGTTAGGTGGCTTGTATATTACGTATATTGTGATCTATGGTTTGCTCAAACCATCAGCGATGCCTTTGCCCGAAAATAGAGAGCCTGTTTCTATGAAAGTGGTTATGGATGTGTTGCTGTCGGTGATACCCCCAATGATTCTGATTTTAGTGGTTTTAGGGTCTATCTTTTTTGGTATTGCTACACCAACAGAAGCATCTGGTTTGGGTGCGTTAGGTGCAACTATTCTTGCGTTAACGAGTCGAAACCTTAATTTGAAGGTATTTAAAGACGTGATGCGTCAAACATTGAATGTTTCAGGATATATCGTAGGAATTTTCATCGCAGCAAATTTCTTTGCATTTATTCTACGTCGATATGGTGGAGATGAAATCATCGAACAGATGGTGTTGGGTTCTTTTGATAACCCTTACATGGTCGTTGTGTTTATCTTGTTTATTATTTTCTTATTAGGCTTTTTGCTTGATTGGATTGAAATCACACTGATTATCATGCCATTAATGCTGCCAGTTGTTATAGGCTTAAATATTCCAGTTGAAGGCTATGGCATTGTGGATAATCCATCGGTGGTTTGGTTTGCCATTTTAGTCGCGGTAACCTTGCAGACATCCTTCTTGACCCCTCCTGTGGGTTTTGCCCTATTCTATTTAAAAGGCGTTTGTCCTCCTGAGATTACCTTGGGGAATATTTACAGAGGAATTATTCCGTTTGTTATTTTGCAATTAATTGGCTTGGCGATTGTTTTTATGACTCCTGAGTTAACGACATGGTTGCCAGCAAAAGCTTATGCTAACTAACACAGTTTTAGTTATTTGTACGGTTATAGGTTGAAAATCAAATCTACTTGGCGCTGATTCATCGTGACAGGGTTATTGTTAAGTCTTTCAATATTCACTTGTTGGGCAGCAAATGCCCGTTCATCTTTATTGTTAAGGCCTATTAAATGCATATTTGGCTCTATGCCGATAGCTTTCATCATCTCTTGTAATGCCGATTTGGGGTGTTGAGGGTTTATATTTAGTGCGTTAACTAAAGAATGCATGATGATCATAAGGTGCTCTCTGCCTCTTGGGTCTATCACATCTGATACTGTTGCTCGCAGGTGAATTTCAAATATTGTCGGAAGCGTGAGCCAGACTGCATGGCCATGTGGTATGTCGTGATAGCTTGTAAATGCATAGGAAAAAGCATGTGGAGCGGTCGTTTTGGTGATATTAATCACTTGCCCGGCAAGATGTGCTGCCCATAAAATCTCTTTTAAAGCATTGCTATCATTCTCATAGACAACTCTGGGCAAATGCTTGACTAATAATGTTATTGCTGACAAAGACAGTTGACGGCTTTGTGGTGTTGAATTGACAGCCCAGTAACCTTCAATAGCTTGAGCGAGTGCATCTAATACATTAACAGCTCTTTGGTATGGAGATGAGGAGTGTAAAAAGGTTTCCTTTAAAACGATAGCATTTGGCAATAAATGTGGTGAGGCTAAGGAAAACTTTTCTTTAGCGATGTAAGCAACAGCAAAATGAGTAGCTTCACTACCAGAACCCGCTGTGGTTGGGATGGCGACTAAAGGCGTTTTTAACTCTTTAATCGGTGATTTCCCTGTTACGATGTCTTTAGCTTTCGTTGGGTCTGGCATCAACGCTTTAATCAATTTTGCCATATCAATAACACTGCCACCGCCAATCGCGAGGATTAAATCAATATTATGCTTAAGTGCAAGATTCGCACCGCTTATGGCATCTTCTAACTTGGGGTTAGTTGAAAATTTATTAAACTGAACATAGTTTTTTTCGGGAAAAACTTGCTCAATATCCTCTTTAGCGCCACACCTAACATATGATTGTTGACCCGTGACTAATAAAATTTTTTTCGGGCAATAGTGCGTATGAATCGCAGAAAAATTATCAAGATAAAGAGAAGATGTTGAATTTTGCACTGTGTCAGTATTGAATTAATGCATACAACATTGATTATATATTCCCTTTAAGACATAACGATGACAGAGCCTCAATGTTGCAGTAAGTACGTTATTTTTCAGCTTACATTCGCTATCTAACAATAATAAGCCTATAGTGTTAAAAACGTAGCGAATCTAATGGCTTGTTGCGTCTCATTATTCAAAAGAGACTACATTTATGAGCAACTTTAGGACGCGTTATCAAACGATAGAATTTAATAATAAAACGGATATTCATATTCGCAGTTTACGGGATAAACAGGAATTTTCTGACCCTCTGGGAGAAGCTCAATCGTTAGGCATATCTTCCGCACAATGGTCATTGTTTGGCGTTGTATGGGCATCAAGTAAAGTGTTAGCTCGTGAAATGGAATGTTTTAACATTAAAGGTAAGCGTATATTAGAGGTGGGTTGTGGGATCGCATTATCGAGTTTACTGTTGAAGTCTCGTGATGCGGATATTACGGCAACGGATTATCACCCCGAAACAGCTGCTTTTTTAGTTGAAAATACGAAGTTAAATAATTGTGGAAGAATTCCGTTTTTATGCACGAATTGGAGCAATGTAGATGATGGTTTAGGTTTGTTTGATGTGATTATTGGTGCAGATCTTTTATATGAGCAACAACATATAGATTTATTGTCTGACTTTATTCATCGGCATGCAAAACAACATTGTGAAATCAGGTTGGTTGATCCAGGTCGCCGACATCATGCAGCCTTCAGTAAAAAAATGGTCAGGTTAGGTTATTCGCATTCGCAATATCGACCAAAGCCTGAATTGAATGAAAAAACTCCTTTTAAAGGGCATGTTTTACAATATATAAGAGGCGTGTCGTAAAATGCTATTGCTATATTTTACGAGTAATTACAAATGTAGCGACATGCCTTTACTTGGAATATTTCTCATAGGTTTGTTGTTTGGTTAGTTTTTCAGTGCGGTTAGCAAAATCATAATAATGGGGTTTTTGATCTATGAAAATTTCTTCTTTAAAGGTCAATTGAGACGCTTTACCATCAAGTAGCCCCGCCGGAATAAAATAATGCGATTTAGCATTGAACTTATAGTAAAGGTGAGTCCCGCAAAGTTTGCAAAACCCCCTACTCGCCCAGTTTGAAGAAGCATATTCGGTTACATGTTCCGACTCAATAGTGACAGATGGGCATTCTACGCCTAGTAATGGGCCACCACCCCATTTTCGACACATATCACAATGACAGGGCTTCTAAATGGGTTGTTGCCTTTTCTAGGTGCAGTTTAGTAGATTTGCATAGGCAGTGAACTGTGCAAGAAATGGTGTTTTCCATACTAGACTCTCCCCGTATTTAATAGACGCCCGCGGCTAATACCCAGACAACGACGGCATCTTGGTCTTTTGATGGATTGGAAACAAAATGTGGCTCATCTCCCGTAATGGAAAAGCTGTCGCCTGAGTTTAATGTAAACTTTTTAGTGCCGATGGTTAGTTCAATGATTCCTGATTTAACATAGCCGGACTCGGTACCTTTGCGTTTGCGTGGCTGTGCATCACTTTGCGCTAATGGCGAAAACGTGGTTAGAATCAAAACATGTTCACCATTCATCCATGGTGATAAGAGTTCTTCACTGATACCTGTACCGAAAAAATCCAGATGTCTTCGCGCATTTTTACGGACAATATACCCCGTTTCATGGGTGTCCGGGGCATTGTCTCCATGAAAAAACCATGTCAACTTGACATCTAATGCTTCGCTAATCATTTGCAATACAGGAATGGGTAACGTTGAAACGCCCCGCTCAATTTGACTGATATAGCCAACTGACTTGCCGATCTTGTCAGCCATTTCAGTGAGTGTAATGCCTTTAGATTTACGTAAATCACGAATTTGTAAGCCTATTCGGATTTGGTCTTGTTCAGCTTTGCTTAACGCTATTGCAACAGTTTCTGACATTTTTTAATCAATGGTGATTTGTGTGAATAGAGCTTCTAGATTAACACTTAATTTTTTCCATTGCAGGATCATAGAATGATCGAAGTGAAGGTGTGACTTGATAACGTTCACATTCAACTTCAATTTCAAAGCGTGATGATTCTAACCACTCTTTCGTGACACCGCTATCGTTGTTGATATATCCCATGGCAACGGTTGCACCGACAGTATGACCAAACATTCCTGCTGTGGTGCGTCCCACAATTTTACCATCGGCATAAATAGGTTCTTCGTGATAACACAGAGGTTCAGGGTTATCGAATAAGAATGCAACGAACCGTTTTGTTAATGGGCCTTTACTTTTTTGTGCCAGCAAAGCATCTTTGCCAATGAATCCTCCCTCTTTTTCAAAATCAGATGCAAATGCTAGGCCAGCCTCTAACACGGTATCTTCATCGGTAATATCATGTCCCCAATGGCGATAGCATTTTTCCATTCTAAGTGAGTTCATAGTGTGATAACCGTATGGTTTGATACCAAAAGTTTTACCGGCGTCTAAAATGGCATCAAAAACACTTGGGGCGTATTCAGTTGGAATGTATAACTCCCAACCAAGCTCGCCAACGTAGGTGATACGTGAAGCTCTTACTTTAGCGTAATGAAGGTCAATTTCTTTAGACGTTGCAAATGGAAAACCCTCTAAAGACATATCCGCTTCAGTCAGTTTATTTAAAACGTCTCTTGATTTTGGCCCCATAACCGAAATGACAGCATACGCAGATGTCACATCATTAATCACAACATACTCGCTTTCCGCTTTATTTCGACGCAGCCAGTCCATGTCTCGCGTTTGTGTTGCTACGCCGGAAACAATGAAATACTTATTCTCTCCTGTTCTCGTGACAGTGACATCTGCTTCAATGCCTCCACGGTCATTTAACCACTGTGTATAAACCATTTTCCCAACGGGAACTGCAACATTGTTTGAGCAGATGCGATTCAAAAAACGCTCGGCATGAGGTCCTTCAACCTGGTATTTTGAAAAGGAGCTTTGATCCATAATACCTACGCCATTTCTAACCGCTTCGTGCTCAGCTTTATTGTTTTCAAACCAGTTTTGGCGGCCATAAGAATATTTATATAGGCGTTCTTGGCCTTCATTTGCATACCAATTGGCTCTTTCCCAACCATTATCCACGCCAAAAACAGCACCGAGTGATTCGAGTTTGTCATGTAATACAGAGCGCCGAACGCCTCGAGCTGTTTTGAACTGCTTGAATGGAAAATGCGTTTCATATAACAAACCTAACGACTCGGTTGTTCGTTCAAAGAGGTACGGTTTATTACTTTGGAAAGGCATATTACGGCGAATATCAACATCCCATAGATCTTGAGGTGCATGGCCTTTTTGTATCCACTCTGCGAGTACTTTACCTGCGCCACCAGCTGATTGAATGCCGACTGAATTAAAACCCGCTGCAACAAAGTAATTTTTTACTTCAGGCGCTTCACCTAGTTGGTAGCGATCATCGGGTGTGAAAGATTCTGGTCCATTGAAGAAAACTTGTAAACCCGTTTTTTCAAGTTCAGGGATACGATGCATAGCTGATTCAAGATAAGGTTCAAGGTGGTCAAAATCTTCAGGCAATTCATCAAAACAAAAACTGTCAGGAATACCATCCATCCCCCAAGGTTTTGCTCCCGGTTCAAACATGCCAACCAATAGCTTTCCAGCATCAGGTTTGTAGTAGTTATAGCCATCCATGTCTCGCATGGTCGGTAAGCCATCATCGAGCTTGTCCATGGGCTCTGTGACAACATAAAAATGTTCTGCAGCATGCAAGGGTATGTTGACTCCTGATTTACGGCCAAGGTCTCGCGCCCACATACCAGCACAATTGACAACGTATTCACAGTCAATGTCGCCCTGCTCTGTAATAACGCCAACCACTTTATTATTGTGAGTTTTGACATCGAGAACTTTGATGTTTTCAAAAATGTGTGCTCCACCGTTACGTGCACCTTTGGCAAGAGCTTGTGTGACATCTACAGGGTTAACCATGCCATCATTTGGCAAGTGAATTGCGCCAATGACATCGTCAATATTTAATAATGGCCACATTTCTTGGGCAGCTTCTGCTGAAATAACATCGCATGGAAAGCCAGCAACTTTTGCCATCGAAGCGCCCCGTTTCAATTCTGACATGCGTTCTTTATTAGTGGCTATCGTTAGAGAGCCATTGCTGATATAACCCGTGGCCTGCCCTGTTTCAGCTTCCAGTGTGGCGTATAACTCAGCACTATATTTTGCCAGCATTGACATGCTGTATGTTGCTCGAAGAGTTGGGACTAACCCTGCTGCATGCCAAGTTGTTCCACAAGTTAATTGCTTACGTTCTAAAAGCACTACATCTGTGATACCTAATTTTGTTAAATGATAGGCAATACTGCAGCCAATTACACCCCCGCCAATAATGACGACTTGAGCAGAAGATGGTAATTCTTTTGACATAATAACCTCGCTTGATTTGTTCGTTGTTTATTAAATTATTTGAAAACAACAGTTTTATTGCCATGCACTAAAATTCTGTCTTCTAAGTGTGCACGCACACCTCGGGCAAGCACTGTTTTTTCAACATCTTTGCCTAGCCTAACTAAATCTTCAATGGTATCGCTGTGGCTTACACGAACAACATCTTGTTCAATAATTGGGCCTTCATCTAGTTGCTCAGTAACATAATGGCTTGTTGCCCCTATGAGCTTCACTCCTCGCCTTGATGCTTGATGGTATGGTCTTCCTCCAATGAATGACGGTAAGAAACTATGATGAATGTTGATGAGTCTATTCACGTATTGTTCGCATAAGGCTTGAGGAATGATTTGCATGTATCGTGCCAACACAACACAATCTGCCTTGTATTCATTCACTAAACGTTCCACTTCGTCAAAACCTTTTTGTTTGTTGTCTTTTTCAATCGGTACATAATGATACGGAATACCGTAGTGTTCAGATAAGCCTCGCATGTCTTCATGATTTGAAATGATGCAAGGGATTTCACATTTCAGGTCACCACTATGCCAACGATCTAATAGATCTGTTAAGCAGTGTGAGCCTTTACTAGCCATCAATACCGCACGTTTGGGTATTTGACTATCAATAACTCTCAAGTTCATATTGAGGTCTTGAGCAAGAGTTTTAAACTTTTCTCTGAGTTCTTGGGCGTCAAAAGGCAGCGAATCAGCTTTAATTTCGAAACGTGAAAAAAAATGATTACTCTCTTCATCGGAGTGGTGAGTGGCTTGAGATATCCAGCCACCATTTTCAGTGATGATTTGTCCAACACGGGTGACAATTCCAACTTGATCAGGGCAATCAAAAACTAAACGATACGTATGTGACATGTTCTATTTCTTCTGTATATGTTGATGGATGTTTTCAGCGAACTTAAGTTTAACCCAGTGTTGATTCAAGTTCAGGAACTGCCTCGAATAAGTCTGCTACTAAACCGTAATCGGCAATATTGAAAATAGGCGCTTCTGGGTCATTGTTGATTGCCACAATAATTTTTGAATCTTTCATTCCGGCAAGATGTTGAATAGCGCCAGAAATTCCGGCAGCGATATATAGATCGGGTGAAACAATTTTACCGGTTTGACCTACTTGCATGTCATTTGAGACATAGCCGGCATCAACAGCAGCCCTAGATGCCCCCACAGCACCGCCTAATTTATCCGCCAAAGATTCTAAAATTTTGAAGTTTTCTCCAGATTTTAAACCTCTTCCACCAGAAATAACTACCTTAGCGGATGTTAATTCTGGGCGATCAGACTGAACAAGATCTTCGCTAATAAAGCGAGAAATACCGTGGTCTGACACATCTGGTTGCTTTTCTATAACGGCAGAACCCCCGTTTAGCGGTGCCGCTTCAAACGAAGAGGCTCGCACAGTGAGTACTTTAACGAGGTCAGCACTGGTGACGGTTTCAAGTGCATTACCCGCATAAATAGGTCTTACAAATGTATTGGTATCCACGATTTCGGTTACATCTGATATCTGGGCTACATCGAGTGATGCAGCGACACGCGGCAATACGTTTTTACCCATCGTTGATGAAGCCGCTAATATATAGCGAATGTCATTATCTGTGACGATATTTGTAATTAATGGCGCTACGTTTTCAGGTAAATGATGCGCAAGCGCACTGCAATCTGCGTGAAATACTTTTTCAATATTTTCCATATTGGCAACAGCATTTGCCACAGATGCACAGTTCTCGCCCGACACAAGTGCGATGATGTCATCACCTGTTTTTTCAGAGAGTATTTTTGCAGCGCTTAATGCATGAGTTGTCGATGTCTTAATGACTTGATTGTTGTGTTCAACGATTAATAAGATAGACATTATAAAACCCCCGCGGCATTCAATTTTTCAACTAACTCTGGAATAGTATTGATGATTTCGCCCGCTTCTCTCTCTGGCGGATTAGACACTTTTACAGTGGTTAAACGAGGAGATGTATCAATACCCAGTTCCTCAGTTGTGAGACTTTCAATGGGTTTACGTTTAGCTTTCATCATATTTGGCAGCGATACATAACGTGGTTCATTTAAACGTAAGTCTGCGGTAATTAAGGCAGGCAACGTTAAAGCAACTTTTTGCAAACCTCCGTCTATTTCACGCGTGACATGAACCTCTTGACCTTCAATAGACACTTTAGAAGCAAATGTTCCTTGTGGCATACCTGATAATGCGGCGAGCATTTGTCCAGTTTGGTTGTTATCGCCATCAATAGACTGTTTACCTAAAATCACCAAACCAGGTGTCTCACGCTTGACGACTTCATAAAGAGCCTTGGCAATGGCTAGTGGTTGAAGTGTGTTTTCATTTTCAATATGCAGCGCTCTATCAGCACCTAACGCTAGGCAAGTTCTTAGCTGTTCTTGGCAATTACTTGGGCCTACACTGATCGCTAAAATTTCACTGGCGATACCGGCTTCTTTTAGTCGAATTGCTTCTTCAAGAGCTATTTCACAAAATGGATTAATCACCATTTTAACATTGTCAGTTTCAACGCCAGATTCATCAGCTTTGACGTGAACTTTGACGTAAGCATCAACCACACGCTTAACGGGAACTATTATTTTCATGAAAACCTCAGATCAATAATTTAAGATAAATAATATTTATATGTGAAATTATTTATTAAAATTTCATGGCGATATTCATGCTAAATGTATTTTTTGTCAATTACTTTTGAATAAAAATACAAAAAAATATGAAAAATCTACAAAGAAATATCAACAATTGATGCACAGATAGGAAAAACGGGTTCATCGAATGTAAACCGTTTACGCATGAGAAATGATGAATAGCGTTTAGTTAGGCTTGTTTAGTTTGACCGAAGATTGTTCATAACGATTGGCTAACCATAAGCTGATTGAACACCATATGATGCTTAAAAAAGCACCTAGCAATAGAATGCCACTGCTTCCGGCTCCAATCGATTTTAATGTCGTGATTAACCATGAGCTCAAAACATTGCTTGATCGAACAACAGCAGTATCAATAAAGTTTTTTGCTTTATATTTTTCTTCCCTGCTGACAATAGAAAATAACATTTCTGATGTAGGGTTTAAGATGGCATATTTTCCAGCTCTGGTAATAATGCTTAGCGCAATTAAACTAATAAATATTGGGAAAAAACCAATTAAAACGAAGCCCACTGTAAACACAATTGGCAAAATCAACAGCGTGTGTTTATAGCTAATCCAATTTATTAACCTGCCAGTGATAAAAATTTGTAAAAATAAAGTTAACGAGTTTACGGCTAAGTCGGCCAGTGAAAAGAGTTTGGTTCGTTCTTGAGGTGAGGAGAATGTTTTTTCAATTGCTGTTGCTAACTCAATAGAGAGGAAAGTAGATATGATTGCGAAAATAATACCAAAAGCTGCGATCATTCTGAGATAAGGCGATTTGAATGTGAGTTTAATTCCATCAAATATGCCCCCTTTTAAGCGCGTACTATTAGTGTCTTGAGCATTATTGCGATGCAAACTATTTGAAAAATTATGATTAGAAGACAGTTTTTTGATCTTTAAAATACATATGATTGTTAAAGATAAAATACCGGCTGATATCAATAATAAATATCCAAGACCTATTTTCTCCACCAAGGTCGCTGTAATAATAGGTCCCGTTAATGCTCCTGCAGTGCCTCCGGCGGCAATCGCGGAAAATAAACGTTTGGCTTGTTGTTTGGAAAAAGAATCATTCATATAACTCCAAAATAAGGAGATGATGAACATATTGAATACATTGACCCAAACGTAAAAACTTCGAGATACCCACACCGATTCTTTCAGCGCATCAAATGTTTCGAACAGGAAAAAGAATGCCACTAAATTACAAGCAAAAAAAGCGGTACAAACGCTTAGAAATTGTTGAGTTTTGAAATGGGTGGTTAACCAGCCAAACACCGGAGTGATTGCAATCATGACTATTGCGGCTGATAGCAATAGCCATTGAATATTTTCAACGCCATTTTGTATCACCATTTCGTTACGAATGGGCCTGATAATATAATAGGCGCACAAGAGTAAATAGAAATATAAACAGGCAAAGAAAAGTAAGAGCCCCTCTTCTTTGGTCTCAAGGTTGAAAAATGTTTGTAGTTTTTGCGTGGACAAAGACAACATCAAATTGATTGTATTTTCACTAACGGATCATTTATGTGCCCGTTGTCGATTGATTTCATAAAGGCAAATTCCTGTTGCGACAGAAACATTCAAGCTATTGACAACACCTGCCATGGGCAGTTTGACGAGATAGTCGCAGGCTTCTTCAGTTAAACGACGCATGCCAGACCCTTCAGAACCTAAGACTAATGCGAGGTGGCCACTCAGGTTCGTATCGTATAGTGTTTGCTGAGCATGGTCTGTTGTACCCACTAGCCATATGCCCGCTTCTTTGATGTGTTCAATAGCTCTGTTAAGATTTGCAACGCGAAACAATGGAACTGACTCGGCTGCGCCGCTAGCGACTTTGCTAACCGTTGCATTTAATGGTGCTGAGTTTTTGTCGCTAGTAATGACAGCATCAACGCCAGCAGCATCTGCAGTTCTTAAGATGGCGCCAAGATTATGTGGGTCTTGAATTTGGTCTAAAATCAGCAACAAACTCTGTTCGGGAAGTTCTTGTTTTAACCAGTCTTTTAGTGCTTCTGCCGTTCTTGCTTTTGGAATTAGCACTTCAGCAGCAATACCTTGAGTGACTCCAGAATAACGTTCTTTAAATGTTTCTGATGCAATGTACTGGAATGGAATGCCATGTCTTTTGAGTGACGTCAGCGTCTGTTGCAAGCGCTGTGAAGAGCTTTGGTTGTCAGATAAAAATACATTCAGTACCTTTTCGGGGCTATTGTCCAATAAGGTAGCAATAGGATTGATGCCTGTTATCGTGTACTGTTTGCTAGCTTTCTTGCGATGTGAGGAGGAATGTTTGGCCATATTTTAGGTGATAGGTGTGAATTTAGACATTGTCATATAAACAACGATTTAAGCTAGTGTTTGCCCTTTTTCGATAGTTTTTTACGGCTGTGTTTTTTTGATCTGGTTTGAGGCTTATTGCTATGTTTTTTAGCATGCTTTTGCGAAGATGATTTTGATTTATTTGCTAAGTCAAAATCAATTCGTTTTTGCTCAAGGTCTACTCTAGAAACAATAATGGTGATTTTTTGGCCCGCTTGGTAGTTTTGACCAGATGATTCTCCGCGCAGGCATCGCTTAGTTTCATCGAACACAAAGTAGTCATCACCTAGGTTTGCAATATGGACTAGCCCTTCTACGTAATGATCATCTAATTCTATAAACAAGCCAAAGTCAACGACAGTAATAATGGTGCCAGACAGTTTTTCGCCTACTTTATGGCTCATGTATTCACACTTCAACCATTGTGTCACTGCACGAGTTGCTTTTTCTGCACGGCGTTCTGTTGAAGAAGTTTGTTCCGCCATCGCGGTGACTGTTTCAAAGACTTCATCGTTGTCTTTAGCACTTGCATCGTTGATCAGCTTTTTTAACTGACGATGTACGTGTAAATCGGAATAGCGCCTAATGGGTGAGGTGAAATGTGTATAGGACGAAAACGCCAACGCAAAGTGTCCATCATTCTCTTGTGAATACCGCGCTTGCTTAAAGCTGCGCAGTAGCGCTTGATTAATAATTTTAGTTTCAGTTTTACCTTCTGGAAGTTTATTTAATAACTTGGTGTAATCTAACGGACTAGGTTCATTCCCTCCTGGAAGGATTGCGCCAAATTGTCGGATAAACTCCCGTGTCTCTTCAATTTTTTCTTCGTCTGGTTGTTCGTGAACCCTGTATATGCCTGCCAAACTTGAATCACTTAAAGCATCTGCGGCACAAATATTAGCCGCCAACATGCACTCTTCAATTAAACGATGAGCAAAGTTGCGTTCTCTGGGAATTATTTTATCTATCTTTCTGTCGTCATTAAAAACGATCATGGGTTCAGCAATATTTAAATCAATTGACCCCTTTTCACGTCGCTTGGCACCTAATAGTTTCGCAAGCCTCTCTAGTTCGTGTAATGATTCAACTACTTTATCTTTGGAGAGTGAAATGGGTAATAGCTCTTGATCCGAAGTCTGTCGTTTTGTGTTTAGGTAGCCTGCGACTTGTTCATAGGTGAGTCTTGCATGTGAATGCATAACGGCTTGATAAAATTCAAAATGTTTGATCTCTCCTTTTTGTGTGATTTCCATGTCACAGACCATGCATAAACGATCAACATTAGGGTTTAATGAGCATAAGCCATTACTCAACACTTCTGGTAGCATCGGAATAACTTGCCTAGGAAAGTAGACTGAGTTGCCTCGGAGCCACGCTTCTGAATCCAAAGCCGTTTTCAATTTAACGTAATGGGACACGTCTGCAATAGCGACGACTAGCCTAAAGCCATTGCCTTGTTGTTCGCAAAAAACGGCATCATCAAAGTCGCGTGCGTCTGCTCCATCAATAGTGACTAAGGGTAAGTGTCGAATATCGTTGCGATTAGGGAAATCGTCACCATTGACGTCTTTTGGCAGTTTTTGTGTTTCTTTATCAATGTTGCTAGGCCACTCATCAGGAATCGAGAATTCATTTTTTGCAATTTCTATTTCCATGCCTGGTGCTAAATAATCACCAAGAATCTCAATCACTTGACCTACGGGTTGGAAGTTTTTCGTTGGAAATTGTGTAATTTTGCATATCACAACTTGCCCGCTGTCTGGCAAATTTTCCAGTTCTTTTAAAGAGTCTGGGGGAATGAAGATATCCTGAGAGATGCGCTGATCATTAGGGACCACAAAGTTAAGTCCACGTTCAGTAAAGAATCGACCGACGACTTCTTCAGAGCCTCTTTCTACAATGTCGATAATGTGTCCGAGGCGTTTATTGCGACGATCTTTTCCAGTGACTCTAACGTTGACGGTGTCTCCATGTAATACTTCATGCATATCATGGTTTCGTAAAAAGATTTTTTCACCGCCGTTTATGGGTAAAACATAGCCATGCCCATCCGTGTGGCCGACAATCTTTCCGATGACTTCTTTAATTTGATCTTGAATAGCCCAACGATTTCGTCTGACTTGGGTTATTTTCCCTTCTTCTCGTAAATACTCGAGAGTTTTATAGGTTTCTTCGATACCTCGTTTGCCTCCTTGGCCAAGTACCTGAGCTATTTCACGCGTTGCAACGGCTTCGTGCTTTTGTTTTAGATAGGTAAGGACAATGTCCCCACGTAGTCGTGAATGCTTTTTAGATGTTTGTTTTGATTGTTTTTTATTCGTTGTGTTTTTATTAGTTGTCATTCAACCTCAAAGGTGAGTGTTGTCATTATCATGTTGTTTAGTTAACAAGCTATTATCCTAGCGTGTGACATAATAATGACAATATCTCATGTTATTGCCTATTTGTTGTTAGGCTAAAAAAGGGTTCTTCAGAACCATAGTATGAGCTCGGTCAGGGCCAGTAGAAATAATATCCATCGGCACACCGATCAATTCTTCTAAACGTTTAATATATGCTTTTGCATTGGCGGGTAGTTGATCAAAATCAACGACACCGTATGTTTCTTCTGTCCAGCCGGGCAATGTTTCGTAAATTGGAATGCATTTTTCCAACTTCTCGGCACCTATGGGAGCAACATCCACGCGCTCACCATCTAACTCATAGCCGACGCATATTTTAATGTCATTTAAACCATCTAGTACGTCCAGTTTTGTCAGACAGAGAGAGCTTAGGCCATTGACTTGTCGAGAACGTCGCATTAGAGCGGCGTCAAACCAACCACAGCGACGTTGCCGCCCAGTCGTTGCGCCAAATTCATGGCCTTTCGTACCTAAATGTTGGCCATTTTCATCGTCCAATTCTGTTGGGAAAGGGCCTGCTCCGACACGGGTAGTATAGGCTTTAACAATGCCAAGTACTTCATCAATTTTATTGGGCCCTATACCTGAGCCAGATGCAGCCGATGAAGATGTTGTTGTTGATGATGTCACATAAGGATATGTGCCATGGTCAATATCTAACATCATGCCTTGCGCTCCCTCGAACATGATGTTTTTACCTGCCGCTTGGTAATCATCTACGAGTTGAATGGCATCAACAGTCATAGGTGTCAGGTCTTCCTTATATTTTAAGGCTTGGTCGAGTGTTTGTTGGTAATCGACAGGATCTACTTTGTAATAATTCGTCAGTGAAAAGTTATGATATTCCATGACGCTTTCCAGTTTTTCAGCAAAGCGATCGCTTTCAATTAAATCGCCTAAGCGTAAGCCTCGACGGGCAACTTTATCTTCATAAGCTGGGCCAATACCTCGACCTGTTGTTCCAATGGCTTTTTTGCCTCTTTTTAATTCACGGGCTTGGTCTAAAGCACAATGATAAGGCAGAATTAATGGACATGCGTTACTTAGTACAAGGCGATCCCTAACAGGGACATCATTCTGTTCTAACTGAGACATTTCTTTCAAAAGAGCGTCTGGCGCAAGTACAACGCCATTTCCTATCACACAGCGAACGTTTTCTCTTAAAATGCCTGATGGAATAAGGTGCAAAACCGTTTTTTTGCCGCCAATCACCAATGTATGCCCTGCATTATGGCCGCCTTGAAATCGCACCACTAACTCAGCTTTATCTGTTAAAAGGTCAACAACTTTGCCTTTCCCTTCATCACCCCATTGGGTTCCTACAATAACGACGTTTTTACTCATGTTTTAAATTTTGCTTGAAAATGTTTGGGGGATCGTTGATAAAATTAAGACTGGCTTGCTAATAGTTTAAGGTCTGCGCTGAAACCAGTTGCTGCGCGTGGTTTTTGGTTTGATCCACTAAAACCATGGTAACGACCACCTTTTGCTATGGCTCTGCCCTCACCTTTAGTAAAGGTTTGGAAAGTTAAACCTGTGTGGTAGCGATAACCATGCAATTCAGATAGGTCAATGTGTAAATTGACATCACTACTTTGTTTAACATGTTCCGCTAGCTCACTTAATTCGCTAGTGGCTTGTTGAATCTTGTGTGCTGATGCTTCATGTTCAGCAATACTTAATTTAACAGCCGCATTGTTTTGAAACTTTTCTAAAACTGATATATCTCCTCTTGCTTTAGATAATGCAACAAAAGCGCCTAGATTGTAATCGGAACTGTCGTTTAAGGCGAGTATATCTGGTGTAGATTTTCTTAATAGTGCGTCATAAATTTGATTGGACAAAATAGAATCAATATTAAGTGCATCAATAAGTGCCGAGAAAATTCCAACATGGCTCAAACTTAACGTGATATTGCTGATGCCTAATGCTTCGAACGATAGTTCATGCATTTCAAGCATTGCATCAATAATGTTTTTGTCAGCGTTTAATGACTCTTCGCCAAAAATTTCAGCGCCAATCTGTAACAACTCCCGTGAAGCACCGAGAGTCATGGGTTTCGTTCTGAGCACTGTTCCTATGTAACATAATTTATTAATAGTATTCGTTGCTAAACGATGTGCGTCAATTTGCGCTATTTGAGGCGTCATATCAGCACGAATACCTAATGTTTTATGGCTATCGTAATCTGGAACCTTAAACGTCTGTGTGGTTAATTCAGCACCTGCACCTTGTATTAAGTTATCCAAAAACTCAATCATAGGTGGAAATACTAAATTAAACCCTCTTGCTTGGAATCCATCTAAAATATTACGACGTAATTTTTCTAGCTTTGCGGCTTCTTGCGGAAGAATTTCATTCACGCCTTGCGGGAGTAACCAAATGGGTGCTGACATATTAATTTGTTTGTGTCGATGGAACTAATATCTTGTGAGAATTAGCGGGTTTAATTTAAGCCCTATATTCTATTTGATGGCATATAAGAGTGCTATACCTAAAACGATAGAAATTCCTCCAACAATGCGAATATTGTTATCTGGGAGGTTCAAAATTTGTAACAGCGTACGTTTTAATCCGTTTGGGTTAAATAATGGCAGGATGCCTTCTATAATTAAATAGAAGGCAAATCCTACACCTAGCGCTTCCCAGTCCATTTGCTTGGAAGTATAAGACTACTGCCCTGATTTAAAAAACTTAAAGAACTCTGAGTTCGGGTCAATGACTAATAAGTCGTTACCGCTTTCAAATGTTTTCTTATATGCATTTAAGCTTCGATACAGTTCATAGAATTGTTCGTCTTTGCCAAACGCATCGGCGAATACTTTAGTCGATTGAGCGTCGCCATCACCTCGAAGAATCTGTGCTTTGCGAATTGCCTCGGCAACAATCACTTGTTGTTGTCGGTCAGCGTCTGCTCTAATTTGAATCGCTTTCTCTTCCCCTTCAGCACGTTTCTCTTTAGCAATTCGTGTTCGCTCCGAACGCATACGAGCAAAGACGTTGTCTTGAATCTCATCGGCTAAATCGACACGCTTTAAACGAACATCAATGACTTCGATACCAATGGCTGAGGCTTCTTCATCGACGGCTTTTTGAACAGATTCGACAATATCCGATCTGTCGCTTGAAACGACTTGGCGAATGGTGCGTTTTGCAATTTGTTCTTTCAAGCTATTATTTACTTTTTGTTGTAAACGATTTTCAGCACGGGATTTCGTTGTAACTGATTTGAAATAAGTTTGTAAATCTTTAATTTTCCATTTAACAAAGCTATCAATCAGAAGTTCTTCTTTATTAATCGTTAAAAATCGTTCTGGTGCTTTATCCATGGTTTGAATACGAATATCATATTTCTGAATCGTATTAACAACTGGCATTTTAAAACTCAAGCCAGGCTGAATTTCTTCACCAGAGAATTCACCAAATTGAAACTTTAAGCCGCGTTCCCATTCGTTAATGGTGAACATTGACGACTTTATTGATACAAACAATAAAAAACCGATAATGATGATAGGTAATATACGCTTTTCCATGTTATCGACCCTCTCTTACTGATGAACGAGTTCGTGATGATTTATTGATGATAGATTCGACTTGGCTGTTGTTGATTTTATTTGTCGGCAGCGCTGTATTCTTGTTTGATTGATTTTTTTCTAAGATCTTATCAATCGGTAAATACATAAGGCTATTACCGCCATTTTCTCCAACCATGACTTTACTCGTATTTGAAAGAACTTGTTCCATTGTTTCAAGGTATAAGCGTTTTCGAGTAATTTCCGGTGCTTTTTGATATTCAGTCAGAATCTGGTTGAAACGTTCCGCTTCACCCGTCGCTTCTGCAACGATGGTTTCTTTATAACCTTCCGCTTCTTGAACAATTCGAGAAGCTTCACCACGTGCCCGAGGAACTAAGTCATTAGCGTAGGCTTGAGCATCGTTTTCTTTTCGGATCTTATCTTGATCAGCTTTTACAACATCATCAAAAGCATCACTCACTGGGCTTGGCGGTTTTGCGTCTTGAATTTCAACTGATTCAACTAAGATGCCTGTTTGGTAGCGATCAAGAATCGTTTGCAACACTTCTTTAGTGTTGATATCCACTTCACGTCGACCTTTAGTTAATAGGTCGTCCATTGTTTTGCTTCCGACGACTTCTCTTAACGCACTTTCAGTTGCTCCACGAACAACGCTATCTAATTCACCACGTTGTTCTACGTTACCCACATTAAAAATTAATGATTGAAGATTTTTAATGGTGTATTGCACGGCCATAGTGACATCAACAATATTTTCATCATTGGTCAACATTAGTGCTTCTTTAGGCTTTGCTTGCCCACCTCTGTAGCCAACCTCGACGGTACGAATTTTGTTCGTATCGACTTGAAACTTTGTTTCAATTGGCCAGATAGCAAAGTTTAAACCCGCTATATCTGTTCGGTTATATTCACCAAAACGTAAGACGACACTTTCTTGACCCTCTTTAACGGTGTAAACAGATTTGAATCCAACAAAAAGAATGGCGCCAATGAGTATCACGGGAAGCGTTAGCCATGATGGGAGTGTTGGTCTATTGCCTCCGCCACCATTACCGCGATTGTTATTACCCCCACGGCCGCCGCCTAGGCTGTCTTTCAAGTTCTTGAGCATATCCTCTATTTCATTGTTGCCGCCACGGTTACCATTAGGTCGACGATTGTCGCCATTGTTACCATTGCTAGAGTTTGAGGATTTTCCAGACCCAGGTTCATTCCAAGGCATATTGTTCTCCAGTATCTATGTTGTTATGCGTGAATTATAAGGCATGACTTGTATTCTAACGTTATCTTGAATAAGGGTGTTTTTCTTGAAATCAAGTGACTGCCCACTTATTTTCGCGTATTTCTTGCCCTATTCCAAGACCGGATTATAGAACCAATTATCACTTTTGTATGTGATTGTTATGTGCTTGATTGTATTTCTTTTCTGTTTATTTTTTTTATGTAATTGTTTCGCTCTCTATCCGTTTTTTAATGGCTTAACTCTAACGGATTTAACGTTAATTGGGAGTAATTTTTTTGTAACCATCCGACATCGCTCTCTGATAGACGTAATTCTATTAAAAAATGACCCTCGTCAGTGATAGTTTCATGCTGAATTAACTCTTTTTCAAATAAAATAGCACGCAACCGAGATTCACTTGGTGTCAGTATTGCCATAAACGATTTAAAGTTTTTGGATAAATGTTCTGCAATAGTGTCGAGCAATAGTTCTATGCCTTCTCCAGTGTGAGCAGATAGCCAAATACGCTCGTTATCATCGTCAGACTGAGTTAAACGTTTGGCTGGCATATCCGTTAAATCAATTTTATTAAATACAATAATTGTCGGGATATCACTGGCATCAATCTCTTTTAATACGGCATTGACTTCGTTAATACGTAAATCTCGCTCTGGAGTAGCGCAGTCAACGACATGAAGCAATAAGTGTGCATTAGAGACTTCTTCTAGCGTTGAATGGAAGGCCTGCACCAGTGAGTGAGGTAAATCTTGAATGAAACCAACCGTGTCAGATAAAACAATTGGGCCATAATGGTTTAATTCCAAGCGCCGCATGGTTGTATCTAATGTCGCGAATAGTTGATCTTCGGCAAATACGTTAGCATTCGTCATGCTGTTAAACAAAGAAGACTTACCAGCATTGGTATAACCCACCATTGATACCGTAGGGATTGGCACTTTTTTTCGTGATTTACGACGTAATTGTCTTTGTGCAGACACTTTGTCCAAGCGTTTATGAAGGTTTTTAATACGCTGACCTATCAAACGCCTATCCGTTTCTAATTGAGTTTCTCCAGGGCCTCTGAGGCCAATCCCACCTTTTTGACGCTCAAGGTGGGTCCAACCGCGAACAAGCCGAGTAGAAATATGCTGTAATTGAGCGAGCTCAACTTGTAACTTCCCTTCTCTTGTTCTTGCTCGCTGAGCAAAGATGTCAAGGATTAAGCCAGTTCTATCTAAGACGCGGCAATCAATTTGTCTTTCTAAATTTCTTTCTTGAATGGGGCTAACACTGTGATTGAGAATAACTAATTCAATATCATTAGAGTGCGTAAACGACTTAATTTCATCCACCTTTCCCTTTCCCACGAATGTTGCTTTATCCGGAGTGTTTCGATAAGCCGTAATGGTTTCAATAACTTCGCAACCTGCGGATTGGGCTAATAGTGAAATTTCTTCAAGAACACTATCATCTCCTTCTGAAGAGTCACGCTGATAAACAATCAGGGTACGTGGTTTGTTAAGTTGTTCGCGTGCGTCAAACAAAGGGTGTCTGCCTTTTAAATGTTATTAAGACGTTATCTATAAAGATGAATAAAACAGTCGTTAGGCACTTTGCTTTACGACGTGTTGAAACGATATTGGTGCTCAAACGGTAATACTGCAATGAAGCGTTAACAGCAACAAGGCATTCAAGCACTAAGCATGAGATAACTTCAATTAAGCGCCTTCTTTATCTGCTAAATAATCAACAGTGTTTGCAGGTACTACTGTTGAGACTGCATGCTTATAGACCATTTGGTTAATTGGGCCGTTTCTCAAAACGATCACAAATTGGTCATAAGACTCAATGTGTCCTTGAAGTTTAATGCCATTCACTAAAAACAATGATACAGGAGCACGTTCTTTTCTGAGTGCATTTAGATATGGATCTTGTAAGCTTTGGCCTTTATTTTTTCCAGTAGACATTTTTTATTTCCAAATAATTTATTATTGTTATATGTGGAACGAATTAGAAAATTCAAGAGTCGTTTTTAATTACCATGTATTTTGGTTTGTTTAAAACTAACTACTTAAATTTTAAACGTTTCTTAAATCCTTAATTTCCTAAAAACAATACCATAGTAAAAACAATATACTATTAAAATTTTATTGTTTTGATTCTTAACATACAGTAAATGACCTATTTGTTTCAATCAGTTAACTGCAAAAATAAATGAAATCAAAACAACCATGAAAGTGTTTGTTTGTAATCTTAAGATAAAAGAACGCATTAGTCGCATAAATATTTCATTTAAAACGTATAACGTTTTGTAACCAAAATTGGCAATAATTTGCTAAATTTTGACTAGTACTCATCATTTTTTCAGCATCAACCGTTTGCCATAATACATTTGGCTGATTACGTAACCAAGTGAGCTGTCGTTTTGCTAATTGGCGGGTCGCGATAATACTCTTTTCCACGATCGAATCAATACTTTCGTTGTTATCTATGCCTTGAATATATTGCCGGTAGCCAATCATTCGGAACGCAGGAATATCTCTTGAATACTTTTCTAGAAGGCTATCTATTTCGCTCGCTAAACCTTGCTCCATCATAATATGAAAACGTTGATGAATACGTTGATGTAAGACTTTGCGATCAGAGTGAGTCATGGCGACCTTAAAAATAGGATTGGCTATGACGGGCCTTGCTTTTTGAAGGCTAACAACTGGCTTTCCCGTCAGTTCGATAATTTCCAATGCTCTTTGAATACGCTGTGGGTCATTGGCGTTAATGCGTTGTGCGCTATTTTGATCTAAACGCTTTAATTTTTGATGCATGGCTTCCCATCCAACTTCTTGGGCTTGATCGAGGATTTTTTGCCGTATTCTTAAATCGGCTTCAGGCATATCAGGCAAGCCCTTTTCTAGCGCGGCAAAATAAAAAGACGTCCCCCCAACTAGAATGGGTACTTTGCCTCGAGAAGTAATATCAGAAATTAGTATTTTTACATCCCGGCAAAAATCGGCAACTGAATATGTTTCATCAGGTTCTCGAATATCAACTAAATGATGCGGGTACTTTGCTAAAAAATCAGTATCGGGTTTTGCGGTTCCAATATCCATTCCGCGGTATACCAGTGATGAATCAACACTCACTAATTCAGCTGGAAAATATTTCGATAGCAATGCGGCAATATCTGTTTTTCCTGTGGCTGTTGCTCCCATAATAAAAAATACTGGGATGCTTTCTTTGATGGAGCTATTTAACTGGGTTTCCCAATCAATATCGCTAAATATATTCTTCATAAAACGACACTATTGTCCTCGTTGAAACCAACCATCCAACTGAGACATGCTTAGCTCAATCCAAGTAGGACGGCCATGATTGCATTGCCCACTTCTTTCTGTGACTTCCATTTGCCTTAGTAAAGCATTCATCTCATCAAGGCTAAGTTTTCTGTTAGCGCGAACTGAGCCATGACAAGCCATGCTAGACAGCACTTCATGCATGGTTGACTCAATACGTTGACTGCTACCTAGGGCAATAATATCAGCTAATACGTCTCTGACTAGTTGCGCAATATCTGCATTTTGCAAGATGTCAGGCACCGCTCGAACGACTAAACTATCATCACTTAAACGTTCTATTTGCAATTTTAAACGGTCAAATAAGTCAGTTTGCTTCTCCCACGCCGTGACTTCAGCTTCGGTAACAACAACGCTAACCGGAACTAATAACGGTTGTTGTTGAATTTGGTCAGTGCTCATTTTTTGTTTGAAATGTTCATACGTTATTCGCTCATGAGCGGCATGGATATCCACAAGCACCATTCCTTTTTTATTTTGAGCCAAAATATAAACTCCATGCAGTTGCGCTAAAGCATAGCCTAGAGGGGCTGTGTCGGTTTCTGTATCATGGGTCTTATGTTCACTTTCCTCTGCTGCCTCAGATACGTCATGTTGTTCTGAAACTTGCATGAACGAAGGTTTTTGAGGGTATGCCGATGATTCAGAATAATGTCTTTGGTACTGAATCGCTTGATGAGTCGCTCCAGATTGATTGTCAGTGGCTTGAACTTTCTGATCATTGAATGTCGACGGATTGGGCTGTTGAAAATTTAGGCTGGCACTTCTTAATCCTTCACTCTCTGCCCTACTGTCAATGTGAGTATTGACTCTCGTTTGATCTAAGCGTCCAAGAGATTGCTGTTGAGTAGGATATGGACTTGGTTTTTCCATACGTAATTGATCGGACATTTGCAAAGGTGGTTGCTCGGCAACACTTGACTGGACATATGCTTTTAATGACCGATAAATAAATTGGTGAATGCTACGGCTTTCGCGAAAACGCACCTCATGCTTTGTTGGGTGTACATTAACATCGACCTCAGCTGGATCCATGGTTAAACTCAGCACATAGACAGGATGCCTGCCATGAAACAGTACATCTTGGTATGCAAGGCGAACGGCATGCATGATGGTCTTATCACGAATAAGACGCCCATTTAAGTAAAAGTATTGCATGTCAGCTTGGCTTCTTGAGAAGCTTGGTAAGCCGATCCACCCCGTTAGAAACTTTCCATCACCTTGCTCGTTAACAAAGCGGCTATTTTCAGTAAAATTTTTCCCACAAATATCTTGTACCCGCTTTCCATCACTCATTTCTGCTGGCGCTAGGTTAAGGACAATTTTACCATTGTGGGTGAAACGAAAGGCGGTTCCTTGGCTGGCAAGCGCCATGCGCCGCACTAAGTGAGTAATATGTTTGAGTTCAGTTGTTTCAGCTTTCAAGAACTTACGTCGGACTGGGGTATTATAAAATAAGTCCAAGGTTTCAATGGTAGTTCCTGTTGGGTGTGCAACGGGTCTTGGTTCTGAGATTTGGTTGTTACCTTCGCTTGAGACTTGCCAAGCTTCGCTAGCATCAGCAGTTCGTGAAGTCAGTGTTAATCGAGTGACTGAGGCAATACTCGGTAATGCTTCTCCACGAAAACCTAGTGTTGCAATTTGGTTAAGGTCTTCCATGCTAGCAATTTTACTAGTGGCGTGACGCGATAATGCTAGAGCAAGGTCTTCTTTACCAATACCGTGGCCATCATCAGTTATTTTGAGGCGTTTTATCCCGCCATTTTCGGCGTCAATCTGAATAACTCTAGCACCAGCATCTAAAGAGTTTTCAATCAATTCTTTTAGGATAGATGCCGGGCGCTCAATAATTTCACCAGCCGCGATTTGGTTAACTAATTTAGCATCTAATGATTTTATTCTTGTTGAGCTCATTTTTTCGTTTTAATAATAAGGCGTTGACCAATGAAAAGTTCGCGCTTTTTCAGTTTATTCCAAGCAACAATGTCAGATTGTTTAACACCGTATTTTTGTGATAACCCAGATAACGTCTGCCCTCTTGTGACTCGGTGTTTGATTGTTTTTATAGCATTTTTGCTACTTGATTGTTGATTGGAAACACGTAGCTTTTGTCCAACATAAATATTGCTGCTTTTTAACTTGTTTAATGATTTAAGTTGTTTGATTGAAATATTATATTTCGCAGAGATGCTGCTGAGATATTCACCGGATTTTACAGTATGAATACGTGGCTTTGTGGTGCGTGTTTTGACGGTAGAAGACCTTTGAGTGTTAGAGACGCGTTTCACTTTCAAACGTTGACCTACATAAACATTACTAGACTTCAGTTTATTACGTTTTCTAATAGCGCTCATCGAGTCGCTATATTTATCAGCAATGCCTGACAGCGTATCCCCACGCTTGACTTTATAGCTAATAATAGAGTGTGTTGGTGAGCTATTTTTAGACGAGCTCGACTGTTTTGGAGAGACACGTAGACGTTGACCTTTATAGGCAACATTACTTTTTAGATTGTTCCATTGTTTTAATTGCTTTAAACGAATGCCATATTGACTTGCAATTTTAGATAATGAATCACCAGAACGAACTGTATGGAATTTTGTTTCATTGGTTCCGTTACTTTCTGATGTATTTGAATACGAAATACTGTGATTGCTTGGTGTAATTTGGAAGCTGGCGTTGGCGACTTGGATAGGGTTTTTATTAATATAATCAACGATGCCAGTATAAATTTGTTGTGCTAACTGCTGTTGGAACTGACGAGTCAATAAACGTTTCTCCTCTGCACGGTTCGTGATGAACCCGGTTTCCACTAGGATTGATGGAATATCAGGTGACTTTAAAACGGCAAACCCAGCTTGTTCAACGCGTTTGCTATGCAGTTTTCCTAATCGAGATAACCGTTTTAAAACAAATGAACCTAATTCAACACTTTCGCTGATTTTGTTGGTCAATGATAAATCTAAGAGGACCTGTGCTAATTCATCATCTTTATCTTTAATGCTAACGCCACCCACCAAATCCGCTTGATTTTCTTTTTGTGCCAATGCTCTCGCTAATGCGCTCGATGCTCCTCGTTGTGATAAAGCGAATACGGACATCCCTCGAGCAGATTTATTCAAAGCGGCATCAGCATGAATTGAAACGAAAATATCCGCATTGGCTTTGCGGGCTTTTATCGTTCTGCTGCGAAGTCGAACAAAATAATCCCTGTCTCGAATGAGGACAGCTTTCATGCCAGGCGTCTGATTGATTAATTTAGCGAGGCGTTTAGAAATAGCTAATGTGACATGCTTTTCTTTCGATCTAGACCCTAATGCGCCAGGATCTTCACCACCATGACCTGCATCAATTGCAACAATGACATGCTTTTTTGTCTTTAGCGGTTGTGCATAATTTAACGTGTTAGTAGGTGCTGGGGTTTTTGGTGTTGGAGAATGAACATTGTTAGTGTCTTCTTTATTTAGAGTGCGTTGACTATTAGCTTGTTTGTTTATCGAATTGCTAGCGCTTTGTTTAGTGTTGTTTGTTTGCTTCACTTCAAAGAGATCTAAAACTAAGCGATGTCCATAAACATCGTTTGGACTCAGTTGAAAACTTTTGACGCTAAGAGCCTTTTGTATAGGTATGACAACTCGAAAATCTTGTGAGTCAATAGGCCCTGCTCTAAGTTGGTTGATTCGTTGGTTCGTTTGATTAACGGGGATATTGCTTTGATTGGTCGTATTTTTAAAGTCAACAACATATCGGTTGGGGTTATCTAATAGTTTGATAGAGTAATTAGCCTTTTTTGAGACATCAAAAACGATTCGACTATGGTCAGGTGCATGCCAAATTCTGACCCCATCAATACTGGTGGGTTGAGTTTGCGCATTGGCGTTATTAAGCGCGAATGCATTCAGCAGTATTAAACACAAAACAGCGAAGAATACATACTTTTTAAAAAGGCTGTTCAGGGCTTGATCCTTAAATTGATTTACGCGTGTCATTATTAAAACTTATAAATAAGAGACGTTAATATCTCGGCCTTTCTTATCAGAAGAATAAGCAATGTTAATCAACACATTGCATGTTGGAATTTTATTTTGGCCTTTTTCAGGCCACTCTATTAGCAATAGGCTTGATTCATTCAATAAATCAGCTAACCCTAGCATGGCAAGCTCTTCAGGATCATCCAATCGATATAAATCTAAATGGGCGATTGCAGCAGAACTTGTTGGGTATTCATGAATCAAATTGTATGTTGGGCTTGAAACGATATCTGAGTAACCAAAATATTGAGCAAAGCCTTGAACAAGGGTTGTTTTACCAGCCCCAAGATCACCATTGAGATACACAACACTAGGAACACTCAGAGAGGCAGCAATAAGCTGCCCGCATTGGTGCATTTCATTCGTATTTGCAGCGCTATAGTGAGTTTTAGTCATGTTTTATAGGTGTTTTACGAAGGTAAATGTGCGCTTCAGCGTGTTGGTGTTGTTGTTTTGCATTGATACAAATAGATGCCTGTGAAGGATAACAAAAAATAGTCGTGGTTAGTGTCTATTGAACGTTAATTTTTATCCCAAAGATATCTCGTAAAATAAGATTATTATCACTTTTTCCGATATTTAGGCTTTTATTTGAAGGCTTGATGGCTCACTGCTTGTGAGCGAACAGTCAAATAACAGCAGACCTAAAGGTTAGCCGAAAACTTACCGATAACTAGTATAATTTGATTGACTCTATCGGGCTATAATGTGTGTGTCTACAGCCTAAAACTTAAATTTGTGAAAGAAATACAGGGTCACCCTAAAGGTTTTACAGAATCTAATATCAATAACTTACAACCTCAAATTGAAACACTGGCGTTTGATTTAGGTTTTGACGCTATTGGCTTTAGCGATATTGACCTTGCTGAACACGAACAGCATTTGTCTACATGGTTAGAAAAAGGCTTTCATGGTGAAATGGAATATATGCATCGCCACGGTACTAAGCGTTCTCGGCCAAATGAGCTGGTTGAGGGTACCTGTTCGGTTATTTCAGTTCGGCTAGATTATATGCCAGAGAGTAAAAAAGACAGCGAGCAAGCACTAAACGCCTCAGAAAAAGGTTTCATTTCTCGCTATGCCCTAGGCCGTGATTACCACAAGTTGATGCGTAATCGCTTACAAAAATTAGCCACTCAGATTCAGGAAATTATTGGTGAATTCGGATATCGAGTTTTCACAGATAGTGCTCCTGTATTAGAGAAAGCGTTAGCAGAAAAATCTGGATTAGGTTGGATTGGTAAACATAGCAATGTGATTCAAGAAAAAACCGGTTCTTGGTTTTTCTTAGGAGAGATATTCACCAATTTACCATTTACACCAAGCACAAAGTCTGAAAATCATTGTGGCAGCTGTCAAAAATGTATTGATATTTGCCCGACTCAAGCTATCGTTGGACCTTACCAAGTAGATGCAAGGCGTTGTGTTTCCTATCTAACTATTGAGCTCAAAGATGCTATTCCTATAGAGTTTCGCAAGGCTATGGGGAACCGTATTTATGGTTGTGATGATTGTCAATTAGTCTGCCCGTGGAACAAATTTGCACAACTTACTCGTGAGGCTGATTTTGCGCCGCGGCACCAATTAGACAATGAAACTTTACTGAATCTTTTCTCATGGGATGAGGAAACTTTCCTAAAGAAAACAGAAGGCAGCGCTATTCGTCGAATTGGCCATGAGCGTTGGCAACGAAATATTGCAGTTGCCCTTGGCAACGCGCCTAAGAGCAATGAACTGATGAACGCATTAAAGAAACAGCGTGATGTGTGCTCTGATATGGTTAGAGAACATATTGATTGGGCGATAGCTCAGCACAATTAACTCGCCTAAAATTATTCTCACACTCAATAGACCTTAACGCCATAAAGGGATTACGGATAATACCTTTTAAAAGGTCAATTCTTCATTGTAAATATACCCCCCTAGATACACGTCTTTTGCGTGCTTAGTCTCCTTATTTAATTATTTATAATTATTCAGAAAAAATGCAATCAAATCATAGTTGAGTTCGTCTTATAGGTAAGTTCAAGCAGTACTTCGATTAACTCATACTATTCAGGAACAACATTCGCATGAGCGAAATTACAGACGATTTACTGCAACATGGTTTTAGATATGCATATTCACTTTGCCATCAAACGGCTGATGCAGAAGACCTAGTTCATGATGCTTGGCTGAAGCTATTAACGAGCAATAAAAAAGTGAGTAAAGGGCTATTGTTTTCGAGCATTCGTAATCTCTTTATTGATCAATATCGTCGAAGTAACTTAATTAATATTGATATCGATTTACAGGTCAATGAGCTGCCTATGCATGACGTGAATGACGAATTACTAGTCTCTAAAGATGCGTTACAACATGCATTGAGCTTGCTTAGGGCAAGTGAGAGAGAAGTTTTATTTCTACACAGTGTTGAGGGTTATACAGCAAGTGAGATAGCTAAATTAACAAAATCTAGCCGAGGTACCGTACTTAGTTCATTGTTTCGTAGTAAACGTAAATTAAAAAAAATATTAAATAACCATGAAGCGAAACCATTAAGTGCTGTTTCAGGAGAACGCTCATGAGCATGATGGACTTATTACTAAAAGACTTCTATCAAGAGCAATCACTATCAAGCGAAAAACTAGAGTCGATTAAAAGCAGCATGCTCGATGAATCGAAAAATAAAGACACCATTCATCAAGCTGAAGTCACTAATAGCCGTGTTGCAAATCCCTCTTCATATCAACACAACAGTCGTCAAAACATGCGTAAGGGGTTTTTTACACTTGCTTTTATTCTAGTAATGCTAATTCCTTTAGCGTTAGTTATAAATACAGGCAAACAAAAACATCGGCTTATAAATGAAATTGTTTTAAACCACCAGAAACCCTTTATTGCGGATGTTGTTGGGTCTGATTTTGTAAAAATACAGAATGACTTAAGCGCTGTAAATTTTGACATTAATGTTCCTGTTCATATTCGCGGAAAGTATCACTTATTAGGAGCGCGTTACTGCTCTCTTGCGAATCAATTAGCCATTCAATTGCAGTTATTAGATAAAAAAACGCAGAAAAAAAGTTCGCTATTTATCACGCCACTATCAGAAGAAGTTCGCCCCTTCTCTAGTAATGTTAATAATGGTGTGAATTACGCATCACACTACTGGTCCAATCAATCATTGTTTTATGCGCTGCTAAGTGAAAACACTTTATAGCAGGCATGACTCATTTCTATTACTTTACTTCACATAGAGGTCTATATGACATTTTTACAGGCATTATCCAATTTACAGTCAAGCAATGCGTCCAAAAGCTTTTCAAGCAGTAATACTGCTTTCCTGCTGAGGATAGGTTTAGGAATGGTATTTATTATTGGGGGGTACAATAAACTGAGTCAGTTATTAGACCCAGACCGAGCTGCCGCTATTGTCTCAAGTTATATGGGAGCATCAGGGTATATTAATGAATTCTTTTCTATTTATTTGTTTAGTGAGAATTCTTTATTAACGCCATGGGCTTTTTTAACTGCATTATCCAGCTTTGAGCTATTCAGTGGTATTGCTTTACTGATAGGTTTAATGGTTCGCCCACTCGCCTTAATTTATGCATTTTTGCTGTGGACGTTCGTATTTTCCTTGCCAGTGGTGACAACACCTGGTGTTGAGTTAGCTATTAAGACTTACACTTCTCCTGCAATGTTTGTGCAAATGAGAGACATTGCTCTTTCAGGATTGATGTTTGTCTTGTATCAACTTGGTTCTGGTAGGTATAGCGTTGATAGCCAAATATTAGTGAATGGAGTCACTTCAGAAAATGTCGACTGGAATAAACTTGGATTGTTACTAAGGTTATCACTTGCAGCACCGTTTTTGATTGGTGGATTTTTTGGAACATTTGAAAAAATCGCAACTTTTGCGACACCCCAATATATTTTATTAGCTGTAGGCATTCTACTATTGCTGGGCATTCAAGTACGAATAGTCGGTGCTATTGTGGTAGCTATTATATTTTGGTATATGTTCCAAAAACTAAATTTAGACAAGTCAATGATTGCTAACTTAAATGGATTTAAACGTGAATTTGCTTTTTTTGCCGCTGGAATGATTGTTGTTTTACGAGGAACGGGCAATGCATATACACCCACAGATATCATTGGCAGAATTAAGTATGCCCTAGGTAGGTCTTCGCAAGTTTCTATTTAATATAAAACGTCGTTAAGGCCTAACGTTTTAGGCCTTAATACTAGTATAAATAACTAGCAATAGATCGAATGAGATGTTCTTGGCCTAAGCCTACTAATGCATTTTCTAGGCTGTTCCGTTGGGATCTCTCATAGAGTTTTTGCTCATTAATCACTTCAACTCCCAGCGCTTTTTCAAATGTTTTTTGATTAGATTCTTGCGAATAATGGGATTGTGCATTTGAACTCAAATTAGATCGAAAAATTCCAGCGGCAGAAACAGGTAAAAAATCCTCATAGGTTTGTGGCGAATATGCTAATGCTCCAGATTGAATTAATTCTTCTATACTTTTCGCCGATTCATGCAATGAGTGTTTTGAAGTCTGGTGGTAAGTAAAAAAAGCTAACCTTTGTTGGCGTAATTCTTCAAAAGTATCCGGGAAAGATCTGAACTGTGTCGTTAACTCTTCCGAATAAACGCTTTTTTTCTTATGTGACTGCTCAAGAGTTGTGTCTAATAATTGATCGTAAAGTTGTCGTCCTTTGGTCGTCAGTGCGATGCCACGTTGTTCAATTTCGCCGAAACGAGCTGTATGCGAACCTTCAATTTTTACTCCATTTTCGTCAGTAAAAAAAACCTTTTCTTGCAATGCTTTAAAAGACGTTTGTCTTAGCAAAAGCGCTGTGTTTCTCTGAGGTGGGCCTTCGATGGTTGCTTTAGGAGACATGCCGCGTGTAGGCATTTTTTTTTGAATGGTTTCTATATCCAGTGTTCGTGGGGTCAGATGGTTAATATGAGGTCCTTGAAAACAAACGACATCAGCAACCAGGCTATGCACATTGTTAAGTTGATTGTAGGTGTTTGATGACACGGTAGTATCAGAGTGCCATCGAAACGTTTCTATAGCCTCATGGACAAACTCGGTCGCTTCACTCATTGATAATCCGTCACGCGTTTCAGCGGTGTTGATGAGTTCTAATGCGCGTTGCGTAATGATTTGTCTGTTGGATAAAAGCTGTTCTGCTTGTTGTGCTAATTGGCGATCTTCAATTAACTCTAACCTAAGCAATGAGGTAAATACCCTGAAAGGGTTTCGATTCAGTGCCGATGTTGTGATGGGCCGAAACGCTGTGGAGTGCACTGGAAGGCCTGCTATTGAGAGGTCGTAATAACTAACAGGGAACATTCCCATCACGGCAAACAAACGGCGAGTATTGAACAATTCTTTTGCTGAACCAAGGCGAATTGCCCCGTGCCTTTCAATATTCAAGCGGTCTAAATTGCCATCACGCTTCATTTTAGCTTTCAATGCAGGATTCTTTTTCAGTACCTCATTATTGACGTCTTTGACGAGGTTAATCAAATCTCCATATTGAGGTACTTCAGATCGATACATGTCCGAAATAGCTGATGAAAAAAGCGTTCGAATATCATTTGGATCTGCTTTTGATGGCACAGGAAAAGCCTTTATTCTTTTATGTAAAGCCGACTTTCAACTTCAATTTTATGTAAGCCCATTAATGTATTTGAAAGTTGAGCATATCGTTTAACCATTTGCTGTATTGGCCGTGGCAGTTTTTTGATGATAGTTAAATGTTCTGATTGCTTGGCTGTGACAACGCCCATCGTCCATGCTTCAGCGATGAGAGGAAAGTCATCGTTAAAATGATGATATTTCCGTTCATACTTTTTCTTTAACTGTCGATTCAGCCAAACTAAACCTTCATGGGTGATGTTGTTAGATTTTTTTTCGATAAATTCTTTTTTATTTTCTCGTATATAAGTATCGGCACTCTTAATGTACTTCAGGTCATCTTCAACTTTTATCCAATCTTCTTGAGAAAGCTTAGCGTGGTTTAAATAAAGTCCGCGTAATACTAGAGCAAGTCGATCAAGGTGGTTTGCTTGGAATCTTAGTGCATTGCTTTTATCTAAATTCTTTTTCTTGAATAGACTTGGCTTTGCTTCAATTTTG
This sequence comes from Arenicella sp., assembly GCA_050633585.1. GTDB lineage: Bacteria > Pseudomonadota > Gammaproteobacteria > Arenicellales > Arenicellaceae > CALKZN01. The sequence goes on from JBOEGT010000051.1 coordinate 49,083, forward strand.
TCGGCTAATAAGTGAGTGAGCTCTGCGGTAGTATTTACGCTAATGGATAAAAAGCTAAAAACAGGGACAAATTCGTTATAACTGCGACGAAACACTTCTTTCAAGCGTGTTTCAACCATCGAAAATTGTGTTTTATTTAATCCCCAGATGTAGTTTATTTCTTTGGAATTCTTAGGAACAAAATACAGTATCGACTTTTCAGCGAGTTCAAGCATTGAATTCACTTTGGTCTTGTCAGATAAAACAGTTTGAAACGACTCTAAGGAAACTGTTTCCGACACAATAGTTTGTGTTAATTCAGCTTCAATTAAACTGTCACCCATTTCTAAAAACGATGGGCCTACTTCTAAATCATTATTCATATAGTGTTGCATTGATTGCTTGAATAGCGACTACCACTATTTTTTTATTATTTTTAATAGCCATATAACTCACTTATAGAGTGAATTATATTTTCATAGGTTTTTGCCCTTCCTTCTCCTTAGACTACTAGAAGAGTGCAACGCATTTAAAAATTAAACTAGAAGGACAGGCTAAAATCTATTCTATAAAAGAAAAAATATCAATCAAATCAACAGTTTTTTACTCATATTCGGGTTCTTCAAACATGAACTGACGATAAAAACGCAGTTCTTCGATTGATTCTCTAATATCATCGAGTGCTTGATGTGTTGAACGCTTACTAAAGTTTTGTAGTACTTCAGGATTCCATGATTTGAATAATTCCTGCACTGAACTGACATCGATATTTCTGTAATGAAGCCATTCCGATAGCTCAGGCATGTATTTATATAGAAATCGCCTATCTTGGCATATGCTGTTGCCGCACAAGGGAGCCCTGCCTTTAGGTGTGTAACGTTGAATAAAATCCAATGTTTCTATTTCAGCTTGACGCTCTGTTATTTTAGAGCGTTTCACGCGATCTACTAAGCCTGTCTTTGAATGAGTGCGTGTATTCCATTCATCCATTCCATCGAGTAGTTCCTGTGGTTGATGAATAGCAATGACAGGCCCCTCGGCGACAATTTTCAGTTCACGGTCAGTAATGATTGTTGCCATTTCAATGATTCGATCATGTTCAGGCTTTAAACCTGTCATTTCGAGATCCATCCAAACTAAATTATTGTAATCTTGCGCCATATGTTAATCCACTGTGTTCAATCGACTAGGTCATCATTGCCTAGTGATTTAATATTAAATTTTCTTTCGATCTCGAAATGCTTGAGCAACCGTTGCTTGGTCCATATATTCAAGTTCACCGCCAACAGGAACCCCTCGAGCAAGTCTTGTTATGATTAAGCTTGGGTATAAGTCCTGCAACAATGCATATAAATAGTCGGCGGTTGTTTCTCCTTCAACTGTCAAATTCGTAGCAATCACAACTTCGTTAACAGCACTACCGTTTAACCTGCTCACTAAGCGTTCTATGGCCAGTTTTTCAGGGCCAATCCCATCTAATGGCGATAAGGCTCCCATTAAAACAAAATAATACCCGTTGAAAGCGCCAACTTGTTCTATAGCTGATAAATCAGCCGGTGTTTCAACAATGCAAAGCGTTTGTTTGTTTCTCTTTTCTGAACTGCATATTGAGCATATTTCTTGCTCTGATAGAGTATTACAAAGCGAGCAATGGCCAATATTATTTAAAGCAAATTGTAGTGCTTCAGAAATGGCTTCAGCTCCAGCACGGTCGCGTTCAAGTAAATGAAAGGCCATGCGTTGGGCTGTTTTTGGGCCTACGCTCGGCAAGCATTTCAATGCGTTTTGAAGCGCTTCAATAGCCTTTGCATTTGACATGGATAACGTGACTATGTCAATCGTTAAAAAGGCATCCCTGGCATTCCGGCAAGGCCACCAGCCAAACCAGACATTTTTTCCTCTGTGGTTGATTCGACTTTCTTAACGGCGTCGTTTACTGCGGCGGCAATTAAGTCTTCAACAATTTCTTTTTCATCTTCAAATAACTCTTGATCTATATGAACTTTGCGAACGTCATAACGACATGTCATCGTTAAACTTACCAAGCCGCCGCCAGCACTACCCGTGACTTCAATGTCTGCGAGTTCCGCTTGGGCTTTTTTCATATTTTTTTGCATGGCTTGCGCCTGCTTCATAATATTTCCTAAACCACCTTTCATATCAATACCTTATATCTAAATTTTACTATTTTGGTTTAATGCTAGATTCATCAATTCTTAAGTCAAAAGTATTCATGACGGACTGAACCGCTGGATCACTTTTTAATTCTTGTAATGTGTTTTTATCTCGCTCTTCGGTCAACCGCTTAATGCGCTCTGATGGCGTTTCATGAACCGTTGTTTCAATTTCAATATTGACTTTATAATTAGTGCCGCGAAGTTTGCGAATTTCTTCAATAATGGCGTTTTCTCGAGAGGCATTTTTTAAATATTGGAAGTTTGGATCTAACGATAAGCGCATTGGTTCTGCATGTAGATCTGCGCAAGCCATATTCATTGCTAACTCTCTCACTAAGCCATTTAATTGTAATTGTTCAACAAAACCAGCCCATTCGCTCAGTGAAGCTTCAGGTATGCCGCGATACATATCATCTTCTTCATCCACCTGATTGGAGTGATCTAAATGACTAGGCGCAACAGAGCTTGGGCTTGGCGCATTATTGTAAGGCTCTTGGGTATGAGGTGCTTCATTGATAGCTTGCGGCGTTGGCTGAGGGGTTCGCGCTGAAGAAAAGTTAGGTGCTGCCTTAAAATGAGGTTGCCCTATATCTTCTAAAGTTTGCCTTTCTGTTGAAGTGTGTTGAATGGTGGTGTGTGAGTTCGTTTCACGCAAGCTTGGTTCATTATAAGCTTGTTGGGCTAACGTTTGGTTTTGCCCCATGGTTGGGATGTTTTTTTCCGGTGTCGACTGTTGAGAGTCAGCCGTGACCGTAGCTTGAAAGGAATCTTTCGGCAGCTGAGGCTCATGGTTGTTTAAGTGAGTGTTTCCTTGTTGAAAAGCCTTATTGCTTTCAATGTTTGGTTTACTCGGAGCTTGGCGATGGTCGTTTTCTATATCAATGCTGCTTGAACGGTCCATAGTTGGCTCAATCGATTGATGTGTAGATGATAATCCTGCGGCAGATTTAGTATTGAGGTTGCTAGTATTGAGGTCAATAGAGGAATGTTGGTCGACCTGTTGAGTAATATTTTTTGGAGGCGTATGAGTAGCCTCTTTAGACGTTGTATGGTGTTGTGTGTTGTGTGTTGCTGTCGGTGTTATTTCAGGTTTAGCGATATTAGCCTTGGTAGGTGTTGCAACAGGCGTAATCACTTGAGACGTATTCTCAGATCGGGTTTGATCCGCCGGTTTAAATGCCATGATTCTCAGAATAGCCATTTCAAAACCACTGCGATAGTCAGGGGCTAATGCGATATCTCGTTTGCCCATTAAAGCAATTTGGTAACATAGCTGGATATCTTCAGGAGAGATTTGTTGCGCGTAGTTTAGGTACTTTTCAACATCAGTGACTTTATAACTGAGTGCGTCAGTAGCAACTTGCGCCAGAGCAATGGTATGTAATTCCACAAGTAATTGATTGATCGCCGCATTGAAATCAGCTGCGTAGCTGGCCATGCTATTAATAGTTGACAACGCTTTTGGAATATCATGCTGCAAAATAGCATTTAACACATTGTCCATGTGCTCTGCTTTAACAGTACCTAGCATTGAACGAATAGATTCTTCCTCTACATTGCCCCCGCCTTGCGCAATTCCCTGCTCTAATAAACTTAACGCATCTCGAAGACTTCCATCAGCTGCTCTAGAAATCAATTGCACGCCGGATTCATCAAAAGGGATATTTTCAGCAGTCAGAATCGTTGAAATTTGTTCAGCTATTTCGTTGGGTTGAAGTGCTTTTAAGTTAAATTGCAAACAACGAGATAACACGGTAACTGGCAATTTTTGAGGGTCAGTAGTAGCAAACAGAAATTTGACGTGCTCAGGCGGTTCTTCCAAAGTCTTTAATAGAGCGTTAAAACTGCTTTTAGAAAGCATGTGTATTTCATCGATTAAATACACTTTATATCGCCCTTGAGTCGGTGCATATTGGATGTTATCCAATAGTTCTCTCATATCATCGATACCAGTGCGAGATGCCGCATCTACTTCAATGAGGTCAATAAAACGGCCTTGGTCAACATTGACGCATATCGAGCATTCGCCACAAGGAGTGGCACTCATCCCTTGCTCACAATTTAACGATTTTGCAAAAATTCGAGCTAAGGTTGTTTTGCCTACGCCTCGAGTGCCTGTGAAAAGAAATGCGTGGTGAACTCGACCACTATTGAGTGCATTTGATAATGCTTTAACAACATGGGATTGGCCCATGACTTCAGTGAAAATTTTAGGTCGCCATTTTCTGGCAAGCGCCAAATAGGTCATGCATTATCCTCGATGATTGAAAAGCAATGCCAGCCGACCAGAACCTAGCACCCGAATCGGCTGCTGCGGCTGCTCCCTTCCGGGCCTGACCGAGTTCACAACGTATCGTCACATAGGAGACCAGCTGACATCACCAAGGCTGATTATACTCGAATGAAGAAACTCTGCCAGATTTAAGCACGTAAAAATGTCGCAAAAATAACGCCTATGGCTGTTGCAATTCCCATTAAAATAGCACAGAGCATAAAGACGGTCTGTCCGTCGTAAGCACTCCATAAATAACCGCTGGCTAAGGTTCCTATGGAACCTCCTACCCCAAAAGTAATGCTTGAATATAACGCTTGTCCTCGGACTTGATATTGACCTTTAAATTGTGCATTAATCAATTGAGATGATGTTGAATGATAAAGGCCAAAACTAATGGCATGAAGTGTTTGCGTGAGTATGAGCAATATGAGCGAATCGGGAAATTTAGATAGCATCCACCAACGAATAGACGTCACTGCAAAGCACACTAACAGCAATTTAAAAATATTAAATTTAGCGAGTAAATGGTGTGCAAATAAAAAGACTGCAACCTCAGAAATCACACCTAAGGCCCATAACCAGCCGATCAATGTTTTGCTATATCCATAAGATTCTAGGTAGATTGAAAAAAAAGTATAAAAAGGTGCATGGGTCATTTGCCCAATAGCGCCTAAAACCAACACCATGATGATGGTGGGCGACATTAAATGTTGAAACTTACTAGCGTTGCTTCCTGAACTCGCTAACAATGAACTGGGTGCTGCAGCCCTCCCTATAAAAATGCCATGGAGTGCAAGTGCCGCAAAAATAACGGTGATAAATGGTAATAAAACGTTGATGCCATAGTTATCAATCAACCAACCCAAGCAAGTGACGGATAGGATAAATCCAATAGACCCCCAAACACGTATCTTTCCATATCGATGCCGTTTTTCGCCTAAAAAGTTATACACGACTGTTTCCATTTGAGGCAATACCGCATTCCAAAAAAAGCTATATGCGAACATTAAGGCGGCAATTAACCAAAAATGTTCGGTAAAATTTAACCATAAAAACATTAAACAACAGATACTGAGTGCAATAGTTAACGTTTTAGCTTGCAGGGAGGGATGTTTTAACGATTGTTTGTCTAAAATTAAACCCCAAAAGTTTGGAGCAATAACCTTTGTGATTAACAAAGTGCTCATCAATATTCCAATTTGACTGGGTGTAAACCCTATTGATTCGAAATATAGCGCCATATACGGGATGACGGCGCCTAAAATCGCAAAATAAAAAGCGTAAAAACTACCGAGAGTCCAGCCGAAAGATATAGTGCTATGTTGTTCTCTCATAAGGTAGCTTTTCAAACCAGAGCCTGCTCAAGTTAGGAGCTAACATTCGCCTGTATGATTAGGCGCGCCTCAAGTGTGTGCAGAAGAAAAATAGTCTTTAGATTAAAATCGTCTTTAGATTATAGTGGCGAGATTTTTCCTCGCCTACAATTTTTAACCATATCTTGAGGTTTCTTCATAAAATCATCCGAAAATGATGTTTTACAGACTCTTAGTTTGAAACTTCTTTAGAATATCGTACTTGGGTTTTCTCAAAAGTAAAATAATAACTGATCATCATCAACTACGCTTAGCCGGTACAACAGGTATGCCTGAGTTGACATCTGCATTTTGCGCATGATGACGCAAAGCATGGTCCATTAATGTGATTGCTAACATGGCTTCGGCGATAGGTACTGCTCGAATTCCTACGCATGGATCGTGACGCCCTTTGGTGACAACTTCTATCGCATTGCCCTTGCTATCAATTGAGTTTCCCGGAGTGGTAATGCTAGAGGTAGGTTTGAGTGCAACACCCACGACAATATCTTGACCAGAGGAAATTCCACCTAAAATTCCACCAGCGTTGTTAGAGGCAAAACCATCTGGGAATATTTCATCTCGATGCTCTGATCCACGTTGTTCTACTGACTTAAAGCCCGCACCAATTTCTACGCCTTTAACGGCATTGATACTCATCATTGCTTTTGCAATATCCGCATCTAGCTCATTGAAAATAGGAGCGCCCCAACCCACCGGCATGCCTGTGGCAACAACTTCAACTCTAGCGCCACAGGAGTCGCCTTCTTTTCGCAGGGAGTTGATGAGGTGAATCATGTCGTCAACGACCATTGCATCTGGGCAATTGAAATCGTTTTGAGATATCTGCGCTTTATCAAAATTTTCTGGATTCACTGAAACAGTGCCAATCTGAGAAATATAAGCGAACACATCCACATTAAATGATGTTTTCAAATATTTTTTAGCAATGCCTCCAGCTGCAACAATCATTGCTGTTGTGCGTGCAGATGAGCGCCCACCACCACGATAGTCACGTACTCCGTATTTTTGAGCATAGGTGTAGTCAGCATGCCCAGGACGAAAAGTGTCCATTATATTGCTGTAGTCCTTTGACTTTTGATCCGTATTATTAATGATCATTCCAATAGAAGTGCCGGTTGTTTTCCCTTCGAAAACGCCTGACAGAATTTCTACTTCGTCAGGTTCTCGACGTTGCGTCGTATATTTTGATTGGCCAGGTTTGCGGCGGTCTAGATCAGGCTGTAAATCCGCTTCGCTGAGTTCTAGGCCCGGAGGGCAGCCATCAACAATGCAACCTATTGCTTTACCATGACTTTCACCAAAGCTAGTCACTTTAAATAGTTTGCCTAAACTGCTGTCACTCATCTAATCTTCCTCTAAATAGTTACAAAACAAAGATAACGTTATTTTAAAACCCGTGGATTATAAAGGGTTGTCATCCTTATGTGTTTGATATTTCAATTTTTGGAAACAAAGAGCGATAATCTTTTTTACGTGATGCTAATTTTCCCGCTATGTTAAGCGCAATCTCATGATAACGATCAGAGATTTCATGTTCACGCGTTGAACATACGTCCGTTTCGGCAACTTTCGCTACGGTTGGTTTACCCGAATCAACTGCTTTACGAACTTCTATATCTAATGGAATAGTGCCTAATACAGGAATATTATATTCTTCTGCCATTTTTTGCCCTCCTCCTTCGCCAAAAATAGCTTCTTCATGCTGACAATTACTACAGATGTGTGTACTCATATTTTCAACAACACCTAGAATTGGAACCTCCACTTTTTCAAACATTTTGATGGCTTTGCGGACATCCAATAGCGCAATGTCTTGTGGCGTTGTCACAACGACGGTGCCAGCAAGAGGCATCTTTTGTGCTAAAGTTAATTGGACATCGCCTGTACCAGGAGGTAAATCCAGAATGAGGTAATCCAGTTCCTCCCAAGCACTTTGGCGCATCATTTGCTCTAGTGCTTGAGTCACCATCGGACCTCGCCAAATCATAGGTGTTTCTTGGTCAATCATTAGCCCAATAGACATGACTTGTAGACCATAGCTTTTTAATGGCACCATCATTGAATCAAGCATTTGAGGTTTGCCGGAAATATTTAGCGCATTTGGCTGACTTGGCCCGTAAATATCCGCATCCAAAATACCAACTTTTGCGCCTTGTTGCTGAAGAGCAAGCGCAATATTAGCGGAAACAGTTGATTTGCCAACACCACCCTTGCCTGATGAAACAGCAATAATGTTTCCGACATTAGGAACTGCTTTGACTGCATGGTTTTGTGAATGAGGCGTAATTTTACTGTGCAGTGTTAATTTTAGAGAAATAGTCTCTTCCGCCAGTCCTAACGTTTTTGATAAAGATGATTTTAATAGTGCTTCTATAGACGGTTTTGCCCGCTCAATCGGGTATGATTTAATCAACGATAACTCAATCGCATGGTCTTGGATATGAAGAGACTCTAGTGCTTTGTTTTCAAGTAGACCTATACCTGTATAAGGGTCGATAATAGTGTGTAAAATATCCTGAATTTCTGCTTCAGAATGATTATGATATTCAGCCATATTATTTATACAAATGTAATTTTTAACAAGGCAATCCTAACACAGAGTCAGTGATTAAAAGCTTGTTAATATCTAGATAAGAAGTGATTATTAGCCCTATTTCTAACGTTTTTTTATGAATAACTCATCGCCAAAAACGATATATCAAGTCTCTGAATTGACTCGTCAAATTCAACAAATGCTCGAAGCAAGCTATCGAGCTATTTGGGTCGAAGCTGAAATATCCAGCTTGAGTAAGCCTGCGTCTGGACATTGGTATTTTTCATTGAAGGATAATACTTCGCAAATTCGTTGTGCCATGTTTCGAAACAGAGCAAATAGTAGCGCTTATCAACCAAAAGATGGTGATTTGGTTCGCGTGAGAGGCAAAGTAACTGTTTATGCTGCGCGTGGTGATATGCAGATGATAGTTGAACATATCGAAGCGGCTGGTGAAGGTGAATTACAACGACAATTCGAACAATTAAAAAACAAACTACATGCGGAAGGTTTATTTGCTCAATCGTTAAAGAAATCAATTCCTAAATTGCCTAAAGCAATTGGTTTAATTACTTCACCTTCTGGCGCGGCTATACAAGATATTTTGACCACGGCTAGACGCCGTTTTCCATGCACGCCTTTCAGAATTTATCCCTCTATCGTTCAAGGTAGCGAAGCGCCCTCACACTTGATTCAAGCATTACAGATAGCCAACAGCGACCAATATTGTGACGTATTAGTTCTATCTCGTGGTGGCGGTTCTTTAGAAGACTTATGGTGCTTTAATGATGAGGGCCTAGTGCGGGCAATTGTCAATAGTTCTCTTCCTGTGGTGAGTGCTGTTGGTCATGAAGTGGACATTACTTTATCCGATTTAGCGGCAGATTTACGTGCTCCGACGCCAACAGCCGCGGCTGAAATAATCACTCTAGACCAACAAGAGTTATTTGAAAGCATAGGCAACTCCAAAAAAAGAATTGAGCGTGCCAAAGACCGTTATTTTGTCAATATGGCACAAAATATTGATTGGCTATCAAAAAGGATTAGACATCCATCAACTCGTATTGATCAATATAAATCCAGATTAGTAGAATTAAGGCAACGTATTGTAGACACGCAGAATCGACAACATAATGCTCAAAGAATTTTATTAAGGCATTTGACTAATCGCTTAAAACAAACTGCCCCAACCAAGTTAATTCAATTCAAACAGCAGTCAATAGCGGCTTTAAAAGACAAAGCGCAACAAAGCTTACGGGTCATGATTAACCAACAACAACAGAAACTACGCCATCTCAATTCTCAATTAACAGCATTGAGTTATGAACGAACTCTCGATCGAGGCTATGCCATTATTAAAAGTGAAGAAGGTAAGGTTTTGACTAGCGCGTCACAAACTAAGACAGAGAAGACGGTGCAAATTATTTTTTCAGACGGCAAACAAGTTGCCACCCTAAAAGACGCTGACAAGACATGACAAAAACTTACATACATATCGCTGTTTTACTGTTTTTAGTGTCTTTCAGTCAAGGAGGGAATACTCAGAATGACTCAGAACCTGTCATTTCTAAAGAACCTTTGATTGAGCCACCTCAATCAGTTGCTGCTGGCGATATATTACGTATTGTCAGTCCAAAACTGGAATCTGAAGGTTATGTTGCCAAGTTGGGTCGTACTCCTACTATTATGATTTCTCATGAAGGGTACGATGAAATTATTGCGGGTGTCGATATCAATGCGATCCCAGGGGAGTATTTACTGACGCTTGAAACCAACAAGAAGCAACTTGCGAGTTTTTCGTTTGTGGTTCCCACTCCGGGCAAACATGCTTTTTCAGAACCACCAAAGCAATTATCATCATCGGGTGTTGAAAAGAAAGCGCTATTGAAAAAGCTCTTATGGAGTAATATTAATCCAGTCTTGCCATTTACCCTCCCCGTTCAAGGTGAATGGAGCACGACATTTGGGGCGTATTTTGAAATGAACCAAGCCCCAAAATCAAAAAATAAAGGTCGACTTTTTAATGCATCTACCTTGAGCAGAGTCGATAGCGTTTTTCTGACTATTGAAGAGCCAACAGCAATCCATGCACCGACTGACTCAGTGTGCTTTTTGGTGTCATTTGATCAAGATAAAGGTTATACCGTTTTATTAGATCATGGAATGGGATTATTTAGTGAAATATCAGGTCTTAGTAATTTAACGATATCTGAGCAAGATAGAGTGCCAAAAAATGCGTTAATTGCGAGTTTTAATAGAGATGATTTTGTAGGAACTGACAATGAAATCTCTAGCAAGACCATTCAATGGCGAACCTTTCTTAATAAGGCTACTGTAAACCCATTAAATTTAACGAAAATACCGTGACACTGATTAGATTCTTCTTTTTTAGCTTTGCCATTTGTATCATGTTAGCGTTAAGCGCATGTGGCGGCCCTCAACATGCAAAAATGTTAAATCCGGACTATTCAGAGGAAAGCTTAAATAAGCTCTCTTCAACCTCACTCCAGAAAAATATACGCAACGATGCTGTTCAACTTCGGTTTGTTGAGATGAAGGATGTTGAAACAAACCCAATAGTATTTATTCACGGAACGCCGGGAGACTGGACTACATTTAGCTTTGTTTTAGGGAATCTGGAACTTCAAAAAACAAATCATATGATTTCAGTAGACCGGCTCGATTGGGGGCAGTCAATTCTGGAAGATGAAAAACTATACCCATCCTTCGATGATCAAGTTGATGCGATCAGTCAAATGATTCGAGCAGCAACGGATAAGCCTGTTATTTTAGTGGGACACTCTTTGGGTGCTTCATTGGCCCCGAGTGTTGCAGTCAAGCACCCTGAACTGGTAGCAGGCATGATACTAGTGGCAGGAACGATAGACCCAGCACTGGGAAAACCACGTTGGTATAACCGAATAGCGCGTTTTAAAGTAATACAATGGTTTTTACCTGAAGAGCTGATTAAATCAAACAAAGAAATTTATGCTCTCGAAAAAGGCTTGCGGGATATTGACAAAGACTGGGCTAAGTTAACTGTTCCTGTCACTGTTATTCAAGGCGAAAAAGATCGATTAGTGAGCCCGCGAAATATTGACTATGCGGAACGACAATTGAAGCATTTAGGGAATGACTTAACGGTTATCTCACTTCCTAAAGTAGGACACTTTATTCCTTGGGAACACACCGATCAAATTATTGAGGCAATCCAGTATTTAAACAAAAAATTATAAAGGACTACAGTAACAAGATATCTGACTCTTAGCGGCCCTCTTACTTCTTTTCTGATGGGGTGTCATAGGGGTTATCGCTAATCTTGAAACTCAGCCTAACTCTAGTTCCTACAAGATTAAATTCATCTTCGAATGTATTGGATAAATAACGTAAATAAGTGTGTGGGAGCTTATCTAGCATATTGCCATGAATGATAATATGAGGCGGGTTAACGCCTCCTTGATGAGCAAATTTAAGTTTGATGCTACGAATGCCGGACATAGGTGGCGTTCTTTTAATCGTTGCGGCTTTTAAAATACGGTTCAACTCCCCTGTTCCCATATCTACCATTGCACTGTCGTAGACTTTATCAATCAGTTTAGGGAGCTCTTTGTAACCTTTTTTATTTTTTGCTGAAATATACAAGGTAGGTACATTCGATAAGTGTCGCAACTTAACATCCAACGAAATTTTAGCTCTTTCTCTGTCGTAGTCACTCATATCATCCCATTTATTAACAAGCATGATCATTGAGCGGCCACTATTTAACACTAGGCTAATCAGGCGACTATCTTGTTCGACGACGCCATCTCGCGCATCAAGCATCACTAGCACAATTTGAGATCGTTCAATTGCTTTGACGCTTTTCATCACTGAAAAACGTTCAATTCGGTCATCAATCCTAGATTTTTTACGCATTCCCGCCGTATCGACCAAAGTATAGTTTTTGCCACCCAGTTTCACTGGAACATCGATACTATCTCGAGTGGTACCAGGCATATCAAAAACGACGACACGCTCTTCACCAGCGATACTATTGACTAAGGTGGACTTGCCAACATTGGGTCTGCCGATAATAGAAATGAGAGGGTTTTGGCTATCAATTTCACCTGTTTTGTTTTTGATTTTTCGGTGGCTAATTTCTTCGAGAATGGTGTTCATCAAAATAACGACACCATCACCGTTTTTGCCTGAAACTGGCGTTGGTTCGCCTAGACCTAGCTGGTAAAATTCTGCAGTGACTACGGATTTTTCAAGTCCTTCCACTTTATTTACCGCTAAGAAGACAGGTAAATCTTTGTTTGAGCGAAGTTGGCGTGCAATTTGATCATCAACGGTCGTGACTCCATCTCTACCATCCACAATATAGATCACAGCTTCGCACTCTTCTAAAGCGGCATCAACTTGTATTTTCATCAAATGATGTAAATCACTTTCATCAGATTCAATACCACCGGTATCTACAATCCAATAAGGAGATTGACCAATCCGCCCAATACCGACCATGCGGTCACGAGTAATTCCAGGTTTGTCGTCTACAATAGCATCGCGGCTGCGAGTTAATCTATTATAGAGTGTTGACTTTCCAACATTCGGGCGGCCTACGATAGCAATAAAAGGTCTCGGCTGTCGCGGTAGCTCTTCCATTGCTTCAATGTGGTCAGGTTCAGATGTCGGTTGTTTTGTCATGATGACCGGTTATATATTAGTTGAGAAGGCGAAATAAAGTATCTTGTTACTTATTTACTATCTCATAGGCATACGCATTGCCATTGTCAGAAAGTGCTATAAAAGAAAGTTTTCCAGATGTATCATCTTCAAGAATAATTGGGTTTCCAATGGCTCGCTTTCCGGGGAATGAAAATCGTGCAGCGAGTACGCCAGTACTTTTAGTGAATAAATACATATCACTATCGTTGCCAAAAACCAAAACATACTCACCAATAACGCTTGGGGCTGAAACGCCTCGACGTATCAATTGGTCGTTTTGCCAAATAATTGCACCGTCACTTTTGTTTAAAGCAATAATCGTTGAATCACTCGCTGTTGCAAAAATAACACGATTATCTTCCGCCATTTGCTGATGAGAAGATACCTTCTTTACCCATCTGAGTTGCTGACTTGATGCATCGATTGAAATAATTTCACCTTGGAAACTATTTAAGAATAAGATATTGCGATTAATGAGAGGTATCCCTGCAATGTCTCTCATACGCTCTAATTCATTAATACCTGCTGGAGTCGAAATTGGAATGTCCCATAGTGCGCGACCTATTGTTGCATCTAAGGCTAATAAACTGCCGCTAGAAAGACCAATTAAAGCGGCTTTTCCAACAATTAATGGTGAAATATCTCTTCTGAGAGAGAGGCTAGGAACATCACGTTTTAACGCCCATTTTTGTTCGCCTGTGGTTGAGTCTAATCCCACAATTTTGCCGTCTTGAGAACGAACAATGGCAACATTGCTTGTTTCAACGGGCGAGACCAGCACTTCACTTGATAGTTGTTTTTTCCAACTCTGAGTCCCTTCATTCTTATTGAGGGCATAAACGACACCATTATTATCTGCTACGTAAACATTATTAATGCCAAAGTTCACGCCAGCAGATAAATTGCCTTTTATTTTAGTTCTCCAAAGCCTTGAACCTTTATCGCTCAAATCAAAAGCGGCAACATTCCCTGATTGAGAAGCAATGTATAAGCTGTCTTTGTCGGCGGAGATTTGAAATCCAGCACTATCTTTGTTGAATGAGCTACCAATATCCTGAGTCCATAAACGTTTCGTTTTTACGGTGTTTTCAACGTTAGGTTTTTTAGCTGGCGCCAAAATCGTGCTTTCATTACTCTTTTTAGTTGCGCAATTTGTGAGTAACACGCACATACCAATAATAAGAAAAACTTTTTTAATCGTGAAAAACATAATTAACGCCTCGTGACAATGCTAGGTGAACTCGATGCTAGCTTTTAGTTTTTAATAAAGAGTTCATTTTATTGATTTTTAGCTGTAAGTACGTCACATATCCGGGGTTTATGTTGCCACTTTCCAACGCTAATTTGTAATGTTCTAGCGCGCTTTGATAGTCATTTTGAGCAGCGGCAATATCACCTTTGATCTCAGCATAGTTTGACTCAAACCCAGGCACTGACTTCCCTGAAACTAATTTGGAAGCCTCCGTTAATTTGTTTTCTGATAAAAGAACTTCAGCTTGACGTAACTTTGCTAACTGCTCTATTAACTCTTCTTTTGCATTATCTTCAGCCCATTCTAGTTCAGTGAGAGCGGGGTCGATTTTACCCTCTTCTAGCAAACCTTTTGCGTGCAATAAAGCAATTTTGGCAGCATAGGGAGTAAAGGCATACTCAGATTTAAATGTTTCAACGTTTTCGGCCGCCATCTTGTATGGCTCTTCAGCAGCGATTATTTTTTCAAATAATGCAGAGGCTTGGCTAGCAGCGGTTGTTCGAGAGTCTTGGTAATAGGTATAACCATATACAAGAGCAACACCGAGTGCTAAACCAATGAAAATTGATGGAATGTTTTTCTTGAGCCACTTTTTGGTTTGTTCAACCTGCTCTTCTTCAGTTAAGACGATGTCATCGACCATAATTATTTTCAATAAACGATTGTTGTTTTCTGTACAGTTGTTTTTTTACTACTGCCAATTAAGATGCAGATAGTATCTCAGGCTAAGACTTTAATAAAGCTTCCAATGCAGGCAAAATTTCATCTAATGGGATTGTGGTTTGTTCGGCTCTTGAAATGAGAGGTTTTAAGGTAACTTTTTGTTGTGTTACCTCATCTTCACCAAGAATCACCGCATATTGTGCACCGGATTTATCGGCACGCTTCAGTTGGTTTTTAAACGAACCTTCACCACAATGCATTTGAACAGTGTGATTAGCTGAACGAAGTCTCTGCGCAATATTAAAAGCCATATTACGTGCTTCTTGCCCTGATGAAACGAGGTAAATCATGGGTATTGATGGTGTAACAGTCTTTCCTTGCTCTTTCAAAAGCTCGGTGATCCTTTCAATCCCCATAGCAAAGCCAATAGCAGGCGTAGGTTTGCCACCTAGTTGCTCTACTAGTCCATCATAGCGGCCTCCAGCACAAACCGTTGCTTGCGCGCCTAGATTGGGATAGACCCACTCGAAAACAGTTTTATTATAGTAATCGAGACCTCGAACCAACTTGTTATTGATAGTGTAATTGATTTCTAAGGTGTCAAGATAGCCTAATAATTGTGCAAACTCTTGTTGAGATTCATTATCAAGGTAATCAGATAAAACGGGAGCATCATTTAAAATGGCTTGGGTTGATTCAACCTTTGAATCTAAAATTCTTAATGGGTTGCTATCTAATCGTCTCTGGCTGTCAGTATCTAACTGGTCTTTGTATCCGCTTAAGTACTTAACAAGTGCGTCACGATAGTTTTGTCTACTATCAGAAGAGCCTAGTGAGTTAATTTGTAACTCAATACCAGATAAGCCTAATTTTTCCCATAATTTATTTCCTAAAGAAATTAGCTCAGCATCAATGTCGGGAGTAGCCCACCCGTAAGTTTCAACGCCTATTTGTCGAAATTGACGATACCGCCCTTTTTGCGGTCTTTCGTGGCGAAACATTGGGCCTGAATACCATAACCTTTGTTGCTGGTTGTAGAATAGTCCATGTTCAATTCCAGCTCGAACACAACATGCAGTACCTTCTGGTCTCAATGTTAGGCTGTCACCATTTCGATCTTCGAAGGTGTACATTTCTTTTGATACAATATCTGTTTCAGTGCCTATAGATCTCGCAAACAAATCAGTTTTTTCAACAATCGGTGTATCGATGCGTTGGTATGCATACTCTCTTAATAGTGCGGAGCAAGTGGACTCTATTTGTTGGACAATGGCGGCATCTTCAGCCAACACATCATTCATGCCACGAATAGCTTTTATCAATTTCATCGGATAGACACGTAATCAGGGTAAAACGCTTAAACTCTTTGATAAGTCGTTGTTTATTTACTTAATGTGAACTTAGCATATCCATCTTGAATATGTGGTTTTAAGTCAATTAGCCTGCCTTCATAACGCATAAAAACGCCATCGGCATTATCAATAAATACATTTAAAGGTAAAGTTGTTTTGACTTGGTGCTTCTCACCTCTTGGAAAACTTTGATAAACGATTTTTTCTTTTTTTAAGTTTTGAATATCTACCCATGAAACAGAGTTAAACTCTAGTTCTAATAAAGATTCTTTCGCTTTATCTACGGTGCTTGGTTGTGCAGCTGTGCTTGTCGCACCTTGATTAGCATCAGTGGTAGTAGGCGTTGGCGTTACGCTAGAAGCTGTTGGTGCATCGATTGCAGTGCTTGAAGCAGCTTCATTCACCGTGCTTGGTGCGGGTTCCGTAATGTTTTTTTGTGAAAAAAACCAAAAAGCAGTCGCACCGATTACACCGATTAATAATATAGGGAATACTTTTTTTACAGCTGATGAGCCGGCACTTTGGCCGGAAATATGATGATTGGCGCCTAGAGAGTTCGAAACAGATAAAGAAGGGTCTTCTGTCACTAACTGCTGCAATACCCGAAAACTATCTAACCCTAGAAGCCTGCAATATGAAACGATATAACCCCGTACATAAGCAATTTCAGGTAGACCTTCATAGTTATCGCTTTCAAGAGCTTCAACAACATGGCTTGATAAATTCAGTTGGCTACAGACTTGCTCTATTTCAATATTTTGGCTTTTACGAGTAGACTTTAAGATTTGACCAATTGACTGACTAAGCTCCGAATGTTGAGCCTCATTATTTGCTTGATCTTCTGTTGTTTTATCAATTTTATCGTTCATTATTTTTGACTACTTTTTCTGAGTTGTCTTGCTTCTTGGGATCCAGGGTATTTTTTCAATAAATTCCTTCTATGCTTCAACGCTTCATCTTTGGCGTCTGCAAGCATTTCAATTCGATAAGCAAGAAACAAAGCTGCAGAAGTCGCTGGTTGAACCGCTAAATAGCGCTGATAATAAGCTCGCGCTGAGAGTGCTTTCTTTTTCGCAAAATTAAGTTCTGCAAGACGGAAAAGAGCAGTAGATAAATTAGGGTTATAATTAAAGGCGGCTAAAAAATAGCTTTCAGCTAAATCGTTATCTTTGTTAAAAATACATTCGCCCGCGCGTAAACTACTTAAGGACTTTTCTGCAAAAAGAGGATTGGAAATAGCTAAATCAAACATTTTCAATGCTTCTTTGTGTTTGCCTTGACTGCATAAGTAAAAGCCATAATCATGTGCTGCTCTTGAGTTTTCAGAGTTACTTTTGATGGCTGCACTAAAGTATTTATCTGCTTTGTCCGTTTCTCCTAAACGTAATTTTAAGAGAGCATAAGTATAATTCAGCCTTGAATGTTTCGGAGACTCTTTAATCGCTTTTTTTAGAACATTTTCAGCGGTTTCATACTTTTTTAAATCCATATAACCAACGGCTAAACGAGCAGAATTTTCGGCACGAGAATCAGCGTTAGACGCTTTAGGTTCTTCTCCGATTATTTGCCGTTCTGTCACACAAGCGGAGAGTATCAGCATCAAAAAAATGACAGCGAAACTCTTTGTTAGACAAAATTTAGTTATATGCATAAGTCTAGTAAACCACTAATTTTTATTTTTTGTTATATTTTTTATAGATCGTCGTGTTCTATCGACAAAATCACCGGCTAATTGGCCACATGCAGCATCAATATCATCACCGCGTGTTTTTCGAACGGTTGTTACAATTCCTGCATGTTTCAATTTATCGCGGAACCGGTTAATCCGGTTATTTGACGAACGCTTATATGCTATCCCATCAAAGGGGTTAAATGGGATTAAATTAAGTTTACACGGAAAGTTCTTTAATAACGCAATTAATTGATGAGCATGTTCATCTAGGTCATTGATTTCTTCTAGCATGACATATTCAAAAGTCACTTTGGCTCGTTGGCTATCAGCCACATATTCTTCACAAGCGGACAACAAAGTTGCAATATTGTACTTTTTATTGAGAGGAACTAATTCATTTCGTAATTCATCATTAGGCGCATGTAATGAAACGGCCAATGTCACTGGGCATTGCTCTTTCAATTTTGCAATTGCAGGGACAACACCTGCCGTAGAGACTGTGATTCTCCTTTTAGATAAGCCAAAACAAAAATCATCTTGCATAATATTCATGGCGCTAATGACATTATCAAAATTTAGCATGGGTTCACCCATACCCATCATAACGACATTTGTCACAATACGGTCTTCAGTTTGATATTGTTTTGCAAGCAAATGCTTAGCTAACCAGAGCTGGCCGACAATTTCAGCCACACTTAAGTTTCGGTTATATCCTTGTTTGCCCGTTGCGCAAAAAGAACAATTTAAACTACAGCCTACCTGAGAAGATATACATAACGTGCCTCGACTGTCTTCTGGGATGAAAACCATCTCGATGGCGTTTCCTTTATGCACATCAAGTAACCATTTTCGGGTGCCATCTGATGAAATTTGATCAGAGATAATGTCAGGTGTTGTAATTTCACAAACATCCGCTAGCTTAGCCCTTAACGCTTTGCTGACATTTGTCATTTGGCTAAAGTCTCGCACCCCCCATTGGTGAATCCATTGCATCACTTGTTGCGCACGAAAAGGTTTCTCGTTCAACGAGACGAAATATTCTGTCATCGCTGAACGATCTAGCCCTATCAAATTGGTTAATGGTTGTGAATCCATAGCTTTACCAGTGAGGAGTAAATATCTTTGAAATAATCACTTGCCATTTACCAATTGATTGATTACCGAGTGCGTGCGCAAACTTGGTCATCACCAAAAAAGAAAGCAATTTCTTGAGCTGCAGTTTCAGGGGCATCTGAACCATGGACCGCATTTTCATCAATGCTTGATGCGAAGTCAGCACGAATAGTGCCTGCATCAGCTTCAGCTGGGTTTGTAGCACCCATTACTTCTCGATGCTTAGCGATCGCATTTTCACCCTCAAGAGTTTGAACGATAACAGGCCCTGATGTCATAAATGACACTAAGTCATTGAAAAAAGGACGCTCTTTGTGGACTGCATAAAATTCGCCAGCTTGTTCAGATGTCAAGTGCATCATTCGAGCAGCGACGATTTGTAAACCTGCTTTCTCAAAACGTGAATAGATTTCACCAATTACGTTTTTCGCAACAGCGTCAGGTTTGATAATAGATAAAGTACGTTCAACAGCCATGGATTTTCTCCAAATAAGAATTTAATAAGGGTTGATAAAAATAATACTATTGCGGGCTTAATCGCAAAGGCCCATATTTTACCCTATTGAACGATATGCTCATAGTAAGATTGCAATGAATCGTTCATTCGTTTACTTCCGTCGTGATTGGGTGTATCAACTTGGCAAATAATTGTTCACTTTCATATTGAAGGTACTCTACTTGGACCCATCGCCCTAACAGTTTTTTAGGGTCTGTAACATCACCCCCTAAGTCGATATTGACGGTTAAATAATGCTCTGACCTTGCCTTAAGTCCATTGTCCGTTATTTTTTCGGGTAGTACCCATGCTTGGGAGCCTATTTGAGCATGATGTAATTTTTCTTGAAGTTTCTTTGACGTTTCTCTTAATCGTTGAGAGCGATTTTTTTTGATTTGCGTATCGACATGTTTAGCTTGCGGGATTCTAGCGGCAGGAGTCCCACTTCTGTCGGAATAGCTAAAGATATGAGGAAATGCAATATCTAAATCTACCAACGATTGTTGTGTGTCAATAAACTGTGCTTCGTTTTCTGTTGGAAATCCAACCATCACATCAGCACTCATGACTAAATCAGGCACTTTCGAGCGTAATTTTTTTATTTTTTCATAAACATCTTCACGCGTGTAACGCCTTTTCATGCGTTTTAAAATTAACGTGTTGCCGCTTTGAAGCGATAGATGCAAATGATTACAGAAACGTTCTTCAGAAGCCATCAAGTTCATTAACCGTTCTGAGATATGAGCTGGGTCAATTGAACTTAATCGTATCCTAAAGTTTCGATTCTCCGGAACATTAATCGCCAATAGATCTTCTACTAGACTCACTAGGTCATATTGAGTGTTTGCGTTGTGAAAGTCTTCACCATATGAGCCTAAATCCACGCCACATATGACTATTTCTGGATAACCATTAATCGCCAAACGTTCGACTTGTCGCTTAATGAGTGTTGGCGCTAACGATCGGCTTGGTCCCCTCGCACGATGGATAATGCAAAAAGTGCAGCCTTGATCACACCCTTGTTGAATTTGAATAAAAGCGCGGGTTTGTGCCTCGTAACCTGCAAGTAATTCATTAGGCAAGCTAACATGCTCGTTGAGGTCTCCAACTAATACTTTAGGTAAATTCTCCTTTTCAAGATCAGGCAATAAGCCGTAAATGTCTAATTTACGATCGTTACCGACCACTAGATCAACACCAGGAATATCGGCACAAGCCTCAGCATCCATTTGAGCATAACATCCCGTGACTACAACCATCGCGTCAGGGTTTGTTCTCACCACCTTACGAACCTCTCTTCGTGCTTGACGATCCGCTTCTTGAGTGACTGTACAAGTATTGACGATATATAAATCAGCTTCTTCTGAAGATGGTACTGTAACCCAGTTTTCAGACTTAAACGATTCTGAAATTAATTCAGACTCATAAGAATTAACTTTACACCCCATTGTTGTAACGCCTACTCGCCTCGTCGCACTATCGACAATAGGAGATTCCTCAATAGCTAATGAGGAGTTTTTTTTCTGAAACTGAATTGTATTGATTGGAACTTCTATTTCATGCATGGTGCATTCAGAATTTTGGAAATGTATTTAAATAATCGTACGATTGTAGCAAATTAGCACGAATATACCCAATAAAAGAGCGTCATTCAGTCAGTCGTTGTTATAGAATCTTACTGAGTGTAGAAATAAAAAAAGCGTTGCTGTATCAGCAACGCTTTTAATATTAATGATATGGTTTGCTTAGAATTTTAGTCTTAAACCACCACTCACGGCTGTGCCGCTATCATCCGCATCAATTGTGCGCCCTTCTAAGAACCAATCAACTTTTTTAGTAATACCGCCACCCACATTGACAAATGCTGAAGCTTCGCGATAGTCGCTTTCATCCACATTCCATGCGCCGATCCCTGCACCAACAAAGAAGTATTCATTGATTTGTTTTTCAACACCAAAATCCAAGTTAGCTGTTGTTTCTGGATATACATTTCCATCATTAATGCCTGTACGATTAATGACACCTAACGATGGTACAAGGCTCCATCCATTGCCGACGGGTATTTTTGCGCCTACCTTAATACCCACAAAACCAGATGAATCTTGCATATCCATATCCCAAGAAGGTTCATAGCGTTTTAGTGATTCGCTACCTACCATTAACCCCAAGAAAGGTACAATTCCCGCTTTCTTTTTCGCAACTGGCTCCGGTTTAGGTTCAGGAGCTGGAGCAGGTTTTGGCTCTGGAGCAGGAATGGGTAAAGTTTCAACCGAAGCCAAAGAGAAATTACAACAGACTTTAGGTACCACTACTTGAAATTTTGACCCTCCTGCAGTGATAAACATCTCATATCCAACAAATGCTTCTTTACCCGCCCAAACTCTTTCTCTTTGAGCTGTCGGGACATTCTTTTTGTTGGCAGCCATCCAGTGAAAAGTAGTTCCCGGAGCGTACTTTTTTTCAACAAAATTACCACTAGCAATGGCTTCCATAACTTTATCTTCCTGACCAATCAAGTTAGTCGTCGATAAAATTTGAGCGATTGTATCTTTATTCGCAGCTGTCCACGCTTGAAATTCAGCTTCTGATTTTACACCGCCTTTACAGATAGCTTCGTTGGTGCCTAATCGGCGAACTTCTGTGTACTTAGCAAAAGCATCGGCTGACGCAATGAGTGATGAGGCAACAATTAGTTGCGCAACAGTTTTTTTAAGAGTAAGCATAAATTCCTCAGACCGACTTTCCGGCTCTACTTTATTCATTATTTTGTCCAAACACGTGAACTGTATTCGTGATGGCTCCATTCTACGTAAAAAGGCAGGTTGCCTCAATGCTACAAAAGACTCTTTTTAAGGAGGAATGTATAAATCTTGTTAATTATTCAACTAACAGGAATGTCATAAAGCATTTAAATTGCAAAGCTTTCGCCACAACCGCAATGAGCTTCTGCTTTTGGGTTGATGAACTTAAACGTTTGATTTAAACCCTCTTGAACATAATCAATTTGAGTACCTTGGATTAAATTGAGGCTCTTATCATTAGTTACAATTTTGACACCAAAGCTTTCAATCACTATTTCGGACTCGCTAACGTCTTTCGCTAACTCCATCACATAAGAGTAGCCAGAACAGCCAGCCTCTTTAACGATGAAGCGTAGGCCTATAGCATCCATATCATCTGCCACTTGTTGAGAGATGCGTTTTGCAGCACTTTCAGTTAATGATAATGATGTATTCTGAGGATTTTGCATAAGTAATTATCGATACATTAGTAATGAAAATAATGATTTATTTTCTAAGTTATAGCTCAAATATAGCGCTTCTAATGACATTTTCAAGCCGCTTAGTCACTTTTTAACTTGCTTATCCAGTTCAATGCAGTCAGTGTCAATGCTAGGCAGTGCAACATCTTTTACATCAACACCGGCATCTTCTAGTTTTTTTAACAATATTTTATTGTATTCATCCATCTTTTGTACACGTTCACAAAGTTGAGAAATAGCATTTGCGACCGGATCAATACTATCGACACTTTGACCGTATGCTCTAAAGTCTTCATCTACTTTCCCAGTGGCTCGCTTGTGTTCAGGTGAGCCAACAGCATGAGCCGGAATGCCAACCATAGTTGATCCCGCTGGAACCTCTTTTAATACGACTGAATTTGAACCTATTCGCGCACCTTCATGCACCGTAAATGGGCCAAGCACCTTTGCACCAGCACCCACAACAACTCCGTTACCTAATGTTGGGTGACGCTTTCCCTTATTCCAGCTAGTTCCGCCAAGAGTAACACCTTGATACAAAGTGCAGTCATCACCAATTTCAGCGGTCTCACCAATCACGATTCCCATTCCGTGATCAATAAAGAAACGCTCTCCAATTTTTGCACCTGGATGTATTTCTATGCCTGTAAACCATCGAACGACATGAGAAAGCATTCTTGCTAACCATTTCAAGCCTAAATTCCATAGCTTATGATTTAAGCGATGTAACAAAATTGCATGAATCCCTGGGTAAGCGGTAAGCACTTCAAACCAGTTTCTTGCGGCTGGGTCTCTATCAAAAACGACTTCTATATCTTTTTTTATACGTTGAAACATGTCATTCAGTGAATATCTTAATAGGTATTTTAGGTGTCAGCTTTCGATAGAGGGGCTGTATAAATTTGCTTTTAATTAATAATGAAATTTTTAAATATTCTATTGCTTTCCAAACTTTATAGAAACCATTATTTATTAATCTTTTGTTGTGTTGCTGTCAAAATCCCGCGTAAAATTTGCAGTTCTTCAAAACTCACATTACTTCGATTATACAAACGAATAATTTTACGAAGTAACTTTGTAGGTGGGTTGGTTTTAATGAAATTCAGCTCCATTAATGTTGTTTCTAAATGTTCATAATATCCTTGCATTTCAGCATGATTTGCAAGCCTTTGGCGCTTTTCAATGCCCGTTGTATTGTTTTTGATCGCCACAGTTTGTTTGACCTGGTCATTGGCAATAAACTGACAATTAAGTTCATAGGCGATAATTTGAACAGCAGAGGCTAGATTCAAGGAGTTATAGTCGCTATTAGCTGGAATCCTGATTTGCCATTGCGCATGATCTAATTCATGGTTTTCTAACCCGGTTCGTTCACGGCCAAATAAAATGGCAATACTCGTATCATTTTCATCAGAATCATTATCTCCCAAAATAGCTGATTGTAGTTTTTCCGCAGTTTCTCTAGGTGTTGCAACGGGCCAACTTATTTGTCGGTCCCTTACTGATGTTCCGACGACATATTCACAATCCTTGATGGCTTCTTCTAATGAGCTTACAACACTGCATTGTTCAAGCACATCATCAGCCCCTGAGGCTCGAGCGGTTGCTTCTGGGTCTGGAAATGACTTTGGGTTGACTAAAACCAAACGATTAAACCCCATCGTTTTAATAGCCCGCGCAACAGCGCCAATATTGCCTGGATGGGATGGTTCAACCAGGACAAATCGAACCTTTTGATGTGCAGAAGTATTCATAGTGATTCAGTAATTTATGTACTAACTAAGATAAAATTGATGGCTATTTTAACGAAATATTTTTAACTATGGAGATTAGTTCTTTTTTTTCAGAAATAGCCTGTTAAAATCGCGCCTTACAAGTTCTTTTTTATTTCTATTTTTTGAGGCTATCTTTATGCACGCGATACTAAATATTGCGGTAAAAGCAGCACGTGATGCTGCCAATATCATCAACCGTTATGCACCAGACGTGGACCGTCTTGAAGTGACTCAAAAAAGTGCGACTCAAAAAGTCTCAGAAGTGGACTTATTAGCAAATGAAGCCATTATCCAAGAAATTAAGAAAAATTATCCCAGCCATAATATTGTCAGTGAAGAAGGATCATCAAAGTCAAATACGCCCGACGCAGAATATACCTGGATTATAGACCCTTTAGACGGCACTAATAATTTTCTACATGGATTTCCTTATTACTGTATTTCGATAGCGATTCAACGTGAAGGTGAAACGCAATATGCCGTGATTATTGACCCTGCTCGTCAAGATGTGTTTACTGCAACCAAAGGTGGAGGAGCACAATTAAATGATTCTCGCATTCGTGTATCAAATACGAAACGACTCAGTGACGCCTTGCTTTCTACAGGAATGCCGTTTCGTGATCCTGCTGAGATAAAGCCTTGGTTGAAAAGCTATGCAGCGCTTCTACCGCGAGCGAATAGTATCGTCAGGTGTGGAGCCTCTGCCCTTGATCTTGCTTATGTTGCCGCAGGACGATATGACGGACTTTGGCAGTTTGGGCTGAAATCTTGGGATATATCGGCAGGAGCGCTATTAATTCAAGAGTCAGGCGGGTTAATCAGTGATATCAATGGCAAGCAAGGGTTCCTTGATTCCGGTGATATTGTTTGTGGGAATCCAGCTATTCACGCCAAATTACAGCAGTTAGTGCATATCCACGCACAATAATACAGATGATTGTTTCAAAAACTTTTCAACAGACTTTTAAACTATTGAATAAAATCTCGTGCCCTCAGGAAATATAGAAAAAAATAACGCGTCAGAAAAGCGCCCTACTCAATCAGCAGCTAAGTCTAAAGTTGCATCAACGGCGAAGCTCACGCCAATGATGCAGCAATATTTAAGCTTAAAAGCTGACTATCCGGAGACAATCATGTTTTATCGGATGGGTGATTTTTATGAAGTGTTTTTTGAAGATGCTGAAAAAGCTTCTGCTTTGCTTGATATCACACTGACGGCAAGAGGCAAACATGGAGACAATCCGATACCGATGGCCGGCGTTCCACATCATAGTGCCGAGCAATATATTGCTAAGTTAGTAAAACAGGGTGAATCCGTGGCGATTTGCGAACAAATAGGTGACCCGGCAACCAGCAAAGGTCCCGTTGAACGCAAAGTTGTGCGTGTTCTTACCCCGGGAACCGTCACTGATGAGAGTTTTTTAGATGACCGTCAAGATAATGCTTTAGCCGCTATTTTTTACCACAATAGTCAGAATACAGTTTCTAAAAAAAGCCTACTCAGCCTTAATCAAACAGATGCTATTGAATGGGGCCTTGCCTTATTAGATTTATCTACTGGTCGTTTCCAAGGCCAATCCTTGGATAGTACTTCGGCGTTAATTAATGAGCTTGAAAGGCTCAGACCTGCCGAAATATTATTAGATGAACGTATTCTTGATGATCTTCCGGAAGAACCGCATGATGAAGCAATTTTAGCGTTAAAAACACATTTTAAAGCACGCGATAAAAGTACTTCTGGTCACCAACAAAGCGTACCTGAATGGTACTTTAATATTGATGTTGCTACAGAGTCATTAAATAAACAGTTTGGAACAAGCGATTTAATGGCATTCGGTTTGCACGAACAAACAAGTGTTATCCAAGCTGCAGGAGCTGTTTTACAGTATGCAAAAGACATGCATTATGAAAACATTCCTCATGTAAAACATTTTGCTTTAATTCAAAACCAGGATTTATTACTGATAGATGCTGCTAGCCGACGAAATTTAGAAATTGAATACAACCTCTCCGGTGGGCGCGAACACACGCTTATCAGTTTAATGGATCGTTGTAAAAACTCCATGGGCAGCCGTCTATTAAGGCGCTGGTTGCATGGCCCCATTCGACAAAAAAATATCTTAAACCAACGCTTAACGGCAGTGGGTGAAATCACCCAGTCTAGTAGTGTCGATGACATTCAAAGAATTTTACGACAGTGTGGTGATGTTGAACGTATTTTGACTCGCATTGGTTTAGGTTCTGTAAGGCCCAATGATTTTGTTCGGCTTCGTTTAACCTTGCAATCTTTACCAGAGCTACAGGCATTACAATCATCATTTCAAAGTGAGCTAATGCAACAATTATCTCATCAAACCAGCCCCCTCACGGATGTTCAACATCTATTAGAAAGTGCCATTTTAGAAGAGCCTGCCGCTACGATCCGAGAAGGTGGTGTTATCAATGAAGGTTTTGATACAGAGTTTGACGAACTCAAACAAATGAGCGTCAATACATCTAGTTTTTTGCTTGAGCTAGAAGAGCGAGAAAAAGAAAGTACCGGAATTCCGACATTAAAAGTGAATTATAACCGTGTACATGGGTTTTATATCGAAGTGAGTAAAGGGCAATCAGAAAAAGTTCCTGAGCATTATATTCGTAGACAAACACTTAAAAATGCTGAACGCTATATCACGACTGAGTTAAAAGAATACGAAGATAAAATTTTAAGTGCTCGAGAAAAGTCTCTTAGTCGTGAAAAATGGTTATACCAGCAAATTATAGAACAACTTCAACCTAAACTGTTGATATTGCAAAAACTTGCGCATGCGTTGGCGACATTAGATGTGCTTGTGAACTTTGCCGAACGCGCCGTGAGTTTAAACCTCTGTGAACCAAAACTTGTGGAAAGTCCTTGTATTGATATTCGAGGGGGGCGCCACTTAGTGGTTGAGCAAAACCTTGAACAACCGTTTATCGCCAATGACCTTGTTTTAGATATTGACAAAAAAATGCTTGTCATTACCGGCCCTAATATGGGTGGTAAGAGCACCTATATGCGACAAAATGCTTTGATAGCTCTATTGGCTCATACTGGAAGTTATGTACCTGCAGAAAGCGTTACATTAGGGCCTATTGACCGTATATTCACTCGCATAGGCGCGTCCGATGACTTAGCAGGTGGTCGCTCGACCTTTATGGTTGAAATGACTGAAATGGCGCAAATTTTAAGAAACGCTACTCAAAATAGCCTGGTTTTAGTGGATGAAATTGGCCGTGGAACGAGCACTTATGATGGTCTTTCATTGGCTTGGTCCTGTGCTAGAAACTTAGCTGAAAACATTCAATCATACAGCTTATTTGCAACACATTATTTCGAAATTACCCAGCTTGTACATGAATTAAGCAATGTCGAAAACGTGCACTTAAGTGCGACTGAACATCAAAATGACATTGTATTTTTATACGCCATCCAAGAAGGAGCTGCTAACCAGAGTTATGGTATTCAAGTTGCAAAACTAGCGGGATTACCAGAGGAAGTCTTAAATGAAGCGAGAGATAAGTTAAAAATGCTTGAGCTTTATAGCCAAAATAATAAAACTGACTCAAATGCTGCCACCAATGCACCCACTCATACTGTGGATATGTTTGCCACACCGCAATTCAATGAAAACCAGCAAACACTGATAGAGTCTTTAGAGCAACTTGATGCTGATCGCTTGACACCTAGAGATGCCTTAGACGTTATTTATGAGTTAGCCGATATGGCTAAAAAAGCTAAAAATACATCTTAAAAAAGCAAAACTATTAAAAATAATTTTCTTATTAGTGTTTAGTTATATAGAAATAAGAATATAGTTGTTTACCTCGATTGAACAAGTGAATAGAATTCGACTATAAATGTTAATAGATACTTAGTTAATGCAGATACATCGCATTATCAATAAACCAGAACAAAAGAATTAAATATGACTTACGTTGTCACTGAAAACTGCATTAAATGTAAATACACAGATTGTGTTGAAGTATGTCCCGTAGATTGCTTTCATGAAGGCCCTAATTTTTTAGTTATTGACCCAGATGAATGCATTGACTGCAGCTTATGCGAACCTGAATGCCCTGCTGATGCCATTCGAGCAGATGATGACTTAAGTGATGATGAGCAAAAGTTTCTTCCATTGAATGAAGAGCTATCACAAGAGTGGCCGGTTTTAACGGAGAAAAAACCATCATTAGATGATGCTGATGAGTGGGATGGTAAAGAAGGTAAGCTTGAATTACTTGAAAGATGATTTTTATCATAGCCTGAATGTTATTGACACAATAAAAAAGCCGCTTTTAAAAGCGGCTTTTTTTATGACTCAATGAAAAAAAGTTCATCATCCTCCTAAATTCAAATCACGGATGATTTGCTGAGCGGGTCGGTAACCACCAATGATTTGGCCAGTATCGTATACAATTTGAGGAGTTCCTCTAAAACCAAGCTCAAAACCAATATTCAACGTTTCTTCAACAGGAGTTTGGCATTGATTTTCAGGGATTGATTGCCCTGCCTTAGCCTTCGTCATCGCTTCTTGCTGATTGTCTGAGCACCAGACTGACACATGTTTTGGAATATCTCTACTAAATGCTGGAAACGCTATGTACCTAACGGTAACGCCTGCATTCGTTAATTCTTGTATTTCAGTGTGCATTTTCCGACAAAAATGACAATTCACATCGGTAAAAACATTAATTGTTCGCTTGGATTCTTTTCCCTGATAAATAATCATTTTTGATTCATCAATGCCATCAACAATTTCTTTAACTTTTCCATCTTTGGCTTCTTCTGCTAAAGATACTTTTCGTTCCGTATCATAAAGTTCACCTAATAGAATATGTCCATCTTGAAGCCTGACATGATTCAGTGTTGCTCCCACCCAAAACTGATATACACCCGGGATATCAGTTTTTTGAATTTCAACCTGACCTAAACGAGGAAAAAGTTCGCCAAGCTTTGTCTCAATTTCTCTGGATTGGTCTGTTGTCGATTGATCGACGGCCTGAGCAATGACAGGCAGGCAGGAAAGTAAAATAACAAATAAATAGAATTTATGTTTATGCATTGTTGTAGGTTTATAACTATATAGGACTAAAGTAATCTAACTATAGTAAACCTTTATACTGTTTCAAACCAGAAATGTAGCGACTATTTCGTTATTTAATAGAGCTGTAAACCCTATTACAGCTCTATTATATGTATGCCTAATCAGCTTGTATGTGTATGGCCTATTTACTCGTTGAAGGCTACGTCTTCATTTCTACTAACGATATTTAGAATAGCTACTGCCATGGTACTTGCTACTGCCATGGTACTTGCTACTGCCATGGTACTTGCTACTGCCATGGTACTTGCTACTGCCATGGTACTTGCTACTGCCATGGTACGTACTACTGCCATGGTACTTACTCCTGCCATGGTACTTACTACTGCCATGGTACTTGCTACTGCCATGGTATTTTTTAGTTTTGTGTTTGCTACACTTATGATGTCCATAA
>JBOEGT010000052.1:0-30583 GCA_050633585.1 Arenicella sp.
GCATGAAACTTGAAGACATCGTTCGAAGTTAGCTTAAAAAAGTCAAACATCACGTACTTTTTAAACTCTGGTATTTCGCTGAAAAGAGCTTTATTCCGATCTGAAAAATATAAGACTTACAAGGCATTAATTGCATTCAACACCTTAGAAAACTGAACCAATGTAGAATCGATATTTCCACTATTATCAATCGTTAAACAGTCATCCGGCCGGGCACTTTCTAATTCTTGGTTACGTAAGATTCGTTGTTGAATTTCGGAAAAGCTTTCTCTGCCACGGTCTATCATACGCTTTTCTAACACCTTCGAATCAACTGTAATCCAGACCATTTTCATCTCAGGATAATGCTTTAGCGCTTCTGGAAAATATGCTCGAGAGCCATTTAATAAAACCGTCATACCTTTTGTCAATAAATGATCAACTTCTGTTCCTATTGCATATTTTGTATTATGAGCCTCCCAACTTAAAGCAAATAGTCCTTGTTTTTGTTTGCTAATAAATTCAGGCTCACTCAATGCAATATGTGTTTCATTACCCTTTTCACTAGGCCGAGTGATATAGCGCTGCATTACGTGCACGCTTTGACTGTTAATAATAGGATGGTTACCACGTATTTCATTCAATACGGTATCTTTACCCGCTCCAGAAGAACCTACTAGATAAATCAAGCGCCCAAGCTTATTCATTGGCTTAAAATTTTTCACACATTAAATCGGGTAAATTAGCGACATTAGTCAGTCCCTATCAGATTTTGACATCATAGCTTTCTTGACTACGATATTTAAATTTTTATAGGAAAAGATTAAAACTCAAACCCACCGCCAAACGCAACATATACCTGAACAATTGCCGAAAATGTTCTGAACTGAGATTGAATTAAATTATCTTGGGCGGTCAAAACATTTCTTTCAATATCAAGGACTTGAAATAAATCAATCGCACCAGCTTCATATTGCAATTGTGCTATGTCTAAGGCTTTTTTACTTGAGCGGACTTGCGCCTCAAGCAAATGACGTTGCTTTTGCATTTCCACATAATCAGAAAGTGCAGATTCTGTTTCTGATAATGCATTCAATATTGTTTGCTGAAAACGTGCTAATGCCGCTTGTTGCTGATGATTAGCAATATCTATATTCGCTCGTATTGCTTTTAAGTTGAAGATTGACCATGAAATACTCGGTGCAATACTCCATGCTTTCGTCTGACTATCTCCCAAACTTGAAAAATCTCCAGATAAAAAGCCAATAAAACCTGATACTGAAAGATCTGGATATAAACTCGCTGTTTGCACGCCTATATTGGCAGTTGCTGCTTCTAACTGTTTTTCTGACGCGTAAATATCTGCACGTTGGCGTAGCAACTTTTGAGGGTTTCCAATAGCAAAAGGCTTATTTAAAGACGGTAATGTCGTATTGAATTGATCAAGATTAATCTCACCCATTGCACTTTTACCACCAACCAACGCTATTAGTGTATTTTTATAACGTTCAGCTGATGATGATAAAACTGGGAGGGTAGCTTTAACGCCATATAATTGAGCTTCTATACGATGAAAATCAAGTTCTGATGCGAAACCAACATCGAAGCGTTCATTCACAATAGTACGCATTCTTTCCATACTATCGATATTCTTTTTTGTAACCTCTATACGTGCCTGTACTCCTCGTAACTCCGCATAGGTTTGAGCTACTTGCGCTGTGATTGCAACATGTAAGTCATTCAAGGCAAATGCTTGTGCTTCTGCATTCGCGCGTGCCGCTTCGCTGCCACGCCTTAATTTTCCAAATAAATCCAAATTCCAAAGACCCTGGGCCCCTAATTGATAACTCGTAATATCGGATCGTTCTTGACTGAAGCCCGGACTCACTTGCCGTGCATCACTATAATTAAAAACAGGCCCTCCAGTAGGAAATTGAGTAGCACTTGAACGTTTAAATTGGGCAAAAGCAGCATCAACATTTGCTTGAGCTTCTTTTAAATTAAAATTATTAGAAATTGCTAAATCAATAAGTTCATCAAGTACTGGATCATCAAATGATAACCACCATTGTTTAGACCTAGCATCCAGATCAACCGCCGCAACCCCAGTTAAACGTGTTTCAGACAGTTCAGTCGCTTCAAAATCTGGACCAACACTAACACATGCCGTCAAAAACAATGAACTAGCAAACATTGTATTTCGAATAAGTTGGTGAGCCATTTACACACCCTCCTGTTCAATATTGTCTATTTTGTTGATGTTACGGGGAGCACTCTTTTTTCGTTGTAACAAATAATAGAAAACGGGCGTTAATATCAAACCAAAAATAG
Organism: Arenicella sp.; assembly: GCA_050633585.1. Taxonomy (GTDB): domain Bacteria; phylum Pseudomonadota; class Gammaproteobacteria; order Arenicellales; family Arenicellaceae; genus CALKZN01. Next base: position 2,311 of record JBOEGT010000052.1, read on the forward strand.
TAACGCCGATCATTCCAGAAAAGACAGCGACACCCATCGCTTCACGCATCTCAGCCCCAGCTCCTGTAGAAAAAACCATCGGAACGACGCCCATAATAAACGCAAATGATGTCATCAAAATCGGCCTTAAACGTAATCGTCCCGCTTCCATAATCGCCTCAAGAGTTGAACGCCCTTCTCTTTCTAACTCGCGAGCAAATTCGACAATTAAAATTGCGTTCTTAGTCGCTAAGGCAACCAAGACGATAAACGCAATTTGCGTAAAAACATTATTATCTCCGCCCGAAATTTTCACACCTATCATCGCGGAAAGTAACGTCATTGGTACAATCAAGATAATGGCAAGTGGTAGGCGTAAACTTTCATATTGAGCGGCCAACACCAGGAATACAAGCAATACAACTAAAGGGAATACAAACAAACTCGTGTCACCGGCTAAGATTTGCTGATACTTTAGATCCGTCCACTCATACGTCATTCCCAGCGGTAAAGTATTCGCTAGAATTTCTTGGATTTTAGCTTCAGCCTGACCCGAGGTATAACCTGGAGCAGGAGACCCGTTAATTTCCGCTGTTGTAAAGCTATTGTAGTGCATCACACGATCGGGCCCAGCATCACTAGTGACGGTTAAAACAGAGCCTAGAGGTATCATTTCTCCGTTGTCATTACGAACTTTCAGTTGTTTGACTTGCTCAGGATCTTGACGAAACTTTTCATCCGCTTGTATGTTCACCTGATAAGTACGGCCAAATTGATTAAAGTCATTGACGTACACTGAACCAATATACGCTTGCAAAGTTTGAAATACATCGTTAATACTGATGCCCTGACTTCTCGCCTTCTCTCGATCTAGTTCTACTTTTAGTTGAGGAACATTGACTTGAAAACTGCTAAAAATACCTGTCAATTCGGGTGCCGCCCATGCCTGACCAATGACTTGTTGAGTCACTTTATAGAGTTCGTCATAACCAAGATTTGCACGGTCTTCGACTTGTAAGCGAAAGCCGCCAATCGTGCCCAGACCTTGAACTGGTGGCGGTGGAAAAATTGCAATAAAGGCGCTTTTAATACCCGCAAATTTACCTTGTAGTTGACCTGCAATAGCATTCGCTGATAAATCCGGTGTCTGCCGTTCGTCAAACGGTTTGAGCGTGACGAAAACAATACCACTATTTGAACTGTTCGTGAAACCATTCACGCTTAAACCGGGGAAAGCGACAGCCGACTCAACTCCGGGGTGATCCAAAGCCATTTGAGACATCTGCCGAATCACCGCATCCGTTCGATCCAATGATGCTGCATCGGGTAACTGAGCAAAGGAAATTAAATACATCTTATCCTGCCCCGGTATATAACTTGTCGGAGTGGTCGTAAATTGCTGATACGTTAGTCCTATTGATCCAACATATAAGACTAATACGATGGCACTGAAACGAATGAGACGCTTGATACTGCCAGTATAAAGCGTAGCAAACCATGCAAAGACTTGATTAAAAGGTGTAAATAACCACCCCCCAAACAGTTTATTAATTAACTTGCTCAACCAGTCTTTTGGAGAATCTTCGCTGTTGAGTAATAAGGCAGATAATGCTGGACTTAACGTTAAGGAATTGATCGCCGAAATAAACGTGGAAATAGTAATCGTTAAAGCAAACTGCTTATAAAACTGCCCCGTCAAACCAGACATAAATGCCGTCGGAATAAATACGGCCGCGAGCACTAAAGTGGTTGCAATAATAGGGCCAGTGACTTCTCTCATCGCCTGTTTGGTGGCTTCAACTGGTGTTAAACCTTCGGCTATATTACGCTCCACGTTTTCTACCACTACAATCGCATCATCTACGACAATACCTATAGCCAGCACTAAGCCAAATAAAGATAACGCATTTAAAGAAAATCCTAATAAATGCATGATGGCGAATGTACCCACTAAAGAAACCGGAACTGCCGCTAGAGGAATAATTGAGGCTCGCCATGTTTGCAAAAACACAACGACCACAATCACCACCAACAACAATGCTTCCAATAAGGTATTAATGACCGCTTTGATAGAGCCTCGAACAAAAATTGTTGGGTCGTAAACAATTGAGTAGTCAACGCCCTCTGGAAAAGTTTGTTTTAGCTCTTCCATTTTGGTTCGTACATCATCCGAAATTTGAATCGCATTAGATCCCGATGCCTGAAAAATCGCCACAGCCGCCGCAGGTTTGTTATCTAATAGTGAACGTAGAGCGTAATTGTTAGCACCTAATTCGATTCTTGCCACATCACGTAATCTTGATATTTCACCATTATCGCCCACTTTGACAATAACATCTTCAAACTCTTCTACTGTTGATAAGCGCCCTTTTAAATTAATCAATAGTTGAAAGTCATTCTCTGCAGTAGGCTGTGAACCTAGACTTCCCGCCGCCGCTTGTTGATTCTGTTCACGAACTGCTGCCACCACTTCACTCGGATTCAATTTCAAAGCCGCAACCTTTTCAGGGTCAAGCCAAATCCTCATGCTATATTCTCCGGCGCCAAACGCTCGCACATCGCCAACACCTTCAATGCGCGACAATTCATCCTTAACATTGAGTATTGCAAAATTAGACAAATACAACATGTCATAGTGCTCATCCGGCGAAAGCAAATGAACTACCATCGTCAAATCTGGAGATGACTTTTGCGTCACCACCCCTAAGCGCTGCACTTCTTGTGGCAACCTTGGGGTTGCCCGATTGACACGGTTTTGCACCAATACTTGAGCGTCATCAGGATCTGTACCAATCGCAAAAGTAATGGTTAATGTCATACGTCCATCAGCCGTCGCTTGTGACGACATATACAGCATATTTTCAACGCCATTAATGGCTTGCTCTAATGGTGATGCTACCGTCTCTGCAATAACTGTTGGATTCGCTCCAGGATAAGAAGCACTTACGACCACGGTGGGTGGCACCACTTCCGGATATTCAGTAATAGGCAATTGATTGAGAGTAATCGCCCCAGCAATGAAAATCATAAAAGAAATGACGCCAGCAAAAATTGGGCGTTGTATAAAAAACTGAGAAAAGTTCATAGTTATTTTTCCAGCTCAATCGATGTAGCAACCACTTTTTTAACGATAGTAGCGTCACTTTCTTGGTTAAGTTCATTAGCGCTAGCAAGCTTATTCGCATTAATTTCAGCCATCGCTTTTTCATTCGCCATAGGAACAGACTTTGGTGTCACTGGCGAACCAGGCCTGACACGTTGTAAGCCCTCGACAACAATTTTTTCACCTTTTTGAATCCCTGTATGAACAATTCTCAGGCCAGAAATTTTCTCTCCTAATGTCACTGGTCGATATTGAACTATATTTTTATCGTCCAAGACTAAAACAAACTTTTTATTAAAGTCGGTACCAACAGCCTTGTCATCAATCAGAATCGCATCATATGGTGCGCTACCCGGCAGTCTTAGCCGAGCAAACATCCCTGGCAATAATACGCCAGAGTCATTACTAAAATTCGCTCGCGCGAGAATGGTTCCTGTATCAGGATTTATTTGGTTATCAATAAAGTCTAATGTTCCTTCATAAGGGAAACCCTCATCAGTCACTAACGCCATATAAACCTTTTTATCTTTATCTGTTTGTGTCGCTTGGGAACGTTTTACATAGTTTAAATAAGTGCGTTCATCGGTTGAGAAATATGCATGCATTCTATTCACTGACACAATACTGGTTAGGATTGTTTGTCCAGCAGTCACATAGTTCCCTTTCGTTGATATCGCTCGCGAGATGCGCCCATCAATCGGTGACTCAACCTTGGCAAAACTTAAATTCAGGCGCGCCACATCTAAAGACGATTTGAATGATTTCACTGACGCCTCTGCACGAAGCTTTTCTGCACGTCTAGCATCAAATATTTCTGTAGAAATAGCTTTCCGTTTAAAAAGTTTTTCAGCTCTTTCAAATTCTGATTCAGCTAAAGAGAGTTGTGTTTTCGCACTATTTAATTGTGCTTGCAGACCTGAAATTTCAGCCCGGACTGAACGATCATCGATGTGCATCAAAATATCGCCCGCGCTAACCAAGGAGCCCTCTTTAAACAATATTTTTTCGACGTAACCGGAGATTCTTGGGCGTAATTCCACCTTTTCTGGTGCTTGTAAAGTGCCTGTGAATTCATCCCACTCAGTAATTCTTTCAGCAATGACCTCTGCCACTGAAACTTCAGGAGGTGGAGGCATTTTTTGGACTGCCGCTTGTTCCGCTGAATCATTACAGGCACTCAACCATGTAAAAACAGCCACAACATGGAGAAGGTAAATCTTTTTGATAGTAGTCATAACACGACGCCTTAAATAGAGAATTAATCGTTAGAGATATTATGTAGAAGCTAAAAAAATAATTGAAATTATATTTAAATATTTTAAACATCACTAAAAATGATGAGTTGAATACCCACTCACTAATGAATGACTAATATAAAAGAAAATATGACACTAAAAGGCACTGAAAAATGGCTTTAGGTTGAATGAAAACTTACCCAAGTAGGAAGCAGGTATGATGTTGGATATAACTGGGAATAAGCACTCATCCTTAAGAGTAAAATTAATTATCAATTAAGGCGACTATTAACAGTATAATATTGCCACTTAGCGCTTAACTAACACCCACTGTGAGAAGATTTATCAATGGACACATTACACGTCAATCGCCCGAAAACTCTAAAACAGCAATTCAGAGCTACAAGCACTAGTGCCTTAGTTGGCTTTAGTATTTTCTTAGCAGCCTGTGGCGGCAGCGATTCTAGCTCAGATAATACAGATTTTGGTTCCGCTGGTTCTACGCCATTTAATGGCACTTGGACAGTCAGCGCAAACATCAACATTAACGCTGGAGGAACCGCAGACACATTAAATCAAGAGTCTACCTTGCTAGTTGATGGGAATGGTGTCGTTGGTATTAGTACTACCAATACTGACAGCTCGTTAAGCATCAACTTTAATGGTTCTAGAATAAATTACCAAACAACGACGATTGTCGACAATGGTGTCACTGGTTCAGGCCCATGCACTATCACCCTCACTGGCGCAGCCATCATTGTTGGCTCAGGGCAAAATGCGTCAGCCTCCGGCTCCTTTACACCGCGCACATTTATCTGTAATGGTGCATCAATTAGTGTGACCGGCAATATCACGGGTTCTAAAACCGTTCCTGAAACCTAATAATTTAGGGCTTTGGTAATCAACCAAGGCTTAATTGATTATGAGTTTTAACAGTGGTTATTTTAACGTTTGAAACGATGCGGTAATATTAACAGCATCGTTTCTTTCTAACTGAGAAACTCTGGCTTCAACCAGGTCAATTCCCTGCTTCTTCATGGCTTCAACCCATCTCAGCCAAACACTGAAATCACCGTTATTAATCCAAACCTTCACTCTTCCGACACGATCCGGGCTGATACGTTCAATTGAAGAATATATCTTCGCCTTTTTTGCGCTTTGTTCAATTTTTGTAATCAACGACCCATTGCTCAATTGAACATTCGTTTTTGCAGGCTTAGACTTGATTAAGCTCCGGTTAATGCGAACTTGTTCTTCCATCCACTGCACAGTTTCCACTTTATCAGCCACTTGCAAACGTGACTGAGTAATTCTCTGTTGCCAAGGCTCAATCACAAGCTCAAACAAAGACAATAATACAATCAGTAGCACCATGACAGCCAACAAGACTTGGCCTGACAATGTTTGATTGAAGTACCAGTTCTTTACATCATTCATTGTTATCTCCTAGACTAGGCACAGCAAAACGGTATTTAGCCACCACTCGTCCACCTTGAGAGTCTGAAGATAGCAACTTAAACTGTAAGGTATTTTTTTGAGTTAATTTCTCTGCAAACCCATCCAATATTTCAAAGTTTTCCATTGTTAGCACGACATCTAATGCAGATTCACGGTAATGCAATTCTCTGACTTTGATGGTATTCCTAGGCAATGCTACAACTACTTCATTTAACAAATGCAAAAACTCTTGGGATCCTTTCGCGTTCCCTTTTAGCACGCTTAATTCACGTTGGAACTGTAATTTAGCGTCCACAATCCTTTGTACTTGTGGAAAATGCTTTTCAAAAATTTCCGTGATTCTGTCGTCTAAATTTTGATTATGCTGTGACAACAAATAACTTTGATAGGTGCTAGCGCCTATGAAACTCACCATTGATAAAACCAGTAATAACCCACTGATAATTAACCAAGGTTTAACTTTTTCAGCCGTTTTTTTCGCCTGATTTTCAGAATACAGTAAAAACGGAGATCTATCAGAAACCTCGGTGTCCGTCACACAGATTGATAGATTATTTGCCACTAATTTATCATTAAATTCAATCGCTGCATTCAAATTATCTTGTTGGGATAACTGAGTAAAGATTGATTCGTCATTGCATATGAGCCTAGCACCTTGTGCATCAAACTCATCCAACCAGAATTCCAGCTCACCTCGATCTAGTACCACACCCGTCTCTAATTCGCCCTTTCGTTGACGAATGAGTAACCTAGAATCTTCTGACTGTTTGAATATGAGTGCTGCAGCGTCCTGCTCCAAAGGTAATAGGCCAAAATCAGGAACCAGTTCATCCACACTGATATGATGCGTTTCTAGTTCTTGAAGAAACGATTGCCATAAGGGTTTTGCAATCACAGCAACAGTCGACACTGCGTTAGGTTTCCAGTTTAACAAAATAAATTCAAGCTCATTAATCGGAGCCGCTAACTGATCCTCCAATGCGTATGGTAATGCCTGTAGTGCTTGCTTACGAGATCGAATAGGAAGGTGCAGTTCATAAAGACTCACCATTTCTCCTGGAATGATAGCGACTAAACGCTGAAAACTCTCGCTGAGGTTCTGCAGTTCTCCAAGCTCCGCCAAAACCCCCGATTTTAATAATGGAGAAGGGACTTTTTTAGCTTCATGACTCACAATAAAGTAATCGTGAGGCGCTGTTAGAGAAAAATATAAGGTGTCCATATTAAGTACTGCGTTTCCGGTATATAAACGTAAATTCTAGCTTATCGTCAATCACTTCACGTTGAATACCCGAAAAGTATGTTTTTTTATTCTTTTCAGATGCTGTCGTGACTTTTAATTCAAAATAGTTACTTTTCACATCTATTATAGGCTGTAGACTGGTGCCCGTCCCTGCAAATTCAGGCAATTGAATAATTTCTTCCACAGAATCAAAACCCGATTGGCGTTGTCCCAAAAAAGATTCGGCTGAGCCCGGGTTAGTTAGCAAGGCTTGTAACACTGGAAGTGTTGCGGTATTCACATTAATTTTAAGGTCATTTTTATCAATCACAGTAACATGAGGTAACAAAACTTTGTAAATCTCAGGAGTGACACCTTTTACCAACAATAGCTCTTCAACCGATCTCATGCGTTGGTTGGCCGCCCTTCTTGCCGGCACTTCGGACATATAAGTTTGATCTTCCGCGCCATTTATTCCTGCTGGATTTTGATCACTATCAATCCAATCAACAATCGCATCCGTGATCGTTGGAGGAATATCTAGCGCTTGTAATAATCTATTAAAGATCAAATACCACTGTCCTGTTTTACCACCTTCTAAATTATTGACATTAAACCGCCCCTGAAGATCAGTCACTTGGCTTTCAAGCCGTAAACCTCCGACATCTTTTGATAGTCCTTCTTGAGACCAAAATTCATCTAAAAAGTCAATTTGGTATGATTCTTTTATGGACTTGCCATCCAATGCTTCTTTCGTCAGGCTAGCAATCGCCCATGATTCCACATAACTATTTTCTAAATACGCTGATTCATTCACACTCTGCAAACTTGTTTGCCGAATCACAAGATATTGAGACTCCAACATATAGGCAATGATCGTCACTAAAAAAGCAAGCAATAGCATCACAGAGATTAATGCAACACCTCTAGTATGAAATATACTTCGTAAGGAGTACCTGTTCATGAAACACTCTTGTTCACGCTTGACGCCATATCAAATAACCAACGATAACGGCTATCGTCATTCATCAACACTTCGATTTCGATCGCTAAAGGCAAACCGGTATTCTCTTCAGGCCAACCTCGACTTCGTTTGACGCTCTTTTGAGAAACTTTGGAACCACTTTCTTCGCTGTCAACGCTATGGGTATAAATATTAACTTCTGCCACATCAGTTAACAGTACTCTGCCTGATTTATCATTCCCCTCGACACGATCTAAACTGCCGAATTGCTTCCTCAACAGGCGGTTGTCACGTAATTCCCATGCTATGCGTTTAATACTAACGGTTGAATCTGCGCTCGGATACTGCGCAGTGATACGCATAATTTCACCGTTTTTCTCAACCTGAAGCGCTTGTTCTTGGTCACCCAATTCATCACGAACACTGCGAGCTAATGCATAACGGATATCATTTTTAAATAAACTATAAACACGTTGCATCGACACGATTTGCTGCCGCTTTACCTCTATCGTTTGTTTACCAGAAACGATGCCATTAATGGCGGCATAACTCACAGCGGCTATAATCGTGAATATACTAATAGCCACGATCACCTCCAACAAGGTAAAGCCATCACCCTTAACAGCATTCGACCTATTAGCGAGATTATCCCTTATTAGCATTAAAGCGCACCTAGATCATAAGCGAGTGGAATAAGGTAAAAACTTTGTTCAAAAACACAGGCATTCTTCGCACTATCTAGGCAAACTTCAACGTTCGTTTCAACCATGTTTGTGACATCACTTAGTTTGCTTGTATCAAACACATGCCATTCACGTGCACCCATGGTTAGGGTTGATGAGTTGTTAGACAACAAAGCTTGTGGAGACTCCACTTGAAATTGTTCAAGCCTTCGCTCAACTAGTCGATTAGAAACAATCCATTGAGACACTGCTCTTTCTTCCAGCTTAGCGATATTGACTCCCATGCTATTCACAACACCCACTGCCGCCGAAATACCCACAGCGACCACTGCCAAGGCTGCCATGACTTCAATTAAGGTGAAACCCTTATTTGTTGATCTCTTTTGGCGACAGTGATGAAAGTGACGCATCGTATTTCTTGATTTATTCACAATATTTAGTCGATGGAAACTAATTCAACGGAAAGTTGCTCATCTCCGTATGAATCTTCTTCAAATGATACTAGCCAATGCGGCTTTTCATCTAATAAACGATGATTACGATTATTTTTTTCTCCAATCCTTAACTCAAAAACATTAACACTGCCATCACTGCTAACAACAACGTTGTCACTAGCCTGATCAATCGCATTTAAAGTGAGGTTCTCGCTTTGTGCCAATGGAGTCAGTAACAATGCTAGATTAGGGTCAATGGTGCGTTTCAAATATGGCTGGACATCTAAATCCTGCCACTGGCTACTCTGAAGTTGTTGAAAAAAATAGCTATATTCATCATTCGTTTGTTCAAAAACAATGCGATGGCTATAGCCTGTGATAATACTTTCATCCATTAATAAATTAAGTTTATCAACAAATTGTTTCGCCTCGGCCTCCATGGCTATATTCTGACCAGATCCTAATTTTAGCAAACCAACCGCCGCAATGGTTGCAATCAAAAAAACCACAACCATCACCTCTAATAAGGAAAAACCTGATGACGGTAGCTGTTTGCTGAACATAATCTATGTTTGCAATATAAATTGCGTCCTTAATCAGACAAGTTCCAATTACCAATATCTTGCGCAGAACCTGTTCCACCTTTCTTACCATCAGAACCATGCGACCAAATATCAAAATCTTCCGAGTTATTACCCGGCTGCAAATATAAATAAGGGTTACCCCATGGGTCCTTTGGAAGCCTAGTCACGTAGGCCGAACGCCAGTTTTTGGCTTCAGGAGTGCCTGACGGCTTATTGACAAGAGATTCTAAACCCTGACTGGTATTTGGAAAGTTGAAATTATCCAATTTATACATGGTTAGCGCACCAGATAGCATCTGGATATCAATTTTCGCTTTTTGAATTTGTGCCTGTTCCTGTTTACCAAGTACTTTGGGTACGACAAGCGTCACCAACAACCCTAAAATCACCACAACGGCCATCACTTCAATTAATGTAAAGCCCGACTGTCTGCCCTTACTGTTCATTCTTATTTAACCTCAATTTATCAATGTATTCATATCAAATACGGGAAGCAAGATCGCTAACACTATCAACATGACTAACCCCCCCATTATTAAGATAATCATCGGTTCAAACAACCCCATGATGACTGCTAATCTATTTTTTACACCTGTTTCTAAGGCATTTGCTGCTTTATCAAGCATTTCACCTAAACGCCCACTCGCCTCTCCACTGGCAATCATTTGAGATAATAATGGTGAAAATAGATTGTGCCTCATTAATGCTCTGTGAATACTCGAACCTTCAGACACATCGGCAGCAGATTGCTGCAACTCTAGACGAAGCACAGCATTACTCAATACCCCTTCCGCAGAGCGCATTGCCGTTAACAATGGCACACCACTTTGAATCATAATCGCCAATGTTCTCGCCAAACGAGCAGAGTTTACTTCTCTAGATAACCGTCTTGTCATGGGAAAACGCAGGATATTATTATCCAACCATAAACGAGGAATAGGTTTTTTAAATAACGCAATCAAACCAAAGGTTATCGCCACAATCGCAATGGCCAACACACTGAAATGCGCTTTCAAAAAGTCACCTAAAGCAATCATAATACGTGTTAGCAGCGGCAATGTTTGATTTGCACCTTCAAAGACAACCACCACTTTGGGAACCACGAAGGTTAATAACGCCATGACGATAATAATTGACACCGTGGTTAAAATAATAGGATATATCAACGCGATGCTTAAACGTTGCTGTAAATTTTGCCGTTCTTCCAAATAATTGGCTAAATTATCCATCACCACTGCTAAATTCCCCGAGTGCTCACCAGCCGATACCGCTGCGCGGTATATCTCAGGAAATGACCTTGGGTATTCTTCAATTGCATTCACGAGCGAATACCCTTCTAAAATTTTAGAGCGAATACCCGAGAGAACGGACTTTGTTTTATGTTTTTCCGCTTGAGCAATCAGCACGCTTAAGCATTCTTCAACATTTAAACCAGAGTCTAGTAGCGTCGCAAATTGACGTGTTATCAACGACAAATCAGTCGTATTCAATTTCAACCTTCGAGCGGATCTCAAGGATTTGTTTTGCCCCGTACTTGTCGGTTTTGCATCGCCCTGCACTGGCGTCACTTGCAGAGGAATCAACGATTGTTCTCTTAACAACTGACGAGCATGTTTGGCAGAGTCTGCGTCTAAGAAACCTTTGAGGTTCTTACCGTTGGCATCAATTCCCTTATATTCAAATGCTGGCATGATTTATACTCTTGCCACCAGCATCATAGCGACGTCACTCGCGTCACTTCGTCAATGGTCGTTTTACCCTCCAAAATAAGGCGAATACCATCATCAGATAAACTTTTTGCAGACTTCCTCGCTTGTTTTAACAATACCTCTTCTGATGCACCGTCATGAATTAAGTTTCTCAATTTTTCGCCAAAATGAATTAATTCATAGATACCGATTCGACCGCTGTAACCTAAATGGTCGCAGCGTTCACATCCGGTTGCTTGTTTCAACAAAATATCCTTTTTTACATCTTCAAGGCCCAGCATTTTTTTCTGTTCTGAGGTGGCTACTTCCTCCACCGCACACTCACACAATTTGCGCACTAAACGTTGCGATAAAACACCAATCACAGTGGACGAAATCAGAAAAGGCTCAATTCCCATATCAATCAACCGAGTCACAGCGCCAATCGCTGAATTAGTATGCAACGTAGACAATACCAAATGTCCCGTTAAACTCGATTGCACCGCAATTTCCGCTGTTTCTAAATCTCGAATTTCACCAATTAAAATAACATCAGGATCTTGGCGCAAAATAGACCGTAAACCACTGGCAAACGTTAACCCCGCTTTATTATTCACCTGCGTCTGGCTAATGCCTTCCAAATCATATTCAACAGGGTCTTCAACGGTCAACACATTTAATTTATCACGATCTAACTCCGCAAGGCCCGAGTACAAGCTTGTGGTTTTACCCGACCCTGTCGGTCCTGTGACCAAAAATATGCCATGCGCACTATTAATTGCCGACCGAAAGCCCGATAAGATATCCTCATTCATACCCAAAGAACTTAAATTGAACTTAGCCGCTGTTTTATCTAGTAAGCGCAACACAACGCGCTCACCGTGCTGAGACGGCAGCGTTGAGAGTCGAATATCAACTGAGTGGTCTGCTATACGAATTGAGATACGCCCATCTTGCGGCAAACGTTTCTCAGCAATATCTAAGTTAGCCATCACCTTCAAGCGCGAGACCAACGCAGTATGCAGCTCTCTTTTGGAATCAAGCACATTGCGCAAAACGCCATCAATACGAAAACGAACGACCGATTTCTTTTCATAAGCTTCGAAATGAATATCCGAGGCAGCATCGCGAATTGCTTGACTAATTAACGCATTAATCAACTTAATAATCGGAGCGTCAGCCGAGTCCTCAAGCAAGTCTAAAGCTTCAGGAATTTCATCGGTCAACTTGCTCAGATCAAAAGATCCTTCAATGTCATCGGCTACCTGAAGCGCTTCAGAGCCATTGCTACCGTAGGCGTTTCTCAGCAAACTATCAAATTGGCTTTCATCCACCTGCGAGAAAAAAATAGCATCATCCAAGTGGCGCTTTAATTCCGTTATCAATGCCATTTTTGGCTTGCTATCGACAGCTACTTCATAGCCTTTCTCTCGATGAGAAATGACTAATGCGCGATTAGACTTGGCAAAGCCATACGGTAATAAATGAGAAAAAGATGAATCAACCTTCAACATGATGAATCAACAGGAAACGCCTAAAAGCCTTTTTGGGTTTGATAGACATTTTCTGGCAACGCATAGCGCCAAATCGCTTCAATCAGCTCAGCGTTGTTATTAGATGATTCTTCAGCGGTGTCATTGCTTGATTTTTCAACGCCATTATCAACATCTAACGCGGCACCGCTATTAAACTCGGACAAGCGATCAACATCATCATATTTCAACAAACCTTCAGACCGACTTAACTGTTTTTCACTTTGGTTACGAATATAATCATATTTTTCCCGAGTGTAGTCACTGATACTATTTTCAGCATCGACAATACGAGGCCTTAAAAACACCATAAGATTGGTTTTCACAATTTGATCATTTCGACGTTTAAATAAATTGCCAAGAATTGGAATATCCCCTAATAATGGCACTTTCTCATCGGTCTCAAAAACATCATCACGAATCAAGCCGCCGATCACAATTATTTTGCCACTTTCCGCTTGAACGGTGGCTGAAATACGCCGTTCATCGGTCACTAAATCTGATGCGCCTTGAACCAGTCTAGGGCTGACATTAGAAATTTCCTGTTCAACCACCATAGTCACTAAACCTTCAGTATTCACTCTCGGCGTCACGGTGAGTTTCAAACCAACATCACGGCGCTCAATTGTTTGGAAAGGATTGACAGAGGTGTTTGTCGTATTATTAGCATCGGTATTGGTTGTTGTCGTCGATTGATTAGTCGTAAACTGACCGGTGATAAACGGCACTTGTTGTCCAACTACGATTTCGGCTTTTTCATTATCGATCGTCAATAAATTCGGTGTCGATAAAATATTCGTGTTGGAGTCACTACGCAGTGCATTCAAAACAAAACTCAGATCTGGCACCACGGCACCAACCGAATTTAACACTAACTCATTGACTATATTAAAACTAAAACCACTGCTGATATCAGAAAAGTTTGTGCCTGCTGTTCCACCACCACCCGAGTTAATATTGCCATTCCACTCAATACCTAAATCCGCCGCTTTATTCAAAGAGACTTCGGCTATTATCGCTTCAATAAAGACTTGCTTACGTCTCACATCTAATTTATCGATCACGGATTTCAATGCCAAGAAATCAACCGCATTGGCGTAGACAATCAACGAGTTAGTTGCCTCATGGACTTGCACACTCAACGCATCCGTTGCATCTTTTGCAGTGGGTGAAATTTGTTTGCCTACCTCGGTCAAAATAGATGCCATATCTACAGCTTTGGCATAATTTAAATTCACCACGTGCACATCACGTGTTTTTGGCCTTTCTTTATCTAAGTTTTCAACGACAGCCGAAATGATGGCAAAAGCTTCATCCGAACCATTGATAATCAACGAGTTTGAAGACTCTTCCGCGTAAACGGTGGCTTTTTTTGAAGTCGCGCCATTCTCACCTTCGCTCACAACATCACCAATCAGCGCCGAAATAGCTTCTCGAAGTTTAGATGCTTCGGCAAATTTCAGTGGGATTATGCGTATATTAAAATTCGTATCTTCTACATCTAAGTAATTTAGTATGTTCAAGATCCGGCGTACATTCGCGGATGTGTCAGTGAATACTAAGGTACCAGAACGAGGATGAATAGCTACATGGCTTTCCGCCGGAATCAAAGGTCTAATCACTGGCAACACGTCAGCAGGTGTCGCATTCTTTAACTTATAAACTTGCGTCACCAAGTCATCAGGAATTTGAGAACCACTTTCTTGATTGTAATTCGTGGGGAGTGGTAATTGCTTACCACTGGCGACTGGAACCACTTTTGTTAAATTTCCAACTGCCACGGCGGACAAGTTATGTACATCAAGCACTGATAAAAACACATCATAAATTTGAGTTTCATCAAGTTCAGAGCCTGAATAAAGAGTGACTTTGGCTTTCACTCTAGGGTCAACAACAAAGTTTTTTCCTGTGACTTCAGACACAAGGTTAATCAACGCGTGAATATCTGTGTTTTGAAAGTTCAAAACAACGCCTTTATCGGTTTTTTCGAAACCTTCTTCTGTTGGTTGTTTACCCGACTGAGCATAGCTTGGCACTGTGAACACACAAGCAACACACATCAATATAACAATAAACCTATTCTTCATCATATAACAATCAATTTAACCTTAGGCAAACGACATACGCCATAACCATGACTATAGTTCGACTTTTTTTCTTTCTAATTCTAAACTTTCCAGCACGCCAGCGCGATCAATCAACACTCTACCCGCTTCCACTGAATGCAATTTAGCATTAGTTCCTTGAATTTTGTCACCCACACTATATGTCAATGACCGCTTATTTTTAGACTTAATCACCGCCCGAGACATCCCTTCTTGCTTGGCGGCGACAATCCCGTCAAGTTTGAGCCTTAACTGTGTTTTTTTTGCCTTAATCGTTTTTTTCTGCGGTTTTTTCTTCACGGCAAACAGTTTCGCTGAACGAATTCTGTTCATGTTGTAGTCAAGAGAACCAGAACTCACGCCCTTCTCAACGGTTTGACCATTAGACAAGCGATCTTCAACACTCACGGATGCTTCTTTGACATCAAGAAACTGGCTGTAAGCCAAAGAAGTGAACAACAACAATGACATCAATGCTAGCGCAACAACACTCAACACATAATACTTTGGGTTCATTGTAAAAGACATAAATCTTGTATCCCTTACCTAGAAAGAAGACAATGTTTGCGTTCCAAGATAACGCCATTGATTTGCAATACGCTTATAACGAAACACTTGAATACCTCCCAACTCAACATTGCCAGCAGCGACACTGCGATAACGTTGCTCAAATTCTGATTTAGTCGGTTCAACCTTGAATGCCGCGTTGTTTCCGTACACTAAGTTCGAGGACTCTTTATCAACATGGCAATACTTCATGCGTTCTTCGACATTCGTCAATTCACCAGCCACTAAAATAAAATAGTTAAGGCCCTCAACATCGACAATCGAAAAAACATCTGAGCCTAATACATAATTATTGCGCTGTTGGTGGTGTGAAATACACGCATTAATACCTTGAGAAATCTCTGGCAATTGCTTATCTGTTTCGGCAACGGGTTGCTGAATAGACCCAGCACAACCCGCGAGTAATACCGTGATAAATAGCAAACATTTTTTTTGTATATTCATAATACTCCAACAAATTGGCTCTTCTCAGCAAGAACCAATGATTAAACAACGCCTAACCTTTCCTTAATTTAATATGACTATTATGCCAAACATCAATCAATAAAGTAACCAATTGATAAATAAACACTTCCTAAAATTATAACACTGCTTGAAGTCCTTACTTTAAAAGACATGAGTACAAGCGAGACCCCTATGCCATCGGAGACACTGACCGTCACTAACGAGGCTATTGTCACAAGAGGCGATACTAATGCAGGACGCCCCCTACGACAATCTTATTTGATTGAACAATTAACCGTTTTTGAAGATAAGCTCACGCATTTTCTGGCCGCTCAGCGGTTTTATGATCAGGCGATTAGGGCGATGACGGCTCCTGACTATGACG
Organism: Arenicella sp.; assembly: GCA_050633585.1. Lineage (GTDB taxonomy): Bacteria > Pseudomonadota > Gammaproteobacteria > Arenicellales > Arenicellaceae > CALKZN01. The sequence goes on from JBOEGT010000052.1 coordinate 18,694, forward strand.
ATGAGTCCTCGGCTAAACAGTGGCATTTGGGTTTGTTTTTGACTCAGCAGTGGATTAACGATCAAGGGCAACAACTGATGACTGACCTTAGTGTGATTCAGCACACTGTTAGGAATTGACTACTCAATGAATACAACAAAGCCTTGCACCGCAGGGCTTTAGGTTAAAGGCTCTTGGAATGGGTGTCCGCGTTATTTCGCTTGGCTAAACAGTGGCATTTGGGTTTGTTTCTGACTCAGCAATGGCTTAACGATCAAGGGCAACAGCTGATGACTGACCTTAGTGTGATTCAGCACACCGCTAGGAATTGACGATTCAATGAATACAACAAAGCCCTGCTTCGCAGGGCTTTGGTTTAACTAAATAAAGAGCTTTGACCCCTTAAGATTCCCTAAGATTCAAAACCGTGGGCACATCATTCGACTAAGCATCATTTATTGAGAACTTAATTATTAAATTTTCTGCCTCTTTCTCATCATCCTCGTCATGGTTTAGCTCATCAATAATATAAGTCTTATAATAGGTTAAAAACTCTATTATTGATTGTCTTTGAGAGCCATCAAATATACTGACATCAACATCTCGCAAATAATTCATTAAGCTGATAAAGCATACAACATCAAATAAATCTGGATAATCTATCAAATTTATCAAATATGCTTGCAAATAATATTTGGCACCATCCTCTGAAAAGAAATGAATAATTTCCCCATACGAAATTAAATTCTCATATTTAATGTTATGCCAGTATACAGGTTTTGATTTCCCCCTATCCTCATAATCATAATCATTAACAGCCATCTGAAAATCATAACTATCAGGATAACCAACAGAAGAAAATGACTTTTCAATGCTTGCTTTTAGTTTTTGCTTCATTTTTGACAACAATTATTCCTTTTTAACTTTTTATCGCAATTTCTTATAGCATCACGCTTATCTCGAATAGCTTTTTCATGACCATCTTTATTTGGATCTTTTTTTCTACCCAACTTATTGTAACAAGCCTTAACCATTTTCCTTAAACTAATACAAAATTGATGTTGATGCTTTTTCCACCTTAAGTTGTGGCATGAATCATTGCCTTTGCATGTCGTCTTTCCTCTATCACATATTTCATGCATGTAATAGTTAAGTGCTCTGCATTTTTGCTCACGGCAAGTTTTATTTTTTTTACACTGTTTATTAATTGCCTTGCCAATTTCTCGAAAAAGCTTTCTTCTTAAACCATCATCATCAAAACTATTTAAAGGGTCGGAACTAACATAACCAAACCGATTAAATCCCCCATCCATACCAATAGGATCACTGGTAATGTACCTTCCCAACTGCGGACTATAGAAACGGTTCCAATTGTAGTACAAGTCAGTCTCTTTATCATGATACTGGCCTGCAAACCTTAAGGGTTGTTCGACTTGTGTGTTCGTTTCGCTAATCATACCAAACACATCATACTCACCTTGCCAGACGGTTGCACCACTAATTTGCACCAATTGTTGTGGCGTGCCTAGATGGTCGTTTTGGTAGTAGCTGAACTCATATGTGGTGATTGCTCCTGTGCTTGCTTTTGGTGTTTTTAAGTAAACCGGATCAGTGGTGAATAAGCCATTGGGTTGGTAGCCATAGCTTCGGATGAGTTCGCCTTCTTGGGTGTATTCACCTGCTAAACCAACGCCTGTGTCGTCATAAAGGAAGTATGTGGTTTCGCCATTGACGGTTTTTGAGATTCTGCGCCCTTGTGGATCGTATTGGTAATCTCCCAGTGTGGCTGCTGTCGCTGCATCGCCCTTTTCAATGCTTTGCACTCGGCCATAGCTGTTGTAGGTGAAGCCTAGGTTTTCTGCACTGTTGGGCGTGGTGCTGGTGTCTGTGTTTGAGGTCACGGCGCCGTTAGCATCATATTCCAATGTGTTATTCGTGATCACTGCATTCAGTGTTGTTTGGATGCTGGTGAGTTCTTGTTGATCATTGTAGCCATACACAAAGCTAGTTTCTTCATTGCCGATGGTTGTGTCTCTGGTGAGTCGGTTGCTGTTTTGATCATACGAATAGCGTTGGTCACCAAATTGATTCGGTTGTTGAGCGTTGGTGAGTCGATACACTCTGTCGTAGCTATAGGTGAATGAGCTAGTTGCTTGCGCGCCTAGCTTGGTGGTTTTTTCAGTGATGTTGCCTACCGGATCAAATTGATAGCCATAGTCCATTTTTGGGTTGTTGGCATTGTCGTTGACTAGGATTCTGGCCAGTCGGGCTAAACCATCATATTCATGCTGGCGTGTGGTGCCACCTGGGTAGGTGATGCGTGCCGGTAGATTCCCCTCATAGTCATTCACCAAGATGCTGCCCGCATTTTGGATGGCGATTTGACTGAGCTTTCCTGCACCATCGTAAGAATAGCTAGTGAGATTGTCTTCGGCATCGGTTTTAGCTTTGACTTGGCTATTGGCGTGATAGCTGGTTTTTAAGGTTTTGCTAACGCTTGTTTGCGTTGCGCCTGTTGAGTTGCCAGTTGCATCGAGCGTTTGGAACTGCGTGGTTTGCTCAATTAAACGGCCTAGGCTGTCATATTGATAGCTGGCACTCGTGAACTGATCGGCATAGCTGGTCGGTAAATCGGTGTTGTCATAGCGGTAGTTGATCACCCTGTCCGCTTGGCTGCCGTCTTTCACTGGGGCACTGGCGGGCGTGTTGCTTTGGGTGATGACTCTTCCGTCATCATCTAATGTGTAGATCGCCACATTGCCTTTGTAGTCGATGGTTTGAACCAGATTGTTGTCTTGGTCGTAACCATAGGTTTGACGTTCTATGATGGGACCAACCGTTTGTGCTGGTCTGGTTTCCGTGACTTTATTGTTGTTTTGATCAAAGCCGTAATAGGTGCTGTGCCCTAGCCCGTCGGTGACTTTGATCAAATTGCCGCGATTGTCATAGTCATAGCGAACCGTTTCGTTTTCGGCATTGGTGCTGTTTTGGAGTTCACCATGCACATTGTATTCATAACGCGTGATATTGCCATTGGCATCGGTCACCGCTTGGCGTTCGCTGCGCTTGGTGTAGGTGGTTTGTGTGGTGCTAAACAGATTGTCGTTTTTGCCTTCGGCTGATTGCACCGATTGTGTGACTGCTCGATTGCGCTTATCGTATTCGTAAATGATTTTATTGTTCGGAGTGACAACACTTTCTATACGTCTGCCAGCCAGTTCATCGCCTTTTTCATAGGTCATGTGGGTTTGGTTGCCCACGCCATCGGTCACTTCAATCAAACGAGCCGCTCTATCATAGCGATAACTGGTCACTTGGTTCGATTCATCTTTATCACTCAAGATCAATCCATCCATGCGGTAACTCATGCTGCGCACATTGCCGGCATTGTCGATGGTGGTGATCAGATTGTTTCTAGAATCGTATGCATTGGTGGTGATTCGCCCTTCAGCATCGGTCACTTTGGTGAGTCTGTGGATACTGTCGTATTCAAAGCGGGTCACAAAGCCTAGTGGTGAGGTTTCAGTGAGCTTGTTGCCGTGGTTATCATAGGTGTATTGCCAGGTTTTGCCACGCCCATCAATCATGGTTTGATATTGGCCCATGGCATTGTGGTTTTGATACTGCATGACGTTACCATTGCCATCTGTGTATTTAGTCAGATTGCCTGATGCATCATATTCATAGCGCATTTCAACGGTGTCAGCCGTGGAACCATCTGGATTGGTTCGGCCTAGATAGCGCTCAAGTGTCACTTGACCATATTGGTCATAGACATATTCCATGATGCGTTCATCATCACTGCCAAAACCTTCAACAGTTTTGATACGGTTGCCCTTGGCATCATATTCATGTTGGGTTTGCACACCGATTTCATCTACTTCCACTGTGGGGAAGTTGAACTGCGGGAGGTATTCATAGCGCACGGTGCTGCCATCTGGCAAGGTGCGTGATTCAATCGCTTCAAAACGTGTGTATTTGGTGGTGGTTTTGTTGCCATAGGCATCGGTGGACACGGCGGTACGATTGCTACGAATGCGTTTGCCTGCCAATAAACCGCCTTTAAATTGCAATTTGGTTTGACCGTCGAGGTCAAACTGGCGTTCACGTTCAAAGCCATCACTATCGGTTTCTATTAGTGTGTAGGTTTTGCTGTCTGGATCATAAAAATATTGATAGCGTTGACGCTTGCCATCGGGGTAGACTTTTTCAGTGTGCAGCAACATGGATTGAACAGCGACATTGCTCACCGAAGCGGAAGCGCTGCCACCACCACTTCCTCCGCCACTGCTGCGTGCACTAAAGGCGGCGGTGGCATTGGCATCACCGATGGTGGTGATACTCCCATTACTATTGGCAATCGCCACATAGCCCCCGCCGCTCATTTGGTAGTTGTAGCGAAAGGTTTGGTTTTCGGGGTCTGTTTTTTGGGTCAATACCGTGTTGTTGCCCACCAATTCATAATCATATTGCCAATCGTGGCCGCGTGTGGTGGTCACAGTCTTTAAATAGTTACCATCCCAGCCGTAACTCACACGTCGCCCAGTGTAGTCTTCCACACGCACGGGTTTGTTGCCCTGGTAACTGTAAGTCAATACAACGCGACCTAGATGATCTTTGTATTGCGCGATATAGCCTTCAGCATTGCGAACGAGGTTGATGGTGACATTGTTTTTATCTCCTGAGCGAATGGCCTTGCCTTCATTATCATAATCGACCCAATCGCCTTTACGGTTGCTCCAACGATAGCCTGTGTCAGTTTCAGTAATGCGTAAATCAGCGCCATTATGTTGATACTCAAAATAGTCACTACCGGGCTTTTTAACGTAGACAAAGTCATTGCGATCGATGTATTTAGCCCCCCCGGAAGCAATCGATGCTTTGGGCGCACCGCTGGTGATGCTATTCACCGATGCTCCGCCGCCGCTACCACTGTTACCGTTGATCGAACTGCTGGCAACAAAATCGTACGTCGCTAAATCGCGATCGAGAAACACCAGATCATGCCATTGGCGATGAAATTGCCACACTCCCAGACTAGCTGTAGGCTCATTAATAGATTGGGCACTCGCTGAGCCGCTTGAACTTCCGCCGCTGCCGCCACTACGCCCTGTCGATGAACGAAAGCCACTGCCTGCTCGCCCACGCAAACTATTTCCTGTGAATCCGCGGGTCGCGCCACTCACGCCGACATACAGAATATTGCCATCTGCATCGGCCGCACGTTGTTTGACGACACGGTAATAGCGATTCACTGAAATATAACCACCCAAGACCTTAACCCGCATGTCTTCCACCATTTCTTCATGCGTCGCTTTGGTGTAGTTATTGGTTTCATAAACCGTTTTTGACTCATAGGCCGTTGAGGCAGTGATTACAGTCAATGCCATCAGTCCAATAAGGCGCATTGTTTTTCCCATAAGGTGTTTCATATAACGAACCTGTGTGTTTGTCATCAACATTGATTGTGTTGCTTGATGTGTATGTTGCTTAATTTTCATGAGTCTTTATCTCTGTGGACACGTGCCATCGCCACGACAGCCTGGTAAACCCGGTGGCAAGAAGCCTCCAGTCGGGCCACCATCTAGACCACCACTACCATAGCCGCCATTATCTCTTGACCGATGAGAAGAAGGACCTGCTGCACATGAACCGTAGCTACGCGTTGCACAGCTGGCGCCAGAGGATTCCGAAATACCCGTTGGGCATTTGGATTTGCAGTGTGAATAAGAACACCCCGCATAAGCACCACAGCCACCGCCACTGCCGTCTTGTTGTTCCAATGATTTCAGTGCCGTGATTTTATATGGAATCACCACCAACTCTTTGGCTTCCAATGAATCTGGGATGACACTGGTTAGAAATTCAAACTGAAAAAATTCATCGGATGCTTTGGGCGTGAAGTTCACATCAAAAGCCCGAATCAGACCATAATTAGTTAAGGTTAGCTCACCATAGAACACTTCCCCGGGTTCCATTTCTGGCAGTGGGATATTCGTCGGTTCTAACATCACAACCGCCGCAGGAACATCAGTCTCAAAGGTGGCCGACAAGACAATATCGTACTTATCTTCAATGGTGATTTCGCTCACGGACCACTCAAGACGAATCAGATTGTAGTCAAGGAAAACTTGCTGAGAATTGATAATCCCCGGTTGAATACGCAAACGTAAGTGTTTTTCTTGATAATTATCCGCACTCACCCACGCGCTGTAACGCCCCGCAGGGATGTCTTCTAGCAGCACTTCACCGGCGTCATCGGCAGCAAGTGCATATTGAATCGTCGGAATTGCTTCGTTTTGCAGACGCACAGAGGCATTGGGCAAGCCTTGAATCACTCGCCCTTGTCCATCCAGTGTGCCCGTATACATATCCGTCACTTTGAATAAGGCTCCACCCTCACCTGACTCAGCAATGGCCGTAAAAATAGGCGCAAAGTACGGCTCTGCATTGGATGAACTCACTTCAAGATAGAACTGTTGCACACCCACCGGCGCCGCGTTATTCGGTTGTAGCTGTATTACCACCGTTTTTTCTTCACCGACATCAATATCACCTAACTGACTATTCGTGTTTAGACTAAGCCATGCATCCGCCGGAAAACCATCTTGCGTTTTTAAGGTCAAGTTGACATTTTCTAAGGCGGTTAAACCTCTATTTTGCAATATAATTTCACCAGTGGATGTCCCTGTTAAGGTGGAACCCAGCTCCAACACATTTGGTGAATGAAAAGTGGCGGGTTTCGCTTCTGACAGTTGATAAATAATGTCGATCAATGCGATGGGTTGATCAGGGCTTTCATCGGAAAAAGCGCTAATAATAAACTGCCCGCTCGGTTCAGCATTGGATTCAGCTCGAATCGTTAGTGCCGTATTCAAGCGTGTTTCATTCGACAGTGAGTCAACCGCTGGCGCAGTGATATTGATCCCCTCAGGTACAAGCCCCCCAGGTTGATCTTCATCGCGCATGACAAAACGCAGGTTATTTAAGTCTGTGCCATCACCTGCTTGGAGTGTCACATTCAGCTGGTAGTCATATAAGTAAGGGAAGTTTAAATCCCAACGGTCTGGCGATATGTTTAGCTGATTGATCACAAACTCACCATCTTTAGACCGACTGGTAAGTATAGGGTGCAAGGCCGATACGCTATAACGGCCGGCCTCACCTGCTTGTGGTTCATATATCAGTTCATACTCGCCTTGGTCATTCGTGATCACCTCAAAGCGACGCTCAAAGCCAGACACCGCCACAATGATATTCAGATCCGTATTGGCTAAAGCCGTTTGTGTCTCACGATCGATGGCTTTGCCTTTAATCACAATAGGCTCTGCCCCAAAAGAAACTGCTGGCTCTATACTGTCGACACTGCCGGTATAGGGTGTGGCCTGTAGTTGGATCAGTTGACGTAATTTAGGTCCGTTCACGCTGACTTCTTCCGCGGTGCCACGTTGAGCATAAAGACGGTTGATTTGCACCATCAGATACACTTGATCTGGTGCATTGTCTGGCACAGCAATCGCCAACGGTTGCGATGTCCACGATTTTCCCGCTGAAATATTAGCCAAAGTATCACCAGAAGCAGTATTCACAACATCTGCGCCCAACGCTTGTTTAAACGGTGTCAAGGCTAATACATTGTCTTCCCCATCAAGCAGCGTAAACAAGACATCTGGTGAGTGTTGTTTTCCAAAGCCTTTAGCCGTGAGTAATTGAATGTCTTCATCACCCGTATTATTTAAGGTAAAGGTATAAGAACCATCGCCGCCTCGAATAAACTCTTCACTTTCAATGCGCAAACCCAAGGTACTATCAATAACAGTCAGAGTGCTGGGTTGAGCAATTTGTATTGTCTCTCCGGCGTTTGGAATGCTGTGTAGTTCCAATGATACATCCCATTGATCTGGCAAAGCTTCAAGCCCAGGAACAACCATGCTAATCGTTTGACTATCAGCTGCTGCCAGATCAAATGCTGTCGATTGATAGGTTTTATTGTCATTATCTATCAATTTAATGCGTGCATTTTGTATGCCAGTATTACCTTGGTTTTGCACATCAATGTGCACACGATTCATGAGGTTACGTTTGACGACTTGATTATCTACAATTTGCATCGTCACTTTAGGCAGAACAACACTTCGAGGCAAGCTTTGCTGATTATTATTATCAGTGGCAACAATGGCATATTGGCGTTCATTATTGTTATACGCCGAATCGATAAAGCGCATGTCACTCAGTGGACTTGAATTTAACTGAACACCAGAGTTGTCTGCGCCTAAATAGATGTCAAATTGATCAATGGTAGCGCTCGAATGTGCCCATTGAATCACTGGATTGCTTCCCGCTTCAAGGCGAATATCGATGCTGGCTACCGGCAATAAATCAACATTCAGATAAGCCGTGTCAGCTGGTGCTGACTCATTGCCCACACTATCCACGGCAACTACCGTATATGCTGGCTGTGTTTGTGATGCCTTAGTGTCCACCACAAAAGGTTCCACTAAATCTGAAAGGATTGGTTCTAATCCATTGGTGCTAGTGATTGGCCCAGATGCATCACGGTAAATCCGGTATGTTATATCGGGTGAATTCACAGCATCCCATCGGGTTTGAATACCAATGGATGTGAGTTCAAGCGTTAAATTTGTGGGTGATTCTGGTGGCACTGAATCCGTGGTAATCAACACCGCTGTTGATTGCGCACTGATCGATTCAACACCATTGGCTGAGCGAATACTGGCAATGGCATATTCATAATCGCCATCATTTGCCGTGGCATCCTCGTAGGTTCCTCCAGCACTTAATCGTTGATATTCTGTTAAGCTGCTTTCGCTTGGCGCTTTGCGATACAGTTGATAGGCCACGGCATCATCCACTTCAAACCATTGCAGTTGAACTTTGCCACCAGCAATCGCCGTGCCACGAAAATTAAAGGGTGTTTCTAATGGCGGCAAATCACCCTGATACACTTGCGTGAGGTACTCGCGATTAAACTCGGAACCCGTGTTACCTAAAGCATCTTGCGCAATAAAACTATAGCGAATAAGTTCTGGCTCAGCCAACCCCGCAGAGGCGGGTAACAACAAGTTTGCCTGCCAACGTTTATCTTCGAGTTTCACAACATCCGTCATTAATGCCGGTTGAAGGTTATTACCGCTGAGTTGATAGGATGGCGCAAAGGATGTCCCATCAGCAATGACTTCATCCAATTCAAACACAACAGTCACTGTAACAGGGTTGCTTTGATCGTTTTTAATAGGGGTTGATGGCGTCGTAGAGACATTCAGCACCTTTGGCCCTTGAGTGTCAATATTAATTTGTCCGCCTTGTTGTACATCAGTGCCTCGGTTTCCCGCTTTATCGCGCGCAGAGAACACGGCAAAAGCGACCCCTGTTCCCATGTTGTTTTCTAGAGCAACATGACCGGTATATTGCAATGGTTGCCCAGAAACAGGCGTCAACACCACGGGAATTGGCGCACTGCCATCGGGTGAAATACTCAAAAATGGCGTCGTTAACAGCGCTTCATTGACGGTGAGTTCAATCGTCAATTCACCCACGCCATAGGTGTTAGAGGCTATATCATAAACACCATCAGTGGTGTAACGAATTTGCTCAGCGACCGGTGGCGTCGAATCAGCCACAACCGCTACCATAGTCGATGGTTCACTCAGCGTACCAACATCATTGACGGCTACGACACGGTAATAATAATTGCCATCATCGAGTACTACGTCATTGAAACTGCTTTGTTCCAATAATGAGGAGTTCATTTTAGTAGCGGCTGACACCTCCGCAAACGCTTGAGTGCTACGATACACATCAAAGCCTGCGATTCCCTGAGATGAATTAACGGCCCACTCTAAACGTATCTCACCTGCGTCTAAGGTCTGTGCAATCAAACCTAATGGTTGTGAAGGTAAACTCCGATCCAAGGTCACAATAACCGCAGCCGATGCAACACCTTCACCGGCACGATTACGCGCCTTTACCGTGATGGTATTCTCTCCGTCTACAACCAGATTCGTATCAATAAAAAACTGACCGCTAGCATTAATTGGCACCCAATCACTGCTTTGATCTTCTACCATTGCCTGAACTTCAACATTCGGCTGTGCTGTGCCCACAACAGTGATTAAGCTTTGATTCGTTTTAACACCAGATACAGGCTCTGTAATCGTTGGTGCAACAGGCACAGCCAGTTGAATATCAAACGATATAAGTTGTGACGACGTATTATCATAGATATCAAATACGCGTATCTCGAGTTGATGAGTAGCATCGTCAAGCGAATCGATGATTAATGGATAACAATAGCCCGTTGTTGCTTGAGAGCTAGTAAAGGTCAATTCAGTATCGAGATAAAAATCAACGCGTGAAATAGCCGATTCATCACTCACTTGTACACAAAATTGACTATCAGAATCTATTGTTAGACTACCAACTAATGCGGCTCCATTCACCGTGACAGCATCAATCACTGGTGGATTTGTATCCGCCTGAGGTGTCACAGTTACCGCTTCTACCATTGGCGTTTCATAGCCCAGAATGTTTTCGGTAGTTACTGCTAAATATGCAGTTTGCCCATTGACTAAGCCACCCACATTAATCGTTTGCGCTGAGTTGCCTGCCGTTGTCACTGCGGTTAAACCCGTCACATCAGTAAATGGAGTGTCTGAACGGTAGATTTTGTAGCGCTGAATACCTGCAACTGGCGTGACAGCATTCCAACTTATGCTTGCAGAGTTCGTACTGGCACTTGCTGTCAGCCCTGTTGGGTTAGGATAAGCAGTCGCAATTTGTTGAATCACCCCATCACTTTCATTGCTTGAAGTATCAATTGTCACCACTTTCACGGTGTCAACTGATTGAGGGGATAAGCTATCTAGTTGATATTGCAATGTCCCTTTGGGTACATCAGCAACCGCGACATCGTTAATAAAAATGCGATAGATATCGATATCCTGCTCATTGTATTGAGGAACTTGCCAATTGAGTAACACACCTTGCGCATTAGTCGCTGCGGTCAGATTTCGAATATCATAAGGGTTTTGTGAATCTATAAGCGTGAGCTGTGACACAGTGAAATTACCACTGATTTGCTGTGCTTGATCTCTTGCCACCACCGTCACAAAATAACTTCCTCCTGCCGTTAAACCTGTTATCCTTCCTGATGTGTTCCCTCCTAAAACAGTTTGACGCAAAAAGTCAGAACGCAATTCGATCAGCGGTTCTGTAGAGGCATACAGCAAATAATCGGCAATATCGGCACCATTTTGATATTCATCATAAGTGCTCCACTCAAAGTCAATTGAACGACCATCAGCATTGGCCGTTGCAGTAAAAGACACTTCTCCTGGTGGGGTGTCATTGAAGGTCACATTCGCCTGAATTGACTCACTGTCATTACCTGAAAAATCACGCGCTAAAATTTCGATCTGATTTGATCCTGCTTGCAGAGGTACATCGACAGACCAATTTTCACTGATGTAACCTTCTGGTTGCCGTTCACCATTGATAACGATATAGCTATATTGTTCTTTGGTACCAGAAAGTGTTACACGTGACTGATTAACTACTGAATCATAGGCAGACAAGGTTGGTTTTGTAGGCGGCTCTGTGTCCTGCTGACCTGTTATCGTAAAACGGAAACGGTTATCGTCTATAGTGGTATCACTAACAAAGTTGCCAGCATTATCCAGAGCCCTAATAGCTAAATCATATCGTCCCACATCAAGCACATATGGCAGTCTGATGGATAACTCGGATTCGCCGCCAATAATGACACATTGATCACTTGAATAATCTGAACGGCAATTCAATAAATATGCGCCATCTTTGTATATAGCAACTGAGGTGCTTGTACTAATATTAGAAAAACCACTGCCAGCTTCATCAGTCAAGACAGAGAACT
>JBOEGT010000053.1:0-64478 GCA_050633585.1 Arenicella sp.
TGAGCAGCCACCGCCTTTCACCACAAAAGGTGTTGCTGTTCGCAAGATGGCTTTTTGCTGTTTTGATAGTCGAGTGAGCCAAAGGCGTTTGCCTTGACGACGAACGAGGTCGGTCACGCCAAGCTCACGCTCGGAATTCACTTCATGGACCTCATTGGGCGTCCACATCAAACCTCGCATGAAGATAAAGATGAAAGTGGCTAGCAATAATAGAATGATAAATGTGGTGGCTCGCACTAACCATTGGCGTTTGTCTAATTGTAAACTCATAGCAAATAACTGATTTGATTAGTAATTTCATTTGCCATGTTTGCAACAGGCTTTTAAGATGTATGCAGTGAGTGAAAGCACCACTACACGAACGCAAAAAATAATAACGCTTAGTTTATCATCCTGCGTGGATGATCAAGCAAACGTCTATGGGTCATTCTTATGAAAGCAGAAAATTTTACCATTAAACCTATTTTAAAAGACATGGTGACGGCGGAGCTAATTAGCTCTGAAGAAGCTTCTCGCATTTACTCTAATTTTAAGGATGACAAACGACAGAATGTGAACCCTTTGGTCGCGATTAGCAACACGATTCCGTCATCTAAAACCGACTCCAATAAGAAATTAAGTTTAACCGAACTGTGTGAGTGGGTTGCTCAAGAATCAGGCATCGACTATTACCACATCGATCCATTAAAAATTGATGTGGGTCCTTTAATGGATATTGTGTCGTATAAATATGCCGAACAAAATGGCATTCTACCTATTAAGGCCACGGCTAATAATGTGGTTTTTGCAACGGCAAAACCCCATTCAATGAAGTGGCAGCATGAGTTGGAACAACTATTAAACCGTGAAGTCAGTTTTGTTTTTGCCAATCCAAAAGAAATTGATCGTTACCGCCAAGAATTCTATGCCTTAGCTCAGTCCATCCAAAAAGCCAAAAGCTTAGAAACCACTTCAGACATTCGCGAAAGCCTTGATCAATTGGTTGAACTGGGGCGTTCTGGGCAATTAGATGCGGAACATCACCATGTCATTCAAGTGGTAGATTGGTTGCTGCAATATGCGTTTGAACAACGAGCGAGTGATATCCATTTAGAACCACGCCAAGATCGTGGAGAAATTCGGTTCCGAATTGATGGTGTGCTTCAACACGTCTATCAAGTGCCCCCGAATGTTTTACTTGCCATGACTAGTCGCTTAAAAACCTTAGGACGGATGGATATTTCTGAACGACGACGTCCACAAGATGGTCGTTTAAAAACGCGTAAGCCCGATGGTCATGATATTGAGTTGCGCTTATCCACCATTCAAACGGCACAAGGCGAAAAAATGGTGATGCGGATTTTTGACCCTGAAGTGTTACAACGTAGCTTTAATGAACTCGGTTTATCAAGCCGTGAATTAGATTTATGGCGCACGTTAACCAGTCGAACGCATGGGATTGTGTTGGTGACTGGCCCCACCGGTTCAGGCAAAACCACCACGCTTTATTCAACACTACGTAAACTCGCCACCAGCGAAGTGAATGTGTGTTCGATTGAAGACCCGATTGAAATGGTGGAACCTGCATTTAATCAAATGCAGGTGCATTCTTCGATTGGCATTGATTTCGCCTCGGGTGTGCGGGCTTTGTTACGTCAAGACCCAGACATCATTATGATCGGTGAAATTCGTGATTTAGAAACCGCGGAAATGGCGATTCAAGCGTCATTAACAGGTCACTTAGTGTTGGCCACGCTGCACACCAACGATGCCTGTTCAGCTGTTATGCGTTTGATAGAATTAGGCATCCCGAACTATTTGATCAATGCTTCTGTGTTGGGTGTCATGGCGCAGCGTCTCATTAGAAAACTCTGCCCACATTGCAAACAAGAAAAACCCATGGAAGATGGCATTTGGGAAACCGCGACTAAAGGTTGGAAAATCAAACCAACTAAAGCCAGTGTTTCTGAAGGTTGTTTAGAGTGTCGCCACACCGGTTATCAAGGTCGTATTGGCTTATATGAAATGATGGAATTAACCTCTGAGACGAAAAAACTCATTGACGACAATGCGAGTTTAGAAACTCTACAAGCACAGTCTATTCGTGATGGTTTAATTCCTTTGAAAGTCTCTGGATTAAAGAAAGTAGCAGAAGGCCAATCCAGCTTAGAGGAAGTTTTACGCGTGTCGCCTATTTAACGTTTTCACGCTTTTTACACACGAATAAACCGAAGGCTTTCGGTTTATTCGACGCGATTAATCGCGGTATGTTGCAAGTTTTCTAGCACATAGGACTTAAAATCTCGACGATAAAGCACAGCCACCACGATGAGGTTCGCCAAGATGAAGAAAATGGGGCCTAAAAACCATGCTAGCACTGCAAGCGCAAAATAGTAGGCTCGCAGACCAAGATTAAAGTGGTGCGCGGCACTGGACATGATGCCAGCCGCACGTCTTGACCACTCAACAATTTCTGAAGATGGCGTGTGTTCGGTTCCATCTTTTTTAAACTGTTGTAGCGGCGCAGCGCCCATCATGGTGGTTAAGAAACCATAGCAACGCATTGACCAACAAAACTTAAAGAAGGCATGCACAAAAAGCAGAATGATGAGCATGATTTTGACTTGAATTTGCTCCGTGACCGCATCATTCACGAAGTGCAAAGATGACAGCACCGTAGCCACTTTTTCAGAAGAGCCTAGCACCGTGAGCAGGCCCGCTAAAATCAAAATGGATGTCGACGCAAAAAAAGCGACAGAGCGTTCAAAAATCCCCACGGAAATGATGTCTCTGGCAGTTTCTACGCGATAAGCCGACACGGCATTTAGCATCCATTGCTCTCTATGGGAGTGCAATGCGGTCGAGAGTGCTGGCGTTTTTTTTGATTTACGAATAGCGAAACGGGTATATCCTACCCATGAAGCCAGAAATACCACACACGCTAACCAATCAAAAAAACTAAACTGTAACCATTCTAGATTTATCATTTGAATCTCTTCTATGAGCGTTATTTTTCACTTTTGTGATGATCTACAAACTGCTGTATCGTACGAATGACTTCATCTGTACGGCTATGATGCGGCGCATGTCCTACACCCGGAATATCCAGCCATTGTACATTTTGTAGTTCATAGCTCAACTTTTCAGCGTGTAACCAACTACTCACCACATCGTCATCTTTGCCGGTGATAATTTGTACAGGTGTCGTGATCTGCCGATATTTTCTACCCGCTAGCGCCACATATTCACACAATAGCCGCTGGTCTCTAAAATTATCTAACATCACTTGGGGCCTGAAAAACAAATCCAACGCAGTCTTTTCTCGGTAGCCCTGTGTTGGTTGTTCTGGGTCAAACAATTTTTTTAAGCCTGTAGACACATTAAAATACCCTATCACCGGCAACCATGTGTAAACCAATAGTTGCTTAATGCCAGGAAACATATCCAGATAGTTATACCATGTCACACCGTTTGGCCATGGATGAGAAACCGGTGACATCAAAATCGCACCTGACATTTCATCACCAAACTCCATCATATAATCCAATACGACTGGTCCTGCCAATGAATGGCCTAGAACGAACGGTTGATCAATGCCTAATGCTAACAGCGCTGAGCGAATCAAACGCATTTGCTCTTGTGGGTTACACCAATGCTTGCTACGCCCTTGTCTTGGTCTTTCGGAATAACCAAGGCCTGGTCGATCAAAAGCTATCACACGATAATGCGTGGCTAACGTCTCAAAAATGGACGATTGGAAGTCATGAACATTTCCTGTCGCACCGTGTATCAACACCACCACTGGCTGGTTTGAGCCTTGCTGTGCTTTGTCAGCAAGGCTGTCCAAATAATGAAGGCGAATCGTTTCGCCTGAATAATCAACCTGAATAAACTGACCTACTGCGGGGTGTTTACTCAACACGGTTTTAGCGAGTATAAAACTCGCTAAACATCCAATCACACAAAAAATGAACAGTATTAGCACGCGACCTGTTTTTTTATTATGAGGGAGTCAGTCCAGAAGTCTGCAACTAAACGTCAAATTCAGTACTGAGTTTTTTCTCAACCAATTGACCCTTAATACGTGCATAGCAAGGCATACCGTTTTTATATTCGGGATAATCTTCACCTTCAATTAATGGCAACAAATAGTCTCGACACGCTTGGGTAATACCAAAACCGTCTTCACTGATAAAGCTTTCAGGCATCATTTTTTCGACATTGGCAACACCATCTAAAGGCGTTTCCCCTATCTTCCACTCATAGGGTTCCGTGGAGATTCGATCAATCGTCATCATGATGCCACTTTTGCCTGCTGCTGCTGCTTCGACGGCCGCTTTACCAACGGCATAGGCTTGATCAACATCCGACTTTGACGACAAGTGCCGTGCTGCGCGTTGTAAGTAGTCCGCAATCGCGTAATGATATTTCAGACCTAGCTCCGCGCGAATTATGCTCGCAATCTCTTGTGCACACCCCCCTAATTGAGCATGTCCAAAGGCATCTTTTAAACCGGTATCAGACAAAAATTTACCATCTGGCGTTCTGACACCTTCAGAAACAACAACGCTCACATAGCCATGCTTTTGCACTTTTTCTTGCACCAATGCCAAAAATGCCTGTTGATCAAACGTGATTTCTGGAAACAAAATAATCAGAGGAATGTCATTTTCTTCATCAGCCGCTAAACCACCTGCCGCCGCAATCCAACCCGCATGGCGACCCATCACTTCCACAATGAACACCTTGGTTGAGCTTTCACACATGCTTGCCACATCGAAGCTCGCTTCTCGGGTGGATACTGCAATATATTTTGCTACTGAACCAAATCCTGGGCAGTTGTCAGTGACAGGTAGATCATTATCGACTGTTTTTGGGATATGAATCGCTTGAATTGGAAAGCCCATTTGTTCCGAGAGTTGAGAGACTTTCAAACAGGTATCCGCCGAATCCCCACCACCGTTGTAAAAGAAGTAACCAATATTATGTGCTTTGAATACCTCGATTAAACGTTCATATTCAGCACGGTTATCTTCCAAACTTTTTAGCTTGTAGCGGCAAGATCCAAACGCACCAGAAGGCGTATGCTTCAACGCTGCAATCGTTTCATCTGTTTCTAAGCTGGTATCAATCAGTTCTTCTCTTAATGCGCCGATAATGCCATTTCGCCCCGCATAGACTTTGTCAATCTGTTCTATATTTTTGGCAGTTTGAATCACACCACAGGCAGACGCATTGATCACTGCGGTGACACCACCCGATTGAGCATAAAAAGCATTTTTCTTCATGATAAAGGAATGTAATATTTGAAATTAATCGATGTATAAACCGTTCATTATGACGGTTTTTCTATTAGGGTTCTTCTTTGGTCGCGTTTTTAGGAATATTTTCAATGAATTTTTAACAAACCCGAATCGCTTATAGTGGTATTTTACCCGTGTGTTGATCGAGTTGCGAATGAGTTTGAAGAATTGTTGATGACATTTCTCGCATTTTTTAATAACAGCGATTTTATGAGTCTTTTTTGAAAAAATTTTTCCAAAAAATAGTCCGCTTTCTATGCAAATGGATCATCATTAGTGCGTGCTTACTGTGCTTGCTGAGTGCGGCGCTGATGAGTACATTGCGTTGGATTGACCCACCAACAAGCCGCTTTATTCTGCGCTATGAAGCATCGGCTAATCGTGACGCTCGACGAGAGTGGATGGATATCGATAACATGGCGTGGCATATGCCACTCGCTGTGATCGCATCGGAAGACCAACAATTTCCTCAACATAGAGGCTTTGATTGGTATCAAATTCAACAAGTGCTCAAAGGCTATTTCGATGGAAAAAGGCTTCGCGGTGCCAGCACTATTAGCCAACAAACGATTAAAAATTTATTTCTCTCTCCAGATCGTACACTCGGCAGAAAAGGCGTTGAGGCTTGGCTAACCTTTTGGCTTGAACTCACTGTACCTAAAAAGCGCATCTTAGAAATTTACTTAAACATTGCACAATTTGGCAAATCAGTTTTCGGTGTCAATGCGGCTGCCAAGCACTATTATGGCGTTTCAGGTAATCAATTAAACCCTGCCCAATCCCGGCTCATCGCGACCTGCCTGCCAGCACCATCCAGATGCAAGCCCACATCACCATCAACACACACACTCAAAAAAACAGCGTGGATTGAAACATCGATGCGCAAGCTAGGCGGTAAAAGAGTCATTGACAGGCTATAATCAATCCACACAAAATAAAGCACCACTAAACACTTCACAGCATGATGAAATCAACTACCAATAGGCAGTTTCCCGAAACTAGAATGCGCAGAATTCGTAAGCAGGATTTCTCGCGACGCTTGTGTCAAGAAAATAGCATTAGCGCAAATGACTTGATTTGGCCAGTATTTGTGATTGAAGGCCAAAACCAGTCCGAAGAAGTGGCTTCAATGCCGGGTGTCCATCGTCTGTCAATTGATTTACTAGTGAAAGAAGCCTCTCGGCTCTCCTCCATGGGTTTGGCTGCGATTGCTTTATTTCCAGTGGTCAGGAATGATAAAAAATCTGATGATGCCAAGGAAGCATTTAATCCTGATGGCCTTGTTCAAAGAGCCGTAAAGGTGCTAAAAGAGTCATTACCCGACGTTGGCATCATGACAGATGTCGCCTTAGATCCCTATACGTCTCATGGTCAAGACGGCTTGATCGATGCCGAAGGATATGTGTTAAACGATCAAACCGTTGAGGTGTTGGTCAAACAAGCCCTATCTCATGCGGATGCTGGAGCAGATATTGTGGCACCTTCTGACATGATGGATGGCCGCATTGGTACAATTCGATCGGCTTTAGAAACACATGGACATATTCATACGATGATCATGTCTTATGCCGCGAAATTTGCGTCGAGTTTTTATGGTCCTTTTCGTGATGCGGTAGGCTCAGCTGGCAATCTGGGCTCGAGCAATAAATTTACCTATCAAATGGATGTAGCTAATAGCAACGAAGCCTTACATGAAGTGGCTTTGGATATTGCAGAAGGAGCGGATTTTGTCATGGTCAAACCTGGCATGCCTTACTTAGACATTGTGAGACGCGTGAAAGACGAGTTTTCAGCACCTACCTTTGCCTACCATGTCAGTGGTGAATTCGCCATGCTCAAAGCCGCGGCAGCCAATGGTTGGCTGGATGAAAAAGCCACAACACTAGAAACCATGGTCGCATTCAAACGTGCTGGCGCTGACGGGATATTAACGTATTGCACACCCCAGCTATTAGCGTGGCTTAATGACACTTAACATACATCGTTAAAACAAAACGAACGAGGTCCACCATGCAATATCTACACACGATGATCCGAGTGGGTAATTTAGAGGCTGCTCTAGACTTTTTCTGTGAAAAACTAGGACTCATAGAAATCAGTCGCAAAGACCATGAAAAAGGCCGTTTCAGTTTAATTTTTCTTGCTGCCCCCGGCGATCTTGACTCTGCCGAAAAAAATAAATCACCATTGCTCGAACTCACCTATAACTGGGATGAAGATAGTTATTCCAGTGGAAGAAATTTTGGCCATTTGGCTTATCGCGTTGATAATATTTATGACACTTGTCAGCGTTTGTTGGACAAAGGAATCATCATTAACCGCCCTCCTCGGGATGGTCATATGGCGTTTATAAAAAGCCCGGATGGCATTTCTATTGAATTACTCCAAAACGGTGCGTCTTTAACACCGCAAGAACCTTGGGTTTCTATGGAAAATACAGGCAACTGGTAAATAGATTAGAGACTAACAAACACGTTTCACGCCTTCACTCTGAGTTTTTGGTGTTCTTTACGATGAAAAGCAACATCCGTCGCCACCTTTGCAACAATGAGCGCCAGCAGCAAATACAGTGGTGAGCCAAACTCTTCAATTAAAAATGCGCCAGCAATTAGCCCAATGTGCATGACAACAATCCGTTGATAAGGCAAGTGCATTGCTTTTGACACGGTCATGCGGCGGCGCTCTCCATTTTTAAAGTAATGCATGCGTAAAGACAAGCTATGACTAATTAGCATTGCAAACAGGGCTAATATCGCCGTTTCACCCATAGTGTCTTGTAAAAAGTGAATGATCAACGACGCATTCAAGAGCATATCTATGGGCGAAAACATCTCTTCTAAACCATCAATTCGAATGGCGAGCAGTTCAAATAATAAGGCTCCATGCGCCATACAAAATATTCCATAATGAAGGGTGAAAAAACCACTAGCAAACAGACGGGAAAGTAGGTGTTGATCATTCGCCATGAAAACTATCCGAAGAATATTGATTGCACCGACAATGAGGTTTTCAATCCAATACAACAGCATGACATTTTTTAACTCCCAATCATAAAAAAGTACACCTACCAGTGGCACTAAATTAGCCACGACTAAAATGATTGACGTTAACCTATCTGTCTCAGAAAAGTGTTTGGAAAAAGCAGTAGTCATTCCGACGTAATTGATTTTTTTTGACCACTTTGATCAATGCATACAAAGGTAATATTCGTCTCAAATAACACTTTGTTTGGATCGTCGTGTTTATAGCGTTCCCCAAAGACTTGGACATGGTAGGTGACGGAAGAATTCCCAACCCGTGTTTGTAAGCACGCGAAACGTAATATTTGCCCTTCACGAATGCTGTGTTTAAATTCAACATTATCAAGTCCAATCGTGACAAAATTTTGACCTGGAAAGTCTAAACTGACTGAAATATAGCCAATTTCATCTATCCATTGCAGCAAGTAACCACCAAATAAATTGCCATAATCATTCAGATGACCGCGTAAAACGATCTTGTGATGAGAGATTTGTTTATCCATGTGGTAAAGATAGCATATTTTTTATGAAACCCTCGGTCAGTACGGCATATAATACGCCCATGCAAATGACACCGACTAATATTCAACTCCATCAGAAAACTCGTATACTCGACATTGATTTTTCATCAGGTGAAGTATTTAAACTTCCCTGTGAGTATTTACGTGTATTTTCTCCTTCAGCAGAAGTTCAGGGGCATGGCCCTGGGCAAGAAGTGCTACAAATCGGCAAAGAAAACGTCAACATTATTGCCATTGAGCCTATCGGTCAGTATGCCGTCAGACTCGTGTTTGATGACGAACATAGCTCTGGATTATATACATGGGAACTGTTGTATTCGCTTGGGAAAAACCGCACCGATAATTGGAAAGAATATTTACAACGACTAGAAAGCGCTGGCCATACGCGCAGTAATCAAACATCCGATGCTCTATTGGAGGCATAACATGAGTACGCATTCATCCGAACCATCAAATCAAAGCACCGAACACAAAAATTCGTCATCCGAGAAGACAACACACTTTGGCTTTCAAGATGTTGCTGTTGAAGAAAAGCAAAACCTTGTCGGTGAAGTATTTCGCTCTGTCGCAGGCAAATATGACTTAATGAATGATGCGATGTCTATGGGCTCACATCGACTATGGAAATGGTTTGCACTCGGTCAAAGCGGTGTTAAAAAAGGCGATAAAGTATTAGATCTCGCTGCTGGTAGTGGCGACTTATCCATAGAATTCGTAAAGAAAGTGGGCGCTAACGGCCATGTTACGATGACAGACATCAATGAGGCCATGCTTGAAGTAGGACGAAAAAAACTCACTAACAAGGGCATTGTAGGCAACATTGATTATGCCATTGTGAATGCCGAAGAATTGCCTTATGCCAATAACACCTTTGACTGCATTTCAATCAGTTTGGGACTCAGAAATGTCACCGACAAAGATAAAGCCTTAGCTGAAATGGCTCGCTGCTTAAAACCGGGCGGCCGAGCGATCATTTTAGAATTCTCCAAACCTACTGTTGAGTGGTTAGAAAAAGCCTATGATGCTTATTCGTTTAACGTGATTCCAAAACTAGGAAAATTATTGGTGAACGACAGTGAAAGCTATCAATATTTGGTTGAATCCATTCGTAAGCACCCTGACCAAGAGACGTTAAAGCAAATGATGCTTGATGCCAATTTTGACCAAGTGAAAGTTCATAATCTGATGGGTGGTATTGTTGCGGTACATATTGGCATGAAGTACTAGTGTCTGAAATGAGAGATTAATATATGTTATCAGCACTGATAGAAACCACTAGCCGAAAGATTTTCGAAACAGACCCCGATACACTAGAGCGTTTGGCGAAACTTGATGGCAAACTCATTGCCATTGATATTAAAAAAGTCAATCTGACTTTTTGCTTAGCCGTTGAAAGCGATGGCATTGCTATTGTGCCTGAACCGAACGAGGAAGGCTTGGTTGATGTCCGCTTAAAAGCCAAACCAAGCACACTATTGAAAATTGCACGTGATGGCATGGAAGATGCTGAATTAGACAAAGGCGAGCTTGAAATTGAAGGTGATGCCATCACAGGGCAACGCTTTGCAAGCATGCTCAATGCACTCGATATCGATTGGGAAGAGCTAGTATCCGAAAAAATAGGTGATGTTCCCGCACGCTTATTGTTTCAATTTTTCGACAATGCTAAAGCATGGCAACAAGAAACAAAACACACGATTCAAACTAACCTCAGTGAATATCTGACAGAAGAAGCTGAAATCGCATCTCATGCTGACGCGGTGGATCACTTCATTAACACGGTTGATATACTCAGAAATGACACGGCGCGACTTGAAGCGCGAATGCAACAACTCGAAAAACGATTATCTTAATAAACGCTTCTTAATTGATAGCCCTATGACTCATTCAAATAAGCATTACCATATTCCGCTATCACGCCTGCTGAAAATTCGAAAAGCCATTCGCCAATATGGTTTGGTTGAATTACTCGATAAACTATCACTTTCAGCTAAAGCAAAGCTGGTAGTTCGTGTATTGTTTGGCAAAGCTAAACAGCATTACGCCCTCTCGCGCGGAGAACGTATTCGCTTATGTTTGCAAGATTTAGGGCCCGTCTTTATTAAGTTTGGCCAAGCCTTATCGACACGACCTGATATTTTACCTGCAGATATTGCTGAAGAACTCACTAAACTGCAAGATCAGGTGCCGCCGTTCTCAAGTGCCGACGCAATGCACATTGTGCGCAATAACCTATCAAAACCTTTTGATGAAATATTCACTTCATTCGACGAAACACCACTTGCCTCCGCATCAGTTGCTCAAGTTCATGCATGCGTACTCAAAGATGGCACTCACGCGATTACTAAAATTGTTCGACCCGGAATTCGCACTGTTATTGAAGAAGATTTAGCCGTTCTATATAAGATAGCGCAACTCGCGAATGATCATTGGGAACAAGGACCGCGACTTCGGCCATTAGAAGTCGTAGCCGAATATGATCGCACCATTCACGGTGAGTTAGACATGCGTATTGAAGCCGCCAATGGCGCGCGTATGCGAAATAATTTCGTTGATTCAAACTTAATTTACGTCCCTGAGATTTACGACGACTATGTGACTGAACAAATCCTAGTCATGGAACGCATTTACGGCACCTCTATTCGCGATATTGATACCTTAATCGCTAAAGGTATTGATCTCAAAAAATTAGCCTACGACGGTGTTGAGACTTTTTTCAAGCAAGCTTTTGAAGATAACTATTTTCATGCAGACATGCACCCCGGCAATGTATTTGTCAGTGATGAAGGCCAATACCAAGCCATCGATTTTGGCATCATGGGAACCTTAACTGACGAAGATAAAAATTATTTGGCTGAAAATTTCATTGCTTTTTTCAACCGCGATTATAAAGGCGTTGCGGATGCACACATTCGCGCTGGGTGGGTGCCTTCAAAAACAAAAATTGATGACTTTGAAGAAGCCATTCGCAATGTTTGTGATCCTATTTTTGCCAAAAAAATTAGTGAAATTTCTTTTGGGAACTTTTTGTTTGATTTGTTTCAAACTGCTCGAAAGTTTGAAATGCCGATCCAACCACAACTCGTCCTGTTGCAAAAGACTTTACTCAATATAGAAGGCCTTGGCAGGCAACTATACGATGACTTAGATTTGTGGGATACCGCCAAACCTTTTCTAGAAAAGTGGATGGCTGAACAAATAGGTCCAAAAGCGATGTTGAAAAAAATGAAGCATGAGTTGCCTATGTGGCAAAAAAACGTGCCTTTATTACCTCGCTTAATCCAAGATTCTGCCAATAACAGCACGATGCTACGTATTGAAGTAGACTCACAACAACAGCGACTTGATATGATGGAAAACCACTTACATCGCTTAGTTCGTGCACAAAAGCGCAATGACTCTTTATTACTGAGCACTATCGCTGCAGGCAGTAGCTATTTACTGTCTTACTTTTGTTTTGAAAATCATGCTATTGAACCAGCCATGCTTGTTTCAAGTCTTATTTTTGCGGGTTCTTTTATTTTGTTAAGTTTTGTAAAGCGTAAAAAGTAGGCTTGCGATAAAACCTCATTGGCTCTTATACTGTCTACACTTTGGAATAATCAAGGCTTCGTTGAGCCTGATAAAACCCTACTATCAATAAAAAAGAGGACATACAGATGGGACTATTTGATTTCGCGGCAAATATTGGCAAAAAAGTATTTGGTATTGGTGATGCTGATGCATCTGAGAAAATTAAAGGGCATATTGAAGAAAATAACCCAGGTATTAAAAATTTAACGGTTTCATTAGATGACAACGACATTTGTTCTTTAGGTGGTGATTGCGATAGTTCGGCTGCAAAAGAAAAAGTCGTATTAATGGCTGGCAACATGAAAGGCGTTGGTTCAGTCAATGCCGATGCAGTGACAGCTCCTGAACCAGAAGCCGAAGTAGAGTATTACACCATTCAATCAGGCGACACTTTATGGGCAATCGCTAGTAAGTTTTTGGGTAACGGTAGCAAATACACTGAAATTTTCGAAGCAAATCGTGAAGTCATTCAAGATGCTGACTTAATTTTCCCTGGACAAAAGATTCGTATTCCTAAATAGACAGACAACAGAGTGATACAAAAAAGCCCGGCTATTAGCCGGGCTTTTTTATGGCTAAATAGCGCCAATTACAATTGCGATAATGCGGTTTTAGCATCACTGACAGTTAACTCTTTACCCGGCTCAACGTTGAGCGACGTGACTTTACCGTCATCAATAATCATCGAATACCGCTGTGAACGAACTCCTCCAAAAGCCCCAGTATCCAACACCAAGTCTACGGCTTTCGTGAACGCCGCATTACCATCGGCAATCATAGCGATATGCTCAGCATTTTGGTTTTTTTGCCATGCGCTCATCACAAACGAATCATTGACAGAAAGGCAAGCAACAACATCAACACCTTTAGACTTCATGTCATCCACATTGACAACATAGCCAGGCAAGTGTGCTTCAGAACACGTTGGCGTAAACGCGCCGGGTAAAGCAAATATCACGGCTTTTTTACCCGCAAAATATTTTGCTGCCGAAACAGTTTTTTGCCCATCAGAATCAATCACTGTAATGTCGACTGATGGAATAGTGTCACCTATTTGAATCATAACTTTCCCCTAAACGTTGGATATTTATTTATATTGAACTTCATAGGTTGAACATAATAACTCTAAACTGCCAGTAGTTAATAAAATTCCAATTTTTTAATAAACTATTTATCTCAACAATCCATATCGATAAAGCCTAGCTTAGATTAGGCTTTATCAACGAAAAGCATAGATACTATTTTTTAGTTTTATTGAAATGATCTTTCGTCAACTTAAAGATCACTGGTGATAGGATTAATAAACCTATCAAGTTTGGAATGGCCATCAATCCATTAAGGGTATCTGATAGGTTCCACACAAAGTCTACTTTTTGGTTAGCAAACCACAAAATGGCGACGACCCATAACCCTCGATAAATGATCACTGACTTCTCACTAAATAAGTATTGCCAACAACGTTCACCATAATAACTCCACCCTAAAAGGGTCGTGAATGAAAATACCGCTAGCGCAATTGCTACGACATAATTACCACCCGCAAATGAACTCGCAAATGCTGTAGATGTAAGAACAGCTCCTGAATCACCGGAGGTCCATACTCCAGAGGTTAAAATACATAATGCTGTGATCGTACACACAATGATAGTATCAATAAATACGCCCGTCATCGCGATTAAACCTTGCCGCACTGGACTGCTTGTTTTTGCCGCCGCATGAGCAATCGCAGCAGAACCGAGTCCTGCTTCGTTTGAAAATACTCCTCTAGCTACACCAAAGCGTATTGCTGCAGCGACTGCCGCCCCTGCAAAACCACCTGTCGCAGCAGCCGGGGTAAACGCATAGGTAAAAATCAATCCAAAGGCTTCGGGTACTTTAGTAAAGTTAATCAATACCACAAGCAACCCTGCACCTAAATATAAAACGATCATAGCAGGTACTAACTTACTTGCTACATCTGCTATACGGCTAATTCCACCAAGGATAACGAATGCAACCATCCCCGCAACAACGAACCCAGTATATATAGTTGGGATGCCGAAACTGGACTCTACGACTGTAGCCATAGAATTAATCTGAGCACCATTACCAATTCCGAATGCAGCAATAGCACCAAAAATTGCAAATGCAACTCCGAGCCCCGCCCCTAGCCGACCGCCTACACCATTTTTTAAATAGTACATTGGACCACCAACATACTTACCCTCTGCATCAACCTCACGATAATTGACCGCACAAACTGCCTCAGCATATTTTGTGGCCATGCCTAGAAAAGCAATCACCCACATATAAAAAATAGCCCCAGGTCCACCCAGCGCTATCGCTGTAGCAACTCCTGCAATATTACCTGTTCCAACGGTTGCAGACAGAGCCGTCATTAATGCATTAAACGGCTTCACATCGCCTTTTTCAGTATCTTTATCACTCGACTTACTAAATACCAAAGATAAACCGTGCCCAATTTTTCTCCACGGCATAAACCCCAAGCCTACCGTTAAGAAAAGAGCCGTTGCTCCCAGCAAGAACAGCATGGGCGGCCCCCATGCAAATGCATTTATCTGGCCAATTACGGCGTTTAATTTTTCCATTTCATTACCTCACATTTATTTTTAATATTGAAAACTTTAACGACTAACACGAGATGACTAAGGTTAGCTAAAAGCGCAAGATGCCAACCGTTACATATTACTAATCGACTTAGCCTCTTCTTGGTATTCATCAATGCTTGGGCAAGAACAAATAAGATTTTTATCACCATATACATTATCTATACGACTAACTGGCGGCCAATATTTATGACTTCTACTACCTTCTGTATCTGGAAAAATGGCTTGTTCACGGCTATACGCTAATTCAGCATCGTGCTGTAAAAGAAAATCTACGGCGTGAGGAGCATTCACTAGTGGGTTATCATTTTTAGGTAACTCATCGTTGACAACTTGCATGCATTCATCATGAATGATCAACAACGCTCTACAAAAACGGTGTAGCTCTTCCAAACCTTCACTTTCTGTTGGCTCTATCATCAGCGTGCCTGCAACTGGAAAACTCATTGTCGGGGCATGAAAACCAAAGTCAATTAAACGTTTAGCTATATCATCGACAGTAATACCATGCTCTTTAAATAAACGCGGATCAATAATGAACTCATGAGCAACTAATCCATTTTCTCCAGTGTATAAAATAGGGTATTTTTTACTTAATAGTTTCGCCATATAGTTGGCATTGAGTATTGCCACTTGGGTCGCTAATTTGAGCCCTCTCGGACCCATCATGCGCATATACATCCATGTAATAGGTAGAATTAAAGCACTCCCAAATGGTGCTGCACTCACCACGTCTCCTTGACGCGTATTATTGACGTTATCGCTCGGTAAAAATGCTTCTAAGTGTTTACCAACGGCTACTGGGCCTATGCCTGGACCACCGCCACCATGCGGAATACAAAATGTTTTATGTAAATTTAAATGAGATACATCCCCACCAAACTTCCCAGGTTTAGCAAGCCCTACCAGTGCATTCATATTGGCACCATCAATATAAACTTGCCCTCCAGCGGCGTGTATCATCTCACACAGATCTGTAATCTGTTCTTCAAAAACACCATGCGTTGAAGGATAAGTCACCATAATGGCCGCAATACGATCTGGGTATTCATTGATTTTGGCTTTCAAATCAACCAGGTCTACATTACCTTTATCATCACAGGCAACAATAACTACTTGCATATTTGCCATTTGAGCGCTTGCTGGATTGGTACCATGAGCTGAGTGTGGAATCAGGCAAATATCACGATGATGCTCACCTCTTGATTCGTGATAGGCTTTAATTGCTAATAAGCCCGCATACTCTCCTTGTGACCCTGCATTTGGCTGCAAAGAAACCGCATCATAGCCTGTCGCAACGCATAACATTTCTTCAAGTTGGTCAATCATCGTTTGATAACCAATCGTTTGACCTGCGGGCGAAAACGGATGGATATTTGCAAACTCAGCCCAAGAAATAGGCGCCATTTCGCTTGCTGCATTTAATTTCATAGTACAAGATCCCAGCGCTATCATTGAACGATCAAGAGCTATATCTTTGTCAGCAAGTCGCCGTAAATAGCGCATCATTTCAGTTTCAGAGTGAAACTGATGAAAAACATCTTGAGTTAAAAAGGCATCCTTGCGCACGTGATTATCCAACAGGCTTTGCTGATCAACATCAATAGACGCCTCAATCTCAGCAACAAAATCAAACCAAGACAGAATTTTTTGCACGTCGCTTAACGAGGTAGTCTCATCTAATGACAAGCTAATATGTAAGCCACGCTGATTGAGGTTAAACCCATACTGTTGCGCTCTTTCAACTAAAGCTTTTGGGTCTGAAACAGCAATATGCAAAGTATCAAAATAGTACTCATTCAATACAGAGATACCTGCCTTTTTTAATTCTTTTGCTAAAAGAGTCGTTAGGCTATGCACTCTTTTAGCAATGTTTCGTAAACCTTCTGGCCCGTGATAACAAGCATAAAATGTCGCGATAATCGCTAACAAAGCTTGAGCTGTACAAATATTCGATGTAGCCTTTTCTCGGCGAATATGTTGTTCTCGTGTTTGTAGTGCTAAACGATAAGCAGGTTTTCCTTGGGCATCAATTGATTGACCGACTAAACGACCCGGCAGCATACGTTTATATTTATCTGTTGTTGCAAAAAATCCGGCGTGTGGCCCGCCAAAACCCATAGGAACACCGAAGCGCTGGGAGTTGCCAACAACAATATCGGCGCCAAATGACCCCGGTGAGTTTAAGAGGGTCAATGCTAATAAGTCAGCTGCTACGACAAACATTGCGCCACTAGCATGTGCTTTTTCAGACAAATTACCTAATGAAAAAATATCCCCGTATGTTGTAGGGTACTGTACAAAGACACCAAACACATCATCCCAGTTATCTATGCTTTTAGTTTCATCAAAATCAATAAGTTTGATGCCCAAAGGTTTAGCACGTGTTTCTAAAACTTGTTTTGTTTGTGGGTGGCAATACTTTGAAACTAAGAATGTATGTTTTTTTGATCTAGACGCACGATAACAAATAGACATTGCTTCAGCTGCCGCAGTGGCTTCATCAAGTAACGATGCGTTGGCTATATCCATTCCTGTTAATTCAGTAATCATCGTTTGAAAATAAAATAATACTTCCAGTCGACCTTGAGATATTTCCGGTTGATACGGTGTGTACGCCGTATACCATGCAGGATTTTCCAATACATTTCTTTGAATAACCTTCGGGGTATATGTGCCGTAATAACCTTGACCAATAAGCGATTTATGCACCTTATTCTGACTCGCAATTGCATAAAGCTCATCTAAAGCTTGCTCTTCTGTTAACGGTTCAGCCAAATCTAATGGCTGTTGATCGGCAATAGATTCAGGTACAACTGCCTGTGTAAGAGCATCTAGAGAGTCATAACCCAACTCACTCAACATCAGATTAATGTCTTGTTCTTGCAAACCTATGTGGCGCGTTTGAAATGAATGTGTCTTGTTATTCATGTATAAATCCCGATAAATTTAAATAAAAACTAACTGCCTATGTCTTCGTAAGGAAAGGATATTTAACGACTCGTGCATCTAGAAGTTTCTGGCGGATCCTGACTTGTACGATGCTATCTAAATGAATCGGAGTATCGTGAAGTACTCTCGCCAGTGCGATTGATTCCTTTAGCGTTGGTGAGAACGTCCCGCTAGTTACTTCTCCCACATCTTTTCCGTTAAATACGATGTCTTGGTGAGCACGCAATACGCCTTTCGTTTCTAATTTTAAGCCCACCATTTTGTATCCATTTGGAGCTTCTAATGCTTTTTTCCCTATAAATTGACGCTCATCCTTCATGGATACCGTCCATGCTAAGCCTGATTCTAACGGTGTGAATTCTTCTCCCAAATCTGACCCATAAAGTGCCATTCCAGCTTCTAGTCGTAACGTGTCCCGTGCACCTAAACCACAAGGCACTACACCAGCCTTTAATAAACTACTCCAGACTGTTTCTGCCGTATCATTCGAGAGAATAATTTCAACACCATCTTCCCCTGTATAACCAGTACGTCCAATAAAAACATCGCCACTTTCACAAAAGCTTCCTTGAAACCTAGTTAAACGATTTACAGTGTCTGCAATATCACCCGGAAAAGTCATTTTCAGCTTATCAAGCGCTTCTGGGCCTTGGACTGCAATTAACGATAAGTTTGGCTTTTCTGTAATTACCAACTGGGAATATGCACTTCCTTGTTGAGACAGCCACGCCATATCTTTCTCGTTCGTCGCCGCATTTGTGACTAAACGACAGTGCTCGTCGTGCATATAGTAAACAATCAAATCATCAATCACCCCGCCCTTGTCATTGAGCATACAACTATAAAGAGCTTTCCCAGGCTTTTGACTAATTTTCTGAATGTCATTCGCTAATAATTTAGACAAAAATGCTAATGTATCTTTCCCTGTGATGTCTGAAACAGTCATATGTGACACATCAAACATTCCAACAGCATTACGCACAGCATGATGTTCTTCAATTTGGGACGTATAGTGTGTTGGTAATAACCAACCGCCAAAGTCGACCATACGACCACCACTGATGATGTGTTGGTCATAAAGAGGAGTTTTTAATAATAAATTCGTCATTATTGTCTCTTTTATTCTTCAAGTAACGCTAAATAATCAGCTTCACTCATAAATTCATCTGTATCTAACGCTTCATCAATTTTCACTTTAAAGAACCACCCTTTTTCTTCTGGAGATTCATTGATCAATTCTGGGGAGTCGTCTAATTCTTCATTGATCTCAACAACTTCACCTTCAACAGGCGAGTAAATATCACTAGCTGATTTAACTGATTCAACAGCTGCAATCGCTTCATTTTTTTGACAAGTTATTCCAGTTTCTGGCAACTCAACGTATACAATTTCCCCTAAAGACTCTTGCGCATAATCAGTAATACCAATCGTGACAGTCTTATCCGATATCAATAACCATTCGTGTTCTTCCGTATAAAGCAACTTAGACATAATTTTTCCTCAACATTCAATAATATTCACGGGTACTTCAACGACATTGACAGCTAAACCGCCACGTGAAGTTTCTTTATATTTTTCCAACATATCTGCGCCAGTCTCACGCATCGTTTTAATCACTTTGTCTAGTGAGACAAAGTGAGATCCATCATTTGCTAACGCCATTCGAGAGGCATGAATTGCCTGTACAGCTGCGACAGCATTTCGTTCAATGCATGGGACTTGAACCAACCCTCCAATAGGATCGCAAGTAAGACCAAGATGATGTTCCATGGCTATTTCTGCCGCATTTTCAATTTGATTTGGAGTTCCACCCAGCACAGCAGTCAAACCTGCTGCTGCCATAGAACACGCGGAACCTACTTCTCCTTGGCAACCAACTTCTGCGCCACTAATTGATGCATTCTCTTTGAATAAAGCGCCAATAGCTGCGGATGTTAATAAAAATGTATGGATACCTTCTCTGTCTGCGCCTTTTATGAAGTTGGCGTAGTAATGTAAAACTGCAGGCATTATTCCTGCCGCACCATTCGTTGGTGCTGTTACTATTCTGCCACCACTCGCATTTTCTTCATTCACGGCTAATGCATAAAGCGTAACCCAATCTAATAATGCTAAAGGATCATCACTAGTTTTAGCCGAGAGTTTTTCATAGAGTTTCTTAGCTCGACGCACCACTTTTAATCCGCCTGGCAAAACACCTTCTTCTGAGTACCCTCTTTTAACGCACGCCTGCATGACTTCCCATATGTCATCCAGTCCTTCACGAGTGGTTTTTTCATCTCTCCATGAGGCTTCATTAGCAAGCATAACCTCAGCAATGCTTAGCTGGTTTTCATGGCACAAAGATAACAAACTTTCTCCAGAGTTAAACGAGTACCTAAGTTGCCTCTGGTCTTGGACAATCGAGTTCTCGTTTTCTAGTGCCGTATTATCAACAATAAATCCCCCTCCTATTGAATAATAATTTTTCTCTAGTAACAGCTGCCCTTCTTTATCAAAAGCAAAAAATCTCATGCCATTTGCATGCAATGGCATGCTCTTGTTTCGATGAAAAATTAGCTGCAATTGATAGTCAAAACCAATCTGATGAGAACCCAACAAGTGAATTTGCTGGTCCTCTTTAATCTTTTCAATTCGACTATTGATACTAGAAACATCCACCGTATCAGGCTTGTCTCCTTCAAAACCTAGAATTACAGCTTTAAAGGTGCCATGCCCTTTACCTGTGGCTCCAAGTGAACCAAAAAATTCAGCTTTTACTTCAGCCACTAGCTGGATATTACTTTGCTCAGTGATATCCAGCATAAACTGTCGAGCAGCCACCATCGGCCCAACGGTATGCGAACTGGAAGGGCCAATCCCTATCTTGAATAAATCAAATGTACTAACTGACATAATCTACTACTGGTAAACTGGAAAACGTTTGCACAGTTCAACGACTTTAGATTGAACATTTTCAATAACTGACGCATCTTCATGATGATCCAGTACATCACACATCCATTGCGCTAATTGAGTCACCTCTTCTTCTTCCATACCTCGGGTTGTTACTGCAGGTGTACCAATTCGAATACCGCTAGTAACAAATGGCGATTGAGGGTCATTTGGCACAGTATTTTTGTTCACTGTTATGTTGGCCTGTCCTAGAACTGCATCTGCTGTTTTACCTGTCATTGACTGTTTAACTAGACTGACGAGAAACAAATGGTTATCTGTCCCTCCTGAAACTACGTCATAGCCTCGACCCACAAACATTTTTGCCATTGCTTGCGCATTCTTAATAACTTGCTTTTGATAAGTATGAAAATCAGGCAATAGTGCTTCTTGGAAAGCCACGGCTTTAGCAGCAATGACATGCATTAATGGGCCACCTTGAATGCCTGGGAAAATGAGAGAATTAAAACGTTTAGTCAATTCATTCTCTTCTTTTGCCAGGATCATTCCGCCTCGAGGACCTCGTAAGGTTTTATGCGTGGTTGTCGTCACAGCATGAGCATGAGGAACGGGGTTTGGGTATAAGCCTGCTGCAATTAAACCTGCAACATGAGCCATATCCACTAATAGGTAAGCATCGACACTATCCGCAATTTTGCGGAACTTTTCCCAATCCATTGTTCGAGAGTAAGCAGAAAATCCGGCAACAATCAGTTTCGGCTGATGCTCTTCAGCTAACTGTTGAATATTGTCATAGTCTAACTCACCCGTTTCGGTATCAATTCCATACTGGACCGCATGATATATTTTGCCTGAGAAGTTTGGTTTAGCCCCATGAGTCAAGTGACCACCATGGTCAAGAGACAAACCTAATACTGTATCTCCAGGTTCAATTAAAGCCATATATACAGCTGCATTTGCCTGAGATCCTGAGTGAGGTTGTACGTTGGCGTAACCGGCATTGAACAATTGCTTCGCGCGTTCAATGGCTAACGTCTCAACGACATCAACATGCTCACAACCGCCATAATAACGTTTCTCGGGGTAACCTTCGGCGTACTTATTTGTTAGTACACTCCCCTGAGCTTGCATCACTGCAGTGCTCGTATGATTTTCTGAGGCAATTAATTCAATGTGGTGTTCTTGTCGGTTTTGCTCATCGCAGATGGCTTGCCAAACGAATTTATCAGTATTTTCTAAGGTTTGCATAATTAGGACTCTCCGCTAAAAAACTAATTATGCTCACCCTCTTTCATTTGTAAAACGAGTATTTTTAATGAATCCATTAAAAAAACAAATGGAGAGAGCAAATATTAAAGGTTCGCTTTGATATATTCCGCCAAGAAACGACTTGCTTGGGAGGTATTTTCACCCGCACTATGGAACAGCTTTAAACCAATACTCCCTAAGGGCTTAGAACCAAAAGGTGGAGGAATTTCTTTTAAGGTATTAGGAAGTGTTTTTCTAGCGAGCACTGTGATACCTAAACCTTCTTCAACAGCAGATGTTATCCCCGCTATATCCATAATGGTATAGGTTATACTCCAAGGAACACCTGATTGTTGTAGACGCTCAATTGCTCTTTTCCTATATATACAGCCATCAGGCGCAGCTATCAAAGATACGGGAAACGTTTTCCGACTATAACCCTCTGCCGAACAAGCCCATACCAGTTCATCTACAATAATACTCTCACCATCCGAAGGTTGAGGATCGTCTAAGATTGCCAAAATTAAATCATACTTATTTAATTCTAAACCATTCCTTAAGTTGCGGCTTAAATCACATACCACCTCGAGAGTCACCTTCGGATTTTTTCTAGAAAAGTCACCCACAATTCTGGGCAATAACCTCAAGGCAAATTCACTTGGAATACCTAAACGCACTTTTCCCATTAACTCCTTACCAGATAACTCTCCTAATGCTCGGTCATGTAATTTGAGTATTTCTTTTGCAAAAGGTAAAAGCGTTTCACCAGACTTAGTTAATTCAAAGTTATGGCCTTGCCGAGAAAATACTTCTTGTCCTATAAGTTCTTCAAGTTTCTTAATTTGTAAACTAATCGACGATTGAGACTTAGCAAGCCTATCTGCTGCTTGTGTAAAGCTACCAAGATCCGAAATCGTAACAAACGAGCGCAGCAGATTTGTTGAAATATTTTTCATGAAATTATGAGCGTTGCAATCTGGAAAATGTAAATTAAGCTAGGCTCAGTAATGCTACATGACTAAATCAATAAAACATTAACAGAACCTAGTAAACTCAGACATATCCTACACGCTTTCAATCAGCGAAAACATAATACTCATTTTTTAAGCGAGTAAACTTCGCAACATCCAGGCATTTTTTTCATGTATTTGCATACGTTGCGTTAATAAATCAGCTGTCGGTTCGTCATTTGCTGCATCTGCACTGGAAAAAATACTGCGCGCTGTTCTAACAACCGTTTCTTGTGCAATCACCAACTGTGTCAGCATTTCTTTTGCATCAGGATGGCCTACTTCCTCTTCAATATTCGTGAGCTTTGCATACTCATGATACGACCCTGGTGCTTTAACACCTAAGGCTCGTATTCGCTCAGCAATTTGGTCAACCGCTAATGCGAGCTCATTATACTGCTCTTCAAATAATGTGTGTAACGTCGAGAACATAGGTCCGGTGACATTCCAATGATAATTATGCGTTTTTAAATACAACGTGTATGTGTCAGCTAATAGTACGGATAAGTCAGCTGAAATTTTTTCGCGATGCTCAGTATTAATACCAATTTGAATGTCCATTGTTTCCTCTTTATTCATTTGAAGTAAATCATTGTGTGAAGAAGAATACCTTTTCAATAACCATTGTTAAAATTGATTAAAATTATTAAAACAATATATAAAATTGATGGTAATTATTCACATTCTTTTTATACCTTTCGTGAATAATGGCTTCATGAAATCAAAATTTACATTCTTACTACTATTGCTAGCCTTTACTACACTATCGGCTTGCAGCACATTTAAACCTGAAGCACTTACCTACCAGGGGTTTGAGACAGGCTATAAAAACAAAACAATGAAGTATGGTGTTTACACACCGCCAAATTGGACGCCAGAAGAAAATTTACCATTAGTGCTGTTTTTACATGGCGGCGGTGATAACCATACCAGTTTTGAGAAGTTTAAAGCGCACCAAGTCTTCGATGAAAAAATTAACACCGGAGAGATGCCAAGAGTGATCTTAGTAACACCCGATGGCGGCTTTAGCTTGTGGGAAAACTGGGCAGACGGTAAACGTAATTATCGTGACTGGGTCATGCGCGGGGTACTCCCTGACGTGCAACAACAATACAATACGTTGAGTTGCCCTGAACACTGTCACTTGCTTGGCATATCCATGGGTGGTTTTGGAGCCATGCGGTTCGCTTATTTTGAAAAAAATGCATTCTCTAGTGTCAGCGTATTAAGTGCGTCCATACTCTCTGATGAACAAAAGCGCGAAGCAAAGAGTTCTCTTTTCATTCGATTGCTATTCCCAATTAAGAAAATTTTTGGCCCTAATGCCAAAGAACGCAATGAAAAAGAGAATGTTTTCCGAACATGGCCAACAGAGCCTCATCTGCGTAATACTCGACTACAACTCATTTGGGGAGATAAAGATATTCCTCGCATAAGACGTGCAAACGAAAGTTTTAGCCAAAAATTAACCAACGAAAACATTGATCATGAGTCTCATGTTTATCAAGGCAAT
The DNA here is from genome assembly GCA_050633585.1 of Arenicella sp. Classification (GTDB taxonomy): domain Bacteria; phylum Pseudomonadota; class Gammaproteobacteria; order Arenicellales; family Arenicellaceae; genus CALKZN01. The sequence continues at coordinate 24,621 of JBOEGT010000053.1, forward strand.
CATAAATGGGTTTCATGGAAACCTCAGTTATCACGGGCGATTAATTTTTTAGTGTCGAAGCCTAATGAAGAAAGCCTAAAACAAGAGAAAAAGGTGTGTTATCGCTGTGCTGATTTGAATACAATCAAAGTATTCTAGACTAATTCGCTATATGCTACCTTACTCTCATTGGAATCTAACCTATTACTGTACTTATTTGATCTAAGAACTGTTTCTAAAGAAGATGTTGCCGCGCTAAAAGCGTTGCTCAATATGGAACAACAGCAAAAGTGCGACTCCATTAGTCAACGCAAGAAAACGGAATTTATTCTCAGTAGAAGCCTTTTAACATTTGCGGTGAATCAGGCGCTGAAAAAAGACAACCTTGTGTTACATATCCAAGAGCGCCCTCAACTGCCTCCTCTGGTGGACACTGCAGTACAACATGATATTCAATTTAGCATTAGTCACAGCAGGCACATGTTAGGCATCACCATTGGAAGAGGTAAAGAAGCCATAGGGTTTGATATTCAAGCGATAAAAGACTGTTCAAAAGATCTGAACTTTCCTGAAAATAGTCTAGAGAGTGCTAAATATTTTTGCAATGCATCACAAATAAGTGAACTCAGTAGTTATGCCATGGATAAGGAATTATTTGCCAGAAATTACACAAAAATATGGGCAAAAAAAGAAGCCTACTTAAAGTCATTGCAGCTGGGCATTAATCATGAGCTATTAAAAAAGACAGATTTCATTAACGCAAAAAACCAGCAGGGCAATCTTCACACATCTATGCTTGGCAGTACTCATGACGATGCATTTGCTTTGGCGATTTACAGTGAAAAACTTTATTCCGTCATTAGCCACTCATTAAACATGAATCAGCTTACGTTCTGCATACAAAACCCCAACCTTCCCTTTGATTGGGAAGTTTTTGATGTGATCTAAGGCCTGTTCAGTTTTTTTTCTGAGTTAATTCAGTATATAACGCATCGACTTTTTTTCTCGCGAGCTTTCCATTTTCTTCACGAGGCAATTGTTCAACATAAAAGATAGGTCTAGGTACAAAGACACCATCTAAGTATTTTCGAAAATGCGTTTTCAGTTGTTCTGCTGAATAACCGTCTTTCAGTGAAACTATTGCGGCAAGTCTAGGGACCGCTCTCTCCTGTTGAGGGAAAATTACAATGCCATCTAGCAAGCCTTCAAACGTCAGGAGGACTTTATTAATTTCTGCTAGAGAACCTCGCTTACCAGCAATATCGACCATATCACTCGATCGACCCAGCAAGCGAAAATAACCGTCTTCATACAGCTCTATTTGATCGCTAAGCTCGATAGATTGATCCAAATACTGTGTGCTCGCTACTATAGTGTTTGACGCAATGTTTGAAGTTTTTTGACCTAATGGGGTAAAAGAAATTCCGTCAAATTTTAGCCACCTTTGGTCATGAGCTGTTTTACGAATCGCCATCGATCCAACTTCGCTGCAGCCGTATACTTCATGCAAGTGTGCATCGAATAGTGCTTCAACTTGCTGAGCCAACTTGTCAGTCAACGGGGATGTGGCACAAAGTACAACATCAACATTTGGAAACGCCAAACCACTCGCTGATAAGGCTCGCAAATGCACCGGTGTAGAAACCACTGCTCTAGGCTCTGGCAACATATTTAAAGCCTCTGAGATATCACTAGGAAACAATGGCTTTGCATCTACAACACATGTATCAGTGAATAACGCCATCAATACCGAAGTTTCTAAACCCCACATATGCTGCCCAGGTACTGTTGCCAACACATAATAGAGCTGCTTGACTTCAGGCAACATATAACGACGATTCATCGACGTGCTTTGATTCAATGTTAACCACGTTTTGTGGTTCGGTTGAGAATCACCCGTCGAACCCGAGGTGAAGCTAATCAATGCAAGTTGGTCTAAAGGAATATCGACATTGTTAGCGGCTGAAACACTGGTTTGATTGATTTTTATATGTTGCAGATTCAATGAAGGAATGCCTTCATCGACATCAATACCATCGTGTAAAACGTAAGCGTCGGCATAGCGCTGACTTAATCGTTGCTGAGTTGCAACGTTTTTATTAGGCGGTAATAAATTAATTTGTTTGCGTAGCATAGCTGCGCAAATAGACACCATGAATAAATAGCGGTTACCGCATAAATTGATGATGTGCGTGTTTACCGGTAATTGCTGCGCCAAAGAATGCACATGAGATAGGAATGTCTCAGCATGTATAACACCACGATATCCATCCAATGAATCGATGTGTTGCGTAATGAACGCAATGGGGTCTGTTGCATGACGGGCAACAAGTGGTGCTAGCTGAGACATCGTCGAACAACTAATTAACTATTGTCCTCAACAAATTTTGTTAAGCTCGCCAAGGTTGCGAATGCTTCTTTAGTGGTTTCGTCTTCCGCTTTCATTTCAACGCCATGCTCCTGAGAAATCGCCAATGCAATTTCAAGCGCATCAATTGAATCTAACCCTAAACCTTCACCAAATAATTGTTCTTGCGGATCAATTTCATTCGCTTCAATATCTTCTAAATTGAGTGCTTCGATCAGCAATTCTGCCATTGCCGTTTCGGCTGTTGTTTGCGTTGCCATAAATAAATACCTTTAAATAGGGGACTTAATTTTGAAAGGGCGTAATTCTAAACTATAATGCATGAAAACATGAAATAATTCACTGCATTATCCGATCTATTATAGGTGTGGCTAAAACGGTTTCAGCCAATTTCATGTTGAAAATATGGACTTTGAATTTAATTAAGATGTAAGACGGCAACATGCTGAGAAATTATTACTCTCTAGAACCTATAGACAAGCTTCTAAATGAACCCAAAACTCTAGCAGTTATTGGCCACACTTCTGGCACCATCAGCACAATGGTCAATTCGGTGAGCAGTGGCTTAGTCAGACTACAAGAGCAAGACTTAAGTGAAGTCTGGAAAGTAGACAATGGCAACGTTGAAATGGGTGTAAACGATGACTGTCACTGGCGACAGTCAGCCGATTTTTTATTTGTTTCAACCGCAGTTCCACTAAAGGAAGATTTTGAATCGGCTGCAGAAATTGCTTATACGCGATTATTACGTTTTATTGAGTCATCAGGTTTTCGTCATCCTATTCGATTTTGGAACTATATGCCGTCTATTAATTATGGCGATGGCGACTTTGAGAAATATAAATTGTTTTGCACGGGCCGATTAAATGGCTTTAAAACGTCCAATTATCAAAACAGCGATTTTCCAGCCGCTTCAGCCGTTGGCCACCATGCGGATGATTTACTCATTTATGCTATTTGTAGCAATAAGCCTGGAACGCATCATAATAATGCTTTACAGGTGGATGCCTTTGAATATCCAAAACAATACGGGAAAACCAGCCCTTCTTTTGCCAGAGCAACGAGCTTTCATGCCGGTGATGAAACACTGTTTTTTATTTCAGGTACCGCCAGCATTATTGGCCACGAAACCGTGTGTGAAGGAGACCTGTCAGGCCAACTTAAAACGACAGAAAATAATATAGACCAGCTATTACATCAGGTTGAAAAAACAAAAGAGCATATTCAAACAATGAAAGTGTATATCCGTCACCCGGAAGACTTTTCTTTGACTGAAAAATACTTAGACGAACACTTTCCAAACTGCCAAAAAGTATATCTTCATGCAGATATTTGTCGCAGCGATTTACTCATCGAAATAGAATGCTTTTGCGTTTAAAGCAAAAAAAGTTGACACGCTTGTCCCTCAACCACTACTGGCGCATTATTGCTGCCGGCTTAAGCTATACTGCTTTTGGCCTTGGCGCTTTCGTACCCGGAATTTACGCCATTATTTTGTTTTTTGCTCCCATTAATGAACTAGAAAAACAACGCCGTATTCGTAATTCTATAAAAGGCCTTTGTCGTTTTTTTGTCGACATGATGCAATTTTACGGCTTGATGAATTACCGCTTAGAAACTCATCAAAACGCGACAGTAAAAGGTCACTTAGTCATCGCAAACCACCCCACCTTAATCGATGCAGCTTTTGCTATTGCCTATGTTGATGACCTTTGTTGCGTCGTTAAGCAATCTCTTACACGCAACCCTTTCACAGCCATCCCTGTGAAGCTCGCCAAATATATTCCTAATGATAGTGAAAATTTAGTTGAACTCGCCACGGAAAAACTTAATAGTGGTCAAAACTTACTGATCTTCCCTGAAGGCACACGCAATCAATATGATACTCAATTAGATTTTAAACGAGGCGCCGCGAATATTGCTGTTCAGGCTCAAAGCCCAGTGCTGCCAATAGTCATTAGTTGCTTACCTCGTGCTCTGGGCAAACATGAGCCCTGGTATCAGCTTCCTAGCATAAAATCTCGTTTTTTAATTCGCTTTCTTCCCAGCCAAACATTGGAAGAATGTATTGATATCAGCAAACCTAGAACCATGCAATATCGTGAACTAACTCGCTATTGGAAGTCATTATATCTTAAGAATATTCAATCAATTAAATAGTTAGTTAACGCGAAATATCCATTCGCTTGCTATACTCCTTTTTTTACTTTTCAAACGCAATATGTCACATTCCAGAGAAGCTATCTTAGAAAAAACGCGACACATTTTAACCGAGCTCTTTGAGATCGATAGCTCCGATTTAAATGAAGACGCATTAATGTATGAAGATTTAGATATCGACAGCATCGATACGGTCGATTTACTCATTGAACTAAAGCGGTTTACCGGCAAGGACATCCCACCGCAAGCGTTTGGCGAGTCTAAAACCTTAGGCGATATTGTGTCAGTCATCGCTGAATATTAAGCAATTACTACCCAATTATCACAGTCATGCCGGCAAACCATGCTTTATCAATTACCAGCTCGATGCGGGTTGCATTTTATGATGTTGATTCATATCGTGTTGTTTGGCATGGCGCATACCCTAAGTACTTAGAAATAGCACGCGGTGAATTGCTCGAAAAAATAGGTTACACCTATGCGGATATGGAACGGGAACAGTTCTTTTTCCCTATTATCGATATGCAGATTAAATATATCGACTCCCTATTAGTTGGGCAACAATTCAACATCACCGCGACACTAAAGGAATGGCAACACAAGCTTGTTATTGATTATTTGATTACTGACTCAACAACTGGAAAGCGCATCACAAAAGCACGAACGACTCAAGCGGCGGTAAAAATGCCCGAAAAAGTCACTCAGTTTGATTCACCACACAGTTTAATCAGCGCTGTCGAAGCTGCGCTTAATGGCTCATGAAGCAATACTGTTTCTCACTTTGGGCACAGATACGAGAGGCTATTCAAATCGGAATAGTATTTAGCCTTTCGTTTGTTGCTAGCACAGCACTTTCTCAAACCAATCACCCTGTTTCAGCGCTTGATTCATTGCCTAAACATTGCCATTTTTCCGCCAAATTTGACCAGAAAAAGACATTAAAGTCCCTCCCAGTACCGTTGAAATCTACTGGAAAAATGTTTTTTTCGTGCCATGCAGGCCTTATTTGGGAAACCCAAACACCCATCCAAGAAAGTTTAATTCTGACAAGGTCTGAATATCAGTTCAAACAACAAGCAGAATCGCTTAAAAGTACTAGACTTGAAGTATTAGACTCCATTGAAAGTCGTTTTTTATCACGTTTATTAATCGGATTAATGAGCGCAGATAAACACTATATTGAACAAACATTTAACACCTCGTCATTCAGTACGACAGAAGTGTCCCTAACACCAAAAGACTCGTTTATTCAAAAAGCCATTAAAGAGATACAAATTACTCATCGCTTTTCACCCGAGAAACTGAGCATTTCTATTCATCACACAGACGGTACTTTGGTTGACATCGACACTCATCATGTTACTGTTTTACAAGACCAAGATACTCACATGCAACAATGCTTAGATACCGGAAGTCCAGAGCAACACTGTTTAGCATTATTCGACCCCGCAAAAATGGCTATCCTCTTAAACGAAAACTCAGGAAATTAAGGTATGTTGAATGCGTTCAAAACAGCCTTTGCTCTGTGCATTGCATTCATCATTTATTTTCTTGTCACTCAAGTAAGCCATTTGAGCATTGATACGAGCCTTAAAGACTTAGCCCCTCAATTTGCGAATGATGCCGACACGCGTTTCGCCGTCGATCACGTATCCACATCCTTAGAAAAGCGCTTTGTTTTACTCGCTGAAGGAAAACAAGCTACAAATGCAGTACTCACTTTATCAAAGCAAATTAACGCCTTAGACAATGTTCAAGTGGCTCCGGACTCATCGCAAGTGCTAGAACGCGTGTTAGCTTTTTATAAACCTTATCGCTTCCACTTACTCTCTGAAGCACAGCGTCAACAGTTGCAGGGCAATACACCGAACCTCCAAACCCTTATTGCAAATGAGGCTCACCAAAAAATATTTCAAATAACAGCAAGCCCTCGACTCCTCAATTTTGATGAAGACCCACTCGGTTGGCAAAGTGACTTTCTACTATCACGTCTTTCAGGCTTATCTCAGAGCAGCGCTACGACGACTGATACACAACAAACTCACTATGTAGTTTTTAATTTACAAGCGGAAAAACCGTCGCTACCAAGCCAGCAATCTTTGCTGAAATCAATCAATCAAGTCATTGCAGACACTCAAAAAGAGTTTGATGTGTCAATCAAACGTTCAGGTGTGTTTTTCTTTGCTACGGAGGCTGCCAGCCAATCGAAATCAGAAATTAGCTTTATCACTAGCATTTCTATGGTGGCTGTTTTCACGTTATTAGTGTTGATTTTCCGCAATATTGGCCCAGTGATTCTGCCTTTTATCAGCATTGCTTTAGGAGTCTCATTCGCTATGGCAGTCACACATAGTGTGTTTGGTGCTATTCATGTGCTCACCATTGTTTTTGGGGCAAGCCTTATTGGTGTGGTTATTGACTATTCTTTACACTTTTTCTACCACAAAAGTAGTGAACTCTCATCGCACAAAAATCATCGCCATTTGCTCAATGCATTGCTTCTGAGTTTGACAACATCTCTTATTGGTTACGCTGCACTGAGCATGTCGGATTTAAGTGCATTAAAAAAAGTAGCCCTATTTTCTTGCTGCGGTCTTTTTATGGCATGGTTAAGTGTTGTTTGCTTAGGGGACAACATGACCAAGAATATGCGAGCTCCCAGGCAACAGCTACTCCATGCATTTGTTTCAACATTAAGCCAACCATTGAAAGCTTTTAGCGCAAAAACAGCCGCCGCTACCTTTTTCGGATTAGTGCTTTGTGGCGCTGGTATTGCCTTACTCAAACCACCTACGAGCGATGACCCCCGGTTATTTTTTAACGCTTCAGACAGCTTATTAGCGCAAGAAGCCTATGTCAGCACTCGAATTAGTGACTTCGAACCCGGTCGATATATTTTACTAAAAAGTACGCCAGATAGATCATTACAAAATATTTCAAATGAATTTCTACAAACGATTGACCGCCAGACTGACTTGAAACCTGAACACTTCGTTAGCTTATTAAACTGGGTGCCCAGTCGATCTTCACAACAAGCAAACTACAATCTGCTAGAAAGCATTTATTTACCAAATGGCGCTATAGAACAATTACTATCTAAATTGGGTGCTGACAACGCGATTGCTCTGGCCTTAAGAAAATCCTATCACAACGCTAAATCACAATCTCTCGACTTAGCCACTACAGCAAAAGCGTTTGAAACGATCTTACCTCCGTTATGGCTTGAACATAACAATCAAGAAATGGCTTTCATACTCATTCGAAAAGGGACGGATACTCGTCAGTTACACTCCATCGCGGAACAAGTTCCTGGCTTGGATTATATGAATACCTTGGCTGCCGCAACATCGGTTTTAAAAGAGCAACGCCAGTCTGCTTCTACGTTATTACTATTGGCCTATCTTCTAGTGGCTGGTTTACTTGTATTTCGCTTTAAACGCCTTTCGGCTATTTGGATGATTTCTATTCCTATTGCATCCACTTCGATATTACTGATTGGCTTTTTCCTGACAGGCAACACTCTGAACTTATTCCATACCATGGCCTTATTCCTCGTGCTTGGCCTTGGCATGGACTACAGTATTTTCGTCAAAGAAATGCGTGAAAACGTATCAATCACACATCAATCAATTTTCTTATCAGCAATCACCAGCCTACTATCCTTTGGGCTACTCGCTGTCAGTTCAATTCCAGTGGTCAGTGCATTTGGAATCACTTTATTAATCGGCAACTTAAGCAACCTGATTGGTGCTTTTATTTATTCGGAGCAATTATCATATTATGAGCAATAATCGTATTCTAGTGACTGGAGCAAGTCGCGGTATTGGTAAAGCCACAGCGCTACATTTAGCAAAACAAGGTTTCGATATTACCGTTCATTATCATAGCAACCAAAAAGCCGCTGATGAAACCTGTGAACAAATTAACGCGTTAGGGAGCCATGCCAAGCAACTGAAATTTGATGTCGCGAATACATCAGCATGCAAAGAAATACTGGAAGCTGATGTCGCAGAGAATGGGGCTTTTTATGGCGTTGTCTGCAATGCAGGGATTGCTAAAGATGCCGCATTTCCTGCCATGGAAGATGAGCAGTGGTCTGATGTTATTCACACTAATTTAGATGGTTTCTACAATGTGCTTAAACCATTGATCATGCCGATGATTCGTCTGAGGAAAGGCGGGCGTATTGTCACTATTTCTTCAGTCTCTGGTCTCGTGGGTAATCGTGGCCAAGTGAACTATAGCGCAGCAAAAGCGGGTATCATCGGCGCAACTAAAGCGTTAGCGATTGAACTTGCCAAACGAAAAATTACAGTTAACTGCGTTGCCCCTGGTGTTATTGAAACGGATATGATTGATGGTATTTTCGCTGATGAGGCCAAAAAAATGATCCCTATGGGTCGCTTTGGCAACACAGAAGATATTGCAGCGACTGTTGGCTTCCTCATGTCCGATAGTGCGGGTTATATTACCCGGCAAGTCATTAGCGTCAATGGCGGCATGTGTTAACTTACTGTAAGTCTTCTAGTAGGTGAAGTGACTAGGCATAACGCTATTGCAGTCATATACTAAGCTTATTAACTGATATGACCTAGTAGCCAAACCCTACATTTGGTTACTCAAGAATAATATAGTGAGCGAACATAGCATTACAATGACAAAGCTCTTTCAGCATAAGGCTATTTATCTTTTACGGAAAAGCAATGACTAAGTTTATTGGCATAATTGGCGCGGGTCCTGCCGGGTGTGCTCTCGCGTGTTTCCTTAAAGAAAAAAATATCGACTGTGTTGTCTTTGACGACAACCATACACCTGACATTATCGTTGGTGAATCATTAGTCTCTGCCATTATTCCACTGCTAAGAAGATTGGGCATTGAAAAGCGCGTTGCTGAGGTTTCCACGGTTAAGCTAGGTGCCGCTTTACGGCATGAAAATGGCAACCGCGTTGACTTTAAATTCAAACGCTTTGGTTTTAAGTACCCCAGCTATTCCTACAATGTATCACGGCCTGAATTTGATTTAATCATGCGTCAACGGGCCAAAGAATTAGGTGTTAAATTTGTCAATGTTCGCGCTAAAGTTGAAGCAACAACAGACGATCCTAATCGTGACCTCCAATTATGTGATGAAACACTTGCCATGGCTGGTTTGAGCCGTGCTAATCAACCTAGCTTACTAGTAGATGCAAGTGGAAGAACAAGGTTATTTAGCAGAACCCTTAATATTACTAGTACGCGAGGCAACCGAAATGATGTGAGTTATTTTGCACATTATAAAAATTTTGATTGTGACTCAATTGTGCAAGGACAAATTGTTTTATCGATATTAGAAAGTGGTTGGTCATGGCAAATTCCTCTAAAAGACCGTTTATCTGTGGGCGTCGTGCTTGATAAAAAAGTCGCAAAAAACTTTGGATCATCAGCAGAAGAACGATTAGAGAACATCATTAACGCTAGCCCACTATTAGCAAAGAATGGCTCTGGCCGTGAACGCGTCAGCACGGTGAAGAGTTATAGCAATTATCAACTTTTATCTAAGCAAGGCTATGGTAAAGGTTGGGTGTTACTCGGTGATGCGTTTGGCTTTGTTGATCCCATGTTATCTCCCGGCATTCACATGTCGATTGAGTCGGCTGCATTACTTGAAAAACACGTGATAAGCAAAGCACAAGCCTCCGAGCAAGACTTCGATCATTATTGTGCAGAATTCAAGGACTGGTATAACGCATGGGATTATTTAGTGAAATTTTTCTACGATGGCCGCATTCTAAGTATGGCTGAAGTCCGCGAATCCATTCAAAACAGCTCGAACCCGTTTTCAATTCCAAAACTCGTCGAACCCTACATCAGTAGAGTGCTATCATCATTAGTCTCAGGCATCAAAACACGCTCAAAGTTTAATCAACAAATTTTATTTCATAGCAGCCAACGCGTAGCTGGTGATCCAAATAGAATCGCAGCACACACGATTCATTCTAGCCTTGACGATTTTAAGCCTGAAAAAGACAATACTCACGACATAAAAGACATTGCTTAATTTTTGTGACTAACCATATTCAAACCAAAAACATCGAAACACTTTCTAGTGATTCAATTCAGAATTTTTCTGAAAAGTTTCTTCAAACCAACACACCTGTCGTTTTTAATCATCTAACAGCCGATTGGCCAGCAAAGCAGAAGTGGAGTTTAGAGTATTTATCTGAGCATCATGGTGACTTAGACGTTCCCGTTTACAGTAGTAAACCGGCAAAAGATAATGAGCATCAACATGCCCCCACTAAAATACTGAAACTGTCAGAATATTTTTCTTTATTAAAGTCTGGTGAAAATGATTTGAGGATGTTCTTTTACAATATCCTGAAGAATGCCCCTAGCTTACTCAATGATTTTCAGTACCCGGATATTGGTTTAAAGTTTTTTAAAAAATTACCTGTTTTATTTGTCGGTGGTAAAGGCTCAAAAGTGCAAATGCACTACGATATTGATTACGCACATTTACTGCTATGCCACTTTGGTGGGAAAAAGAAAGTACTGCTAATTCCCCCAGAGCAAACACCGTATATGTATAAAGTGCCCTATTCCTTTAGTAGTTTATTTGCCGTCGACTTTTCTAATCCAAACTTTGAAAAATACCCTGCTTTAAAAAAATTAAACGGTTATGCAACCGAACTTAACCATGGGGATTGCCTTTATATCCCGCCTGGATATTGGCACTATATTATTTATGAAGAAGCGGGTTTTTCAATGACATTAAGGGCTTTTCCAACCACACTTAAACACCGTTTATCGCTACTGAAAAATATCTTCATTACACGAACTATTGATGGGCTTATGCGAAAATTTATTGGGCAAACATGGAATGATAAAAATGAGCGTTTAGCCGTTGAACGGACACATCAAAATTTAGAAAAAACTCATCCTAATTTGGATAACGCCGAACAATTAAAGAAGTATTAATCCCGCCAAAAGCAAAATTGTTACTCATTACTATATCCGTATCAAGCTGGCGTGGTTGGTGCTGAATGTAGTCTAAATCAGCACAACGTGAGTCTATATTATCTAAATTAAGGTTAGCTGCAAACCACCCTTCATTCATCATATTTATTGTACTCCACAACTCAAATGCTCCACACGCTCCTAAACTGTGACCTGTATAACCTTTCAAGGTGCTAACTGGTTTTTTGCCAAGCACTTGTAACGTTGCTTGAGACTCAGCGATATCGCCATGTTCTGTCGCGGTTGCATGAGCAGAAATATAGCCAATTTGGGCTGGGCTAACCTGTGCATCTGACAACGCTAGTTCCATCACTTTTTCCATGGTAGATTGTTGTGGGCGGACGATGTGAGATCCATCGGTATTAGTGCCAAAGCCGATGATCTCCGCTAAAATATTAGCACCACGCGCTTTGGCATGTTCGTACGACTCCAGAATTAATGTTGTTGCTCCTTCGCCCAACACCAAGCCATCGCGATCAACATCAAATGATCGAGGAGACTTTTCAGGTGTTTCATTTTTTAAACTTGCTGCAAAAATCGTATCAAAAACCGCCGCCTGAGTAGGACATAGCTCCTCACCACCTCCAGCAATCATAATATCTTGCTGACCAGCTCTTATCGCTTCATATGCATAGCCAACACCTTGGCTACCCGCTGTACAAGCACTTGACGTGGTATACATTCGACCCTGAGTACCAAAATACACGCCAATATTGACCGCAGCTGTATGACTCATCATACGAATATATGTCGTCGTATTGATGCGGCTCATTGACTGGTCTTCCAGCAAACTAAAAAACTCAACTGCGGCTGCACTACTCCCCGTCGCCGACCCATAAGATACGCCAGTCGCCCCATTTTTGATGAGATCATTTCCTAACAGGCCTGCTTCTTCTAATGCTATCTCAGTGGCTCTGACTGCCATTTGCGCCACACGGCCCATGCTTCTCTTTTTCTTTGCTCGATAAGTATCCGGCAAAATAAAATCATCAATGGGTGCCGCTAAACGCGTTTTTAACTCGGGGTATTGGTCCCATTCTTTCATATAGCGCACTGCACTTTGCGTCCCTTGTAGGCGTTGTTTTACTTCGCCCCAACTAGTCCCTAGCGCTGAAATATTGCCCGCTCCTGTTACAACGACACGGCGGCCTAATGAATTGGTTGACATGTTAGTTTGCGTGTTGGCATTGAATGCGTCAGTGTTTTTACTCATTGTCATTGATTGGTTTTCTAAATACTGACAAACTCGCCTTGGCTATTGGTTCATCCTCTTCTGCAAAAGCGATAATACATTCAAACGTCGCTAAACTGTCACCAACAAGTGCTTTTTCTCTACATTCGACGTGTAATATCGAATCGGCAGGAAAATATTCAAGCCGAGTTGCATACGCTCTTGTGCCCAACAAAAACCCAAGGTGTGGCTCAGTTGTGCCCTGTTCGAGTTGATAGCCTGCAATTAAAGCAGCCGTTTGACCCATATACTCAATTCCGATGCTCGCTGGCACGCCTTGTTCAGTAAAAAAAGGAGCTTCTTGGTCAACCAAAACACGAGCAACTGCATGGGTGTTGCTCACTTCAATAATGTTATTCACTAACAGCATGGGTGGCCTGTGCGGAAGATATTCCAGAATTTTAGCGTCAAAACGCGAAGGATTTTGCTGATTCATCATATCACTATGCTCTTATGCTTATCTCACCGACTGGACGATTCGTCTGAGTGAATACTGTCTTTCCAAAAAGGGAAGAAATTAAACCATTGGTACGGCACTTTTGCACAATGTGTTTCAAATTCTTGCGCGAACCTTTGGGCATACGCTTGAATATCAGCCATACGATTTTTACGAGAAAATTCAATTTTCTCAGCAAAGGGTACCACTTCAAAAAATACTTTTTCTTCTTTAATCGAATAATCTCTATAGGCAAACATTAGCTTTACTGGACAGCCAAGTGCTTTTGCTAACATGTAAGGCCCGATAGGTAACGGCGCAGTACGCTGCATAAAGTCAACATCCACAGTCCTCGCTAAACCCGTTAATGGAATTCGATCACCCGCAATAAATACCCACTCTCCTTGATCGATTTTTGCCTTGAGTTTTAGCATAGTATCGACTTCAAAGTCGTCGACTTGGAAAATGTTTAAGCGGGAATCCGGGTTAAGCGCCTGCATAATTGCAGCGTAGTTTGCCGCATGTTTGTCGTATATGAGTATATTGATGACTTTGTCTCGATAGCGCTGCATAAAGCCACGACAATATTCAAGATTCCCCATATGTGTACCAATCACTAGCTGTCCGCGTTCGTCAGCCATTAAATTTTCAATCACATGAGGGTTTTGAACATCAAAGGAGTCCGCGTCAATATGCACATACCATGCAAGTAGTTTATCCACAACGGTTTCAGCAAATTCAAAGAAGTGCCTTGCCGCATGCCTAATTCCTGGCTCAGTTTTCCACATTTGCGGATACGCCTTAGCATGAGTCCGTAAGAAGTCCAAGGATGCAGCTCGAGAAGCCGGTCTAAAGAGAATAAAGTAAACAACGGTAGGGTATAACAAAATAGACACCGCTTTACGGCCCAATACTTTATGTACACCCCATAAAAACTTTAAACCAAATAAAGTGCCGGCTTCTTGTATTGATGCCCAGTGTTGCTTTTCTTGAACAGGTTTACTCATATTTACTCGCTAGGCCAAATGTCTAACGCTTAAATTTTCGTGCGATCAACATCGGCGAACGCACCAGCATGCCAACCATCAAGCCCACATGCAACTTGATTAATAACACGTTATCGCGCAAGTAATAAAAATGCGAAACACTGTTTTGATGATAAATGACTTTAGTCGGAATGAATTTCATCTCAATATCAGACCAAACAGACTTCACCGCTATATCTGTATCGAAATCCATACGCTTTCCAATATGATATCGATCACTGACTTTTTCAAATTGGCTAATTGGATATAGTCGAAACCCACACAGACTATCTTTAATGTCAAAAGACAATGTTTCAATCGCTACCCAGAAATCAGTCACTTTGCGACCGTACAATCGGGCTTTGGGTGCTGTTTCATCAAATTGAGGATGACCAGAAATAATAGCCTCAGGATAGGCTCGGCTTAATGCGATAAATTTTTCAACATCATTAACATCATGTTGCCCATCCGCGTCTATTTGAATCATATGGGTAAAGCCTAAAGCTCTCGCTTGTGTGGCAGCAGTCGCAACGGCTGCACCTTTACCACGGTTATATCCGTGTTCAAAAAAGTAGCTTTCGATATCAACGTCGCTGAGTGATGCTTTCACATGATGTAAACTGGATTCATCGCTGCCGTCATCAACGATAATGCAAGGTAGCTTTAGGCTTGCCAATGTTGGTAAAAATGCTTCAAACGCCGCTTCATGGTTAAAGTGCGGTACTACAATACACAATTTCATCGTTTTAATTCTATGCTTTCTTAACTTAGAGGCTAGGCTGAAAAAACCAATGAGCCAGTAGAAAAAGTAGTCTCTTCGTTTGCAAACACGAAGGAAACCGACTTCTTTTCTGCATTAAAGGTCATTTTTAAAACACATTGGGTATTGGGTAAAATCATAGTTTTAAATTTTAAATTACTGACTTTTTGAATGCCTTTCAACACAAATAAATGTTGAGCTAATTCACACGCCCAATGTGTTTGCACAACACCAGGTAATACTGGTTGCTCAGGAAAGTGCCCAGCAAACCACGATAAATCATCTTGAATATGTATATTCAGCTCTACCGTGGCATCAGTGTTTGATAACGCAGTAAATTTACACCACTCTCTTCCATTGAATGTATTTTGAAGGCTTTCTAAGTGACCGAGTTCCATCATTATCCTTCAATTTTTCGCTTATAAAAATGCCTAAAAATCAGCTCTACTAATGCAAAGCCACCTAATAAAAAATATGCTAGCAATCCATTATACAAAGTCCAGTATTTCAAAGAAACACAACAGGCGGTATAAGCAGAAACAATGGCATTAACAAACAATAAAATCGCCCATAGTTTTGTTAATTTACGCATATACGTAATTGCTTCGTCTGGATAAATTTGCCCTGACATTTTTGCAAAACGTTCAATTAACGAGGTTTTAGATTTCAATGAAAAAGCAAATAGTGCGGAAAACCCCAAACTCATTAGCACAGGATAAAATCGTAATAATTGTTCACTATTAACGATAGCAACTACCAGACAAAATCCACCCACCACAACGAGTTGTAACCATTGACTTGGTTCGTGATAAGAGCCTTTTATGATAACTCTCAATAACAGTAAAGCACATAAAAATAGTGCAAAAACAGATGGTCCATAGTGATTAAGACCATAATAGACAACAAATGGATAGGTGACTGTCACTGCGCCAATTAAGCCACCGGCTACCAACTTTAAAGACATTAGGCTAAAACCATGAGGCGGTAGTCACCAAATAAATCACGTTCATCATCTGAAATAGTCAACTTGGCATTATCGTCCAGCATATCTTCAAGGTGTACTGCAATACGCTCTAACATAGCCACATTGTCGGTGAGAGTTTTTTGTATATCATCATGATGCTTTACTTTTAACACATCATTAAAATACGTCATGCAAGGCAATAAATATTGATCTAAAAACATCCCTTGCGCTGGCATAACAATTCGCTGTGCGGCTCTATGTTTCATTTTATCTTGTACGCTAGCATTTAAGGCCTGAGCTACTTTTAGTACAGGGTTCATCGTTCGCATTAATTGAACATCAGTAATTGAATCTTGATAAAACAATAGGCATAAGACTCCCCAGTAATAAGCATAGTCCCACAGCAATTTGATTGACATCATTTTCCTGTCACCAAATCCGCCGTATTGATCGGTATATAACGACAGCGTATTTTCAAAAAACGAATTATAAAAAATATGAAAAACCGCACTGTCTAGACGAATATCCTTTCCTTGCTTAGACTGCCTAATTAAATGCGTCATAAACGTATTATTCAATGCAATAAAATCACTACCGGGTGCATAAAACGGGTCTGTAAAAGCGCCTGCTTCACCGGTTAAGCCCCAGCCTTCTTCAGAGAACATTTTCGTACAACCATAGGAGTAACCTCGTATTAGATTGAAGTCTAATAGCTTGGCTCCCGACACCGCTTGCGCGCATTTTGGCTGATGCTTTTCAAGCCACTGCATCGTGTCATCAAAGGTTTCAATACCACTATCCGCAAGCGCTTTATCGTCCATCACAATACCGATGCTTGTTGCTCCAGTACCTAGCGGAATAATCCAAACCCAATAACCAGGCCCCATCAAGTGGTTAGTGCTCAACCAGCGCTTGCCTTGATCTTTGATACGACTACGCCATTCTTGGTTATCTGACCACTCATCAATCACAACACGCTTATCAATGCGAAACCAGACGGCATTACCTTTATGCTCGTTTTGTTTATCCAAACCGAGCTTATTTTTCACTAACTTTTGGCGTCCCGCAGCATCCACCAACCAACGACCGGAAAATTGCTTAATGCCATCACTGGTTTCAACATCAATACTATGCTTGCCATTGCCCAGGTCAATGTGTTTGGTGTCTGCACCATCAACAACATTCACCCCCATCTTGGTCACTTCATCATGCAAATGATTTTCAATGACGCCACGATCCATTTGGTAGGTGGGAATACCAAATAGTTCACTCACACCTAATTCGTCTTGTTGCGAATAATCTGTTTGAGGTTCACCGAAAAAGCATCGAAGCCCATGTTTTTGTAGATGTTGTTCTTTAAAGTGCTCCTTCATTCCAAGCGTTTCAGTAAAATAGTGTGAACCTATTTCGACTGTTGACTCTCCTACTTTCGCCGTAGTGTTTGGCCGTGGAAAACGGCTTTTTTCAACCACTATAATATCTAAGTCTGGTGTGTCAGTTTTCAACTGTCTAGCTAAGCTTAAACCCGCTAAACCACCACCCGCTATAATGACATCTGTCGCTTGTTTACCCATCATTAACTCACTGTTAATCGCATAAATGTGCCAGCACTTAAAGGCACTTGTATTTGTTCATTTAAATCTAAATCGCTTGTTTTTGCCGTCGCTAGTTTCTCTAACAGTGCCAATACTCTCGCTGTTGGAGTGCTTTGATATATGGCTTGTAATTCATCTGTACCCGCTTCTAATGCTGGCCATTGCATTTTGCCTTGTAAAATATCGGCAGTGATTTTAATACCTTCAATATCCATATCCTCAGGCACTAATACTAACGAAACCGCAAAAGGATAATCGTTCTTTAACAGATCTTTTAGAACCAATGAAACCGGGGCATCATAAAACGTTAACAATATCGGTATTTTTTCATTCGCTATTTGTGTCAATGCTTCTAACAAGGTCAAAGAGACTGACTCTTCATAACCTGCCACGGAGTTTGCCGCTTTCATACAACCTGTACTTATTGTCCAGTATCCTGCTGCTGCATTATGAACAGAGTTGTGAAACTTAGTCGGAGATAACTGCTTATTATCCCCAGCAAGTACCTTACACATATAATCGGTTAGTTGTGTGTCACCTAACGCTGACACAAAAACACAGGTGAGTTCTTCAGGCGATAATGTCGATGCCTGCGTTGCTTGCCATGATGACTCAACGGCTAAACGAACGGGTAAAGGCGCCCTTCTACGCTCATTTGCTGGAATAATTTCAGGTTTTGGGCCTTTTGCACCATCATCTTCAACCGTTTCATCTTTCAGTAATTTTTGTAAATCGTGCCAGTTACGAAAGCTAGCACCCCAAGCACCTACTGCCACCACTTTAGCAGCTAATTGAATATCCTTACTCATACTTGATCTCCAGTTTTTGCTTGCTTAGGCATGTTTTCTCTACCAAACACTAAACTACAGTTATTACCGCCAAAACCAAAAGAATTTGTCATGGCGAAATTAACCGTTTGTTCTACATTTTCAGCTTGAATAGAAATATCTATACCATCATCTAATGTTGATAAATTCATCGAACCTGGGATGAGGCCTGTATGAATAGTATCAAGAGCGATGATCGCTTCAGTGATACCTGCGGCACCTAAAGTATGCCCCATCCACGCTTTTGTAGAAGAACAGCGTGTCGTTTTAGGAAATAATTGATTGATTAACTGCCCTTCAATGCTGTCATTCGCACGACTCGATGTGCCATGAAGATTAATATAGTCAATACTTTCTGGAGACAATTCAGCGATTAATAACGCTTGCTCCATTGATAACTTCGCTCCCAAACCATCTGGGTGAGGGTGTGACATATGATAAGCATCTGAACTCTCTCCGTACCCAAGTAACTCAATACCCGTAGTCTTGTGTGAGTCTTCCTTGCGAACCAAAATGGCAAAACCAGCGGCTTCACCTAGATTAATACCGTCGCGATCTTGATCAAATGGTCTACACGGGTTTTGAGAGATTAATTGCAATGAATCAAAACCATGTAAAACACTTAAACATAACGTGTCTACACCACCCACTAAGACGGCATCAACAATTCCCGATTTCAACCAACGAGCACCGGTTGCAAACACCTTAGCGGATGAAGAACAGGCTGTATTAATAGTGAGAGCTGGTCCAGTAATACCCGTGACATGCGCGACATATAAACTTGGTGCATGCGGGTTATGCACACTCTCTTGCTGAAACACAGGCTTTAGCATGCCATCATCCGTTAAATCGGTATAGGCCGTTTCAGTTCGATCAATACTCGATGTACTAGAGCCCATGACCACACCAATGCGAGGGGCAGAAAAGCGTGACTTTAGTTGCTCAATATTATCTAAAATTGTGCCTTGAGAAATACCAATATGCGCTAAAGCATTGTTGCGACTTTGCCACTCTCCAAGATCTATATCATCCACTGTCGAAACACGTCCAATCCATGTTGACAGGTCAGATCGAGGAAAATCATTGGCTCGCAAACCACTGCGTTGTTGTGCCAATGCAGTACGAAGCTCATCAAGGTTATTGCCCGCTGCTGACGTTGATTGGTAATCTAATAAACAAATATCCATAAATACGGCGTCCAGGAAATCATAATTTTAAAATCATAACAAAACAGTGTCATAATTTGGCATTATAGCGATTTAAAAAAATACTACTTGTAACAAAAGATGCCTATTATGACGGTTTGTCGACTTTGTACCAAAGCTTTCACATTTTTCAGCGGATTATTTTTAGCCTGCCTACTCACAACACATGCTAGTTTTGCTAAAGAAGAAAAACCTCTTTGGCAACTTGGCCTTGGTGTGGGCGGATTAAACCAGTCTTATTACACGGGCACAAGCCAAACACGCAGCTTTTTGTTCCCTGTCATCTTACCAATTTATCGTGGTGAGATTATTAAGGCGGATGATAGAGGCATGCGTGCCGAATTGCTGAATAATGAAAACCTAAAACTTGACGTGAGTTTAGATTTCAACCTGTCAATTGATAGTGAAGATATTGATTTGCGTCAAGGTATGCCAGACATTCCTAACAATCTACAAATTGGTCCCTCATTAGAATACACACTATTAAAAAGTGACGCTCATAAATGGCAAATTAACTTTCCATTACGCATCAATATTGGTTTTGATGGGAGTGACGTCGGTGTTGATGGCGCGACGTTTTCCCCAAACGTAGAATATACAAAGTATTTTCGCTTAGGGAAAAACAAATGGCGATTCGGTGCGACTTTTGGACCGCAGTTTGGTTCCAGCTCATATCATGATGTCTACTATGGAGTGGCCGACGAATTTGCAACCAGCACACGATCTGCATATCAAGCTGAAGGAGGCTTCACCGGTTACCGGGCACAAACTTCATTAGTCAAAAACACCGATAAACAACTGTTTGTGCTTTTTTTACGTTACGAAAACATCAATGGCGCTGTGTTTGAGGACTCTCCTTTAGTCGAAACTGATGACAATTTGATTGCTGGTTTTATCTATAGTTACTACCTATTTAATTCAAAGAAAATGGTTCGCCGCTAATTAAAATGCATTCGAGTCTTTGGCAATTTTTCGATTTCAAATAGTTCTTGAATAAAGGCTATGTTACGTTTCTGATATTTTTCTAATGACAATAAACGCTTGATATTTGCCAGAGTCTTTAAAGGTGTCGAGGCGACAGCATCATTAAACAAAAATGCAGGAACACGTCCACTCGGGTTAGAGTGTATAAAATGCTCTATTAAGACCACACCATTTGCTTCTGGGGTAATTTTCCACTGCAAATCCATTGTCTTAATTCTGACATAGTGTTTATTTTCAGGGAATTTATCTGGAAACGCTTTTCCATCCACCCTGATAACGCCTTGCGTATCTTGATCGACACTGATTCTGAGAAAAATATCGCGCTTTCTGAGTGGCCATGGAAACTTTGATACCACATACTGAAAATAGTGCTGAGGATCTCGAGATTCTTTCTTCTCAATTTTCTCACATACAGTCGTTCCTTCATGGCACCCATCTACAAATAGTACTAAGGCGGCAATATCATTGAGCCTTGCTTCAACTCGCATACTGGATTTAACAGCAACAAAATCTGAACCTTCTCGCTTTGCTGTGGCGATGCTAATACCATTTTCTGTGAGCAGTTCAGACCACTCTAAAGACTGCCAGTCCATTGCTGAAAACGGGCTATCTAATAATTTTGCTCCCTGTGCTACATCAGGGGTTAAACCCATAAAGGCAATGACACTTAATACCAACCTTAACCACATATGAGTTGAATAACTATATCGGTTGTTTATCACGTAAAAAACGCCGCCATACACTGATAGTGATAACAGCAATCACCGTTAAAAAAACGAAATGCCAATGTTTGCCTAAAATTAGCGCCGTTGACACGACATCTAATAATATTAAACCCATGAGTAAATAAAAAATAACATCACGATGAAAGTATTTACATGCAAGAGCGCCTAAAGGAGCTCCGACAACCACAATAGGTATAGCCGCTAACCAGTAATCGACAACAATGCCGGTAAACTTCACCGACAATACCGAAATAAAAACAAAACCAATCACAGCATTAATTGCCATGACACACACGGAAGTCGCCACTGCCCGTTTTAAACCTTCTCGATAAAACAATATCATCAAAGCAAAGACGACAAAGTCAATGCCAGTGCCTATTAAGCCACTAATCACACCGCCCATTAAACTCGCAATAATGATTGGCAGCATGCCGATAACCTTATCATCATTGACTTCTTTGGCAGTGCGAAACTGGCGTTGATTAACAAAACGGTCAAACACCAGAACAAAAGCGACAAACAAACTAAAGATTGAAAAAAAGTATTTAACTTGTCCACCTGAAAAGATGTCAGACATTTCAAATAGGCCTATATATACGCCGACTGCACCCGGGACAATTGAACCAAGGATAACCTTCTTATTGACCGGCACTTTCCCCATAAAAATAAGAAAAGCCGCTGCAGTCATACCAACACTTTGTATGGCCAGAGAAAAAACCAAAGCGGTCCCTCCTGGAATTGAAAGAAGCTTGGTAAATACGGGGAACGCTACCGCCCCTCCACCTAAACTGGTTGCACCCGCGACAAAAGAACCAAACAACATGGTCAACATGATAATCGCATGCGAACCGATGAGGTCGAGTATTTTTTCGATGCCATTACTAAAAAACCACACCGACCAAACAATAGTGATGAGTAAGAGTTGGATATATTTTAACGGCATCTACATTTTCCTAAAACAATCAAAGCAAGCGAGATTTACTTTATTTCCCAATTAGCGCTATTATGACTTTTTTTAACGCCTAAACAACTTATTTAATTTTACGATAGACCTCCGATATTTAAAGTGAAAGCCATGAAAAAAACGTTGCTTCTTCTCATTATTTTAAGCTTATCGGCCTGCTTTCCACACAAACCTGGATTACGCCTAGCTCACCATGATGCGCTATCTCCTGATATTGGAGAGAAAGCCCCTGAATTTGAATTAATAGACCTAGAAGGCAATCCTCTACACTTGACTGACTTACTCGGAGAAAAACCACTGATCATCCAAATTGGTAGCCACACTTGCCCCGTATACCGATATCGTCGTTGGGATATGAAAAAACTGCATCGAGAATACGGAGACCGTGTTAACTTTCTGGTGATATACACACTCGAAGCTCACCCGGTTAACGCCATAAATCCCTACATCGACAGCGAATGGGTAAGTTCCATTAACTACCTTACGAATACCATTGTTCATAAGCATCACTCCCAAGAGGAACGAATTCAACAAGCGATTCGCTCCAAAGAGTTATTAAAAATTCCCTATATGATGGCTGTTGATTCAATGGATAACCGCACTTGGAAAGCTTATGGACGTGCGCCATCCACCGCTTTTGTTTTAGATAAGAATGGTCAAGTTGCTTTAAAACAAGTCTGGGTAAACCCAAATGCAATGCGTCCGATTATAGAACGCTTACTCAAAGACAATTAATTAACCTATTCGCGTATGTTTGCCCAATTTTGCTAATCCAAATTGAGGCATACCCCTATATAAAGAACGATGCGAACCTGGCTGAATGACATACGATTCATGCCAAATACCTACTGCAGAACTTGCTCCAATTTTTTTATTAAACGCCTGCCATGCAGGTACATGGTTTAAATCTTTATTCGTAGCATAAGCATGCAAGTCTTCCTGACTTTTCCAATACTGAACCATCAATGTTGTTCTTCCAAACCAAGACTCTGCACCGACAAAACCCAGTTCAGGGTGTTGGTATAACTCTCTCAACATTTTCGGCATGGATAATAATACAGGAGCCCATTGATGTACTTGCCACCATTTATTTATTCTCATACCAATTAAGAACACCACAAATGAGCTCTCTACATCAGCCGTCATTTTCTGTTCAAATATTACTTTCTTCATTATTTTCACCAGAATTTATATAAAACATTATTATGCAATAAATTGCATAATAGACACATCACTTAAAATATGCAACTATTTGCGCATGTCTCTCAAACACGCCATTTTAAGTCTCCTTGTCGAATCCGAACGCAGTGGTTACGACCTGACCAAAAACTTTGAAAGCTCCGTTGCTTTTTATTGGAGTGCTAGTCATCAACAAATCTATAAAACATTGGCTGATATGCACAAAGAGAATTGGATAGATCTGAGGCTACAAGTCCAGTCTGGGAAGCCCGACAAAAAAATCTATTCTTTGACTGCAGAGGGGAAAAAAGAGCTAAGTCAATGGGCCCTTGAACCCGTAAAACATGCTGCCCCGAAAAATCAATTATTGATTAAGTTAATGCTTGCTCGCCTTGTGGGGACGGAGCCAATCCTTAAACAGCTAAATGACGAGCTAAAACGCGTGTATAAAGAGATTGCTAACTATTCAAAAATTGAAAAACAATATTTTTCACCTAAACCCACTCCTGATACGCATTTGAAAAACATGACAAGCTATCTCACTCTCCGAAATGGCATTCTGTGTGCCCACGCTGAGCTTGATTGGTTACATGAAGCCATAGAAATGCTCGAAAGCCAGTAATCATCACCTTTTCTATACATTTTTTCAGTAGTATTTATTCTTGACTGTTTTACTGGGTTTCTCTAGAATCACGTACCCAGCATAGAATATTAGAGTTTTCTAATATTTAAGCAGAAACAATGTACGTTCACAAAAGATAACAGCAAGATGAAATTAACAGCCAAAGGTCGATATGCGGTCACCGCTATGATGGATTTAGCATTGCAAACAAAAGCATGTGTTGAATCTGATCAAGTCAATAGTGATGAGCTCCGTGTTGCCTTAACTGACATTGCTGATCGCCAACACATATCACTTTCATACCTCGAACAACTATTCGCTAACCTAAGAAAAGCAAATTTAGTCACAGCGGTTAGAGGGCCTGGAGGTGGCTATTCACTAGCAAAAAATAGCCATGACATATCGGTTGCTGAAATTCTAGCCGCCGTAGACGAAAACCTTGATCTAACTTGCGGTAATGGCTCTTCTTGTGGCGGAGATCATGATCCTTGCCTTACACATGGCCTATGGTCAAACTTGAGTGCAGAGCTACATCGTTTTCTACATGAAAAAACACTCGCAGAAGTCATCAAACAACCCACTCACTACGACAATGCGGCAAAACAGCAATCCCAAAAATTTTCTGGTATTCCCATAGAATTGTCCTAAACCGTATCACTACGTTTTATTAGCACGAGAGCGCACCATGACCACTGTTAAAGAACACCCTCAAACCCTGAGTAAAGCTGAACAAAATCCTGAGTTAGATAACTTAGTCGGCCGTGAATATAAAGAAGGGTTTGTAACCGATATTGAATCTGACACCTTTCCTCCAGGTATCAATGAAGATGTAGTAAGAGCAATTTCAGCAAAAAAAGGTGAACCGGAATTCATGCTGGAATACCGCCTTGAGGCATTCCGCAAATGGGAACAAATGACAGAGCCTGATTGGGCTCAAGTTGATTACCCTAAAATCAACTTTCAAGAGATTAGTTACTATTCAGAACCCAAGCAAAAACCGGAACTAGAAAGCCTAGATCAAGTGGATCCAAAACTACTCGAAACCTATGAAAAATTAGGCATACCACTCGACGAACAAAAAATGATGCACAATGTAGCGGTTGATGTTGTCTTTGATAGTGTTTCCGTTCGCACCACATTTCAAGAAACATTAAAAGAAGCAGGCGTGATTTTCATGCCAATCTCAGAAGCCGTGCATGAGCACCCCGAACTCATTAAACAATACCTTGGATCCGTTGTGCCAACACAAGACAACTATTATGCTGCCTTAAATGCAGCAGTCTTTAGTGATGGTTCTTTTGTATATATTCCAAAAGGTGTTCGCTGCCCTATGGAGTTATCCACGTATTTTCGTATTAACGAAGAAAATACAGGTCAATTTGAGCGCACGTTGATTATTGCGGACGAAGGTGCGTATGTGTCTTATCTGGAAGGTTGTACCGCTCCTCAACGAGATGAAAACCAATTACATGCAGCTGTCGTTGAGCTATATACACATAAAGATGCTGAGATTAAATATTCAACAGTACAAAATTGGTACCCAGGTGATGAGTTCGGTCGTGGCGGTATCTATAACTTCGTGACTAAGCGTGGCTTATGCAAAGGTGAAAACTCCAAAATTTCATGGACACAGGTAGAAACAGGCTCAGCCATCACATGGAAATACCCTAGTTGTGTGTTAGAAGGTGATAATTCAGTGGGTGAGTTTTACTCTGTCGCCCTAACTCACAACAGGCAACAAGCTGATACTGGCACCAAAATGATCCATATTGGCAAAAACACACGAAGCACGATTATTTCTAAAGGCATTTCCGCCGGTCAAGGTCAAAACTCTTATCGCGGCTTAGTAAAAGTCTTAAAAGGCGCAGATAATGCCCGTAATTTTTCTCAATGCGACTCATTGTTGATGGGTGATCGTTGTGGCGCTCACACTTTTCCCTATATCGAAGCGAAAAATCCAACGGCTAATATTGAACACGAAGCCACCACATCTAAGATTTCGGATGACCAACTCTTTTATTTGCGACAACGTGGTTTGGATGAAGAAAGTGCTGTTTCAACCATTGTGAACGGCTTTTGCAAAGATGTGTTCCGTGAACTACCAATGGAATTTGCCGTCGAAGCACAAAAATTATTAGAAGTGTCTCTTGAAGGCGCTGTCGGTTAAACCACTGTTATCCATTGTTATAGCAGCCTAGAAAAGATATTAAAGAGAAATACCATGTTAGAAGTAAAAGATTTATATGCTGAAGTTGACGGAAAGCCTATTTTAAAAGGTTTAAACATGACAGTTAACCCTGGTGAAATACATGCCATTATGGGACCTAACGGTGCCGGAAAAAGTACGTTAAGCAATGTTCTCGCTGGCCGCCCAGGCTATGAAGTCACTAGTGGCTCAATCATTTATCAAGGCAAAGACTTACTGGAACTTGAACCAGAAGAGCGAGCAGGTGAAGGCATCTTCTTAGCCTTCCAATACCCTGTGGAAATACCTGGCGTTAGCAACATGGCGATGCTAAAGGCCGCTATGAATTCTATCCGTAAATATCGAGACCAGAAAGAAATGCCTGCTGGCGAGTTTTTAAAAACCATTAAAGAAAAAGCTGCTTTTGTTGAAATGAAGGCAGAATTTTTAAAACGCTCGGTCAATGAAGGTTTTTCAGGTGGCGAGAAAAAACGTAACGAAATTTTACAAATGACCATGCTAGAGCCCACGCTGGCACTGCTTGATGAAACGGATTCAGGCTTAGATATTGATGCACTAAAAGTTGTCTCTAAAGGGGTAAACTCTCTACGCTCGCCGGAACGCTCTATGGTCTTAGTCACGCATTACCAGCGCTTGCTTGACTATATTGTTCCAGATTTTGTTCATGTTTTAGCGGATGGAAAAATCGTGAAAACTGGCGATAAAAATCTGGCATTAAAGCTTGAAGATGAAGGCTATGGTTGGATTGAAGGTGTTGAAAATGCAGGCAATGATTCACTGCCAAAAACAGCACAAGGGGTAGCCTAATGACGGCGGCAGTCAAACAAAATAAAACGCAGCCCTTGCTGCTGCCTAGCGAAGCAGGAATATCCTTGCCTGGCGCGGGCCAAGAATGGCTTGATTCCTTGCGAAATAATGCCTCCAAGCAATTTTCTGTGAATGGGCTCCCTACGGTTCGCGATGAAGAGTGGCGTTATACAGATATCCGAAAATTAAAGCGCCTGCAATTTTCCATGCAATTTTCTGCGCCAGATGTCAGAGAATGTCTTAATAATTTGCCTGATTACAATTTAACTCGAATTGTGTTGGTGAACGGCTTATTTTCACCGGAAATGTCGACTGTTCGCCTATCTGATGATGAGAAAGCACTGATCACGATCAGTTCTTTGGCGAAAAAACTAGAAGATGACTCTTTGCAAGGCTTGCTTGGTTCAACACTACCCGCCGATAGGCATGCGTTTGTTGACTTAAATACGGCCTATTGCTTTGATGGCGTTGTGATTGAAGTTGCAGCAAAAGCGAAGCTAGAAAAACCGATTGAAATCATACATGTGACAACCACCCACTCAGCACAAGCGAGTGTAACTCACCCTCGAAACCTGATTATTGCGGGCAAGCTCAGCGAATCACAGTTTATAGAACGGTCAATTGCGATGGAGGGCGAAGAACGTAACATTTATCTCAATAATACGGTCACTGAAATCATTGCTCATGACGGTTCAAAGCTAGATCATTATAAAGTTCAAGAAGAATCGAAAACCGCTTTTCACTTCGGTGGTGTTTTCATTAGTCAATCGAGAGATGCCCACGTTGTTAATCACAACATTGCATTGGGTGGTGTACTAGTACGAAATGATATCTATCTCAATTTGTTAGGTACCGGTGCTCATGGCGGTATGAACGGCCTAGTGCTAGGCCATGACTCTCAGCATGTCCACAATCATACTGAGGTTGCTCATCGGCTTCCGCATTGCACCAGTGACGAATTCTATAAAACCGTATTGGATGATAAATCCAGAGCGGTATTTCGAGGCCGTATTATCGTGGCTCAAGATGCTCAAAAAACGAATGCCGAGCAACAAAACAATAATTTGTTACTGTCTAATGATGCCGAAGCAGACACCAAACCTCAGTTAGAAATTTACGCTGATGATGTGATTTGTTCTCATGGAGCCACTATCGGTCAACTAGATGAAAAATCATTATTTTATTTTCAATCTAGAGGCATTAAAAAAGATGATGCCAGACGTTTATTGACATTTGCTTTTGTGAATGAAGTCGTCGATCGAATCACGTTTGAACCTTTAAGGAACGAACTAACGCAGCGATTTCTAGGCGAGCTTTTGCCTAGCACTCCCAATAATGATGGCGCTAATAACGGCGAAAATGCTGAAGAGGTTTTTGTATAACATGGGAATGCCAGCAAAAAGTAACCTAACTTACGATATCGATGCAATCCGTGCAGACTTCCCAGCGTTGCACCAAGAAGTGAATGGATCACCTTTGGTGTACTTGGATAATGGTGCATCTACACAAAAGCCCCGTGCGGTTATCGACGCCATCACATCGTTTTATACTAATGATTATGCCAACGTTCATCGAGGCATACATACATTAAGCCAACGTGCGACTGACCAGTTCGAAGCAGCTCGTGAAACCGTCAAAAACTTTATCAATGCTCGCCAAATTGAAGAAGTTGTTTTCACCAGCGGCACGACGGATAGCATTAACTTAATCGCAACAAGTTTTGGCTCTACGTTTATCAAACGAGGCGACCGTATTTTAGTGTCAGAAATGGAGCATCACTCAAACATTGTTCCATGGCAAATCTTAGCTGAAAGTAAAGGCGCGCATGTTGATGTCATCCCTGTGCTAGAAAATGGCGAATTGGACCTACAAGCTTTCCATGATCGTCTAACTGAAAGAACTAAAATTGTTGCCATCACACAAGTTTCTAATGCTTTAGGCACTATTAATCCAGTATCTGAAATGACGATTGCAGCGCATAGAGTGGGTGCGAAAATAGTGTTAGATGGTGCTCAATCTATCGCTCATATGCCCGTTGATGTGCAACGTTTAGATTGCGATTTTTATGTGTTTTCAGGTCATAAAATATTCGGACCAACTGGAATTGGTGTTCTTTATGGAAAACGAGAACTTCTTGAGGCAATGCCTCCATATCGCTCAGGTGGCGATATGATCAAAACAGTTAGTTTCTCAGGCACGGAATATAACGTGCTTCCGTATAAGTTTGAAGCCGGAACTCCGCACATCGCCGGCGCTATTGGCTTAGCTGCTGCTTTGAATTACCTTAGCCTTATTGGCATGGATAAAGTGGAGTCCTATGAACATGAACTATTAGCTTATGGCACTCAAGAAATAGAAAAACTGGACGGCTTGCAGCTAATTGGGACTGCAAACAATAAAGCGGGCATCCTTTCATTTGTCATTGAGGGTGCCCATGCTTCTGACCTAGGAACTTTATTAGACCATCAAGGCGTTGCAATTCGCGTAGGCCATCATTGTGCCATGCCTGTTATGGAAAAGTTTGGCCTAGAAGCTACCTCGCGAGCATCTCTAGCAATGTACAACACCAAAGAAGACATTGACCGATTGGTCGCTGCTCTTAAACGCTCACTTGCCATGCTCTAAGAGCAATATAAGACGATCATCATGAGTGAACAACACACACAACCAAACCCACAAGACTTATTACCAGCGATCATTGACGCGTTAAAAACCGTTTATGATCCTGAAATTCCAGTCAATATATATGACTTAGGACTGATTTACGATGTGAAATTAGATGACGATTATTTCGCTGACGTTTCTATGACGCTCACGGCACCAGGCTGTCCAGTGGCTGAAACATTTCCAGGTATCGTCGAAAATGCAGTGAAAAGTGTCACTGGTGTATCAGATGCTAGAGTAGAACTGACGTTCGATCCTCCCTGGACAACTGATAATATGAGCGAAGAAGCTAAACTTGAACTTGGCATGATCTAAAAAAGCATGTTATGAAAACACTTGCGTTTGACGTTTATGGCACACTCATCGATACGACCAGTGTCACTCAACAACTCGAACGAATGGTGGGGCAACATGCCAGTGCTTTTTCTGAGCGCTGGAGAGAAAAGCAATTAGAGTATTCTTTTCGACGAGCATTGATGAAGCAATATGAAAACTTTTCTGTTTGCACACGCCAAGCTTTGGACTATACAGATACTTATTTTCAAACCCAATTAAGTGCTCATCAAAAACAGCAGCTATTAGATAGCTATCGCGTATTACCTGCTTTCCCAGACGTAATACCCTGCTTAGAACAGCTAAAAGAGAAAAGCATTAAAATGTATGCTTTTTCAAATGGCGCTGCTAGCGCAGTAGAAAAGCTGTTAGATACTGCAGGCATGAAGGAGTTTTTCACCGATATCATCAGCACTGATGAAATTCAGTCATTCAAACCAAACCCTGTGGTTTATCAACACCTACTCAAACGCACAAACTCAAATGCCGAAAACACATGGTTAGTTTCTAGCAACCCTTTTGATGTGCTCGGAGCAGATGCCGTGGGGCTTAAATCAGCATGGCTTAAACGAAATTCATCATCAATTTTTGACCCTTGG
This sequence comes from Arenicella sp., assembly GCA_050633585.1. Lineage (GTDB taxonomy): Bacteria > Pseudomonadota > Gammaproteobacteria > Arenicellales > Arenicellaceae > CALKZN01. Next base: position 55,251 of record JBOEGT010000053.1, read on the forward strand.
GAACAAGAACCAACCATCAATATTAGGAATTTATCTGAACTTTATTCAAAGCTGTCTTGATTTTTAATGGAAGAATAGTATGCATGCCACTCATGAATTTATCAGTGACATGCTATCTATGATGTCAATTACGGCTTGGGTTAAATCAATTGCTTTTGGTAATACGTCACTTTCGGCTCACCCTCCAAGTAGTCAATTAAAGCCTCTAAAACACCATTTGATGTGATAAAAGCCACATATTTTTGGTGATGTTCAATAGATAACCACTCTTCGTCAAAAACCAGCCTATTATTTTCTTCATCATATAAGACCGTTACATTTAAACAGCCACGAAAAGACCTCACATTGGGGAGGTTCTCCTCGAGGAATTTAAATACATGTTGGTATGATTCAGGTTTGACTGTGGATTCTAGAAATACTCTATAAGTCATACTTAACTCCAAAAAATGAAAGGCTAAACCAGCCTTAGTTGAACAAGCTCGTTTTCGTTAACCGAGTTAGTTGTATATAGTCTTCTATTTCTTTGGCTTTTTTTTCACTACTTAGTTTCGACAACAACACTAATGCTGCTTCATAGCTCACAACACTCCCATTTGAAGAAATCAAGTTTCGATCAATCACGACATTTTGATCTGTCACCACGTTAAGGTTTGGATAAGAGGATTGTAAAGAGCTCTCACCGCCAGCCCATGTGGTAATAGAATAGCCATCAACAACTCCAGCCTCGCCAAGCAACATAGCGCCAGAACAGTTACTTGCTAACCACTCTACTTTCTGAGCTTGTTCTTTGATAAAAGTAACCAACTCTTGATCACTAATAAGCGCTGACATGTCATAACGGCTCGGAAGTAACAGCACATCTAAATCTAAGTTTTCATCAAAAATAGTATGAGTCGCTAATAGTGTAAGCCCTTCAGCTGTCGTCACCTTCTTATCTTGTTTAATCGAAATAAGTTTGACTTCGTAATCACTGAACCAGCTATTTTTAGAAGCTGCTCCAAAAACTTCCATTGGCGCAGTCACATCCCCACCAAGAAAATCATCATAAACCAAAATACCTATTGATTTTGTTGCTGCAAAAACTGAGGTTGTACTAAAAAATAGTAGAAAAGAGACCAGTAATACTTTCACTGTTATATATTGTTTTGACATGTCTAAATCCGTCATTATTAAGGAAGTAATCATGGTATTTATTTTTCATAAATGGAAAAATATGCATTAATGAAAAATACTCGTGAAATATATTCATAAATGGATAAACTAAACGCCATACAAATATTAATCGCATCTGTTGAATCCGGTAGTTTTACCAAAGCTGCTGAAAAACTCGGTACCTCTCCTTCAACAATTAGCAAAGCAATTTCAAGGCTAGAGCAAGAGTTAGGAATAAGCCTTCTAAAAAGAACGACCCGGAAGTTGTTACCTACAGACCTATGTTTAGAATACTTGCGAATTGCCAAGCCATTAATCAGTCAACTTGATGAAGTAGAAAATAGATTAAATCAATCAACGGTGATACCCGAAGGTAAGCTGAAAATTAGTTTACCCATCGCATATGGCAGGCAAATGGTGCTGCCGCTACTTCCTCACTTTTCCAAGAGATACCCAAACATTGATTTAGATATATCTTGGACTGATCACTATAGTGATATCGTCGGTGAAAATATTGATATTGCCATTCGCTCAGGTTCTATACATGACGGACAGCTTGTCGCAAGAAAGCTCAGCCCATTAGATTTTGTGACGTGTGTTTCTCAAGAATATTTAGCAACACACGCTAACATTCAAGATATTGAAGATTTACAAAAAGAAAAATGGCTAGTATTCCGCTTTAATAACACTGGCAAATTGATGCCAATTTTATGTGATGCAAATGGCCAGAAAAAATTCCACCCTCATAATAAAATCATAGGTAATGATGGCGAAGCTTTGGCTGAGATGGCTGCTCATGGCATGGGAATCATTCAGTTACCACACTTCATCGTTCATCAATGGGTGAAAAAGAAGCAATTACATGTCATTGGTCCTATTATTCGGTCTAATGATTTTTCAATTTATATTTACTATCTTAATAAACAGTTTTTACCATTGAAAGTTCGCGTTTTTATTGACTTTATTAGCGAAGAACTCGCTAATAAAAACGAAACAACGACAACAACCTGGACTGATTTTATCAACGTGTAGACTGCATGACAGGGCTAAGACCACCTATCATGCCATCATCAATAGATATCGCTTTACCAAACCCTTCTATATAACGCCCCTTAATCGGGCTCAGACGAAACACATTAAAGTCTGACAATGACTGCAAAACATCAACCACTTCCCCAAACCGTTCCTTCATCTTATGAAAGACTTGTCGCTGTATTTCAACGTCGAGGACCATTTCTGCCCTAATTTCATACTGAACTCGAACACGCGCAAAAATTTGTTCACTTTTTGATTCATCCTCAATAATTAACATTGAAGCTCGAGGTTGATCAATTAAGTTTTGTGTGTGTTCCGCTAAGCCACTCAATAGCACATAAAAAGCACCTTCCTTAACATCACAAAAATAAGGAGCATATGACGAATACGTTTGACTATTATGTTGGTTATCGATTGTACTTAATAATAAGCTTTGTTGGTTTTCAATTAATGAAGACACTTTCTGTTCTATTTCTTTTTTCATTGTTGCCGTTTATTGAATAAATTATGCTAAATTTAAAATACATTCATTGATTGATCAGTACACATGGAAAAGACTTCCCGCTCACTCTCCGCTCCACTGCTTATTTTAGCAACTATTGGCGTATTTTATGTTTTAGTTGTTGGTAAAGCATTTTTAGTCCCTTTAGCCGTAGCAGTCATGGTTTGGTACATTATCAATGCATTAAGCCGCATTTATGCAAGATTCCTGCCTAAAATTGAACAACCCAATATTCTCACAACACTATTGTCAATTTTAACAATAGGTTTATTAAGTTATTTTGCAGTGGATATGATTCGCGGTAATATTTCTGCCGTTCAATCGGCTGCACCTGCCTATAAAGCGAACTTCGATATCATGGTGCAAAAAGTATTAACGCAATTCAACTTACAAGAAGCGCCTAATATCAATGAAATGCTCAAAGGTATTGAAATTGCGCCCATGATCACCAAGCTAGCTGGAACATTTACTAATGCAATAGGTAATATTTTCTTAGTATTTATCTATGTTTTATTTTTATTATTAGAACAAGGCACGTTTAGCAAAAAAATTGTTTCACTTTTTCCAAATGCCAATCGTCGAAAATCAATTTTGAGCATCTTGAACCATACTCAAGAAGATATACAAACCTATATTTGGATAAAAACATTAACTAGCACGGCAACTGGTGTGATTAGTTACATTGTTTTGAAATTTGTTGGTGTTGATTTTGCTGGTTTTTGGGCGTTTACCATCTTTTTACTCAATTTCATTCCGACCGTTGGTTCTATTATTGCCACCTTATTTCCTGCTCTATTAGCATTAATACAGTTCGGTGGTTTTTTTGAGTGTGTTGTCGTATTAGTTGGTGTTGGCGCTGTGCAAGTAGTGGTTGGCAACTTCGTAGAACCAAAACTAATGGGAAATACTTTAAACCTCAGCCCACTCGTCGTGATGCTCTCTTTAACGTTATGGGGAAGTATATGGGGAATACCTGGAATGTTTCTTAGTGTTCCAATTACGGTTATTTTATTAATTGTTTTTGCGCATTTTGAGAAGACCCGCTCTTTGGCAATCCTATTATCCGGCGATGGTAATTTAAAGTTTACTGAAAAATAAACTCTATTTTCTTAGCCAAGAGTTTGGGTTAATCGCTTTACCTTTATTCCGGATTTCAAAATAAAAGTTAGGCCTTTTAGCACCCTGTCGATAGGTTGCAATAGTCTCTCTTGCAGCAACCACATCGCCTTCTTTTTTATTAAGCACTTGGTTGTTGCCATATAAACTCATGTATCCACCACCGTGTTCAATAATCAATAAATTACCAAAACCCTTTAACCAATTTGAAAAAATAACTCTACCCTCATAGATAGAGCGAACATTATGAGAGCCTGATTGTTTTGCTTTGATTTGAATCCCATTTGAACGCACACCACTTGGCCATTGCTTTTTACCATAAGCAACAGCAATTTTTCCAGATACAGGCAATAGCATACGCCCTTTTTGTTTTGAGAACCCTCCTTTTGCCGGAATAAACTCTTGAGAAGATTGTTGCTTTGCTGCCGCTTTTCGCTTTTCCTCAAGTCGCTTTAATAACGCGGCGAGACGCTTTTTATCTTCCTTGAGTTTCTTAATGGTGGTGGTGTTTTGTTCTATGCCTGTTTCTATCTTTTTTAACAGTTTAGATTTTTGGCTTGTTTGCTCTGAAATGCTTTTTTTCAGTTTCTTCTGTTCTTTATATTGGTTTTTAAGTGCTGCTTTCCTCTCTAAGTATTCCTTATTGGTTGATTCAACATCTTGCAGAGAGATACGTAACGCATTTAACTGCTGATGACGCGCTCGAGTAAAATATTTTAAATACGCTTGTTGCCTATCAACATCATCAACCTCCGATTGAGATAGCAGTAGTTGCAATAAGTTAGGTTTTTGCTGCTTCGCATGTTGAACTAATAAAGCACTTAATGCGGCTTGTGATTGGACCGTGATAGATTGATTTTTTTTTGTTTTTTCTTGTAGCTGTAAAACAAGTTTTTCTTGATTTTTTAAATCAGCGTCAAGTTTATTTAATTGATGACTAACAGTTTTCAATTCTTTATTGGTTTTTCGTAGTTGCAGGCGTACTTTTTCTTTATTTTTACGGTCTTTTTCCTGTTGTTTTTGAATACGTTTAATTTCACTATCAAGTTTTTTAGCTTGATCATCATAGTTCTGAGCACCCACCAATGTGATGCTAGAAAGAAAGAGAATTGAAAAATTTATAAAAAATCGCATAGCACCTTATTATATAAGGAATATAAGCATCTTATGATGCTTGTGTCATATGTTTTGTGTGTGTATAGTCTTGAATCGTTTCATACGCAGTTTACCTAAAATGCCCGATAGAAATCTCGCTTCTGCTTCAAATTACGAAGTTTTAAAATCCTGCCCTGAAAAACTTCTTTCAAAGGCTTCTGATATAGATCATGCGTCTACTTGTTTAAAAGCCATGGCGCATCCTTTGCGTTTAAAAATATTGTGTTTGCTGATGCAATTTGAAAAAATCAGCGTTTTAGATTTAGTTGAAGCTGTAGGTACTTCACAAAGCAATATCTCTCAGCATCTGTCTATTTTAAAAGAAAAGAAACTATTACGCTGTGAAAAAGAAGCAAACAAAGTGTATTACAGCCTAGTAGATGAAGACCTTACGTTATTGGTTAGCTCGGTTAGAAACGCATTTTGTAATAAAGATCGCGCTAAAATGCTTTAAAACTTCCTCACAGATAAAAAACCCATGTTTGTACAATTTTTCCAAGAAAACATTCTTTATTTCGGCATTTTTTTCGCACTAATAGCGATTTTAATTTTTGATATTAAGAAAAATTCTTTAGGTGGAGCGAAAAAAGTCCAACCTTCCAATGTACCTTTGTTACAAAGGGATGAATCCCTTTTTATTGTTGATGTCAGCCCTAAAAAGTCATTTGATCAAGGTCATATATCCGGTTCAATCAACATACCAGCGACTACATTCAAAACCGAAGATAAATTATTTAAGGCTGATACCGAACAACCTATTTTAGTGGTTGATCAAAATGGTATGCATGCCAGCGGAATCGCAAAAAAAATTAAACTTGATGGTTATAACAATGTTGTCGTCCTCGACGGTGGTATTGTTTCATGGCAGAAAGAAAACTTTCCTTTAACGAAATAATTCGTTAATTCCTTTTAAACATTAACTCAATAGAATCAGAATCATGGCTGAAGAAGTTCAATTTGAAATTCGCAAACTGTATCTTAAAGATGCATCACTAGAATCTCCGCAATCTCCTGAAGTGTTCATATCGATGGATACTTCACCTGAAATAGGTATAGACCTAAACCTAGAACAACGTGAACTCTCTGAAAAATCGTATTACGAAGTAGTACTAAAAATTTCAGCAGAAGCTAAACACGAAGACAACACCGTATTTTTATGTGAAGTTCATCAAGCTGGTGTTTTCGTGATTGCTGGCATTCCTGAAGAAGAACTAGATTTAGCGCTTAATATTGCTTGCCCGAACGTATTACTTCCGTTTGCTCGAGAAGCAATCTCAGACTTAGTGACAAAAGCTGGCTTTCCTCAATTGCTTCTTTCTCCAATTAATTTTGAAGCATTATTTCAACAGAAGAACAAAACAGCTGCTCACTAGTTAGTTGATAGTTCGAATACAAACTCTGAAAAATAGTATTCGCTTTGAATAATGTAAATAGACAAAAAATAAGTGTCCTAGGCGCCGGTTCTTGGGGCACTGCTTTGGCTTGTTTGTTAGCTGATAATGGCCATGAGGTGACATTGTGGTCTCATTCACCAGCACACTTGCAAGTCATGCAACAAGAAAAAGAGAACAAGCGTCACCTTCCAGGTTTTGTTTTGCCTGAAAATTTACGCTTTGATTCTGACTTAAAGAGTATTTGCCAAAATCATACAGCTTTCTTAATTGTCGTTCCAAGCCGTGCTTTTGCTAAAACAATCGATAAAATGCTGGTTGCCGGGTTAAGAGAAAATTCATTAATCATATGGGGAAGCAAAGGATTTGATTCAGAAAATCAACAACTTTTAAGTCACTTAATTGATCAAAAAGTTTCTTTTCCACACACCACAGGTGTTATTACAGGCCCAAGCTTTGCATTAGAAGTCATGCAAAAACACCCGACTGCATTAACGGCTGGTGCAGAAAAATTAGAAATAGCTAAAGCAATTGCTGACTTATTTCATAATGATTATGTGCGTGTTTATGCAAATACAGACCTTCCTGGCGTGCAAATTGGTGGTGCTGTTAAAAATGTTTTAGCAATCGCTTGTGGCATTAGTGACGGTTTAGGTTTTGGTGCCAATGCGAGATCAGCGTTAATTACACGCGGATTAACAGAAATTATCCGTCTAGGTGAAAAATTTCATGCCAAAAGAGAAACTTTTCACGGCCTTTCTGGCATTGGTGATTTAGTATTAACCTGCACTGACGATAAATCTCGAAATCGACGTTTTGGATTAGGTATTGGTCGAGGGTTAGCTATCAATGAAGTCCTAGAAGAAATTGGTCAAGAGGTTGAAGGTTTAGTCACCAGCAAAGAAGTTTTGCTAATCGCAAAAAAGCATGGTGTTGAAATGCCAATTTGTGAACAAGTTTACGAAATTATCCATAATAATGTTGCGCCAAAAAAAGCAGTGAAAACATTATTAGAACGAGAAGCTATTTTTGAATAAATAGTGAAACTGATTGTTAATATGAAAATCATCAAATCTTTAGCATTTATTCTTTCTTTTGTTCTTATTTCCGGCTGTGCTGGAAAATTAGCTAATCAACAGTATGAAGATCAGCAAATTCCTGATCCATATGAATCTGTTAACAGAACAGTCTATAAAGCCAATGTGGCTATAGATTTAGCCATAACTCGACCCATTGCTACTGGATATAAAAAAGTAACTCCTAACTTTTTTAGAGACCGTTTTTCAGATTTTTTACGTAATTTGAATGAACCAAGAAATTTCATCAATAATCTTTTACAGCTGAAAGTAGAACGTAGCATTAATAGTTTAGCGAGATTCACGATAAACAGTACTTTTGGTTTAGGTGGGTTCATTGATATTATGACTCCAGCTGGGGAGTCCGCAAAACCTGAAGATTTTGGACAGACTTTGGCTTACTGGGGGGCTAAGCCTGGTGCTTACCTTATGCTACCCATATTAGGCCCTTCGTCAGTTCGTGATACTGTTGGACGAATCGGTGATTTTTTAATGCTAAGTCCCAACAAGCTTATCGAAGATCCAACCGCCGATACAACCTATACAGTCTTCAATATTATTGAAACTCGTGCAGATTTATTACCTCTAGACCCAGTTCTAAAACGTCAAATTGATGTCTATAACTTTTTAAAGAGTGGTTATGAACAATCGCGGATTAACAATGTTTTTGACGGTAACGCCCCAGAAGCAAAAGAAGACTTTTAATTATTTTCACAATTTGTATGACGTATGACTGATTATGTCGTTGGTGATATTCAAGGTTGTTATGATTCCTTAATAGCCTTACTAGATAAGGTTAGCTTCTCACCTGATAAAGACACACTATATTGTGTGGGCGATTTAGTTAACCGTGGTCCAAAATCTTTAGAAACGCTCGAATTTTTATACTCTCTAGGGAGCAGCGTTAAAGTGGTTTTAGGGAATCACGACTTACACTTAATCAGTTGTCATTATGGTCTTAAGAAGTTAAAACCACTCGATACTGCCCAACCGATCTTAGATTGTCCAAAAGCTGACTTTTGGATTGAATGGTTAAAGCAACAACCATTAATGATTCATAACGCAGAAAAAGACTTTATTGTCTGTCATGCTGGCTTATACCCTGGCTGGACTATTCAGCAAGGTTTATCTTTATCAAACAAGTTTAGCAAAGCACTTAAAAGTGATAAGTATTTGAATTTACTAGATAAAATATACGGAAATAAGCCTAACTACTATGATCATAGTTTTCCAAAACTTAAGAAATTACGCTTCACTGTTAATGCATTTACCCGGATGCGTTATTGCTTCGATGATAAAAGTTTAGATTTCTCGGTAAAACATTTTCCAGAAAATGATTCGCTGTTGGTACCTTGGTTTACTTTTGAAAAAAAACCTTCAACGACCCGAATAATTTTTGGTCATTGGTCAAGTTTGGGTTTATATCACCATAATAATAATATATGCATTGATACAGGTTGCGTATGGGGCAACTTATTAACATTGTACAATATTGATAATGATTCATTTGTACATCAAGATGCCATCGATTAGATAAAATGAAGCCCATGTCAATTTCAGATAACATCCTCATTCAAGTTGAAACCGCTTATGTAGCAGCACAATCAAACCCGGATAAAAATAGATATGTTTTTTCTTATACGATAACCATCATTAACCAAAGCAATGATGTTATAAAACTTATCTCGAGGCATTGGTTAATTAAAGATTCAAATTATCGTATAGAAGAAGTTATTGGTGAAGGCGTTGTTGGAGAACAACCACTATTAAAGCCTCACCAAGGGTTTCAATATTCAAGTGG
>JBOEGT010000054.1:0-108009 GCA_050633585.1 Arenicella sp.
TTGGATTTTTTATGATTTGATTTAATTGTTATTTTGAATGTTGTACAATATTCAAAATGACCATCATAGATCAATATCAATCCTCTCGTGTGCCACAGGCATCGAAATCTAAACCTCAACGTTTAGGTATTCGCTCGTGGTTAAAAATTCCATTTTTCTCTAATAATGTTAAAGCAGGTTTTCCTAGTCCTGCTCAAGACTATGTTGAAAAAACATTAGACTTAAACGATTTATGTATTAAGCATCCGTCGGCGACTTATTTTGTGCGTTGTGATGGTGATTCTATGATTGATGCGGGGATTCATCAGGATGATGTGCTGGTGGTTGATCGTGCATTAAGTGCGCGGCATGGCGATATTGTGATTGCGTCGGTGGAAGGAGAGTTCACGGTGAAGCGTTTAGAGACAAAGCCGTTTGTGCAGTTAGTGGCTATGAACGCGGATTACCAAAATATTATCCCTGCGCCTGAGCAAGAGTTAGAAGTGTTTGGCGTGGTAACTTTTGTGATTCATGCGCTGAGCACACGAGGTTAAGCGTGTGTTTGCGATGGTGGATTGTAATAATTTTTATGCGTCATGCGAGCGTGTATTCCGACCAGACTTAAAGTATCAACCCATTGCTATTTTATCCAATAATGATGGGTGTGTGATCTCTCGTTCAGCAGAATGCAAAGCACTTGGTTTGAAGATGGGCGAACCAATGTTTAAGGCAAAATCGTTGATACGACAGCATGACATACAAGTGTTTAGTTCAAATTACCCGCTGTATGCCGATATTTCGAATCGGGTGATGTCAACTTTAGAAGAAATGGTGCCTGATGTTGAAGTGTATTCTATTGATGAGGCGTTTTTGTCGTTGATAGTGAATGGTGAGACAATTGTTGCGGCGGGTGAATTAACGGCGTTTGGTCAGCATATTAAACAGCGTGTGCAGCAATATGTCGGTATGCCTGTTTGTGTTGGAATAGCGCCTAGTAAAACATTAGCAAAGTTAGCTAACTTTGCGGCTAAAACCTATCCGAGCACTTTGGGTGTTGTAGATTTGAGTGACCCTATTAGGCAGCGAAGATTGATGGCTAAAGTGCCTGTTGGTGAAGTGTGGGGTGTTGGGAGACGGTCACAAAAAAGGCTTCGCTCTTTGAATATTCATACGGCCCTAGATTTATGTGATGCACCTGCTACCTTGTTACGTAAACATTTTTCGGTCGTTTTAGAGAGAACGATTCAAGAATTACGAGGCTTGCCTTGTGTTGAATTGGAAACTCATGTGCCAATCAAGCAGCATGTGTTATGTTCTCGTTCTTTTGGCGAGAAGGTGACTAGCCTGGAGGAGTTATCTATTGCTTTGTCGAGTTATGTAGAGGTAGCGGCACGTAAGGTGCGTCAGGAGAAATGCATGGCGCGTGCATTAACTGTTTTTATTAAAACAAACCGGCATTCAAGGCATGACCGTCAGCACAGTATGACCGCTTCTGAAGGTTTGTTGATGCCAACGAATAGTACGCCTGAGTTAAATAAGCCTGCGCAATATTTGCTGAGACAACACTGGAAGCCAGGGTGTGCTTATCAAAAGGCAGGTATTATTTTGCATGATTTGGTATCAGCAGAAAATGTGCAAACGAACTTATTTGCTGCTCAACAAAGTCAAAAAAGTCAGAATTTGATGAATGCGTTAGACGCAGTCAATCATCGTTATCATAATGCTTTGTGCTATGCCTCTGCGCTTCCAACCAAGCAATATAGCCGCTGGAGGATGAAACAAAATGAGTTATCTCCTGCCTATACCACTCGCTGGGCAGATATTCCGCGTGTTTAGTATGGCTTTTATTGTTGATGTGTTTGAGCGCAAATAAACGATCATTCTATGTGTTGAGGTTGGTCAAGTTTTCGGTAAAGTGTTCTTAAACTGATGCCTGCTTTTTTCGCGACGCGGGATTTGTCGTTATGATGTGCCTTCATGAGATCGGCAAGATATTGTTGTTCAAGTTGTTTTAACGTGAAGAATTGCCCATTTAAGGTGTTGTTGTCACTGGCTTGTTTGGATGGCATGTCAATATCAATACACTGTTGAATAGTGACGGTATCAATGGTGTCGGTTTTGCATAAAATGATGGCACGATTAATCAAATTTTTGAGTTCGCGAATGTTGCCATTGAGCGGGAGTGCTCTCAATGTGTCTAGTGCGGAGTCGGTAATATTTAAGTGTGTTTTATCAATCAATAGAAAGTGTTTGACTAGCTCAGGGATGTCTTCTTTTCGCTCCTTGAGTGATGGTATGTAAATAGGGAAGACGTTGATGCGGTAGTATAGGTCACAGCGGAATGAGCCGTCCTCAACCATGCTCGCTACGTTTTTGTGAGTCGCGCAGATGAGGCGAAAATCTGACGTACGAACCTCTGTGCTGCCAACACGCCTGAATGTTTTGCTTTCAATAAGGCGTAGCAATTTGACTTGTGTGGCGAGTGATACATCGCCTATTTCATCGAGAAATAAGGTGCCGCCATCCGCTTGTTCGGCTAAGCCTATTTTGTCAGCATTAGCGCCAGTAAAGGCGCCTTTTTTATGGCCAAAAAGTTCGCTTTCGATTAGAGATTCACTGAGACCTGCGCATTCTAAGATGACTAGGGGCTTGTTGTTTCGGGGGCTGGCGGCATGAATGGATTGGCTGATCAGCTCTTTGCCTGTACCTGACTCGCCGAGCAATAGCACGCTAGCATCGCTTTGTGACACTTGTGATACGACACTGAGCATTTTTTCAAATGCAGGGCTTGAACCAACGATTTTTTGTCTATTCTTTTTGCCACTTGCCAATGGCACTGGTTTTAAAATTTCGACAAAAAAGCGTAAATCACCTTGTTCATCGTGAATGGGGATCATCTCAACATCGACATGTTCTTTACCGTGCTTGGTTTGATGAATATGTAGAACCTTTTCTTTTCTTTTAGAAATTTTTGCAGCGAGCAATGGGCAGTGTTCACCTTCTTGATCACAGGGTTTTGAATAGTTGTGTGACACCTTAAAGCAGTTGGGCTTATTGTCTAGGTCGATTTCGCCAAACTGTTCTCTATATAGCATGTTGCTTGCGAGAATTTCATAGTCCACGGTAACAAGAATGGCTGGGTAGTCATATGCTTCAAGCATTTGACTCATGTTCTGGAGATTGTTCATTGCTATCAATATTTTGTCATATATGTCAAACATTATGTCATTGATGGCAATTTTTTTCGCTAATTAATGATTTTTATTAATCGAACCCTTGAAGATATAAGGCGTTGCTGTCAATCGATTTATTGGCATGTAATTTGCGGTTCTTTAGAGGTAAGAACAGAAAAGCATCAACATATTCTTCAATACCATTTGATCTACTGGGTTTTTCAGCAAATACGAAGGGCTTAATTTATGAGCAACAATAAAAATATAGTGTCAGAAAAAAATAGAGTGTCAGAACTTCCAATTGAAACAGTTGGTTTGGGTAACGGTGGCCAAGAGTGTCCGCATGTATTGACGTTCTATGACAAAGGAACGAATACGCTGACCTATATTGTGAAAGATCCTCTATCTCAGTCGTGTGCCATTGTGGACTCTGTCCTGAATTTTGATTATGCCTCAGGAAGTATTACCTATCATTCAGCGGATAATATTATTGAATATGTTCGTAACGAAAGCTTGCAAGTAGAGTTGTTGCTTGAAACGCATGTGCATGCAGATCATTTGTCCGCGGCGCCATATTTGCAACAGGAATTGGGAGGGAAAATTGCTATCAGCAAACACATTGTAGAAATTCAGAATGAGTTTGGTAGGTTATTCAATGAAGGAACTGAATTTGAACGTGATGGCAGTCAATTTGATGTGCTTTTTGATGAGAATCAAACGTTTGCTATTGGGAATTTACAATGCGTTGCGATGTACACGCCGGGGCATACCCCTGCGTGCACCACATATGTTGTTGGTGATGCCGCATTTGTTGGTGATACTTTGTTCATGCCGGACTCTGGCACAGCAAGAGTGGATTTTCCAGGGGGCGATGCATCAACGTTATATCAATCGATAAAAAAAATACTCAGTTTACCTCCTCATACGCGTCTATTTGTTTGTCATGACTATCAACCCAATGGCAGAGAATTGGCGTTTGAGACTTCTGTTGAGGAGCAGTTAGCACGAAATATTCATGTCAAAACTAGTATCGAAGAACAGGAATTCATCGCCATGCGAGAAAGTCGAGATAAGACACTGAATATGCCTCGCCTAATTCTTCCGTCATTGCAAGTGAACATGCGTGCCGGGCATTTTCCTGATCCGGAAGAAAATCAAACGCATTACCTAAAAGTGCCCTTAAGTGGTTTGAATAATAAAGATAAGAATAGCAACTATTAATAACAGTAATAAGAGGGCGTTTATGACAAGTGCAGCAACGAAAAAACAAGTATCCGATCAAATGATGTTTGATGTAGTGATTGTAGGCGCAGGGTCAGCTGGTGTAGCCACGGCCAGTAGCTTATTAAAACGGAGCGCTCATTTGCGTGTAGCATTAATTGATCCTTCTGAAGAGCATTTTTATCAACCCGGTTGGACTATGGTGGGCGGAGGTGTTTTTGATGCATCGAGCACTAAAAAGAGAACTCGGGATATTATTCCCGAAAAAGTAGAATGGCTGAAAGAATCTGTAAAGACGTTTAACCCGACTGAAGATCGTGTGACGTTAAGCGATGGTTCAATGGTTCATTATAACCATCTAGTGGTTGCCCCTGGCTTAAAACTTGATTGGGCCGCAGTAGAAGGGTTGGAAGCATCTCTAGGGAAAAATGGTGTCACATCGAACTACCGCTATGACTTGGCGACATATACGTGGGAGTTAGTACAAAACTTAAAGCAAGGTAAGGCGATTTTTACGCAACCCCCAATGCCGATTAAGTGCGCTGGAGCACCCCAAAAAGCGATGTATTTGTCTGGATCAGAATGGTTTGCTACAAACCGTTTAAAGGATATTAATATCGAATTTTATAATGCGGGGGGTGTATTGTTTGGTGTTGAAGATTATGTGCCCGCACTGATGCAATACGTTAAAAAGTATCAAGTGGACTTAAAGTTTATGCACACTTTAGTCAAAGTAGATGGCACTGCGAAAACGGCTTGGTTTAAAACGCTAGTAGACGATAAAGAGACTGTGGTTGAGACTCCATTTGATTTTTTGCATGTCTGTCCACCACAATGTTCGCCTGACTTTATTCGTGATAGTGAGTTATCGGATGAAGCGGGGTGGTTAGACGTTCACCCTGATTCATTGCAGCATAAAAAGTTTGCAAATATATGGGGGGCGGGAGATGTGATGAATACAACAAATGCGAAAACAATGGCCGCTGCTAGAAAGCAAGCGCCGGTAGTTGCGCAAAATATATTAAATGCTATTCAATCTATACCTGACAAGGTGGCATATAGTGGCTATGGTTCATGCCCGCTAACCGTCGAAAAAGGGAAAATTGTTTTAGCCGAATTTTGCTATGGCGGAAAGCTATCGCCTACGTTTCCGGCATGGTTAAATCAAGGCACTCAAGCAACTGTTTTTGCTTGGTTATTAAAAGCAAAAGTATTGCCGTATATATATTGGAATGGCATGTTAAAGGGCAGAGAGTGGCTGGCGTCTCCTAAGTGAATGCTCGCCAGACATTTATAGGTGTTTTGGAAGGGTTAATCAGAAGAGATTACGGTTGATATGATTGGTTTTTATTAGACTTTAAAAGCGAAGAACAACGAATTAATTCGAATTTATTGATAGGAAAGTACGTTTTTATAAACGTATGAACATTTTATGACTTCATTTATGATGCCTGTACTGGGCGGTGTTTTCATTGGATTATCTGCAACACTATTATTGTTGTTGATAGGCAGAATTGCGGGTATTAGCGGCATTGTTTGGGGGGCAATTTTTACACGTTTTGATAGCATGACGTTTGAAAAAACATGGCGCTGGTTTTTTATTATTGGCTTGATGCTCGGAGCATTGCTGTTTCATAAAGTCAGTGGTATTTCTTACCCATTCATTGATGCGAACTTTCCCCTCGCGGTGATAGCGGGTCTATGTGTTGGGGCTGGAGTAAATATTGGAAACGGTTGTACCAGTGGTCATGGTGTGTGTGGAATAGGGCGGCTTTCGCTGCGTTCCATGATTGCGACTGTATGCTTTATGTTGACGGCGATATGTACCGTATTGCTGTCTAAATTGATGGTGGCTCTATGATGAAGTCTATCAGCGCGTTATTAGCGGGTTTGCTCTTCGGCGTGGGTTTAGCCGCATCAGGAATGACTGATACTGCTAAAGTCATCGGTTTTCTCGATATTTTTGGCCAATGGGATCCAGATTTAATCTTTGTGATGGCCAGTGCTGTGATCACCACTGTGATGAGTTTTCGCTTGGTTTTAAAGCGAAAAGCGCCCATATTTGATGAAACGTTTTCACTCCCGTTAAAGACAGTGGTGGATAAACCTTTGCTTGTCGGTGCTGTTTTATTTGGAGTCGGCTGGGGGCTATTGGGTTATTGCCCAGGGCCTGCCGTCGCGGCTTTAGTCTATTTAGAGCCAGTAACGCTTGTTTTTGTGGTTGCGATGTTGGTTGGAATGTTTCTTGGGAATAAGTGTCAATAGTGACGCGTTAGTGGGCTTAATCTATGAGACTAAAATCCACTCTTTAATGGTTCAAGTTTTTGCCAAATAGACTGCGCAACGATACCAATATCTGTATTTTGGCGTCGGATTTTATAGAGTTGGGAATGACGAGTTGGGTAGCTTTCTAGTTCTAGTTTCACAAGCTTTCCGCTTTTTAATTCACTGTTAATCAGGTGTTCTGGAATACCTCCCCATCCCATTTTAGATAAGATGACTTCTTTTTTGGCATGGAAGTCTGATACTGTCCATCTCAATGCACCGGGTATTAAATCTCGGCTTTGCGGGTTTTTGTGGGTGCTGCTATCAGCAACAACGACTTGAACATAGCTTTGCATATCTTTGTTTGTTTTCATTTTTTTGATTGTAGCGGGCCCATACTCTGGGTGTGCGACGGGTATGATGTTAACCACTGAGAAAGGCATCGCTTCTACGTGTTCGGTCGGCACGCCTTCTATACTGGCAATGACAATGTCGGCATCTTGATCTAACAACCTCTCAACGGTGCCTCCCATCGTTTCACGGGAAAATCGAATATGTGTTTCGGGATATATGTCAGAAATTTCTCCCACTAGTTTTAACAAGGGTTGTAATGGGTATGTCGCTGATACCGCTAAAAATACTTCGGCTTCTTGTTTAGCGTTAAGGCTTTTCGCTGTGCTTTTCAATTGCTGCATTTGCTGCAGCACGCGAGTAGCTTGTCGGTAAAAAACCTTACCTTCTGCTGTTAGTTGAGGGCGATATTCTTCTCGTGACAGTAAATCAAAGCCTAAATCGTGTTCTAGTTTTTTGAGTGAGTGGCTAATGGCCGATTGAGATTTAAAGAGTTTTTTTGCAGCTGCTCTGAAAGTACCTTCAGAGACGATTGCATCAAGTACGGTTAATTGCTCATAGGTCATGACATAAGTCTTATTGGAATGATGATCTATTATAGTAATCGTTAATATGAAAATACAATATTATTAATGAATCATTCTGCTTGCTAAATTTACCTCTGTGGCGTGCTTAGCCATTTTTTTAATGAAATTAACTTAGAGGAATACTCATGATTTTATATTTCAAACCCGGTGCTTGTTCATTAGCACCGCATATTATTTTAAAGGAAATGCAGCTTGATTTTGACAAGGATGAAGTGAATACAGATGAGCAAGTGACGGTTTCAGGCAAAGATTATCGACTGATTAATGCAAATGGTTATGTCCCTTCATTGGCATTAGGAACGGGAGAAGTGTTGACTGAAGGCGTGTCAATCTTGCAATACCTTGCCGACCAACAACCCGAAAAAGGGTTGGCTCCACCTGTAGGGAGTGTGCAACGTGCGCGCTTGCAGGAATACCTTAACTTTACCAGTTCAGAATTACATAAGTCATTTGGTCCGTTATTTTCATCCACGAGTCAAGCTGACGAAAAACAGCAGGCGAAAAAAAGAGTGGCGAAACATTTTGATTACTTAGAGCGATTATTTTCCGATAGCAGACAGTATTTATTAGGAGGTCAATTTTCGGTCGCCGATGCTTATTTGTTTGTGGTCACAAATTGGTCAAACTTTGTTGGTATTGATTTAGCTCAATGGCCGAAACTCATGGCTTTCGTTGACAGAGTATTGGCTCGGAAAGCGACACAATCAGCAATGCGTGCTGAAGGCTTAATCAGCGAATGAATACACAATATATTGAAGAAATTACAGCGGTGTTGGCGCATTACTTTGACGGCTTATATCAGGCGGATACCGCCATGTTGGATACAGTGTTTCATCCTGATGCACATTATATTAATACATTGCCAGATGAATACTTGAATTTACCTATGTCTGAATATTTCAACATTGTTGATCAACGCGTTCCACCTGCGTCAAACAATGAACTGAGAAATGATCGGATTATTTCTATTGAAGTAGAGTCTGGTCATATGGCTTTTGTTAAAGCCAGAATGACTATGATGGGCCGTGAATATCTAGATTATTTAACACTCACTCATCATGATGGTCAGTGGAGAATTATGAGTAAAGTCTTTCATTATGAAGCGCTACGCGAATTTATTCGTTAGTTAAATACAAACCTATTTTTTTGAGGAAACGACATGCCATATGTCAATATTAAAATTACAAAAGAAGGTGGGCCGCAAGGAGCTGGCCCATCGAATGAAGAGAAAGCGAAACTCATTAAAGGAGTGACGGATTTGCTTGAGAAGGTTTTGAATAAAAACCCGAGCACGACGTTTGTAGTGATTGATGAAATCGCATTAGATGATTGGGGTATTGGAGGCTTACCAGTGCCTGAATTTCGGTTGAACTCTCAAAATTAAACTCTGGGGTTTTGAGGTTTCAAATACGTTGAAAAAGAAACAGTGAACGCGTCGTCAGATCAATTTCTGGCGGCGTCTCACTTAAATTTTGTCAGAACTTGTTGGCTTAATCTGTCTATTATAATAACTGATGAAATAGCCATCACTCAGAGTGATGACCGCAATAGATAAGGTTGAAGCAAATTTGTGAATCAAAAAAATACAATGGAACAAGTGTTACAAACATTGGGCTTAAACCAAGAGTTGATGTTGAGCAATCAATTGCATGCCAAACCCATTGAAATAAGCCAGAACTCAGAACTTTTCAAACCGGGTGATGCCTGTCAATTATTTTTAGTGGTGTTAACAGGTAGAGTGAGAGTAGAGTTGACCACGAAAAATGGTCGAGTGATAACGCTCTATAAAATAGGTCATGGACAAAGTTGTATTCTGACTACCTCGGCATTGCTAAATAATGAGCGTTATTATGCGCGGGGTATCACGGAATCAGCTATAGAAGCGATTGCAATGTCCAGCGAAGACTTTCACAAGGCATTGAGCGTCTCTGCTACATTTTCAAGATATATTTTAGAGGGATTTTCAAGCCGTATGTCGTCTATTGTTAGCTTGGTCGATCGAATGGCGACACGGGACATAACCGCATCTGTTGCGGCATATTTGGTAGAAAGACATGATGAATTATTAGTGGATGTGACTCAGAGAGCATTAGCGATGGAGATTGGTACCGCGAGAGAAGTGATTTCTCGGAAGTTATCAGAGCTCGAATCACAGGGTGTGATCGTTCGAAATAGAGCGAGCATTCAAATAACAAACCTTTCAGCACTGCTAGAAATATCAGATATGACATGATTTTTTAACGCGTTGTGTGACTAAGTCACATGCTATACACCGTCAATAAAGACAAAATGGTTGAACATTCATTCACTTTTTAATCGAGGGGTTATCATGTTCACAAAAAATGTAGGTAGTGCGGATAAAGTGTTGCGTATCGTTGTTGGTTTTATATTGGTTGCATTATTCTTTGTTTTTCCAAAATCAACGTGGGTTTGCGTGGCGTCTATCGTGGGTTTAATATTAATAGCGACCGCGTTTATTAATTTTTGCCCTTTGTATGGCTTGCTCGGAATTAAGACAAACAAATAAAGTATTGATTAGGAAACGCATTTTAAACGACATAAAAAGCATAGTGTTAGAGACAAGGTACTTAGAAAAAACTACTTAGAAAAAAGAACAGAGAGAAAAGATTGGACACGAATATTATAAGACTGAGTATTTTTATCGCCGTGTTGCTACTCATGGCGATCGCCGAGACGTTATTTGCTAAAAAGCAGCGACAGCAACAGCGTGGCCAACGTTGGTTGACCAACTTGGGTTTGACGGCGAGTAATATTCTGGTGTTGAAATTATTAGGCCCAATCACGGCAGTGGCGGTGGCAGATTATGCGCTTGATAATAGTTGGGGGTTATTGAGTTTGTCTCCGATTCCGTTGCCGTTTTATCTTGAAATAATTCTTGGGGTTGTATTGCTCGATTTGGCCATTTATTTCCAGCATGTGTGCTCACATAAAATACCGGTGCTCTGGCGTTTTCATAAAGTTCACCATGCAGACAGAGATATTGATGTGACCACAGGCATTCGCTTTCATCCCATCGAAGCGTTTTTGTCCATGCTGTATAAATGTGTTGTCATTTTGTTGATAGGGCCGATTACGATATCGGTCATTTTGTTCGAAATTATTCTTAACGCATCTGCCATGTTTAACCATGCGAATGTCCGCTTGCCAACGCGAGTAGACAGGGCATTGAGAACCGTCATTGTCACACCAGATTCTCATCGAGTGCATCATTCTGAGATTCCAGCCGAAACAGACAGTAATTATGGCTTTTTCTTGTCTATCTGGGATCGCATGTTCAAAACTTATACGGCACAGCCAAGCCAAGGTCATGATGGCATGGTAATTGGTTTGAATGAATATCAAACGTTAAAGCCCGCATCGTTTATTTGGTGCTTGAAGCTGCCATTTACGGCAAACGCATCGTCACAAAAACTAAAGGAATCACCATGAAAGAAAGACTTTATAAAACTCCGTTTTATGCATCAATAGCTTTATGTCTTGCATTGATGTTTTCAGCAATGAGCATTTCGGCTGCTGAATTTAAAGATGGTGTGACGCATTTATCTCAAAAAGAATTCATGGAAAAAGTGAAAGAACCCAATGTGGTGGTCATTGACGTGAGAACGGTTAGAGAATATCGACGTGGTTTTATTGAAGGTGCCATTAATCACCCTCATAAAACGATTTTAAAAGACGTCACAATCTTGGATCAGTATGTTGGTAAAGACTTAATTTTCTATTGTCATTCGGGGGTGAGGGCCAAAATTCTCACTGATTATGTGAGAGAAACAAAAAAGGTCAAAGATGCTCGTTTATTTCACTTAAAAGGCGATACAAGGGCGTGGCGTGCAAGAGGACTTCCTTTGGTGAAACCTAATTAAATAAAAGCTTCTGTGTGACACGCCTGAGTTTTATTCCGTTAGTGTCATAGTTTTAAGAGGTTAACCACGTTTGCAATTGACGTAGGAAGGAGGCAGGAGTAATGTGCGAAACTTAAACGGTTTAGCATTGTATTTTTGTAAGCTCTGGTCTGAAGCGGTAAGTTTCAAGTCAAAATACGCAACTTTTCACTTTGGTGTATCGGTGAAACCACACTGCACTCTACTCATCCAATGGTGTGCTTAGAGAATAATTAAGTAAAGTAACAACCTCATTTTAATCATAATACAGTCATGAAAAAGGCGTTCAACATCGTTTTAGTTATCAACTTATTGACCATAGCTGCCGCTATATCCTTGGATGTTTTTGGTATTAATGAACCCTTTAAAGAAGGTGGGTTCATCACGTTTTTTTCAGCGATCCAACTGCTGATCGTATCGAGATTGTCTTACAATATTTATCGTGAGCGTGAAAGCTCGACGCATATTTCTTTTTGGCAAAAACCTAACTTAATATGGTTACTCATTTCGATGGGATTTCTTTTTTTAGCCTTTGATGAATCGCTTAAAATACACGAAAGAATTGATAGATTAATTCATTATGTTTTTAATATTCAAGAGACAGGACTCACTGACCGTATTGATGACCTTTTGGTAGGACTGTATGGACTCATTGGTTTGGTTGTGCTGTTTGTTTATCGAAACGAAATGAAGGCTTGTAAAGCACAATTTTCATTGTTTGTGATTGGTTTTGTGTTTTTGTTTGTGATGGTTGGCTTAGACGTGATGACCAATCGAAAAGATATTGTCTTATTCTTTTTTGAGGAAAACATGGCTGCTGTTTTACATAGATGGCTATCATTCGCTGAAGATGCAATGAAATTACTCTCTGAAGCCTTTTTTATTTTAGGGTTTTATTCAATTTTTATTCACGTCAAGCGTCAATAATATTGCTTTAAATCTTATTTGCGCTCTCCTTGGTGCCTGCCAATCACAATCAGTTCTCCTGAATCGGTCCGTTCAACGATCACCATTTCTCCAGCGCGTGGATAAATGCCTGTCAGCTCAGTAATATTGACTTGGTGAGTGACGAGTAGGGTAGGAGTACTCAGGTTCTTTTTTGATAACCATTCTTTTAGCGCTTGTGTTTGTGAGGCTCCATTTTCGCTATCTCGAAAAAATGAATTTAACGGAGGGAGTTCTTGAACTGGACCCAGTGATAGTAATTGGGCAGTTTCAAGGCAGCGACACCATTGGCTTGAAAATATGTTGACGTTTTCAATGCCGTTTTCACGAAATCGTTTCCCAATTGATTTTGCCTGATGCTTTCCTTCATCAGATAAGTTTCTTTGTGTAGAACAATCACCAATCTTAAAGTTTGAAGGATCACCTGTGCCTGGAGCAATAGCATGACGCACCATGGCAAAATGATTGCCAGACTTCAATAAATCCCACACAGGTATTTTGTCGTTAGCATAAGAAATGTTAGTGGAAAAAATCATCATGAAAACCAAGAGATTTAAACGTTTAACGGTCAAGTTAATGTATCGATTAACTGAATATTTCATGCTGTCTCCATCATTGTTTCCATGACTGGTTTTTTCTCAATTAAACCCAATGTGATGCGAAGCTGATTTCAGTAATCAGCCAGTTTAAGAATGAAACCATAGGGCATTAACACTTTTTTAATACCAAGCTGCCTATTGAATAACCAGCACCGAAAGAACAGAGTAAACCGAGATCACCACTTTGCAAGTCTTTGTTATGTTGATTGAATGCGATTAAAGAACCGGCGGAAGCGGTATTAGCAAACCTATCGAGCACAATAGGTGCCTCGTTTTCATGAGGTACTCTGCCAATCAATTTCTTGGCAATCAACTGGTTCATATTGATATTTGCTTGGTGTAACCACCAACGTTTAACGTTAGCATTATCGATGTTTAAAGCACTTAATTGAGACGTGATGTGCTCGGCGGCCATCGGACATACTTCTTTAAAGACTTTTCGTCCTTCTTGGTGGAATAGCCTGTCTTCTGCAAAAGGGTCGGTATCGTCCGCGCGTGATAGGTAACTAAAGTCGGAACGAATATTGTTCGAAAAACTCGTCACTGCTTTAGTGCCTAAGATTGCATAACAATGCTCAGATGTGGCTGTATCGGATGATTCAATGATAGTCGCCATCGCCACATCACCAAAAATGAAATGGCTATCTCGATTGCAGTAATTCACTTGTGGAGATGCGAGTTCAGGGTTGATCACAAGCACACACTTTGCCGTATTTGCCGACACCATTTCGTAGGCCCGTTGCAAGGCAAACGTGCCAGCGGAGCACGCCACTAGCATATCAAACCCGAAGCCATTGATGCCAAGCGCATGCTGAGCTTCAATCGCAATGGCTGGATAAGCGCGTTGTGTATAAGCGCAAGATACAATCACGGCATCAATGTCTTTAGCTGTTTTGTGTGCGTCTTGCATCGCTATTTTAGCCGCATTGACGGCCATCTCAGCTTGGTGTGACAGTTCATCGCGGCCACGTGATTCAATGTTTGGTCGCATGCGATTGATGTCCAAGATGCCTTCTTTTCGATAGACATAACGGCTTTGTATGCCGGATGCCTTGCTAATGAATTCAGCGCTAGATAAAGGTTTTTCGGTGAGTTCACCAGATGCAATTGCGTCAGTATTATCTTGATTATATTGCTCAGCATAACGATTATAGGCATCAACGAGTTCATCATTGCTAATAGTGTATTCGGGAGTCCAAAGGCCTGAGCCGCTAATAACAATTGGATTTTCGTTTTTCATAGTTTTCTATATGGATGTTTTTTTATTGTAAAATGCCTTCATGTCTATTCTTAGCGAATAATGCAGTATTTGCAACATATGCAAAAAAGATGGATTTACAATCGCCTTTTAATCCTTATTGTTACTGATGATGTGATAAATGTCACACAAGATTTAAGCATGGTTATAGAATGTTGAAAACGAATAGATTGTTACTGAGACAATGGACAACGGATGATTTTATTCCGTTCGCAGACATGTGTCGTGACAAAGAGGTGATGGAGTTTTTTCCAAACACTCAAACTCAAGAAGAAAGCTATAACATGGGATTAAAAATCCAATCGATCATTGATGCGCGTGGATGGGGTTTGTGGGCGGTAGAAATCCCTAATGAACAAGCATTTATTGGTTTTGTCGGTTTACATACTCCGACGGACCGTTTGCCATTTTCTCCTTGTGTAGAAATTGGTTGGCGCTTATCAAAAGAGCATTGGGGCAAAGGCTATGCAACTGAAGCGGCGAAAGAAGTGCTTAAATATGCATTTGATACGTTAAATTTACAGGAAGTTGTTTCATTTACGAGTGTTGTTAATGTTCGTTCGAGAGCGGTTATGCAAAAAATAGGGATGATTGATAGTCGCCAAAATTTTATGCATCCAGATGTTGAGGCTTCGCATCCACTTTGCGAACATGTGCTATGTAAAGTCAGTCAATCACAGTGGTTGGCAGATGTCGATAAGGGGTAGCACACGTGCGCTCTGCCATAGAAACAAGCTGTTTGTCTTTTTATGATGGTGTTGAATAAATGACTATCCGTGTATTTACCCAAGAAGACCTTCCGCAGATTTTTGAGATATATTCAAGGTCAAAGCTGGACGAGTTACGTTTTGAAGAGAAGACGTTTTCATTGTTACCACTCGATCAAGATCAAAAACGACTGTTTGCGTTGTTGGAATCTGATATTTATGTTTTCGATGATGGGCATTGTATCCAAGGGTATGGGGCCGTTTGTGGGAATGAAATTCGAGCGCTTTTTGTGCTGGTTGAATATCGGGGCAAGGCGATAGGAAAGAGGTTGTTAGAATATTTATTATCTAAGATTTCTTCCGAGGCTAGTTTGAATGTTGCGCAGTCTAATTACCCTGCAATAGAGTTGTATAGTTCGTATGGCTTCCGTGTCACTGACACGTTTAAAACAGCTTATAATCAAGTGCCTGTTATTGCTCAAAGAATGTTGCTAGCAAAATAAAATGAAAAACGTATTTGAATCAATTCCGCATGATGTTAGTGCAGAAGTGTTCTCTGAGTTGGTGCGAGCAGAGAATGTGCGAATCGAGAGAATTGTGTCTAAAGGGCATTCTTCTCCAGAGTTTGGTTGGTATGACCAAGCCGAAAATGAATGGGTTATTGTGTTGCAGGGTGAAGCAATTATTTCATTCGAAAATAAGGACGATGTACACTTAGTATCAGGCAGTTATACCAATATACCGAAGCATGAGAAACATAAAGTTTCATGGACAACGCCTGAAACAGAAACTGTTTGGCTAGCTGTTCATTATAAATAGTCTTTCTGAGGCACTGATTCATTCAACACCTCTCACAAGAAATAATGAGAGGGTATTGACGTTAAGTTAGAGGTAAGAGTTTTTACGTGTTTGTATTTAGGCGTTATTAATAATGGCAGTGATATCATTCAGTCGGTCAGGGTTTTCAATGGTAGACGGAACGACAAAGTCTTCACCATTGAAAATTTGGCGAATTGTTTTTCGTAAAATTTTTCCCGAACGGGTTTTTGGCAGACCTGGAACCACATGTATTTCTTTAAGTGCAGCCACGGCACCGATTTCTGCGCGGACTAACTGCACCAGTTGCTGTTGAACATCTTCATCGGAAAGGTTTTCCTCAGTTTTAAGGACGACTAAGCCAACGGGTAGTTGCCCTTTGAGATCATCATTCCTGCCAATGACAGCGCATTCAGCGATGCTAGGGTGCTTGCCAATCACTTCTTCCATTTCGCCAGTGGATAGTCGGTGTCCGGCCACATTGATGACATCATCGACGCGTCCCATCACAAATAGATAACCGTCGTCATCAAAAAAACCACCGTCACCACTTAAATAGTAGCCAGGATAAGTCGATAAGTAACCGCTTTTAAAACGTTCAATGTCACCCCAAACGGTCGTTAAACAACTCGGCGGAAGAGGGAGTTTTATCGCGATGTCACCTTGCTCGCCTTTGGGGAGTTGTTTGCCATGTTCATCTAAAATATGGACTTCATAACCCGCGCTTGGGACGGTTGCTGAACCCTGTTTGATGGTCATGGGTTCAATGCCGCGCTGATTAGATGCAATAGCCCAGCCAGTTTCGGTTTGCCACCAATTATCAATCACGGGAACATTCAAGGTTTCTTCAAGCCATTCATGTGTCGCGGGGTCTAATCGTTCCCCAGCGGAGAATAATGTTTGCAAACAGTTCAGATTATACTTTTTCGCTAATTTGCCGTCCGGATCTTCTTTTTTGATGGCGCGATAGGCGGTGGGGGCGGTAAACAAACTTTTCACTTGATACTCTTCGATGACTCGCCAAAAAGCGCCAGCATCAGGTGTCATGATGGGTTTGCCTTCATACATGATAGTTGTTGCCCCTTGAAGTAGTGGGGCGTAAACAATATAGGAATGACCAACCACCCAACCGACATCGGATGCCGCCCAAAATACTTCACCTGGTTCAATGTCATAAATAGCGGACATACTGTATTTCATGGCAACAGCATGGCCTCCGTTTTCTCTCACCACACCTTTAGGTTTGCCTGTCGTTCCTGAAGTATAGAGAATATAAAGCAAGTCGCTGCCCTTTACGGGGGTGCAAATTGCACTCGGAGCGGTTTTGATAGCATCCTTCCAGTTGATGTCTTGAGGTTGGTTGAGTGTACATTCGTGTTGTGGTCGTTGAAAAATGACACAGTGATCAGGTTTGTGTTTCGCAAGGCTTACGGCATTGTCTAGCAATGGTTTGTATTCAATGATGCGTGTAATTTCAATGCCACAAGAGGCTGACATAATGACTTTGGGTTTTGCGTCATCAATGCGTACTGCAAGTTCTGGTGCGGCGAATCCACCAAATACGACGGAATGAATTGCCCCTAAACGTGCGCACGCGAGCATCGCGATAGCCGCCTCAGGGATCATTGGCATGTAAATAATGACACGGTCACCTTTTTCGACATTTAATGCTTGCAGCATTCCGGCTGTTTTAGCCACTTCATCACGAAGTTCACGATATGAATATTGCCGCTTTTGATCGGTGACAGGTGAGTCATAAATTAATGCAATTTGATCGCCTTTGCCTTGTTCAATATGGTAATCCAACGCCATATGACATGTGTTCATTTCGCCATCTTCAAACCAGTGATAAATACCGTGCTGATCCGTATTTAAAATAGTCTTAGGTGGCGTGAACCAGTCGAGCTTTTTTGCTTTGTCATTCCAAAATGCTTCAGGGTGCTGAATAGAATGTTGGTATTCTTTTTGGTAATTCATGATTTTCTCTATTCCAATCGCTTTATTATTCTATGTAATGTATGTATTTCGCTGATTTAGGCTGCAAGGTTTACTTCTTATTTTTAGCGATAAAATTTTGTGAAGACATCAATATCTTCTCTTGAAGTCCGGTAGCTGTTCACTAGGGCGGATTCGTCTTCGTAGCCAATGGCCATGCCGCACATCACAATAGCATTATCGGGATAACCAAGTTCTTTTCGAACAATGTCAGGATATTCACCTAATGCGGCTTGAGGGCAGGTGGCTAAGCCTTCTTCCATAGCGCTAAGCATGACGGATTGTAAAAACATACCAAAGTCCATAAATGATCCTGCTTCCATAATATCTTCCATAAAAAATAACAACATTGTCGGTGCATCAAAAGCACGATAATTGGCTGCCCATTGGTCGAGTTGGCGTTCTTTGTCCTCACGTGTAATTTCAAGCGTACTGTACATTAACAGTCCGCATTCTTTACGACGGTCTTTATAGGGTGAAATCCATTCGTTTGGATAATAAGAGTAATCCATTTTCCCTTTTTGTCCACCACGAAATGCGGCTTCCATTTTGGATTGTAAATCGCGTTTTTTAGCTCCCGATAAGACAGCGACTTGCCATGGTTGTGAGTTCACACCTGAAGGGGCATGAGCGGCTGAAGTTAAAACCTTTCTAATCAAGGCTTCATCAACTGCTTTGTCGAGAAAAGCTCGCGTTGATTTTCGTTGTTGTAAGGCGTCTGATACTTTCATGAATTCCTCTGGATGTTAAGTCACTAAATGGTTTAAAGGGCATCACGCAATCGATTATTGAAATGATTACTTGATGCTTATTTCATATAAATACTCAAATGATTGATTCATAAGTTGGCGAAAGGCTGTGTCCTAGCTAAAGGCTTATCGCTCAGCTAAAGGTTTGAAAGATAAGTTTTCTGGGCCGGTGTAATTGGCGGAAGGGCGAATGATCTTGCCGTCTTCACGTTGTTCAATCACATGCGCTCCCCAGCCACTGGTTCTTGCTATAACAAAC
This sequence comes from Arenicella sp., assembly GCA_050633585.1. Taxonomy (GTDB): domain Bacteria; phylum Pseudomonadota; class Gammaproteobacteria; order Arenicellales; family Arenicellaceae; genus CALKZN01. Next base: position 18,804 of record JBOEGT010000054.1, read on the forward strand.
AAGGGAGTGAACATGTCTGTAGGTACATTCATTTGGTTGTAAGACACGGCTGAAAACCAATCGAGATTTGGAAACATTTTTTTGATATCCCACATCACCGTTTCAAGCCTTTCCGCTACGTCATACATCAACGTGTTGTTATTCTCATCAGAGAGTTGCTTTGCAACGCGTTTAATCACTTCATTTCGAGGGTCGCTCACGGTATAGACTGGGTGGCCAAAACCGATAACAATTTCTTTTTTCGCAACGCGTTCTCGAATGTCTTTTTCAGCTTGATCTGCCGAGGAGTAACGTTGCTGAGTCTCAAAGGCAACTTCATTTGCACCGCCGTGCTTTGGTCCACGAAGCGCACCAATTGCGCCGGTGATGCATGAATGAATATCTGAATTGGTACCCGCGATGACACGAGATGTGAACGTAGAGGCATTGAATTCGTGCTCGGCATACAAAATTAACGAAATGTGCATAGCCTTCACCCATGAATCGGGTGCTTTTTGACCATGTAATAGGCTTAAAAAGTGGCCACCAATCGAATCATCATTTGTCTGAAGGGATATTTGTTTACCTGAACGGCTATAGTGATACCAGTAGGCAAGCATGGAACCAAAGCAAGCCATGAGTTGGTCAATATGATCGCGTGTTGCTTCCGCATCGTTAATATCCTTTTCGGCGTTAATGCAGCCCAGTACACTACAACCAGACCTCATGACATCCATAGGGTGAGTGGATGAAGGAAGTTGCTCCAGCGTGCGCTTTACTGCATCAGGTAGTTCACGTAGTGATTGTAATTTTTGTTTGTATTGAGACAGCTCTTCGATGGTGGGTAGTTTTCCATGCACAATGAGGTGTGCAATTTCTTCAAACTCGCAGTGTTCGGCAATATCTAGTATGTCATAGCCGCGATAATGTAAGTCATTACCTGTACGACCAACAGTACATACAGCTGTATTTCCTGCGGCAGTCCCAGACAGTGCTACTGATTTTTTTGGTTTTAATGTAGTAGGGGTATCAGTCATGATGTATCTCGTATTAAGTCTCGAAAAAGGGCGGGGTGAGTCAACATTTCTATGATTTTTCTTGTTGAAACAAATGGTCTAACTTTTGTTCGTAGGCGTGATAGTCAAGGAAATCATAGAGTTCCATGCGAGTTTGCATTTTGTCGACGACATTTTTTTGATGTCCATCGTTCAAAATGGCTTCATAGGTATGCAATGCCGCTAAACTCATCGCTCTAAAAGCGCTTAGCGGATAGAGTTGTAGTTTGACACCAACGGATGCGAGTTCTTCGCTTGAAAATAAAGGGGTTGCACCAAACTCAGTGATGTTGGCTAAGACAGGTACATTCACCGCATTGACGAATTCTTGATATTGTTCAAGTGTGATCATTGCTTCTGGGAAGATCATATCGGCACCTGCTTCGACACAGGCTATGGCTCTATCAATAGCCGATTGCATGCCTTCAACGGCTAAGGCGTCAGTACGAGCCATCACTACGAAATCTTCACTGTTTTTTGCATCAACGGCTGCTTTGATGCGATCGGTCATGTCATTTAGCGGCACGATCATTTTATTGGGGCGGTGGCCACAACGTTTTTGCATGACTTGGTCTTCGATGTGCACAGCAGCCACACCTGTTTTTTCTAGGTCTCTGATAGCGCGTGAAATATTAAAAGCACCACCCCAACCCGTGTCAATGTCGACCAGTAAAGGGAGCGCGCTGGCATTGCAGATGCGTGATGCATCCTCAACGACATCACTCAATGTGCTGATGCCTAAGTCGGGAATGCCTAAAGAGCAGGCGGCAACACCACCGCCGGAAAGGTATAGCGCTTTGTGGCCTGTTTTTTCAGCCATGATTGCCGTGTATGCATTGACAGTGCCAACCACTTGCAGTGGTGAGTTTTCTTCAACGGCTTGGCGAAATTTTTTTCCTGAGTTCATTGAGGGTCCTGTTGAATTTCAAAGGTTGTGGATAAAAAAGGTTGAATGATTATCGTGAACAACGTGTCAGTCTGTTCGAAACATAGACGCTTTAAACGTGTTTATTGCAAGAAGTCTTTGACTTGTTTCCAAGCGCCGCTAATGTGGCGGCGCATGAGTAACTCTGCTAATTCTGGGTCACGGTTTTCTATCGCCTGAACTATTTGCCGGTGTTCATTCAGTGCTTTGTTTGGACGATCAGGCATTTGACTAGAGCGGCGTCTGCACATTCGGAGTAATTGATAGAGCTCACTACCTAATAAGTCCGTTAGCCATTGGTTGCCGCTTGAGACAGCGATTTTGTAATGAAAGTCGAGATTGCCTTCACTTTGAAAGTAGCGCTTACCTTGATGGTTTTCGATGTCTGCCTGATGTTCGTCGAGTAGTTTCCATAGATCTGCAATAGCGTCATCACTCATGTTTTCAGAGGCTAAGCGAGCGGACATGCCTTCAAGGGCTTCTCGAATGGTATAGATGTCATGCATGAGTTCTTCTGTGAGCGTTACCACTCGGATGCCAGCATGGGGTATTCGAACAATCAGTCTAGCGCCTTCTAACAATCGTAAGGCCTCTCTGAGAGGGCCTCGACTCACACCAAATTGTTTGGCTAAACCATCTTCCGTGATTTTGCTGCCTTGCTCTATTCGTCCTTCAATGATTTCAGTTTTCAGCGTATCGTAAACTTGAGCGGATAACGTTTGGCTTTCGTTGCTAGCTACACGTTTAGTCTGATGTGCGCTTGAATCCAGTTTTTTATTCATAATTGTTAACAATTTTCATCTTTCAAGGTGTATTTCTGCATTAAATATACCTTTAGATAAAAAATTGTCAACAATTATTGTTTTTATGAGAGGTTTTTCCTCGAAATTTAGAAAATAACACTAATATTGTCACCAATCGTAATGTGTTCACCATTTGATTCTGGTGTTAACGTCGCATTCTGACCAAATGCAGGCGCTTTGGGGTTGTCAGGCATTGGGTTTAGTGTGACCAACGTTTTGTAAGGTTCTTGCTTTGGGTGTTTCTCGCCGGTTTGAATGTCGATTGTAGGCATGATGCAACGTTGGCAAGGGTCACGTGATTCTAACGTGTAGTTTTGGTGCTTAAATGAGCGTACTTGATGTTCTTGAAACGCATTGAATTCATTGTCGGTATTTTCAAGAACAATATTAGGTCTGAACTGCTCAACTGTACTCGGTTCGAAACCTTTGTCGACTAATGCGTCATTGAGCGTGTTCAAAGAGCTTTGGTGGCATACTAAATAAGATACGGCATCCGAAAATTGAGTCGTATTTTCATGGCCAAACCTTTCTCCTTGAGATTGAGGTCTTTGCTCGTTTGGAGCCATTCTTACTAAACGTAACGTTTTTTTACTCTGTAAGGCTTGTGTGATCCACCGCCCGAATTCGTCGCCTTCGTCGACGACTTGGCACTCGTCACGCCAAATGGTGGCGGAAATAGTGTGTTTGTTTGATGAAGCAGGTGCCAAGGGAATTTGCAGTTCTGGCATGCCTTCTTTTGATAAGTGTAGGAAGTTATCACTGAGTCGCGTTTTCACTAACACCATGTTTGGGTGCTTTCTCTGCGTGACGAATTGATTGTTGTCATCAATGATCATCCAATGGCGATCATAACGAAGGCCGAGAGGTGTCAGTTCTGCTTTTTCTACTGCAATACCACGCAAGGATTTGACGGGGTAGATATATAGTTGGCTAACTTTCATGCCTTGAGTCTATCTGATTTCAGGCAGTGTAAAAAGCGAAAAATGCTGCACTCTCCTTACATTTTTTTCACTGAGTAGGAGGAGGAAAAGTGTGTAAAAAAAGTGCAGCTTTTGTGCGTAGTAGTATGATGCGTAGTCGTATGATGTTTAGATGCTAGCGCTTACCATAATATAGACCGACAACGTGTTCTGCTTCGGCAAAGAATAACCAGCGAGATGCGAATGCGCCCACGAGGTGAGAAGCGACGGCAAGCACAATAACGCCTATCGATTGATTGGGCATCATTAATAAGCCAATAGGGATAACGCCAAGAAATAATAAGGCGAGCAACCTCAATTTATTAGCATGTTTTCGGCCGATGACATATGCCATCTCTTTCAATAAATAATTATCACCCGTGTGTGGAGGCTCGAACAATCGAACCTTGCCGATAAAACCTAAACCCGTTGCGCTCTCCATTGTTGAACCTTCTTCTGCAAAGCGGCCATCGCCAATTTTCCACATGACGATTTGAGCAAGCACAGCAACGATAGTTAAAATCAAAGCGGCTTTATTTTGCCCCGCTAAAATGGCACCGCCTGCCAGTGATAATGAAACGAAATAAAACATCACGGAACGGTGATTCCAGCGCGGAACTGCTTTGATTTGGATATAAATCATGGAGGTCGCAATTACGGTTAAAACCGCGAGTAACGAGGAAATGTACCCTAAAATAGCCAATTTCTTTTCAAAAAATATCAATAAAAAGGCAAATAAACCAGTGATCATTAATGTGATAACCGCTAACCAGCCTTCACGGCTTAACCAGCTAGTGCGCCACTGTGAAAATGACTTATAGGCATTTTTGGGGTTACCTAAATGAAATGTAGATGAAATTAAACCACCCACTGATAATGCAAATGCAATCAAATAAGTGAAAAATGCCTTGCTGGCTATTACTTCTGGAAGGCCAAAGCCTAACCAAGCGATATAGCCAAAACCTAGGCCTGTAAGAACGGTAAATATGATGACTGAAGGAGCTGGATGCATTAGACTTTTCCTAGAGCGTTATCTAACCATTTGAGAAAACCTTTTGGTTCTTCTGAAATAGCATTAAGTGGTAGAACATTGTTAGCGTTAGAATCCCAAGAATCTTTTTTGCGTGGAGGCAAGTATCGATTTACTGGTTTTGTGCCTTGTTCAGGCATCAATTCAAAACCGCCTCTTTCTTCAACTAATTGGCTAACATTGCTGTTAGGGTCAGCGAAGTCACCGAAATGTCGAGCGCCGGCAGGACAGGTGCGAACACAAGCGGGTTGTCGATCTTCTTCGGGTAAATTCTCGTTATAGATACGATCGACGCACAGCGTACACTTTTTCATGACGCCAGCATCAGTATCTAGTTCACGTGCACCATATGGGCATGCCCACGCGCATAAGCCACAGCCCATGCATGCATCTTCATCAACTAGCACAATGCCGTCTTCTTGCCGTTTGTAGCTCGCGCCTGTTGGGCAGACGGTCACGCAAGGAGCATCGTCGCAATGAAGGCATGATTTTGGAAAGTGAACCGTTTGTGCGGAAGATCCGCAACCACCCGTTGCTTCAGGTTGAACTTCAAAAGAATGAACACGGTTTAAAAAGGTGCCTATTGGATTTGCGCCATAGGCATCATCATCGCTTAGTGGTACGCCGTAGTTTTCTGTGTTCCATCCTTTACAGGACGTCACACAAGCATGGCAGCCAACACAGGTATCTAAATCAATAACTAGGCCGAGCTTTTTTTCTGTTGATTGAGGTAATTGAGTCATAGATGACCTCTTTTATTGGTATGTTTTGCTTTAATCATGTTGCTATTCATTAATGCTGGCTGTTGCCTCGACCGACAGGGGATTTTTGTGGATCAAAATCAGGCAATGTTTGTTCTTGTTCGTCAAGGCGTTCAATTCTGACGCGCAAATCAAACCATGCCGCTTGTCCTGTAATCGGGTCAGAGTTTGCCCAGCGTTGCCCGTCTCGTTTGGCGGGTAACAGTTCATGAATTAAATGGTTCAGTAAAAAGCCTTTGGTTGTTTCAGGTGCATCATCTTCAAGCGCCCAAGCACCTTTTCGTTTACCAATAGCATTCCATGTCCAAACGGTGTTTTCGTTCAACGCCGCCATGTGTGCAACCGGAATGGTGATCTCGCCGTGAAGCGAGCTAACTTTTGCCCAATCGCCTTCTTTAAAGTTGTTGGCTTCCCAAATTTTGGTTGGGATGTATAGAGGGTTCATACCATGAATTTGACGAAGCCATGCATTTTGGCTGCCCCAGCTGTGATACATCGCCATCGGGCGTTGTGTTAACGCATGAATAGGATATTCGTCTTCATCGACCTGCTGTTCTTCAAACGGTTCATACCAAATTGGCATAGGCTCGAAAACTTCTTTGATTTGTTCGCGTAAATGCTCTGGCGGCTGATGCTCTCCGTGGCCTTCACCAGCAAGTTGAAATTTACGCATAGGTTCTGAGTAGATTTGGAAGATATAAGGTTGTGGCGCATCATAAAAACCTTTCTCTACAGCCCATTCCTGATAGGCATGGTTCCAAGGCTTGTAATAGGCCGCTTCAGGTTTGATGTGTTCTAAAGCAAAGCCGCCATTTTCGATATACTTATCTAGTTGATCTTTATTGACCGACCCACGCCCATATGAATTGCCTTCTTCACCGCGAAAGCCGGCTAATGGGCCTACACCTGGGCGGCGTTCATGGTTGATAATATAATCACCATAGTCTTCATATTTTTGAGACCCGTCTTCATTGATAAAGCCTGGTAGCTTAAGGCGAGCCCCTAAGTCAATTAGAACTGATTGAAAGCCGCGAACATCGCGATCTGGTTCAATGACAGGCCAGCGAATTGCATCAGCGACTGCATCGGGTTCACAAATAGGACGATCAAGTAATGAGATGCAATCGTGGCGTTCAAGGTACGTTGTGTCAGGAAGCACTAAGTCTGCAAAAGCAACCATCTCAGAAGAGTATGCATCTGAGTAGATGATATTAGGTATTTTATAGGTACCGTCTTCTTTTTTATCCGTGAGCATCTCAATAGTGCCTGAGGTGTTCATTGACGAGTTCCATGCCATGTTGGCCATATATAAGAACAGGGTATCAATTTCATAGGGATCGCCCGCATGAGCATTTGAGATCACCATATGCATCAAACCGTGCGATGACATGGGGTTATCCCATGTAAATGCTTTATCTATTCGCACCGCTTTTCCATCTTCATCAAGTGCTAAACCTTCTGGTCCACGGACAAAACCAAGATGTGGCCCATCAAGTGGTGTATCTGGTGTCACTTTACAATGCGGAGCAGGGTGCGCTTCGACAGGTTTTGGGTAAGGCGGTTTAAAACGGAAGCCGCCAGGTACTTCAACGGTACCTAAAACAATTTGTAAAATATGAAGGGCTCTGCAGGTTTGAAACCCGTTTGAGTGTGCTGAAATACCACGCATCGAGTGGAATGAAACGGGGCGGCCAATCATTTTTTCATGGCGTTTGCCTCGAAAATCAGTCCAAGGTTGGTCTAGCTCAAATGCTTCGTCAAAAGCAACACGCGCGAGTTCTGCAGCGATGAGTTTAATTTTATCTGCAGAAATACCACATTGATTAGCTACTGATTCCGGAGCATATTGTGGGTCTAGGTATTGCTCCGCCATTTTCTTAAAGACCGTGGTATGAGTGATACCATCAATGTCATGTTGTCCACTCAAGTCGGGTTCGATACCTTTTTGATCGAATGCAGCGACTTTGCCAGTTTTTCGGTCAATGACGAGTGCTTTTCCTTCATCATCTTTCAGAAACAAACCGTACTCAGGAGAGTCTTTATCTGAATTTAATAAAACCGGAGCATTGGTCAGATTCGCCAGGTAATTTAAATCAATTTTTCCCGCTTTAAATAATTCATGAACTAATGCGAGAATAAATAGCCCATCTGTTCCGGGTGTGATACCCACCCATTCATCGGCTACTGCATTGTAGCCAGAGCGAATGGGATTAACGCCAATGACTTTAGCACCGCGTTTTTTGATTTTTCCAATACCCATTTTGATCGGGTTAGAATCATGGTCTTCAGCAACGCCAAAGAGCATAAAAAGTTTTGTGTGTTCCCAGTCGGGTTGACCAAACTCCCAAAAAGCACCGCCGATGGTATAAATGCCTGCGGCAGCCATATTGACCGAACAAAAACCACCATGGGCTGCATAGTTGGGAGTGCCAAAGTTTTGAGCAAAGAAGGATGTGAAGCTTTGTGATTGGTCGCGACCAGTAAAGAATGCTAGCTTGGCCGGATTGTCTTCACGAATAGGTTTGAGTAACTCTACGGCTTTTTCTAGTGCCTCGTCCCAACTGATTTCTTTGAATTCGCCAGAGCCGCGAGGGCCTGTTCTGAGTAAAGGCGATGTCAAACGTGCAGGAGAATTGATCTGTTGGATACCTGATGAGCCTTTTGCGCATAGTACGCCTTTGTTAACTGGATGGTCTTTATTGCCTTCTATATAGGCAACCTTTCCATCTTTCATATGGACATTAATGCCGCATCGACAGGCACACATGTAGCATGTGGTTTTTTTTACTTCATCAGAAACCTGTGGTGAAGTTTCAACGTGAGGCTGTTTCATATTCATAAAAACACTCTATAGTTGGCTAAACGATCATGTGATATTTAGCGCTTATCTTTGAAATAGTAGCCAGCTAAGTAATAGTTGGTATTCATCTATTCTATGCAATTTTTTTTGTTCTATTTCGCCGAATACTGGATAAGCTTTTCTTGTTTTTCTGAAAAGAGGTTATCCAGTGAGGCGAATTCAGTCAGAATTTGGCAGTGTGAACTAAGCTGCTGAATCTTCTTTGATCATATCCGCGGCTTTTTCACCAATCATTATTGCGGGCGCATTGGTGTTGCCTGAAACGATAATAGGCATAATTGAACAATCAACTACTCTAATGCCTGTCATGCCGTGAACTCTTAAACGTTCGTCGACTACAGCCATAGGGTCACTGCTAGGGCCCATTTTGCAAGTGCCGGTAGGGTGGTAAATAGTCGTGGCGCGGTTGCGAGCGTATTGCAACAGCTCTTCATCAGTTTGATGTTCTCGACCTGGTTCGTGCTCGTCGGCAATTAACCCTGAAATAGCGTCTTGCTCCATAATTTTTCGCGTTAATTTGATGGAGTCGATAGCGCACTGTTGGTCTTCTTCGGTTGCCAGATAATTTGGGTGAATTGCGGGATATTGCTTTGGATCACTTGATTGCAACTCAATAGAGCCTGTACTGGTTGGGCGAAGTTGACAGACTGATGCTGTAAATGCAGAGAACTTATGAGTACCATCAGCTGGTTTGTCGGCACTTAAAGGTTGGAAGTGATATTGAATATCAGGGCGTTTAACGTCAGGTTTTGTGGACGTAAAAATAGCGACTTGACTTGCTGCCATCGTTAAAGGACCTGTTCGAAACAGCATATATTCAAGCCCCATTGTCATTTTACGCAACGGGTTCCTTAGCTCGTCATTCAGTGTTAGCGGTTTATTGACTTTATAGATAGTTCGAATCTGTAGGTGATCCTGTAAGTTTTTACCAACGCCAGGCAAGTGTTTAACGGATTTGATTCCATGCTTCGCTAATTCATCTTTATCGCCAATACCCGATAACATCAGAATCTGTGGTGAATTGATTGCGCCAGCGGAGACAAGAATTTCTCCTGTAAAGTGGGCTGTTGTTTTTTTTCCGTTTGCTTCATAAGTCACCGATACCGCGTGGTCATCTTCGAAGTTGATCTTGTGCACAAGTGCACCAGTGACAATATCTAGGTTGGGGCGGTTTTTAACCGGGTTTAAATAGCCAACAGCTGAGCTACAACGCGTACCTTTTTCTGTGAGTGTTAGTTGAAAATAGCCAACACCTTCTTGGTCTTCACCATTAAAGTCATCATTTTTTGGAATGCCCGCTTGTTCAGCAGCATTAATGAAATGGTCACAAATTTCGCGTTTGATACGAATATTAGCGATGCGTAAAGGCCCGTTATTACCATGGTATTTGTTGGCGCCACGTTCATTGTTTTCTGATTTTATGAAGTAGGGGAGTACTTCTTTATAAGACCAACCTTTGTTGCCTAGTTGTTCCCAGTCATCGTAGTCATCCGCTTGGCCACGAACATACAATAAACCGTTTAAGGAGCTTGAACCGCCAAGGACTTTACCACGAGGCCACTCTAGGCTTCGCCCATTTAATCCAGGGTCATTTTCAGTTTTGTAACACCAATCGACTTTCGGGTCGTGCATTGTTTTGAAGTAGCCAATAGGGACATGAATCCAAGGATTGCTGTCTTTATTGCCTGCTTCTAATAGCAGTACTTTTTTGTTGGATGATTCTGTTAGCCTGTTTGCAAGTACGCAACCAGCTGATCCGGCACCAATGACGACGTAGTCGTAGAGTTCTGTAGACATATGAATAATACGTATGATTTTGTTTGTGATCGAACTAGATTATCAACCAAGCAAAACAAAATCAAACATAATATTCAAAAAATGATCATGACAGTCTCATAATTCAACAAAAGTGTTTATTTTTGAGTTTTTGAAGTTATCTATAGCTCGTCGTCGTTGTTTTCCATTGACTTGATAATGTCATTAGATGCTTCATGCATTAATGGAATTTTCTCCATCGCTTGTTCTATTGATAATCTGGCTTTGGGTGCGTGAACAGTAAGAGAGCCAACAAATCGATTCTCACTGGCTTTGAGTGGTACAGATATGGCGATCATGCCTTTCATGAATTCTTCATTGTCGATACCAATTTCAGTTTTGCGAATCTTTTTTAATTCTAATTTGAGGTCTTCTTCGTTGAGGATCGTGTTGTCAGTTCGCTTTTCCATTTCAAGATTGGCAATGATGCGGTTCCTTTTTGCAGAAGGTAATAAGGCCAAGAATAATTTTCCACTGGCTGTGCAATATGTAGGTACTCGATCATTAATGCTCATTTGCATTCTGAACGGCCAATGTGTTTCAACGCGGTCGTAATAAATCATTTCCATGCCGTTAGGTATGCATATATTGCACGTCTCACCAATTTCGCTGGAAAGTTTTTTGAGGATGGAATGGCGTTCATCTTTAAAGTTTGAATTATTACTAAAGATGTTCATGGCAATTTTTGATAATCGTGTGCCTGCAAATAAGCCTTTGCTGTCGATTTCATTTTGTAAATAGCCTTCGCGTTCAAGCATGAGACAAATACGATGTATTGTGGGCTTGGGTAAATTCAAACATTGATTGATTTCTGTCGCAGTCAGTGGTTTTTCCGATTCAGCAACAATTTCAAGAACTCGCAATGCGCGAAGTGTTGCTGATGATGGGTGGTTACTGGCAATAATATTTTTTTCGTTACTACTTGCAGGCATAGTGATCAGTGATTGTTATTTTAAAATTTATTAAGTTTGGCTGATTTTATATGATTTGTGAGGTGAATAGTCTCAAAAACGATAAATCTTATAAAAAAAACCGATATAGGGTAAATATATTTGTAAGTTTTAAGCCCTCAATGGGCGGTACAACAATTATTGGTAATCCTTCTATATGCTCTAAAAAGTGCTGATTAACTATTCAGGAAAATAAAAAATTTTTTTTATTTTTAAGCTATGGTGGTTTTAATGATTTTGAAAGCTATTATCAAAAATTGAAAAAAACGACACTTTTTGCTGATATTGAGACAAATATTATCATAATTGTTGAAAACTGTCATTATCATGTGCTTTAATTGCTCCACTTGAATGCTTTATCGTTAAGAAAACAAGTATTTTCATAATAAGAATAGAAAATTAATAACAGTGCTATCAAAACTTATTTGGAGGCAGCATGACAAAAAAATCTAACATTCAATCCTTGAATGATAACCTCTCTCGCAGAGATTTCTTTAAAATCACCAGTACTTATGGCCTGAGCTCAACCATCTTGGGTGCAAGTTTACTAGGCGGTTCATTCACAGCATCACAATTAGCGAATGCTGCCGAAGGTGAAGCAAAAAGACGCGACATTAAAAACGCTAAGCATGTTCTAAAATTCGGTGCATCTGGTTTTAATGAGAAAAACCTTTTGATCGAACGAGCAGGTTGCCTAGACTTCTTGCAAGACATTGAAGCACGTTCAAACGGTGAAATTCGTATCGAATTCATCGGAGATAATCAAATTTGTGGTCAAACAACCTGTGTTAAAAAGACTCAACAGGGCATTACTCAAATGTTCTCAGCGTCAACTCAAAACTCAGCGGGTGGCGCGCCATATTTGAACGTTTTAGATTACGCTTATATGTTTCCAACGCGTGCATCTCAATATCACTTCCTCTATCACAAAGATAGCGAAAAGATCTTGCGTGAACCATTGAAGAAAAGACACGGTCTACAGTTCTTATTCTCACATTGTGAGTTACGCGGACTTCAAATGGGTCTTAAGTTCAAAGATAAGCCGTTAATTACATCAATCGATGAATTGCGTGGCACCAAAAATCGTGTGACAGGTACACAACTTGGACGTATTGCAATGCAACTTCTTGAGTTGAACCCAGTGCCCGTTGCTTGGTCAGAAACATTAGATGCATTGAAAACTGGTTTAATTGATGGAGCAGAGACTTGGGCGGGCGCGGTTGCTTATGCAAACATGTCACCTGCGGTAGCACAATCAGTTGATCTTCGTTTTTTCTGTGGTACAGAAGCAACGATGATGGATGCGAAAGTATTCGACGGATTTAGTGGCGAGCTACAAGACGCTGTGATGGAGTCTGCTTATTTAACGCAAGTTAAAGTGCAAGCAGCTCAAGAAGCCGCATTGGTTAACACAGTGGGTGCAACGACTCCGCAACTTGATGGCACATTATTCAAGAAGCATGGAACTCGCATCGCGCATTTATCGGATGCTGAGCGCAAAAAAGCGGCGGATATATGTTCTCCAGATGCGAACCCTGATGCATGGGCGCAATGGCGTGAACGTCTTGACAAATGGTCAGGTGGTTTGGATACATACGGTTCAATTTCTAAAATTGCTCGTGAAATCCCTGCTGACACACTGGTTGAGAATGTTACACCTCAACGCTGGTGGAAAAGCTAATCATTTAGCTTAGTTATGAAGTAATGGCTCATGCACTTTTGCATGGGCCATTGTTTTATTTTTTTCTTTGATCCTGCTGCGCAGGTATTAGAATTGCCATTCAGGCTTTCCTAATGCACTATATAAACTGTTGTTCATTAAAGATTAATAGTTTTATCTTCTTCAAAAAATGCTTTTGAGTGATTGCTTTGATGGTATGGATGTTGAGAAGTGTAAGTGGTCAAATATAGTTTAGATGACTTAGTAGAAGGGTTCTGAGTTATTTTTTTTGTTAGGTATTCTTATAATGGTTAAGAAAATTTTTAATTTTTTGGATGAAAATATTGAAAAATATATCATTCTTATATCTTATAGTGCGATGGCATGGATTATTTTTAGCGAAGTGATTAATCGCTTTGTCTTTAGCAAGCAATCGCCCTGGAGCACAAGTATTCCGATTTATCTATTTTTATGGCTGACATGGATGGGTTGTTCATATAACACGAAGCATCGCTCTCATTTACGTTTTAACGAGTTGCGAGAAAGGCTGTCTTATAACAAACAATATTTATGCTTAGTTGCCGATGCACTCTGTTGGTATGCCTTTGGTGGAATTGTTGTCTACTATTGGGTAGATCCGATTGTTCTTCTTTATGATAACTACGCGATTGTGGATGGTACAAATGACATCATGCAATGGTGGTTTTATATTATGACGCCTTTTGCTTGGTGCTTGCTGCTTGTCAGAGTGACACAAAACTTAATTGTTGATACCAAAATGTTCAGAGCAAAAGAACCTTTGATTATCACTACCGCATTACTACAAGACTAGGGGGCTTATGATGGAAGGTTATTTAATAGGGCTAGTCAGCCTAGTGGTTACATTTTTATTTGTGATCGGTGTTCCAATATTTTTAATCATTGGTTTATGGGTCGTTGGTGTGAGTTTGGCTGTTGATTTCACGCTCGTGAACTTGAGTGTGACTTTATTTGACGGTTTATACTTTTTTGGCTTACTTGCGTTGCCGTTGTTTATCTTAACGGGTGACTTAATTAGTGCAGCAGGCATTGCTCAGCGATTAGTTGATTTTGCTTATGCTTCACTTGGTTGGATTCGTGGTGGTTTAGGGATGTCCGCATTAGGTGCTTGTGGCTTGTTTGCGGCTATTTCGGGTTCGAACTCGGCTACGACAGCTACTATCGGTGGCATCATGCATCCGGCGATGGTCAAGAATGGTTATGATAGTCGGTTCGCGGCCGCTACCGTGGCGGCAGGTGGTACTGTGGGTATTATTATTCCACCCAGTATTATCTTTATTGTTTATGGCTTTATCATGCAGTTACCTATTGGCGAGCTTTTTGTGGCAGGTATCATCCCAGGCTTGTTGATGGTTATCGCGATGCAGCTTGTGTGCTATATCTTTTGTAAGAAAAATAACTGGGGCCAAGTGATTAAGTTTAGCCCAGTAAAAGTGGCCAAAACGGCTGTTTTGGCTTGGTTAGGTTTCTTGGCAATCGCGATTGTTATTTGGGGTATTTACAGCGGTAAGTTTTCTCCGACGGAAGCGGCTGGTGTCACCACGGGGTTTTGTTTGATTGCTGGTGTATTTATTACGCGTGAAATTAAGATTAAAAACTTGCCTAAAATTTTGATGCGCTCAGGCCAGATCACGGGCATGTTAGCACCGCTAATTGCGATTTCTATTGTGATGCAGCAAGTATTGTCTCAGTTAGGTGCGAAAGCATTTATTACGGAGATGGTGACATCCTTAGGTGGTTATTATCCGGTCTTGTTTGCCTGTATGTTAATTGTATTGTTAGCAGGTACTATCTTAGAGAGTTTGCCTAATACCATTATCTTGGCGCCAATTTTAGGTCCAATTGCGTTAAGTGTGGGTGTTGATCCAATTCATTTCGCTGTGATTTTCTTAGTTGGTGATGCGATTGGTTTTATTACGCCACCATATGGCCTGAATCTCTATGTTGCTAGCGGTATCACCGGTATTCCATATCTGAAACTGCTGGCGTATTCGATGCCGTATTTAATTTCCCTAGTAATTGTTTGGATCATCGTTGCGTTATTTCCACAGTTATCTTTATATCTTCTAAGTGGGGTGGGATTCTAGGAAATGACTGTTATTTTCAAAATGCTCAAAAAATGCTATTTATTCATTTTTTGAGCATGAAATTCTCATTTTTTGATAATTTTAATTGAAAGATCCTGTGAAGGCTGTTAGCATGGCTTTCATTAGATGATATCTGATGCGCAGCTTGTCCTTTGGGTCAGCTGCGCTATTCAGTTCTTAAGGTATCAATTAATACAAGCTATTTAATATCAAGCTAACAAATAATTATTTATCAGGAAAAATTATGGCTAAAATGACTCCCAGTGAAGCTTTTGTCGAAACATTAGCAGCTAATAAAGTAACCGATATTTTCGGTATTATGGGTTCTGCATTTATGGACGCAATGGATATTTTTGCGCCTGCAGGCATCCGTCTTGTCCCAGTTGTGCATGAGCAAGGTGCTGCGCACATGGCTGATGGTTACGCTCGCGTCAGCGGCCGTCACGGTGTGGTTATCGGCCAAAATGGCCCTGGTATCAGTAACTGTGTCACAGGTATTGCTGCTGCGTATTGGGCACATAGCCCAGTGGTAATGATCACTCCAGAAACAGGCACAATGGGCATGGGGCTTGGTGGTTTCCAAGAAGCGAACCAACTTCCAATGTTCCAAGAATTTGTGAAATACCAAGGTCACGTCAATAACCCAAATCGTATGGCTGAATATACAGGCCGTTGTTTCGATCGTGCCATGTCAGAAATTGGACCGACTCAATTGAACATCCCACGTGATTATTTTTACGGCGAAGGTGACTTTGACATTCCGCAGCCAGCTGTTCTTGATCGTGGCCCTGGTGGCGATAAATCATTGACAGAAGCGGCTGAGCTACTAGCAAAAGCTGAATTCCCAGTGATTATCTCTGGTGGTGGTGTTGTCATGGGTGATGCTATCGAAGAGTGTGAAGCGCTTGCTGAAGCATTGGGCGCACCAGTAGTGAACAGCTATCAACATAACGACTCATTCCGTGCAAGCCATCCATTATGGTGTGGTCCTTTGGGCTATCAAGGTTCAAAAGCGGGCATGCAAATGATGGCGAAAGCTGACGTTGTTGTTGCGCTGGGTTCACGCTTAGGGCCGTTTGGTACGTTGCCACAATATGGCGTTGACTACTGGCCAAAAGACGCGAAAATCATCCAAATTGACGCAGACCACAAAATGCTTGGTCTTGTTAAGAAAATTGCGGTTGGTATTTGTGGTGACGCTGGAGAAGCAGCGAAAGTATTGGTTGAAAAACTAGCTAATCTTGATGTTGCATGCGAATCAACAAAAGAATCTCGTGCGAAAACGATCGCTGATGCGAAAACAGCCTGGGAAAAAGAGCTTGATGAGTGGACTCATGAAAAAGATGATTTCAGCTTAGATATGATCGAAGAGCAGGCTAAAGAAGAGGGCAACTACTTACATCCTCGTCAAGTATTGCGTGAGCTTGAAAAAGCAATGCCTAAAGACGTTATGGTCTCTACAGATATTGGTAACATCAACTCAGTAGCGCACAGCTATTTACGTTTTGATCGCCCACGTAGTTTCTTTGCTCCAATGAGCTTTGGTAACTGTGGTTATGCACTTCCAACAATGATTGGTGCAAAAGCCGCCGCTCCAGAACGTCCAGGTGTCGCTTATGCGGGTGATGGTGCATGGGGTATGAGCATGATGGAAGTTATGACAGCGGTTCGTCACGACATTCCTGTGACTGCGGTTGTTTTTCATAATCGCCAATGGGGTGCTGAGAAGAAAAACCAAGTTGAATTCTACAACCGTCGTTTTGTTGCTGGTGAACTTGAAAGCGAAAGCTTTGCACAAATCGGCATTGCGATGGGTTCAGAAGGTATCACTGTTGATAAGTTGGAAGATGTTGGTCCTGCACTGAAAAAAGCGATTGATATGCAAATGAATGAAGGTAAGACGTGTGTTCTTGAGATTATGTGTACTCGTGAACTTGGCGATCCTTTCCGTCGTGATGCATTAGCTAAACCTGTTCGTCTTCTTGAAAAATACAAAGATTACGTTTAAGTTTAGGCGCTTTGCACTAGTGTTACTAATGCAGAGAATAGGCAACAATAAAAGGTCTTGTCAGCTTCTGCTGGCAAGGCTCTTTTTTTTGGAATGAGATGTTTTGTGCAATTAAAGTGTGTTTTTAATAGTAAAAACATGTAAATGAATTTAATAAGTAAGAAATAGAATTGTGGACATGATTGATTTAAAACCGGATACACGGATTTCAGCAAAAGATACATTTAACGTTAATTGGAATGAATCTATTCCAGCTTTTTCAGAAAGAAATGATCTAGTGCCGGTATTGGATGAAAACTATGTATTTGACGATCAGGTCACCCAGTCAATTTTGTCAGGGTTTAAATATAATCGGCGTGTCTTGATCCATGGTTTACATGGAACAGGCAAGTCTTCTCATATTGAACAGGTAGCAGCACGCTTAAACTATCCGTGTTTACGCATTAACCTCGATGGCCATTTAAGCCGACATGACCTGGTGGGCAAAGATGCTGTCGTACTTGAAGATAATAAACAGATAACGATTTTTCAAGAAGGGTTGCTGCCTTGGGCCATTCAGCGGCCTGTTGCATTGATTTTTGACGAGTTTGACGCAGGCCGTCCAGAAGTGATGTTTGTGATTCAACGTGTTCTCGAACAAAATGGTCAGTTTACGTTGCTTGAAAAAAATAAAGTCATTCAACCTCATCCAGACTTTCGTATTTTTGCAACATCTAATACGATTGGTTTGGGTAATTTAAGTGGCCTTTATCATGGCACTCAAATGATTAATCAAGCCATGATTGATCGTTGGAATGTCGTATCAAAACTGGATTACTTAGATCCAGCCGTTGAAGCTCAGATTGTGGTTGGAAAATTACCAGAATTAGCGAAAGAAACTAATCACGAGCAATTAGTGGATAGCATGGTTGCATTAGCTAATTTAACCCGACAGGGCTTTAATGCGGGCGATTTATCAACACTAATGTCTCCTCGAACAGTAATTGCTTGGGCAGAAAATTTCATAATTTTTAAGAGTTTAGAGACATCCTTTCGTTTATCCTTTATGAATAAATGCGATGAGATGGAGCATCCTATTTTGGCGGAATATTATCAACGTTGTTTCAATGTTGAGCTCGCCGAATTAGTGACGCCAACAGCGGTATAGTTTCGGTTGGATTGAGATTCAATCACCATGGATAACAACATTAATAACATCGCTAATATTAAGAAGTGGATTGCAACGTCTGTTAGAGCGCAAGCCAGCAAACCCACGGCATATTATCGCGGTGGCGCGCTTTATGTTGACAGTCAACCTTGCCCGATGCATTCACCGCATTTGCAATTGTTTGCTCAAGAAGACGATTTCAGTAATTTAAGAGGTGTTGCCGATGGTATTGCGTTGCGTTTGTCTCGCAGCGACCCATTGATTTTTCAACAATATTGCCCTGAAGATACCATTGGAAAGTTGATTTATGAGTTGTTGGAGCAGCTTCGGGTCGAAGCGTCCCCCGATTTATTGCCTGGCGTTAAATCAAATCTGACTCATCGTTTTTTATTTTGGGCGGAACAAACTAGCGGCAATGGCTTAACGGAAACAGAAATTGGTCAGTTGTTGTTTACGATTACCACGGTGGTTTGGTCACGTCTCACCAGTATTGGGTTGCCTGAACACATTCAGGATAACATCGAGGCGACACGCATGGCACTGTCGAGTGAGATTGGTGATAATTTGCGTTTATTGAGACAACACCGTTTTAACCAAGAGGAATTTGCCAAAATTTCTTTGAGTTTTGTTTCAATTGTTGAAGATAGCTTAGCCCCAGAAGGTGATGAAGAAACGAATATTGAACAAACGGAAGCGGAGTTAAAGCAAAGTTTGAATTTGCTATTTTTCCCGAGTGATTTAGGCCAAGAAGCCGCGCAAATGAGTGCTTTAGAACAATATATTACCCTGAATCCTGATGAGAGCCTACGTGAATATCGGGTGTTCACCTCAGAGTTTGATAAGGAGGAGCGAATTGTCGATGTAGTACGCTTAGCGCAACTAGAAAAGTTTCGATATAACTTGGATGAACAAATTAAACGTCATGCCATTAGTTATGTTCGAGTCGCTCATCATGCTAAAAAACTATTTAGTTACCGCCAGTCAAACGCTTGGATGTTTGCCCAAGAGACGGGCTCTATTGACCCCAAGCAATTACCACAAATGATTGCCGACCCTGATTATTATTTTCTTTATCGACAACAAATGGTATTGCCCGAAGAAGATAATGTGGTGAGTATCTTGGTCGATAATTCGGGCTCGATGAATAACCATATCCACACCATATCAATCATCATTGATTTGTTGGTAAGAGGTTTTGAAGTGGCTAAAATCAAAACGGAGGTCTTAGGTTTTACAACAGCCTTATGGAACGGTGGAAAATCTTTCAAGAAATGGCAGTCCTCTGGGCGGCCAAAAAATCCTGGTCGCTTAAACGACTCACAGCATTACATCTATAAAGAAGCCAGAGAGAAATGGCAGCATAGTCGACATGCCTTAGCTGGGATGTTTAAAAAAGATTTGTTTCGTGAAAGTTTGGATGGCGAGGCGGTTGAATGGGCTGCAAAACGCTTGCGAGTGCAGAGCGGAAGCCGCAAAGTATTACTCGTCATCTCTGACGGCTCACCGATGGATACGTCAACGCAAAAAGCCAATGATCAACCAATTTTAGATAGCCACTTGCTCAAAGTAGTGAGTGAGGTTGAGCATAAAGGGGATATTAACTTATGTGCTTTGGGCGTAGGATTGGACATGAGCGCGTATTTTTCTCAAAGTTATGCTGTTCAGACAGATCAACCATTAACGATGAAGGTTCTTACCGATATTATTGATCTTATGGCGGCAAGATATCGTTAGTGAATGTTGATTGCTCAAAAAGTGAAATCTCTTCTAGTTTGTTCTTGATACGTTAAAAATTTTAAGGGGAAGCCACATGTTTGATATTTTATTTGCCATTATTCCTGTGTTTGTGTTGATTCTCTTAGGTTTCGCACTCATGCGATTTAGTATCCCTAGCTTAGAGTTTTGGCACTTAAATAATAAATTGGTCTATTGGGTATTAATACCTGCATTGTTGTTTAATAAAACCTCACAAATTGAGGTCTCTGCTGACCTAATTGGTAAATATGCCATGGCAATCTATGCCGGGTTTTTCTCTGTTGTTATTTTATCGATTGTTTTTTCCAAAGTACTAAAACTGTCATCGGCCTCGTTGACATCAGTCATGCAAGGATCTGCTCGGCATAATACCTTTATTGTTTTAGCGGTAGCTGAAACGATTTATGGTTCAACGGGTTTATCGACAGCGGCATTAGGCTCGGCTATTTTAATTCCAATGACGAATCTAGTCGTTGTGACATTGATGGTATGGCACTTGAGTCAAGGTGAAAAATTGGATGCTTTAATTTTAAACACCTTGGGGGAACTGGCTCGAAACCCTCTGATTATTGCGGTGTTGTTAGGGCTAGCCTTTAACTATCTAAATTGGGAAAATGTGCCAGTATTACATGAGACGACGCGCCTATTAGGCGGGGCTGCGCTACCGATTGTATTGTTAGGGGTTGGTGCGAATATTCGAGTCAAAGATTTTACCGCCGATTGGTTGCCTTTATTATTGTCTTGCCTGCTAAAAATGCTGGTTTTCACGGGTGTGATTTTACTCGTGTGTTTGAATTTAGGGTTGAACGAAACGCAAACGGCAATTGCGTTATTGTTTGGTGCTGTACCGACAGCCGCTCCGGCTTATACATTAGCAAAACAAATGGGTGGCGATGCGCCATTGATGGCCGCAATTGTTGTGATTCAAACAGGCATTTCGATTATTTCAATTCCGTTGACCATTTCGATATACAACCACTATTTTTAATGTCTAAGCAGCACGCATAGGTCGTTGCTAGTTAAGCGATTATTGAGCTTTGGAGGCTAATAGAGCTACTCAATAATTGTTTTGTCTTGAGTGAGCTCTGAATCAATGCGTATTCCTGAGATTACTTGAACGGTTCGATAGGGAATGTGTTGTTTAAATAGGCTTGATCACCAAATCGAGTCCATTGTCGAGCCGCCTTTTGGTAGTGAAGTTGGGAGTTAATAATTTCTTTTGTGAGCGGACCATTTGACTGAATGAGGTCCGCTAGCGTCTTTTCCATTTCCTTTGCTAAGGCTCGTATGATGGGAGTAGGGAAAGCTCGAATCTTAATATCAGGGTGGGTCTCTAGTAATTCTTTGAATTGAGTAATATTGCCATGGTGATAATCGGTGTATAGCTCAAATGCTGCAAGTTTCATCGCGACTTGTAAGACATTTTGTAGGTCTTTGGGTAATGCATTGTAAGCTTTTTGATTAATTAAGAATTGTAGTTCAACGCCGGGTTCTTGCCATCCTGTATAGTAATATTTTGCGTGATCAAACAGTTTCATGCTGAGGTCAATGCCTGGGTTGGCCCAATCAACGGCGTCTAGTTCGCCTGTTTTTAATGCGTCATATAATTTACCGGCTTGTAGATTGTATGGTTCAACACCCACACCTTTCATCACCGTGCCTCCAAGGCCAGGAATACGCATTTTTAGACCTTTTAAATCATCCAGTGTTTTAATTTCTTTTTTAAACCATCCTCCCATTTGCATGCCGATATTCCCTGCAGGGTAAGACATCAAACCATGCTTGCTATAGACTTTCTGCGTGAGTTCATTGCCACCACCATGATAAAACCAGGCATATCTTTCTTGTGCGATCATGCCAAAAGGGAGTTGAGATAATATACCGGTATTAATGTCTTTGTTTTGCCAGTAGAAGCCAGCTGATTGGCCCATTTGATATTCGTTATTTTGCACCATATCAAAGATGCCAAGCGGTTTTTTATGCGTGGTTGAGCCTTCATACTGAATATTTAAGCGACCATTGGATAGCGTTCGAGCATGTTTGGCGACATTTTTGATTGATGTGGTAAAAAGAGGGAACTCGTCAGGCCATGTATATGCTAAGCGCCAATTATAAATTTTGCTTTGAGCATTAACCATTGGTGACAAAAAGGTGATGGATAAGGTCAGAATGCTTAGTGTGTAGATTACGTATTTTTTTAAAGAATGTACTGCCATAATAGTGGTGCCAATTTGTTGGTGTTTATGATCCCCTAAAATTAACCTAACAATAAAATGTAACCTTAGTGTTTCACAAATGTAGCCAAATATGACGATACAGCTCTTAGCGCTTTCAGGCAGCTTACGCAAAGCCTCTTATAATACGGCAGCGATTAAAGCCTTAAAGAAATTAGCGTCAAGCGAAATTGATATAGAAATAGGGAGTATCGCTGAACTCCCCTTGTTTAACCCCGACAGAGAGTCGGAAGAAATTTCAAGTCTGCAGTATTTAAAAGGTGCTTTAAAGTCCGCTGATGGGTTGATTATTTCTAGCCCTGAATATGCCCACGGCATTAGTGGACCGTTGAAGAATGCACTGGATTGGTTAGTCAGTGGTGATGAGTTCCCATTTAAACCAATTATGTTGATTAACACATCCCCAAGAGCGTCTCATGCTCAGGAATCATTAAGAGAAGTGTTACGGACAATGACAGGTAATATTATTGAAGAAGCGACGGTTTCTATTCCTTTGTTGGGGAGTGGACTTTCTGCGTCTGAAATCGCCCAAGACCCTATGTTGTCCTCGTTAATACTGTCTGGATTGGATGTGTTTGTTCAGGCGATTTTAACAAACGATACCACTAATTTTGATATGACTTAAATCATAGGGTTTGATTATCTCTGCACTTAATTAGTGCTTTTAACGTTTAGGTGGCGCTAAATAAGTGCATCTGCACTGATATGGCGCGCTAATATCACTATAGCGGTTCACGTATACGTTGATTTCTCCTCATTCTCATTGTTGGCATGCAATCTGCTATAGCCAAGTCACAGACAAAAACAAATTTTATGTACGAGGAATAAGAAATGTCTCAATTTATTAAAAAGGTAAGTATTGCCACTGCGTTAACCGCAGCAATGTGTGCAAATGCTGTGATGGCCGCAGAAACGATCAAAGTGGGTGTTTTACACTCGTTATCTGGCACCATGGCAATCAGTGAAACAACATTGAAAGATACTGTTTTAATGATGGTTGCTGAGCAAAATGCGAAAGGCGGGCTTTTAGGCAAAAAATTAGAACCTGTTGTGGTAGACCCTGCATCGAACTGGCCTTTGTTTGCTGAGAAAACTCGTGAATTATTGACAAAAGATAAAGTTGATGTGATTTTCGGCGCATGGACCTCTGTTTCTCGTAAATCATTGTTGCCAGTGGTTGAAGAGCTAAATGGCTTATTCTTTTACCCCGTTCAATATGAAGGTGAAGAGTCTTCTAAAAATATATTTTACACAGGAGCTGCGCCAAACCAACAAGCGATTCCTGCCGTTGATTATTTAATGAATGATCTTGAAGTGAAGCGTTGGGTGCTTGCTGGCACAGATTATGTCTATCCACGTACAACCAATAAAATTCTTGAAGCCTATTTGAAGTCTAAAGGTGTTGCTCAAGAAGATATCATGATCAGCTACACACCGTTTGGCCATTCTGATTGGCAAGGCATTGTGTCAGATGTGAAAAAATTTGGCTCTGCGGGCAAGAAAACAGCCGTTGTTTCAACGGTCAATGGCGATGCAAACGTTCCTTTTTATAAAGAACTCGCTAACCAAGGCATTTCGGCGGAGCAAATTCCTGTTGTTGCCTTTTCTGTCGGTGAAGAAGAGTTGTCAGGGTTTGATACAAAACCATTAGTCGGGCACTTAGCGGCTTGGAACTATTTTCAAAGTGCTGAATCTCCAGAAAATGAAGCATTTATTGCGAATTGGAAAAAGTTCATTAAAAACGAAGATCGCGTTACAAATGACCCAATGGAAGCCACTTATATTGGTTTCAAAGCATGGGTGAAAGCGGTAGAAAAAGCAGGAACTACGGATGTTGATAAGGTGCGTTCAGCGATGTATGGCATCAAGGTTAAAAACCTGACAGGTGGTACCGCTGAAGTGTTAGCGAATCATCACTTCACGAAACCAGTGCTTATTGGCGAAATTCAAGAAGACGGTCAGTTCGAAACGGTATGGAACACGGATTCAGAAGTACCTGGAGATGCTTGGACAGATCATTTAGCAGAAAGCGCTAAGATTGTATCTGATTGGCAAGACCCCAAAATTAATTGCGGTAACTACAACACTGAAACGAAAAAGTGTTCTGGTCAAAATTTCTAAGTGAATATTGTTTATTTAATTAGAGATTAAAAAGCTATTAGCCGCGTTTATTCAATTTAAGTGACATCCATTTCTTGAATGTGTAAACGCGGTTTTTTATCCCACTGATTTATCAATGACATCACTATCTATCGATAAGCACTCCCTATCAATGAGAGATTAATCATCGAAAAATACTTGTGTCTTGGGGGAGAACTTGAATTTTTTAACAAAAATAATACGTCGTGAGCGTTTCCAGTGCTTGCTAGTTAAGCCGCTTCTGGTGCTTGCAATTAGCTTGCCGATCACTGTGCTTGCTCAATCGAACGCCTCAACTGTTGTTGGTCAAGATAATTTGCCAGCGTCCATTGAGATAGATGCATCAGCGCAATCTAATCAACCAGCAACGGTCATTCTGGCCACCAATAATAATGCTGTAGGCGATAGTAATGACCCTAACGTTTCGGCGAGTGTTGTGCCTGAAAAAACAGAAACTTTTGAGGACTTACAACAGCAGTTAGTTCAATCTAAATTAAAGCAAGTTCCACATATTTTAGAAAAAATGCAAGCCCTAGATAGTGGCAAAGCATTGCCGGTATTCGAACGCCTCCTTGCAGGACAGCTGTATTTTCGTAAAACAGACCAATACTTAGTTGCTGCGCTCAAAGACAGCTCAGGTTCTTACCAATTAAGTGACCTTTTCACTCAAGAAGCCTTGGGTGTGGTCAAAAAATCGATGATCAAAAAAGTGCGAACGAATAATCGTTTGCGAAAATCATTACGATCAAAAATCGCGAGTTTAACCTTGTTTAGCGAGAGCGTAGAACAGCGGTTAACGTCAGCCACTAATATGTTGAACAATATTGATTCGGACAATGTGGCGCTTCTTAAAAAAGCACAACTCACTGAAAAAAATGGCGATGTGTTGGCTATTATTAACCAAGGAATTGCCTTAGGGCAATTGTCTAGCAATGATGCCAATGTCCGCTTAGCGGCGGTTAAAAACCTCAAAGGGAGCCTGCAACCCGCCGTTAAAAATCAACTGCAATTAATGGTTGAAAAAAATGATTCTGGGCAAACCCTAGAACAAAACGCAACGGTGTTAGCAGCGGCCCAAAAATCGTTGAGTGCCATTAACGGCAAGACAGAAATGTATGGCTATATTGAACGGATTTTCTTCGGCCTCAGTTTAGGATCAATTTTGTTGCTAGTGGCAGCAGGCTTAGCCATTACCTTTGGCGTCATGGGTGTCATTAATATGGCGCATGGCGAATTGATTATGTTGGGTGCCTACACGACATATGTGGTGCAGCTGTTGATGCCGAATAATATTGGTTTATCCATTGCCGTGGCACTTCCAGCGGCGTTTATTGTCTCTGGCTTGTTTGGTATTGCCATGGAGCGCAGTGTGATTCAGTTTTTAAAAGGCAGACCTTTAGAAACGTTATTAGCCACATTTGGAATCAGTTTAGTATTACAACAACTCGTGAGAACGGTATTTTCTCCACAAAATAGGCAAGTGATTAATCCAGAGTTTATGAGTGGCTCTTTGCAGATTAATCCTGTGTTGTCTTTGACGTTTAATCGTTTATATATCTTGATTTTCTCGCTAATTGTTTTTGCGCTGTTGTTGTTAATTCTCAAGAAGACTGCGTTGGGTCTGTATGTACGTGCTGTTTCACAAAATCGGGATATGGCCAAAGCGATTGGCATTCGGTCAGAGTGGGTTGATGCGATGACATTCGGTCTTGGCTCAGGTATCGCGGGTCTGGCAGGTGTTGCCTTGAGTCAAATCACCAATGTCGGTCCTAATTTAGGCCAAACATTTATCATCGATTCGTTCATGGTGGTGGTGTTTGGTGGCGTCGGTAATTTATGGGGTACCTTGGTCGGCGCCTTTACTTTGGGTGCACTGAATAAGTTTATGGAACCGGCAACGGGTGCAGTGTTAGCCAACATTATTGTTCTGGTGGGGATCATTTTGTTTATACAAAAGAAACCCCGAGGGCTATTTCCTCAAAAAGGACGGAGCGCTGAGTCATGAGTACACCCACACATAAGCCAGAAAATATGATGTCGACCATCGTTTCTGCAAGATCACGGCAAAGTATATTCTCGGATCGCGGTAGCAAGGTGTTCCTTGGTCTGTTACTCGTTCTGACAATTTATGCTGTGATTGGCAATCTATTTGTGCCAGAAAACTCGTTGTTTCATGTCAGCACACTTACCATTACCTTGTTAGGAAAATATCTCTGTTTTGCCTTATTAGCCTTGTCTGTAGATGTCATTTGGGGGTTTTGTGGCATTCTCAGTCTTGGCCATGGTGCCTTTTTTGCATTGGGTGGCTACAGCATGGGCATGTACTTGATGCGTCAAATTGGTGACCGCGGCGTGTATGGAGACCCGTTATTACCTGATTTTATGGTGTTCCTGAATTGGACCGAATTACCTTGGTTCTGGCTGGGCTTTGATCAATTTTGGTTCGCCGTCATTATGGTGTTCTTAGTGCCGGGTGTACTGGCATTCATTTTTGGGTGGCTAGCCTTTCGGTCACGAGTGACAGGTGTTTATCTGTCGATCATGACTCAAGCCTTGACCTATGCGCTCTTGTTAGCTTTTTTCCGCAATGAAATGGGGTTTGGTGGCAATAATGGCTTGACGGACTTTAAAGATATTTTAGGCTTTTCATTGCAAGAAAATTCAACGCGCGTTTCACTATTTGCTATTACCGCAGTTGTACTAGCAATGGCCTATGCTTTGAGTAAATGGATTGTGAGTTCTCGCTATGGACGAGTGATTGTTGCGATCCGTGATGCAGAAAATCGTTCACGGTTCTTAGGATATAAGACAGAGCGCTATAAGGTGTGGTTATTTGTCTATTCAGCGGTGCTTGCGGGTATCGCTGGTGCCTTATATGTCCCTCAAATTGGCATTATTAACCCTGGTGAGTTTGCGCCGATTAATTCCATCGAAGTGGTCGTTTGGGTAGCTGTGGGTGGTCGTGGCACATTGTATGGTGCCATTGCTGGTGCACTGTTAGTGAATTTTGCCAAGACACGTTTTACGGGCTTATTTCCAGAAGCATGGTTATTTGCTTTGGGTGGTTTGTTTGTATTTGTCACCTTGTTTTTACCCAAAGGAATTGTTGGTTTGCTGGATAAACTATCTCAGAAACAAGTGTCACAAACCTCTGTGAACGACTCAGATGATACATCCATTGATAGTTCGTCGATGGATAGCGTGTCAGGAGAGAAGTCATGAATATAGTAGGTGCGCTACAGAAAAATACAATATGGCCTTTTCATAAATTGGAAGAAGCCGATATCGATGTGTCCAAAGATATTATTTTGTACATCGAAGGCCTGACGGTGAGCTTTGATGGCTTTAAAGCGCTGAACGACTTAAGCATGTACGTTAAAAAAGGCGAATTACGCTGCGTGATTGGGGCGAATGGTGCTGGAAAAACAACGTTTATGGATGTGATTACGGGTAAGACGCCATGTGATTCAGGTACGGCATATTTTGGTCAGCACATTAACTTGTTGAATAAAACAGAATCTGAGGTTGCGCAGCTAGGCATTGGTCGAAAATTTCAAAAGCCTAGCGTTTTTGAAGCGCTGACGGTGTTTGAAAACCTCGAGTTGGCGATGAAAACCAATAAAAATGTCCTCGCGGCGTTGCTGGCAAAACTCACCAACGAACAAGATGAGCGGATTCAAGATGTCTTAGAAACGATTGGGTTGACGGATGAATCTGAGCAATTAGCAGGTTCTTTATCTCATGGTCAAAAGCAATGGCTAGAAATTGGCATGTTATTGATGGCGGACCCTCAAGTGTTGCTAGTGGATGAGCCTGTGGCAGGAATGACTGCCCAAGAAACAGTGAGAACTGCGGAATTGTTAACGAGCCTTGCAGGTGAACACACCGTGATTGTCGTAGAGCATGATATGGAGTTTGTCCGAAGTATTGCGCGAGAAGTCACTGTGCTTCATCGCGGCACAGTTCTGGCTGAAGGCACAATGGATGAAATTCAAGCGAACCCAGATGTGATTGAAGTATATCTGGGTGAAGATATGTCGATGAATGGCAATAACTAAGCGTGTAAACCATGGGTAATATGATTCAATTTGAGAAGGTCAATCAGTTATATGGCAGTTCACAAATTTTGTGGGACTTAGACTTAGATATTCAACAAGGTTCTTGTACTTGCTTAATGGGACGCAATGGCGTGGGTAAAACAACCTTACTGAAAGTGTTGATGGGTTTGTTGCCGAGTAAAACCGGAAAGGTTTTGATCAATGAGCAAAATGTGGCGGGCAAAGCGGCAGAACTGCGTCCGCGCATGGGCGTTGGATATGTTCCTCAAGGCCGAGATATATTCCCTCAATTAACCGTAGAAGAAAATTTACGTGTTGGTTTGGCTTGTCGGCCGGATAAGTCGAAGAAAATTCCCGATAAAGTCTATGAACTATTTCCAGTGTTGTATGACATGTTGTCCCGTCGAGGGGGTGATTTATCGGGTGGTCAACAGCAACAATTAGCCATTGGTAGGGCTCTGGTCATCGATCCTAAGGTATTGATTTTGGATGAACCCAATGAAGGTATTCAACCGAACATTGTGAAACAAATTGGCGATGTTATTACTAAACTCAATGAAGAAGAGGGCATGACAGTATTATTGGTTGAACAGAAATTGAATTTTGCGCGTCATGTGGGCAAAGAGTTCCGCTTAATGGAAAAGGGCCGTATTGTTGCCTCTGGAGAGATGTCACAACTCAGCGATGAGCTTGTGAAGAAGCACTTAGCGGTTTAAGTTTTTTCGACCTAGTATGATAATATTCGCACTTAACATAAAGAAGTATCGAGGTAGTACCATGTTAATTGCGTATCGTCGCTTCGTGATTTTAATCACGTCATCATTGTTGTTCATGAGCTCCATTGCATCCGCTCATCCAGAAAATTCATCTATTTTTCAAACCCTGTTCGGTGAAAGTTTAATTCACTGGTTAACGGCGCACCAAGGATTTGTTTTTGTAGCGACAGCTGTCGTTTTGGCTATCGGGTGGTTTTTCCATCGAGCGATTGTCAAATTGCAAAATGCTAATGATGCGCAAATGAAGGTCAAACACTAATGTGGTGTGGGGTGTTGAGAATTTGTGACTGATTTAAACGCCCCAAAAATAACTATTGGACCTCAATCGCCGTCCCATCTGGCAAAGGTAGGTCATTGGACAGGTGACTTGTATTTGCGCTTTGCCAGTTCTTCTTTGCCAGAAGAGGTTGAGCAAACTACGCCAACTCGTCAAGCCTCTCAAGCGACACGTGCTATGAAAACGGTGGTGGCTGAACGCCAACATCAGGGTCCATATACGGTGCAAAGGCCTTTTTATCCTGAAGGAGGGGTTTGCCACAGCATTCTTCTGCATCCACCCGGAGGGCTAGTTGAAGGAGATGTTTTGTCGTTGAAAGTCGACTGCGAACCGGGTTCTCATGCGTTTATGACAACGCCATCGGCGGGCAAGGTCTACGAGTGCAGTTCGAGCTTTGCCGCGCAACAGCAATTATTTCATATTCACGACTGTGCGATTTTAGAATGGTTTCCGCAAGAAATGATCCTCTATGATCGCAGCAAAAGCGATCTTAAAACCGATATCCGTTTATATGGGAATGGGCAGTTTATTGGCTGGGAAATGGTGTGCTTCGGAAGGCCTATCGCTGGTGATCATTTTTCCGAAGGTGAACTCCATCAGTTCGTTTCTTTATACCGAGATGATAAGCCGATTTTGTTGGAACGAACGCTATTCGATGCGAGTAGCGACATGCGTCAGGATGCTTATGGTTTTGCGGGCTATCAAGCCATGGGCGTGTTTCTTATGACAGGCTCGAACAAATCCCACCTCGAACGGGCACGTGAAGTGATTGATGAACTTGGTGATGACGTGCGAGATCATATTCAAATTGGATTTACCTTGCTGGATGATGTCTTAGTTGGCAGGGTATTAATGCATCAAACACGCTTTGCTAAAACGGCATTGACTGCGGTGTGGTCTGAACTTCGAGAAGACCTGATCAATGTGCCAGCCATGATGCCGAGAATTTGGCTGACATAAACTAAATAGAGAGATTATCAACAGATTTAACACAATGAACCGACACGACCACCACCGACAATTATTGCGATATTTACTGTTGAAATCACAGATCACTTTTGAAGAATAAACGAGAATCATCATGGAATTAACGCCTAGAGAAAAAGATAAATTATTATTGTTTACGGCTGGTTTATTAGCCGAACGCCGCAAAGCAAAAGGGCTGAAATTGAACTACCCCGAAGCGGTCGCCTATATTTCGTGTGAAATCATGGAAGGCGCGCGTGAAGGCAGGACCGTGGCTGAACTCATGGACTATGGGCGTACCTTATTAAGCAATGACGATGTGATGGAGGGCATTGCGGACATGATTCATGATGTTCAGGTGGAAGCCACGTTTCCGGATGGCACAAAGTTAGTGACTGTGCATGACCCCATTGTCTAAACAAGGCATTTAATCCAAAAATAGCGAGGACCAAATGATGAAACCGGGAGAATATTTAATTGATGCTGGCGACATTGAACTCAATGATGGCCGAGACACGTTGACTGTTGTGGTCAATAACAATGCTGATCGTCCCATTCAAGTGGGTTCGCATTATCACTTTTATGAAACCAATGCGGCTTTGTTATTTGAGCGAGAGTCGACCAAAGGTTTTCGCTTAAATATTGCGGCGGGAACGGCGGTACGTTTTGAACCTGGCCAGGAACGTGAAGTTGAACTGGTGGCATATGCCGGTAAGCGTGAGGTCTATGGTTTTCGTGGTGACATCATGGGAAAAATTGAGTGAAATAGGAGTTTTAAGAAATTAGGTGATGTGTAAAAACTATCAAATAACTATTTGATTTTGATAGTTATTTTAGATTAAAAATAAGAGAAAATTAATGAAAATTTCAAAACAAGCATATGCGGAAATGTACGGACCCACAGTGGGAGATCGTGTCCGTTTAGGTGATACAGCGCTCTTCATTGAAGTGGAAAAAGACTTCACCACCTATGGCGATGAAGTTAAGTTTGGTGGTGGAAAAGTCATCCGTGATGGGATGGGGCAGAGCCAAGCAACGTCAAAAGAAGCGGTCGATCTGGTCATTACTAATGCATTGATTTTGGACCATTGGGGAATTGTGAAAGCCGATGTTGGCGTGAAAGGCGGCCGCATTGTTGGCATCGGCAAGGCCGGAAATCCTGACGTGCAGCCGAACGTTGATATTGTGGTTGGACCCGGTACGGAAGCGATCGCGGGTGAAGGCAATATTCTCACAGCAGGCGGCATTGACGCACACATTCATTTTATTTGCCCTCAACAAATTGATGAGGCACTCATGTCGGGTGTGACTACCATGTTAGGTGGCGGCACCGGACCTGCCACAGGCACGAATGCAACTACTTGTACGCCAGGGCCATGGAATATTCACCGCATGTTAGAAGCCGCTGAGGCATTTCCGATGAATTTAGGTTTCATGGGCAAAGGCAATGGCAGTCTGCCAGAAGCCATTGAAGAACAAATCGAAGCTGGCGCGATGGGTTTGAAACTGCATGAAGATTGGGGCACAACACCTGCATCGATTGATAACTGTTTAACTGTTGCTGAAAAATATGATATTCAAGTCGCTATTCATACCGACACCTTAAACGAATCGGGCTTTGTGGAAGATACGTTAGCGGCATTCAAGGGTCGCACTATCCATACCTTTCATACAGAAGGGGCTGGAGGAGGTCATGCGCCAGATATTATCAAAGCGGCCGGAGAAGCCAATGTATTGCCTTCTAGCACCAATCCGACTAGGCCTTATACCGTGAACACGGTTGATGAACACCTAGACATGCTGATGGTGTGTCATCATTTGGATGCGTCAATCCCAGAAGATGTCGCCTTTGCAGATTCTCGTATCCGTAAAGAAACCATAGCTGCTGAAGATATTTTGCATGACAAAGGGGCTTTTAGCATGATTGCATCAGACTCTCAGGCCATGGGCCGCGTGGGTGAAGTGGTCACACGAACATGGCAAACCGCGCATAAAATGAAACAACAATTCGGTGCCTTGCCAGAAGACAATGAGAGGCATGATAATTTTAGAGCGAAGCGCTATGTCGCAAAATATACGATTAACCCAGCTATTGCCCATGGTGTTTCCCAAGAGGTTGGTTCCATTGAAGTCGGTAAATTAGCCGATCTTGTCTTATGGAAGCCAATGTTCTTTGGTGCGAAACCGGCGCTGATTTTAAAAGGTGGCCTGATAGCCGCTGCGCCCATGGGAGACCCTAATGCGTCGATTCCGACGCCTCAGCCCGTGCACTATCGCGGTATGTTTGGCTCGTATGGGCGTGCAAAGTATGCCACTAGCCTTACCTTTGTCTCTGAAGCGGCCATTCAATGTGGCGTTGGCGATACATTGCAATTACAGAAACAACTCTATGGTGTGAAAAATACGCGCAATATCCGCAAAAAAGACATGATCCATAATGGCTATCAACCCACCATTGAAGTGGATACCCAAAACTATGAGGTTCGCGCTGATGGTCAACTACTGGTGTGTGAGCCCGCGGTGGAACTACCGTTAGCGCAACGTTATTTCTTATTTTAGAACAATGTTATTAATCAAAGAAAAAATTGAGCGTGATTCTGCCGAGTTTACACACACGGTCGCAACCCACTGGTTAACCTTGCCGTTTGATGTTCGTCAAAAAGCTCGTTTTGTCGCCACTTTAGATTCAGGGCAAGAGGTGGGGGTGCAAATTGAGCGAGGCCATATTTTGCGGCACGGCGATAAATTAACGGCTGTCGATGGTTCTGTGGTTCAAATAAATGCGGGTGATGAGGCCGTTTCCACAGTTCATGTGAAAGATAAAAAATTGATTGCAAGAATTTGTTATCACTTAGGAAATCGTCATGTTCAACTGCAAGTTGAATCAGGTTGGTGCCGCTATTTGCAAGACCATGTCCTCGATGAAATGGTTGAGTTATTAGGAGGGAGTATTACTCACGAAAAGGCACCATTTGAACCTGAATCTGGCGCCTATGCCGGAGGCCATCATCATGGACACCACCGCCATGATGATCACATTCATCGCGTTGAAACACCTGTTGCCATCAAAGAAATCGACGGTTTTAGCCGTGTTAGATAACACAGTAAGCTGCCCGAATGATCGAATACAATAGAACTAGCGAATGATAAGCAACGATTTACAAATTCTACAGTTGCTACGCTTAGTATCTCCCGCATTGCCAGTGGGTGCATTTGCCTATTCACAAGGGTTAGAAGGCGGTGTTGAACAAGGGTGGATTCAAAACGACCAAGACAGTTTGCAATGGATTTCAGGCGTGTTGCAAAACAGTATTGCGAATTTGGATTTACCAGCGCTGTATTGGCAGAAAAAAATGATAGAAAACAATGAAATAGAAGCATTTTATCACCTTAATGATTGCATCTTTGCTTACCGAGAAACGTCTGAGTTTCGCCTAGAAAGCCACCAAATGGGGCAGGCACTGCTGAGGTTGTTGCGAGACACTCAGTCTGATGTGAATGTTGATGATCCAGAAGCGGTTCACACCGTGCTGTACGATAAGGCTCCACAGCAGATTGACTGGGTGTCAGCTTTCGCGATTGCCGCAAGCAGCGTTAAACTCAGCGATCAACAAGCGCTGCTTGGTTATGCGTGGGCGTGGTGTGAGACCCAAGTCGCAGCGGCGATCAAGCTGGTTCCTTTGGGGCAAACGCAAGGCCAAAAGTTGCTGATCAATCTCACTGAAACGATAGCCACGTTGGTTGAGGATTTGTTAGCGAACATGCCTGATAAAGATAAAATCGGTGCGATTTCACCGAATTTAACCATTATTAGCAGCTTGCATGAAACACAATATTCAAGGCTTTTCCGGTCTTGACCGCACGTTAGGTTGTTTTTGTTAAGCGGCCTGATAGACATCAACACGATTTAATCAAATAACAGACAGAATAAGACAATGAGCAAACAAGTACTAAGAGTAGGGGTCGGTGGCCCAGTTGGGTCAGGTAAAACAGCATTGTTGAAAGCCTTATGTGCTGAATTAAAAGACAAATACGATATCGCCGTGGTCACCAATGACATCTATACCCGCGAAGACGCACAGTTTTTGATCCATCATGAAGCTTTGCCAGAAGAACGTATTTTAGGTGTTGAAACAGGCGGTTGCCCGCACACAGCCATCCGCGAAGACGCTTCTATGAACCTCGCGGCTGTCGATGAATTGCAAAATCGTTTTCCAGATTTAGATGTGGTGTTCATCGAAAGTGGTGGCGATAACCTCAGTGCCACGTTTAGTCCGGAGCTTTCTGACTTAACGATTTATGTGATTGATGTGTCTGCTGGAGACAAAATTCCACGAAAAGGCGGCCCAGGCATCACTAAATCAGACCTACTTATCATCAACAAAACAGACCTAGCACCACTCGTTGGCGCATCACTAGAGGTAATGGACAGGGATGCTAAGAAAATGCGTGGTGACAGACCGTTTGTTTTTTCAAACCTGAAAAAAAATGATGGGCTGCAAGAGATCATCAGCTTTATTGAAAAGTTTGGAATGTTGCCTGCATAGGGCTAAACAGAATTGACGAGGGTTGCTCTGCGTTAAGCAAGGCGTTTCTAAGCAACCACTTGCTGATTGATATTGATCATTATTAACGGTGGCCAAGGACTTTTAATGTTTGGCAATATTGGCGTGTAAACACCTTTAAAACTGTCAGGTATTCGAACAAGAGGATCTATCCGACTTGAAAATAAACCGACTGTCGGGATAATATGTTAGCAAATAACGCATAAGTATTTGAAAATAAAAATATAAACTTGATGCTGATATAAAAACCGACAATCTGCTATCCCGACTTAATGTCGGTCTAACAGGACTAGATAATAGACGAAAATGGAGTAAATATATGAAATTAAAAGGAAAAATCCAAAGTCGGTTTTTGCGGAAAACCGGAAATAAACGACACTATGTTATCCGACATGAAGTCGGAGAATAAACTGTTATAAACCATGAAAAAAGCCATCCTTACTCTTATAACTCTTCCCTTTCTATTCTCTTGCTCTTTCGCAAAGGATAAGAATGAGAAAGCAGTTTTAGTTGGGAGCTATCTAATTTCCTCGCATGGTGAATTTAGAAAAGGTGAAAATGCTGGTCATCCAGATATTGTTAGAATAGGAGATGGCTTGATAGAAAAATTAAAAGAGTTAGGGCCTAAAAATGATATTTGTCGTTCTGATTTACTATTAGGCCTGGAAGATATTGAAGCTAGCCATATTATTAAAATTTCATGTGGTTCAAACACCGTTTTAGCCATTAGGCTGAAATATTCTGATAGATTGTCCAGGTTCCATATTTTAGGCTGGTGGACATCTGGTTTATAACAAGCGTAGGCATTTGGACAAAGTTTCCGCTCCGCTTCAACTTTACCCATGCTACGGGCGTTAGCTGTCAAAAGAGAAAAAATAATGTCAAAACAACCAATAAATTTAGCAGATAAATTTTCTAAATTCTCTGAACACTGGTCCCCTAGAGTAGTAGCTGAGATGAATGATTATCAGTTTAAATTAGCCAAAATTGAGGGCGACTTTGTTTGGCATGATCATAAAGATACTGATGAGGTCTTTATCGTTATAGAAGGCTCAATGCGAATCGATTTCAGAGATGGGTCAGTTGACCTTAGAGAGGGAGAAATGTTCGTTGTTCCAAAAGGGGTTGAACATAAGCCCTTTGCAGAAAAGGAATGTAAAATAATGTTCGTTGAGACCAGAGGGGTCGCAAATACAGGTGATGCAGGTGGTGACCTCACAGCTGAAGAAGATGTTTGGGTATAAAGCACAGCTAACAAGCACATTAAAAATCGCCCGCAAAAGTGGTGTCAGTTCACGCCTTTTATGTGGGCGTTATGCATACGAGTAAATAAACCATGTTAAAAGCTGGATGTTTAATAATTAGTTTATGGGCTATTTTAAATTTATTAGCTTCTTTATTTGTTGTTTTGATTCCAGTTTTAATTTCAAACGAATCAGCGCCTGCACTATTAGAGTCTCTTTCTAAAGACTTAATAGTCGGGATTAATCAACAAGTTTTAGCTAATGCAAATTCAATTGCAGTTTTTGCAAATGTCTTAAATATTGCAATTTCAATTTCTTTGCTTTTTATTGTGTGGTTTGGCCTTTTTAAAAAACTAAAATGGTCGTTTGTAGCGGTAGTGATAATTTTAAGCTTAATGTTAGCGTCAGGTTTTTTTGCTGACCATGTATCAAGGAATAATCATACTTGGGTAAACTTCGTATCAGGCGCAATTATGTGTATTGGGTTATTATTTTCAGCCATCGGAATCTTTAAACCAAAACATGCATAACAAGTCAGTGAACTCGCTCATTTCATTCGCTGGACAGAAAAATTGCTACGCGATTTTCTGCCCGTTGCCCGTTACTGAGGCGTTATGCGCATTAAACGATGACTGAATTTTACAAGCTCATTTCGACATATGATGTTGTTCTTGAATTTTCGACTAATACTAGGCCAGTTCGTATTGAGGTTTTGAAAAGCATTGATAACCCTAAAAAACTAAGAGCGAGAGTATGGGATCAAATCACATATGATTTAAATCCTACATTTGCGTCTTTTGAAAATAAATGCGGAGAGAGAAAATACATCTATAGCAGTGATGAGATTAACCGTGAAATTACTACTATACTTTCTGGAGATGAAAGTTCAATTGATATATTTTTTGGAAAAGAATGGGAATCTGAACAAGAGTTTTTGAACTATTTAAAAGGTTTGTTAAATGAATATCATAAGTCTCTTGTTTGAAATTACGCATAACAAGAAAAGTCAGAATGGACGCGCTAAAGCGCGCCTCTGCTTTTGTCGTTATGTATAAAAACAGATGGAAGCATGGGAAAGAAAAACAAAAAAAGTCTTACTGATAATGTGGCAATATGGGTGGCGATGGCAACGTCAATAGTTGCAGTAATCATCTCTGGATTCAGCCTTTATCACACATACCAGTTAGAAAATGAAAAAGAGACGGAAAATATACTGCTCTCAGTTAACAGGGTATTTGACGACTATGCCACCCAGCTATTTCCATTTTCAAACAGAGGAGCTCCGTCAGGGGCTTTGTCTGTATATTGGGATGTTTTAGTATCTAATAATGGTCAATCCCCAATATCAATAATTGACTACGATATTACAGTCCTATCTGCTCCTAATCGCATCGTTGACTATAGTGGATTGAATGATGGTTTATACAATACTGAAATGGATGAAGTTGGCCTTCCAGTAGTTATTGACCCAGGCCATGCCAAAAGATTTTATCTAAAGTCCAGAATACTTTTACACTCCAAAGCAGTTATGGAGGCTATAAATCCAGAGCAAGAAAATCGCCATGAAAGTATCAATGGGCTATTGTCAAAGCTCTACATGTCTGGAACAGACTTCTATGGAAACAAAGTGATCGTTCCACGAAAAAACATTGAATATGCTATCGTTTCACCTGAAAAAAGAAAGGAACAAGTGTTTATTGTGACTTTAAAGACAGCTAAAGGAGGCCAAGAACAGGACTTTGTATCTTGGTATAACCACAGTGGCATCAGCAAATAAAGAATACATAACAAGTACAGCCAGCAGGACAAACCTACGCTGCGCTCCGATTTGTCTCTGCTGTAGGCGTTATAAGTACAGGAAAAACTATGATCTCTAAAATAATGCTGGTATTTCTCTTGATCATTAATTGTTGGGTTTCGCTCTTAGTGTCAAGAAGAGATGATCTCGAGATAAAACAAAAACTATATCAAATTATTTTTATTTGGATACTTCCTGTAATTGGTGCTTTTGGTTTGTTTTTCTTTTATAAAACTCAAGATAGTAAAGCTGAACTTTTTGCCAGAGAGTTTGGTGGTGGAACAAGTGAAGGTATTGGCGGTTCATCTGGAGGGAATGATGGATAAGATAAAACTTATAACAAGTTGCTCAAAAATGGCAGAATTGATTGTTGAAGTAAAAAAAGTTAATTGAAAATGAATAAATTTGACTGGCATAGTGATGTCATCACAAAAGATACAGTAGTCAATAAGGATTATCGAAATACGCAAAACGTACGTCGATTCCTCAAAGAAGTCTGTGGTCCGGATTTTAAATTTAATCGGGAG
This sequence comes from Arenicella sp., assembly GCA_050633585.1. Taxonomy (GTDB): domain Bacteria; phylum Pseudomonadota; class Gammaproteobacteria; order Arenicellales; family Arenicellaceae; genus CALKZN01. The sequence goes on from JBOEGT010000054.1 coordinate 57,221, forward strand.
TTTATGGCTTGGATAAAAAATGGAGAGCCAAAAACAATGGGGGATGTGGCATCGCGATGGTTGCATGAAAAAAGAAGCATATAGTGGGCTCTCAACAACTTGTTTTTATTCTATGGCGACTCTTACTAGGTATTGATTAACATGGGTAAAAATACACATACGAAAAATTTTGTAGATCATCCAAGGTATGGAAATGTTCCGTTGCCTTCAGGAAACACATTTACAAAAGAATCGATCGAGCGCGGGCATTGGAGGTATTCACACGTTAAGTATTTTATTGAATCAGCAATACCTGCTGATATCAGAAAGCAAAATTATGCGGTTTTTCCCAGGTCAATTTATGTTGATATTGAAGAACAATGTGCTGTATGTAAAAGACCTTTTATATTTTTTGCAGAAGAGCAAAAATATTGGTTTGAAGAGCTCAAATTTTGGGTTGATGCGCATTGCACAAGGTGTGTTGATTGCAGAAAGAAAGATCAAGAAATTCAATCTATGCAGTGCTTGTATCAAAAGTTACTTGAAAAACAAGAGAGAACAGCAGCAGAAACAACCAAGCTTAAAAATATCGCACTAGAGTTATATCAATTAGGGTATATCAAGGATGAGAATAAAATTAATAGCATCGGTTAACATGCTTACGAGCATTGTTTTGATGTCGCGTTAGGCATCTTAAAAATATACAGCATGGAAATAAGTACGGTTCTAGGAATTCTTGGCGTCATAGCGAACATACTATGGCCTTTGTTCAAGCGGCGTAAGTTCTTGCTGGTGGGTCAAGTGATCGCTTGCATATTGATGTGTTTACACTTTCTATTGTTAGGTGCTGATACCGGTGCGAGTATCATGCTTGTTGCGGGTATTCAAGCTGCTCTAGCAATACCTCTTGAGTCTTATCCAAGATTTAAAGTAGTTTATCTTATATCAATTCTAGTCACTCTTTTTGTATGCTGGTACACATGGCAGGGCTTAGCATCTATATTTTCTTCCTTGGCATTGATACTTTTTTGTATTGGTAATCTACAAGTGAATACTAAAGTTTTGCGTATATTTTTATTATTATGCTTATTTAGTTGGGTTGGTCATAATGCATTGATAGCATCTTATCCAGCGTTGGTTTCTAACGCTTTAGCATTTGTGACAAGTGTTTTTGCATTGGTACGTCAATTCATGCCTAACAAGGCGTTAAACGCGCCTTCAGCTGGGGCGCGCTAAAGCGTACTTGTTAACCAGCGTATGAATATTTATCTATAAAGGTAAAAAATAAATGAAAAATATTCTATTTTTAATATCCATTGCATTGAGTGGCTGTGCTTCTATGAACACACCAAAAATAATTAAGGGCTCTGACCCCTTTCATTGCTGACCCCTTTCATTGTTGCGACAGGTGAAAGCGGATATTTTCGAAATATGCCGATTCATCAATATAGCGTCACATTCGGTCACACTAATGCAACAGTCTTTATGAAGCCTTCAAACTATAGTTAAGCCTCTTACTTAAAGGCGCTATTTTTGCAGACGCTTCTAGGTTTTGAATGAATAACTTAACGATAATTGAATGTGGTGAAAATTATGAACGGATTAAAAAATACACTCGTTTCGACGGCTTTGTTTGTTATTCGGGCTCGAGGCCCACATGACTATTCGAAGTTATGCCTGAGAGATTTGTAATGCCTATACTTGTTATCGGTTTTATGCGAACCAGTCAAAGATCGAGCTATTACAAATGGCCTTCAGTTATGACCTGAAGGTGGGTCTCACAAACCCGTTTAGAAGGAAATTAAAAAGGATGATAATCATCAAAATCAATCATACAAGGTAAAAATAAATGAGAAATATTCTATTTTTAATATTCATTGCATTGAGTGGCTGTGCTTCTATGAACACACCAAATGCATCGTTGATAGACACTATTCCAGTGATTAAAGTAGGTGATTTGAAGGAGGCGCCAAAAGATCATATTGTTTTTATTCCCGCTAATGTTGAATTCCCAATTCAATTCTCCCTCAAAGGGTCGGTTTTTAATGAGGATGTATCATCAACAGTGATGACTAGCTTTAAACGAGATCTATACCTTTATAAGTATTGGGCTAGTTTGGACGGTAAGAAATGGGTGAACTCTCATAAGCTGATGAAAGTCGAACCATCTGGTGGATTTGATAAAACTGGTGGTAAGGTAGAAGTAAAAATCAATAATACTCAATAGGTGAAAACGACACATAACAAATGAATAAACATTGCTCTTTACCGTCGCTCAATGTTGGTAAACTCGAGTGCTTTATGAGGGCGTTGGTAGCTTGATTTATGACCCTAAGTAATACGGAACAAGAAATGGTTTGGATTAATGCATGGAATGATTTGGCTGCTCTCATACAGCAATATCCCGATGCGTTTATCTTGACTCCTGACTTTACAGAAGTATCCAAAGAGGAAGCTGAATCTTGGATTCAACGCTCTGCATATGAAAGCAATACAATCAGTTTCAGAGCAGATTACTTTAAAGGCATTACTTCAATATTTATTCATCAGGAGCCTGCTTAATGAGAAAATACCTTGAAAGAGGCTATAGTTGACACTTGAGTGACTTTTAATGAATTCTAAGGTCGAAACCAAGCATTTGATGGAAAATTATCATGATCTCGGAGATTGAATTTCCCGCAGTTACTAAGATACACGGTAAAGAGCAAGGCTCTTATTATCGTGATTCGTTTAAATTTAAAATCAACCAAAGTGATCTCAAGGCGAAACATGTCTATCACGGTATATTTGGCTTTTTACCCAAACCAGTTCAGTTGGCGTTATCGTTGCGCAACAATCTCGTTAAGTATTTTGGTTTTTCTGCTAGTAATACTCAAATGAGTCTTCCGTTAGCGGACATTGAAGCGGGTAAAAAAGCAGGATTTCTCACGATTGAGTCTGTTGTCGATTCTGAAATAATTTGCGGCGCTTATGAAGCGAATATGGATATGTGGCTATCGGTATTAATGCTTTCTGAGCAAGAGTTTGCCGTTTCTACTTTGGTGAATTTAAAAACTAGAACGGGCAAGATATATATGGCTATCGTAAAACCATTTCATAAAGTCATAGCCAAATACTGTATTAAGCAGGCCCTCAAATCAGGCCGCATATAACGCGTGAAGTCTTAGGTTTTTTAGTGTTTTTGATGAAAAAACTAAAGGCGAAAAACTATATTTAGTACACATTTCGTCAAGAATAGTACTAGTTTTGGTAAATAGATTGTTATTAAAATTCAATGTATGAATAGGCATGGCGCAGAACACGGGCTAACTCAGGTTGAGTAGTTTCAGGTGCCTTCATCACTTTTTAATAGCATCGATTGAAAGAAAAAATTATGAAAAAAAATCTTATAATATTTGTACTGATGAGTGTGTTGTCTGTTCCGTTAACGGCGTTTTCAGCTGCTCCAGAAGGCACGGTCGAGGTTATGCTGGCGTCCAATTTGGATGAAGCGCGTGGCTATTGCTTGGATATTGCCGGCGGCAAAGGTGCAAATGCCCCGTTGGATAAAGGGTTGCAAGCGCACACTTGCTATCATTACACCGGCACTATACTTGAAGATCAAGGCTTTGATGCATCATTAATTAGTCAAGGGAGGTTCCGCATTTCTTATTTTGATGTTTGTATGTTAGTGGCTTCGGTAGAGGTTGGAGAGGGCGTTTCTTTAGGAAAATGTGGTGATTCAAATCATCAGAAATTCACGTTGAAATCCAATGGCCAGCTGATCTCACAAATGGATCCTACACTGTGTGTTACCGTGAGTAGCACGCAAAAGAAAGAAGGGAGAGGCGGTTCGCCTGTACATGTGATGCGACCCTTGTCTTTGCAATTATGTGATGAAGCTGCTCAATCACATCAAACGTGGCTGATTAACAAATTGTAGATATTAATACGGCGCTCTTTAGGGTGTAGGGTACACATCATATGAATATACCGATACTGATTGCTGCAGCATTGTGTTTTATTGCATTTTTTGCTCATGCGTTTGTTGGCGACAAAGAGTTTAAACAGTTAAAACCTCTTTCTGATAGCGAAGACAAAATCAGAGAAACATGGGTTCAGACGCGAAGTGGATGGCACTGGGTGAGTGTTGATCTGTTGTTGTCTGGTGTTCTTCTAGTGATGATTGCCGTTAGCGACGTCATTCAAGCGAAACAGGAAGTGCTTGTCTTGTTAAGTGTTTATTATGCTATGACGGGTTTTGTGTGGATAAGCACAGTGTTTTTTTCTAGGAATCATAATAAGCAATTACTCGTGCTAGGGCAGTGGATGTTTTGCTTCCTAGTGAGCGTTTTAATTTATTATGGTAGTTTATCGCATGTATGACATCGTCGTCATAAAGTCATAAAAATGCCCATAAAGAGGGCGTTTGTTGTACTCTCTTGTTAAGTGTGGAGCTACTGATAAGGCATTATGATTATTGATGTTAGGAAACTAACAAGTTGATTTTCCATAAAAGCAATAGAGGGTTAATAGATGGTTAAGGTGATTGAATCGCAACTTCCGCAAGGGAGTGTTTTAGCAGACCGAGTATCACCGACAGACTTTTTGGATTGTTTCGAGGTGTCTTCGGATATTGCTGTGAGAAAAGCGGCAAATATTATCGTCGATTTTCCTCCTTGGGCAAAGTTCTTGCTATTGATTCGTAAGGTAGTGACTGTGCCGTTTGGTTTATCTAATGATGGTCCTCCAGCAGCGGACAAAATAGGTCCATTTCCGGTTGAACTTGAAACAGAAAATGAGTTGGTCGCTGGCTTTAACGACAAGCATCTTGATTTTAGGGTGTCCGTGATATCTCAGGATAAAAAGGTATATTTGGCAACATGGGTTCATCCTAATAATGTTGGAGGGCGTTTCTATCTTTCGGTGATTCTTCCTTTTCACGTCCTTATTGCGCGGAATGCGCTTTTACGGGTTGCCGCTCAACGCTAAGCTTCTAAATTTTCCAACGTAGACTTTTCATAAAAAACAACAACGCTATATGGCACGATTAATTTTAGTGTGTGGACCGACGGGTGCAGGCAAAACAACTTATTCATTATCTCTATCTAAAGAGATAGAAGCGATTCGGTTTTCAATTGACCCTTGGATGCAAACGCTGTTCTCCAAGGACATGACTGCACTTGGGTACTCATGGATGATTGAGCGAGTAATGAGGTGTTATGAACAGATTTGGGAGGTGAGTGAGCAAATTCTAACGTTTGATGGTCATGTGGTATTAGATCTGGGTTTTACGACCAAAGAGCAAAGAGATACTTTTTCTAGCAAGGCCAAGCAGCTAAACATTAATGCTGAAATACATTATTTGGATGCGCCAAAAGATATTCGGCAACAACGTATTGTGAAGCGAAACACAGAGAAAGACCCTGCTGTTTACGCCTTCGATGTCACCGATGCAATGTTTCATTTTATGGAAGCAAAATTTGAAGTTCCAAGCCAAGAGGAGCTTCAATATGGGGGTAAGATAAATGTATGATGCTTGCGCTTGCGTCAAGAATCACGCCAAAACCTGAATGAGATAGCAAGACGTTAGTGAAAAGGAATTAACAATGTCAACAAATGCATTAATGGATATATTTCAAAAACTCGAGTCTTTTACTGACTATTTAAGCGCAGCAGCACCCTTTATTTTCTTTTTTGTGGGGTGTGGGTTAATTTTGATGGATCGATATTATGCTTTTCAATTGAGTCGCCGAAAAAACCTCAGTGTTGAAGCAAAAATCACCAAATCAGAAGTCTCTGAACGATTATCGAATCATGGTCATGATGGATCAACGATGATGTACCGTCCAGTGATTGAGTATGATTACGCAGTGAATGGAGTGCTTTATCAATCAGATCGTATTGCGTTTTCTTCCCGTGCATTTGCATCAAATAATAAAGAAAGCATGGAGTCACTTTCACAACAGTATTCGGTAGGGAAAACGGTAACTGTTTTTGTGAATAGTGATAATCACCAAGATGCTTATCTCATCGAAACATCACCGAATGAACGGGCACTGCTTGTTATGGGTTGTGTATTTATCCTATGCAGCCTTGTGATCTATACGATATTTGCTTCATAACGTACACAACGTATTAAGTAATGGCATCAAAAGCCAAGGCACCTAAATCGTGTTTCTCATTATGCCGATTTTGAATGTGGATAAGTTTGAACTTATCTCTCATTAGCTGGCTTAGCGGTAGTTTCTCCAATGATTAACGTTGCTTTGAGCTCTATATGTTGTAGTGTTTGACCGCCTTTTCCAATGCTTTCCAGCAGGTAACGTGCCGCTTCTAGTCCCATGGCTTTCGCTGGAACGCTAATGGTGGTCAGAGGTTTATCAAGGGCTGAAGCGATTTCAATGTTGTCAAAGCCACTGATGGAGATGTCTTCTGGAACTGTTAAGCCTAAGTCTCGTGCTGCTGCCATGGCGCCAATAGCTAAGATGTCATTACCACAAAAAACCGCAGTCGTTTCGGGGTGCTCTTTCATAATTGTGTGCATGGCCGCCTTGCCTTTATCAATAGAATACTTACATTCAATGAATGTAGTTAATCGTTTCCCATTGGCTTCAAAATGATTTCTAGCGCCATTGATTCGTTGCAAAGCGCGATCATTATTTTCGATAAACCCTGAAATAATAGCGATATTGTGATGGCCAAGTTGTGTTAAGTGCTTCGCCAGTTGTTCGCCTGCATCAACGTTATCAAAACCAATACAGCTATAGTGAGATTCTTGGTTGTATATCCATAAGTTCACATATGGAATTTGGTGTAATTCAATGGCAGAAATCACTTCAGGTGCATGGTCTTCGCCCACGAGGACAATAGCATCTACTCCACGTGAGAGTAGGGAGTTCACACTGCGAAGTTCTTCGGTTAAAGAGTACTCACTGCTGGCTAGCAGTAAGGTGTAGTTTGCTTCCGTGATCCCTCGTTGAAGTGCTTGAATGGCCTCGGCAAAAATCGCGTTATCAATCGTTGGAACAATGACACCGATAGAACGTGTCCGTTTAGATGCCAATGCTCGTGCAGCACCATGCGGAACGTATCCTAATTGTTGAATTGTTTGGTTAATTTTTTCTCGAACAGATGCTTTGACTAAATCAGGAGTGTTCAAACAGCGTGACACGGTAGCGGTTGAAACGCCGGCCGAATCAGCAACATCTTGGAGTGTGGGCTTATTTTTCAATGTATTGATTTAACTGTTTTGCCATGAATAACTGATTATAAACTGTCTGGTTCTGGTTTTTAGAACAAAGTTTTAGATTGTATTTATTGATGGCTATTCAGTGACTTGTCAGTGTTTTGTAGCGCCAAAAAACTTACTTTCTTAAAATTAAGTTGACAGCTGTTCTTAGTCAGCTCTAAAATGTAAGCGCTTACATTTTAGAAAGGAAAGGTTGCACATGTCATTTCAATCATTTTTTAGAAGGCCATATTTAGTTTTCATCGCACTGTTTTCTCTATACGTCCTCAACATATTCGTTGGAAAAATATCTCTACATGTGACTGACCGTTCTCTTCCATTGAGTCTAAGTGGAACTGTTGAGTTCTTGCTGCTCTTTGTTGCCTGCATATTTTTTGTTGTGGGTATTTTGCAAGCTGAGTCATCCGAAAAATGAAAATAAAAATAATCTATTAACAATAAAGCGAGGAGTAGGTTTCCATGAAAAAAACTAACAATACATTTTCACCAGAAAGGCGTCGTTTCTTTTCTGTCAGCGGCACATATGGTTTTACCGTAGCGACAATTGCCCTGACATCGGGTGTCTTAATGTCTGATGAAGCAGTCGCAGCGATTTCTAAAGAAGAATCGGCCCGCGAGAAAGGCGCAAAGCACAAAATGATCATCGCCACCGCTTATGTCTTGGGAGCATCTCGTAGCTACCCCATTATGCAATTGGATTTTAAAGAAAATATTCAAAACCTAACGAATAGAGATGTCTATGTGAAGCTAGCCCCCGGTGGTCAATTAGGCGCTGGTGGCGCTTTAGCGCAAAAAGTACAACAGGGCACTATTCAAGCAGCCCAACATTCATTATCAAATTTTGCCCCATTTGCGCCAGCGGTAGACTTAATTAATGTCCCTTATTGGTGTGGTGAGAATCAAAAATTCACCAACCTTGTGAACTCGGACACATGGAAAACTGAAATTAATCCAAAAGTGGAATCAAAAGGCTTTTTGCCATTATGGTATGTCAATATTGATCCGCGTGTTGTGGCCTTACGCAAAGGCATGGAAGGGCCGATTAAAACGCCTGACCAAATGGCGGGCATCAAGTTCCGTGTGCCAGGTTCAAAAATTTTGCAACAGTTTTACCGTCTCTTGGGCGCCAACCCAACGCCAGTTGCTTGGGGTGAAACGCCGTCAGCCATCAAACAAGGGGTAGCCGATGCGTTAGATCCTTCCGTTGAAGCACTTAATGTGTTTGGTTTTAAAGATGTGCTATCACATGTGACGTTTATCCGCTCGGTACCTGATGCGCAAGTTTATTCGTGTAATCTTGAGTGGTTTAAATCACTGCCAGCTAAAACCCAGGATGCCATTATGTTTGCGAGTGATGTTACGGCACAACAAAACTTAGCAAAAGTCCCTGGTGCACGAGGGTATGCAATGGCAGAGCTGGCGAATTCAGGCGTTCAGTTTTATTCTCCAACGAGTGACGAGCTTCAACAATGGAAAGATAAAGCAGGCCATCAATTAGCCGCTTGGGATGATACAAAGAAAGAATTGGCAGGCTCTATTGATACCTTTAACAAGCTATTAGAAGCGGCTGAAACGCAAGGCAAGTATTACGTTCACGATGTCTAATCCGACGCAAAATACACCGAACACTCACGTACAAAAACCTAGTTTTTGGCAGCGAGTGGATAGTGAGGGAGAGCGTTGGCTTTTGCTAACGTTCTACACCCTCATTGTTCTGGTGATTGGTGTAGAGGTGGTGCGGCGGTTTGTGCTGTCGTACTCCTCCATTTGGGGAGAAGAAGTCGCACGTTATGCCTTTATTTATCTTGCGTGGATTGGTACGTCTGCGGCCGTGCGAGATCGCGCTCATATTCGCATTGATGTGATACAACAATTTCTTTCAAGGAAAGGAAAATTAGCCATGTATATCTTTGGGGATGTCGTGACATTGGTGATTTCGTTATTTGCAATCTATTTTTCATTTGAGACCTTGGCCACATCCATGAAGTTTGGGTCAGTGACTCATGGCTTAGGTGTGAGTCAAGCATGGTTTATTGCCGCGGTCCCTCTGGGGTTTAGTATGGTGATATTTAGGCTGCTTCAGTCGTTGAAAAGAGACATTGGCATGTGGAACACTGATGAACCGCTCTATACTGGCAAGAAGCTATTTGATTAGCGGGGTTTAAGAATATGTATAACTATTTGAATCCTGAAGTGACACTAAGTTGGGGCTGGGAATTATCGGGTCCTTTATTATTTGGTGTATTGCTTTTTGCCTTAGGAGTCCCCGTGTGGGCAACTCTGGGCAGCATGTCGGTATTAATTTTGCATTTTAGTGGTGCACTGCCTTTGTCGTTGTTAGGCGAGTCATTATTTGACGGCATTGATGCGTTTGCATTGATAGCCATTCCGCTATTCATTTTGACGGGCGATGTCCTGGTTCGTACAGGATTGTCCCGCAAATTACTGGATATTGCTGAAGCGTTAACGGGTGGAGCCAAAACAGGTTTTGGTACGGCCACAGTCATTGTTTGCGGTTTTTTTGCTTGTATCTCCGGTTCGGATGCTGCAGGTGCCGCGGGCGTAGGCAGAATGACGATCGATCGTCTGGTAGAGCAAGGCTATCCTAAACCGTATGCGTGTGCACTCGTTGCTTCAGGAGCGTGTACAGGCATTCTTATTCCGCCGTCGATTGCCTATATTATCATTGGTTTAATTTTGGGAATTTCAGCGTCAACATTATTTTTGGCTGCCATGATTCCTGGGTTATTTGTGATTATATGCATCATGATTGCAAACATTGTGTTGAACCGGATTTATCGTTATGAAGAATCGAAGTATGGTTTTTCATTCAAGCGAATTATCACGACGCTTTATGATGGGCGCTACGCATTAATCGTGCCAGTGGTTATTTTAGGCGGTATCTATAGTGGCGTATTCACGCCAACTGAAGCGGCTGCAGTTGCTGTGATCACCACGATTATCATAGGCTTGATTCAAGGCACCATCACATTGGCTGATTTTCCTAAAATGCTGGAAAGTTCAGCCAAGGTCAATGGTGTGATTTTGCCGATCATTGCTTTTTCATTGCCACTTGCTCAGACCTTAGCGGCACTGGAAGTACCTCAAGGGTTTGTGTATTTAATTACTGATCTCACAAACGATCCAACCATGATTATTCTTATTATGATTGCTATCTTAATTCTTGCTGGAACGGTGATGGAAACCACGCCGAACATCGTTATTTTAGCCCCCATTATGTTGCCATTAGCTCAAGAAATTGGCATGCATGAAATCCATTTCTGCATCATGATGGTGACGGCATTAGGCGTAGGTTTTATCACGCCTCCATTAGGACTGAATCTGTTTGTGGTGTCAGGTATCTCAGGCACTCCCGTTTTATCAATTGCTCGTTATGCCGTGCCGTTTGTTTTAGCCATGCTAAGTGTTGTGTTGCTATTAGCATTCGTGCCGAGTTTATCGCTATGGGCAATTACATAAACCGAAAGCAACAGTGCATTAAAAATTAATACGTCTACAACATTTTGGAGAAAATAAAATGTCAGTTACATACTTAAAAAAAGCGAAAAAAAATGCTTCTACGGGAGAAGATGATACTCGCGAAATTGTTTCAACCATGCTTGCTGAGATTGAAGCAGGTGGTGAAGAAAGGTGCATTGAGTATGCCAAGCAATTAGATAATTTTACTGGCAACATTGTGGTCACTGAAGAGGAGATTGCCCAAGCAAGCGATCAACTCTCACAACAAGTCAAAGATGATATTCACTTTGCCTATGATCGTGTCTATAACTTTGCAGTAAAACAACGAGAAGCGTTGACGGATTTTGAAGTCGAATTATCACCAGGCTTATGGGCAGGGCAACGACAAATTCCGATGCAAGCCGCGGGCTGTTATGTGCCGGGTGGTCGTTATTCTCATGTTGCGTCAGCCATCATGTCTATTGGCACCGCCAAGGCCGCAGGCGTAGATCATGTGATTGCTTGTTCACCGCCTAAGCCGGGCGGCGGCGTGCATGCGGGTATTTTATACACGGCGAACCTTTGTGGCGCGGATACTATTCTAGCGCTAGGCGGGGTTCAAGGCATCGCCGCCATGGCATTCGGCTTATTCACTGGAAAACCGGCTGATATTTTAGTTGGCCCTGGAAATCGCTTTGTGGCCGAAGCTAAACGGATGTTATATGGTCGTGTGGGCATTGATTTATTTGCGGGACCTACTGAAATTGCGATCATTGCTGATAAACATGCGGATGCAGATATCATTGCGTGTGACTTAGTAGGCCAAGCAGAGCATGGCCCAGATTCTCCCGCATGGTTATTTACTACCGATAAAGCATTGGCCGAAAGAGTCATGGAAATCATGCCGTCGTATATTGAAAAGTTGCCTGAAACTGCACGAAATGCCTCAAAAGCCGCTTGGGCGGATTATGGTGAAGTCATTCTGTGTGATACCGACGAAGAAATGGCAGTGATTAGTGATCAATACGCCGCTGAGCACTTAGAAGTGCATTGTGAGAATTTAGATTGGTGGGTTCAACGCCTGCGCAATTACGGTTCTTTATTTGTGGGCGAAGAGACAACGGTAACCTTTGGGGATAAGTGTTCAGGCACTAACCATATTTTACCTACCAAAGGTGCTGCACGTTATACCGGTGGGTTGTCGGCCGGTAAATTTGTAAAAACGGTCACGACTCAGCGCATGACGAAAGAAGCAAATCGCGAAGTTGCTGCTGCAGCGGCTAGAATTTCTAGGCTGGAGGGGATGGAAGGACATGCCCGAAGCGGTGATGATCGTTTAGCGAAATACTTTCCAAACGAAGAATTTCAACTTCAAGTTGAGGAAGTCTAGTGTGTCCAACAGTCATGATTTATTTGACTTAACCGGAAAGGTTGCGCTGATTACTGGCGCAACCTCAGGCATTGGTAAGCAACAAGCGCTGGCGTTGTCAGAGGCAGGCGCTGCGGTTGTACTGGTGGGGCGCCGAGAAGATCGTTTACAAAAGATATGCCATGAAGTGCGCCAATTAGGACGAAAAGCTCACTATTTGGCCATCGATTTGGCGGATGAAAAGCAATTAGATCATCTGGTTAAAGAGAGTTTGTCGTTCCACCAACGAATTGATATTTTGTGCAATACAGCAGGTGTCAATTTGAGGCAAGCAGCGGAGGATGTATCCTTTGATAGCTGGGATACGACATTGTCGCTTAATTTAAAAATCCCCTTTTTTTTGGCACAAAAACTGGTGCCAAATATGCGTGAAAGAGGGTGGGGAAAAATTATTAACGTTGCGTCGTTGCAGTCTGAAAGAGCCTTTAAAAATGGCATTGCCTATGGCGCCTCCAAGGGAGGTGTGAGTCAACTCACCAGAGCAATGGCGGAAGCATGGTCGAGTGATGGCATCAGCTGCAATGCGATTGCACCGGGTTTTTTTCCGACAGAATTAACGCAGGCTGTATTTGAACAGTCAGAATTGACCCAGCAATTGGCTGATCAAACGGCGATTGGACGGAATGGCAAATTAGAAGACTTAAACGGCGCCTGTATTTTTCTGGCTAGTCGTGCCTCTGATTATATTACGGGTCAAGTCATTTATATTGATGGTGGCTTTACCGCTAAATAATACATGTCAAACAATGTTGACAATGATGTGAATTGAAAAACAAAACGTGAGAAACAAAGATGAAAGCATTGGTTTATACCGGTACACAAGAAATGACCTATCGAGAAGAGCCTCAACCAAAGCCGTTAGCAGGGCATGTTGTGATGGATGTTTCGGCTGCGGCTATTTGTGGTTCCGATATGCATGCGTATCATGGGCATGATGAACGCCGCGTTCCGCCACTGATTTTAGGTCATGAAGTGTGTGGTGTTGTCCAAGAAGGAAAGTATGCTGGGAAGCGTATGGTGATCAACCCGTTGATGACATGCGGCATTTGCCATGACTGCATGAGTGGTCGTAGTAATCTATGTCATCAGCGTGAATTGATTGGTATGTACTTGCAAGGGGCTTTAGCTGAACAAGTAGCCATAGATGAGCGCAATTTATTAGCGATCCCTGATGATATGTGTTCTGTGAGTGCGGCCTTAACTGAGCCGACAGCCACCGCTTTGCATGCCATTGTGCTGGTTGAACGCATTGCTTACAGGCCTTTATCTGAGATGCGCTGCTTGATTATGGGTGGCGGTGCCATTGGTTTGTTAGCGGCTTTGATCTTAAAAACGAAAGGCTGTATCAATGTCGATATGGCCGAAACCAATGCTTTGCGACGTAACAGTGTTGACAGTCAACAGTGCGCCACGACCTATGATCCTTTGCATGACAAAGCGCCCTATGCCGGTGAGTATGATGTTGTCTTTGATTGCGTCGGTGCTGGAGTGACGCGACAAAGTGCCTGTGAATCAGTGCGCCCGGGAGGCATCATTTCACATGTGGGTTTGCAGAATACGGAATCTGGTTTCAACAGCCGCCGGATTACCTTGCAGGAAATCACCGTTTTGGGCAATTATTGCTACACCATGGCAGACATGAAAGCCTCTGTTGATATGTTATACCACGCACAATTAGGTGGTTTAGATTGGGTAGACGTGCGGCCTTTATCTCAGGGAGGTGAGGCTTTTTCAGATTTACATTTGGGTAAAGTGGCGGCGGCAAAAATAGTGTTACGTCCAGATCATTTGATGTAGTGACCTCAACGTTATCTTTGTTGGTGGCGTTATGCTTGGATATGACTGTATACCCAGTGATGTTGAACGAAACGTTTAAGTGAGATCGCTGCGCCTTTTCAGCAAAAACAGAAAAGGCGCTAACGAATATTGGACGATATCTATTGTGAGTAAGTACCAATGATCATTTCGTTGGAGTACTGATAAGCGCCTGAATGAGTCTCATCTGAGTTGATGCTTTTAGCGCTTGAATCCTCTGATAGGCGATAGTCCTCTGCACTAGCATCAATAAAAAGGCTATCTGGGTTATCTTCAAAGTGACTGTTTTGGTCAGGTTGTTCGGCAAGATCTAATGTTGTGCGAAAGCTCGCCTCAACCGTATTCCAAGAATCATCCGGCAAGCTCTCAAGCGCCTCGTTACTTTCCCAATTGTAGAAATTATAGGATTTTCGCGTGGCAGCGGATTCCCAGTCTGTGTGCATCACAGGGTTATTGGTAAATATATTTTCATTGGAAGCAATGAGTGTTCCTATGAGTCCATTGCTAGTGCTTGATTTTAATTGAACGGTCCCTTTGCCACTTGCTCTCCATAAAATATTGCCGTGAAGCATGACATCTTTATAGCCTGCTATCGATAATGAATAGGTGTTGTTTGAGTCAGGTTTCTTATCATGAAATGTATTGTTCGCGATAGTGGCACGTTTACTCTGTGTATTCGTATCAACAGTTTGTAGAGAAACGCCTAGGCCATCAAAACCATACAGTAGATTATGCGTGATTGTCGTGTCAGTAACATGGGCGCCGATATGTGGTTTTCCTTCTTCAACGGGTCTGCCATTTTGCACGGCCACACTTATCCCATGATTTTTAAACTCATTAAACCTAATGACTGGGTGCGAGATAGCGCGGCCAGTGTTATCAACGTTATAACTTTTATAATGTACGCCGGTCCCGGAATTCTCAAAGTAGTTGTTTTCTATATTTAAATTTTGCATGCCATAAACCTTAACACCAGCACCGTTATGATAACGGTAAGGGTTGTTATTTGCAGGTAGTTGGCATCCCTCTACTTGACATGAAACATTCACAAAGCGGTTGTTTCGAATGACACCGTCTACTAAGGCATAAGCGCGAATTCCTGCCATATTAACCCCTGGCACGTGTGCATAAACTTCATGAATGTAGTTGCCGGTGAAGACTGGGGCTATAGCGACGTTAGCCACACAATTGCCACAACCTTCGTCATAGTAATAATTACCCTCGCCAGGTATCAGAGGCGTTTCATGATAAACAAACCGCTCGAATCCTCCAGTCGAGATGCCAGCACGGTATACGTTTTTGATTTCTAAATCTTTAATATGGATATAGTCTTTATCCCCGACTAAGATTCCGCCAGTGCGGCCTTGTTGGTCAATAATGACGGGTTGTAAGTTTTCAGGTGCTGGCATCACGGTGATCGGGTTTTCACGCGTTCCACTGTAACGAACATACATTCCATAGCCGATCCGAGCAACTTGTTGATCATGGTACTCAGGCTCAGTATAGGTGCCTTGCCCGATAAGAACACGATCACCCGGCTGATCAGCTTTTGTGAGTGTATGGCGAATCGTTAAACAAGGGGTGAACTGTAAGCAATCAGCACTATCACTACCGCTCTTGCTGACGTAATAATCTGTGCCGGCGTTAAGTGGGGTGGTAACCGTTAATGCGTTACTTGTCGCTGATTGGTTTTTATTGCCAAGTGCCTTTAGGCGGAAATAATAGGTCTTCAATGGATCAAGGCTATAAACACTGTATGTAGTTTCAGCTCCCACTGTTTGACCAGCTGTGTTCCATTGTTGTCCATCTTGAGACATCTCAATTAACGTTGCCGTTAAGCCATTGTTGATATCTTCCCACTCCAGATCAACTTGGGCATAAGATTTGGCTATGGCTGACGTTAATTCCGGTGTAGCAATGTTTGAGTGTTGTTGTCGATTAAAATTAACACTAGCAATGGGTGAGCCTGCAGAACATATTCTTTGCGCACAAGCTCGAACCATATAACGATATAGGCCTTCTTTGTCTATCGGATCACGACTTGCATCTGTCGATTGTGGAAAGCGGGTTGAATAATTCACCCACCAAATGGTTTTCCAGCCACCGAGCAATGCATCCGTTTCTGAAAAAGAGCGTTCAATTCTGTAGTATTCAGCACCTTCAACGGCAGGCCAATTTAATTCAAACTCGCCGCTCTGGGAAGTTTCTGGGGCAGAAAGTGATTCTGGAGGGTTCAGGTCTGACGCTTGCGAAACTGCCACAATATTGCTTTGAGCAAACTTTTTGTTGCCATTACTATCACTCAACTCTGCCGTGATGGTATGAACGCCTCCACTGACGCTTGGTACGTTTAACTCCGTCGCTTGCCCTAAAAAGCCATCAATGCTGGATGACCATTTTACCGAGTTGTTTGATGCAAGGTTTTGACTGCCTTCAAATTCAGCAACAAAGGATACAGCTTGCCCGGTAAGCACTTGTTCACCTTCTTGAGGGGCGAGTATTTTCAGGTTTAAAGCCGAAACGGTGAATGGTAAAGTTTTTATTGTAACTGGCACTGGTGCTGAATTACCGCCAGCGTTTTGCGCATATAATTGATATGCGTAAGAGGTTTCTGGTTGTAGGTTTTGAATCACATAGCTTGTGGTATCCGCGGCTAAAACCCAACGATTACTTCCATCAACGGATTCAAGGATATAGCTCTCTTCATTGTTTGCGTTATCATTCCAGTTTAACGTGGCTTGTGAAACACCATTGATCACGGAAAGATTGCTAGGTTCGGTTGGAAGCAACGGCAAGCTTTCCGCAGTAATGGTAGGGAATGTCGCTCTTAATCGATAATAGTAGGTGGTTTGAGCGGTGATGTTATTGTCTGTATAAGTGGTTGTACCTGCCGGCACTTTTGCGATTGATTGCCAGTTACCATCACCCGTGTGGCGAGCTAATTCGTAGGATACGTCACCTTCGAGTTCTGCCCATGATAATGTCATGAAATCAGTGCCCGTATCGGTAATAGATAACGATGAGGTGTGGCTCCACACAAGTGAAGATGACAGACTCAAAGAGACAAAAAATAGTATTTTTACTATAAAAGAAAACGTTTTGAAAACCATGACTACCTACCTATAACACTGAAAATAAACTAATCCAAAAAGAGTCTCTTGCATCGAAGTAAACTCTTATCGATCAATGCTATAACAAAATTAAATTGTCGATTTTCCGAATCTTGCTCAATAGTTATCTAAAATTGCTAGAAGTTAAAAAACCAGCAATTTCGCGACACCTGCATTCGTTATCGATCGACTAAGTTGATGGCTAGAGGTTGGCTAGTTAAACGAATTATTTTCTGTAATGGCTGGCTGTGACGCCTGCTATTCGCCTGAAAAGGGCGCAAAAGTGCGATAGCTTTTTAATTCCTACTTGATAAGCGATGTGTTCTATGGGAAGCGTGGTGTTTTTCAACAGTATTTTCGCTTTTTCAATTCGAATACGCGTAACGTATTGATGTGGAGGAAGTCCAGTAGAGCGCTTAAATTCACGAGAAAAGTGATAGGCGCTGAGGCTGGCTATTTCAGACAAGCTTTTGAGTGATAAGTCTTTGTCTAAGTTTTCATCGATATATTCACGTATCTTTTGGAATTTGTCTGGTGATAATTTACTTTTAGACTCTTTTAAAATGTCACTCTTAAAATGACAATGATGGTGCAGTAAATGCAGTGATAACATTTGTGCTGCAGTGTCCATAAACAGATTCCCATGCGGGTGATCGTTGAGCGCTTCACGATAAATATAGAGGGCCAGACTTTCCAGCTTGGCGTCTTTGAAGTTGAGTTTATGCGGCAGTTCTATCGATTTTTCTCCGTCTATGCCCAGCGCATTTCTTGCAACATCGTTTAAGGTTTTTGGAGATAGATGCATATCAATGACGGATAGTGGCACTGTTTCTGGGCATGTTGCTTTCCAACGCCAATCGATGCCATTTCCATAAGCGGGTCCCATAATCCACGTTTTTTCATCAAGTCTGGCATTTTTCCATTTTCCACCATTGTGTTGATGCCGGCCTTTTAATGCGCCGGTTAATAGTAATCCTAAGCCATGATACTTTCTCGGTTTCATGGGAGGCGCATAGTCTAGTATGTGAGGAAAGTCCCATCGACACACCATCAAATTGTCACTCTTTGGGCTCGTAGAAAACTCTAGGTCTCCTGGGCTATGACGCTCTATTTGATCAAGATCAATGGTGTTGACTGGTTCTGAATGTGTACTTCTATTGCCGGCGGTCATTTATATTAGCGTTTACTGCTGATGCTGATAAGACAAATCTCACTATTGCTTGATTCAATAGAAGCAGCAATTCCTCGTTAAAGTGTAGAGATTGTCTACAATAAATTTATACCCGGCAATGTAAAATTCTATGTAGTTTTTGCAATAAAATCAACAATGTATTGGATTTATGTTCTTTGATGGTCGCGCATTCCTAGGCGCGTGTAAATGGAGTTCTTGATGTTTAAATAGGTGCTTTTTTTATATTTTCTAATTTTTCTAAAAACGTATATTTTTCTTTTTGGTTGGAGCCTTCAAAAGAGAACTTGTTATGGAAGAAAATGGTTAATGTGACGTAGTCATTCATTAGGCTGATGGTATAACCATCGTGGCTCGTTAACGCCGTGATGCCATTTAATTGGTAACCGTCACTAGTTTGAATGCCATGTTGACGAATTTTTTCGAACACATGTAAGGCGTCTTTGATAATAATTTTGTCTGACATATTGTTATGATAACAAACTAATGACTACCAATAATTTATTCAGGGATGTTAAGGCCAACTAACGCTCTGCCTTCTGGTGTTTTAATCGAGAAGTCAGTGCCTGAGTAGGGCTTGCCTTGGTCTGTACATAGGAATGCAATGGCTTTTGCTGGCCATTCGGGTGGGATGTGTGTCGACCAATCTAGTTGACTTACCGGATTAACGCCTGACTCTTTGATGGTTGACATCATGTCTGTCGCGACGGTGCCTGGGCTTAAACCCACGACAGTAATGCCTGATTCTGCATACTCTTTATGACCTGACATGGTTAGCATTTTTACAGCGGCTTTTGAGGTGCAGTAGTGACTCCATCCTTCGAGTGCATTGTTTGCAGCACCTGAACTGAGGTTGACAATGACGCCATGACCTTGTTGCCGCATAGGAGGTATGACGGCATGCATGCCGTTATAAACGCCTTTGATGTTAATATCGATGGCGCGCGACCATTCCTCAGGCTTAGATTCATCTAAACGAGAAATCGGGTCTATAATGCCTGCATTATTGATTAAAAAATCAATAGAATCAAAATCTTGCAGAGACTTTGTGATAATACTTTTAACTTGCTTGTAATCGGCAACGTCGCCAGTGAGAGCTAATGCCTTACCAGCAAAATCAGTGTTGTTATTGATGTTGTCGGCATGTTTTTCAATGTCTTTGGTGGAGCGAGCCACCAGAACGACGTTGGCCCCCAGCGCTGCGAATTCATAAGCCGTTGCCGCACCAATACCTCGGCCAGCGCCAGTGATAATGGCTGTTTTTTGAGTGAATGAAGTCATAATGTTTAGGGTAGTATATTAACCTTTACGTTAACGTAAACTTTGTATAGAATATTCAAAGTATCGATAAACAAGAGTAATTCATGGAAAAACAATATTCAATTTCTGATTTAGCGAAAGAGTTCGATGTCAGCACTCGAACGCTACGTTTTTATGAAGAAAAGGGCATCCTTAAGCCCGAGCGGCATAAATCAACGCGTGTTTATAGTGCGAGTGACCGTGTAACGCTGAAATTATTATTACGCGGCAAGCGGTTGGGTTTCAGTATTCAAGAGTGTGTAGATCTTATTTCGATGTATGACCCTGAATCAGGCAGTGCGGCACAGCTGCAATCTTTGTTAGAAAAAATTCAAGAAAAGCAAAAACTATTAGAGCAACAACAAGCAGATTTAAAGTTGATGTTAATTGACTTGAAGGCCGCTGAAACAAAGTGCATAGAATCACTGAATAAATAAAAATTTATATAAATCATAGACTAATAGAAACAAGTTAATGACAGTTTTAAAAAGCAAAATTGACAGATATTCAGATGATTTTCTTGAGAATCAACAACACATGCAAAATCAGGTTGATGATTTAACGAATAAAATCTCTGACATTAAACTCGGAGGCGGTGTCCGCTATCAACAACGTCACCAATCCAGAGATAAGTTATTAGTGCGGGATCGTATTGATGTACTGCTTGACCTTGGCTCGCCTTTTTTGGAGCTATCACAACTAGCGGCCTATGACGTATATGAAAACGAAACCGTTGCGGCGGCAGGTATTATCACTGGTATAGGCAAAGTGGAAGGTGTTGAATGCATGATCATTGCGAATGATGCCACTGTTAAAGGTGGGTCTTATTACCCTTTAACAGGTAAGAAACATATTAGAGCGCAAACCATTGCACAAGAAAATCATTTGCCTTGTATTTATTTAGTCGACTCAGGTGGCGCAAACTTACCGCGTCAGGACGAAGTGTTTCCAGATCGTGAACACTTTGGCCGCGCATTTTTTAATCAGGCCAATATGTCTGCGATGAATATCCCTCAAGTCGCCTGTGTGATGGGTTCATGTACTGCTGGCGGAGCGTACGTGCCGGCGATGGCGGATGAATCTGTGATTGTCAAAGATAAAGGCACCATCTTTTTAGCAGGCCCTCCATTGGTAAAAGCAGCCACTGGTGAAGTGGTCTCTGCTGAAGATTTAGGGGGAGCAGATGTGCATTGCAGAACATCAGGTTTGACGGATCATTATGCTGAAAATGACTATCATGCTTTGCAAATCACACGTCAGATCATTAGAAATTTAAACCGTCAAAAACCTGAAAGTCACACTCATCAATTGCCGCCAAATGAGGTGGTTGATCCAAAATACCCGATGAAGGATGTCTACGGCATTATCCCTAAAAATGCTAAACAATCTTATGATGTTCGTGAAGTCATTGCTTGCTTAGTAGATGGTTCTGAATTTGATGAATACAAAGCGTTGTACGGCTCAACATTGATTACAGGTTTTGCGCGTTTATATGGCCAGCCCGTTGGCATTATCGCCAATAACGGGGTGTTGTTTAGTGAGTCGGCCCAAAAAGGAGCTAACTTTATTCAGTTGTGCGCTCAACGAAAAATTCCGTTGATCTTTTTACAAAATATCACCGGGTTTATGGTCGGGAAGACATATGAATCAGAAGGTATTGCCAAACATGGTGCCAAAATGGTTAATGCGGTGAGCTGCGCCAAGGTGCCAAAGTTGACCGTTATCATCGGGGGGTCTTTTGGCGCGGGGAACTATGGGATGTGCGGTAGAGCATTTGATCCGAGGTTTCTTTTTATGTGGCCTAATGCTCGGATTTCAGTCATGGGTGGAGAGCAAGCAGCAGGCGTTATGTTGCAGATTAAGCAAGCGCAAATGGCTAAACAAGAGCAAGAATGGAGTGATAAAGAACAGCAGCAATTTAAGCAAAAAATTATGGATCAATATGAGCACCAAGGCCACCCTTATTACGCATCCGCAAGGCTTTGGGATGATGGGGTGATTGACCCAGCGGATACTCGGTTTGTATTGGGACTTTCATTGATGGCGACTTTGAATAAGCCCATTGAAGATTCACAGTTTGGCGTTTTTAGAATGTAACGTGATGCGAATGAATCAAAATGTTGGCGGTGAGAGCATGAAAATTACAGGTACAAAAAACATAGATGTTTCTACGAATAATCGAGGCGTAGTGACTGTGAAACTTTGCCGTGAGCATAAGCATAATGCATTTGATGATCATATGATCGAAGAGTTAATACGCATTTTTTCGGTCATAACGGGCAGTGATGCTCGCGTGATGGTGTTAGAAGCAAAAGGCAAGAGTTTTTCAGCAGGTGCAGACCTAAGCTGGATGAAGCGGATGATTGATTACAGTGGTGAGGAAAACTTAAGAGATGCGCAGAATCTCGCTACATTGATGAAGACACTCGATCGCATGCCTATGACTACGATTGTTAAGATCAATGGTGGCGCCTTTGGTGGTGCCTTGGGTCTTATTTGTTGTTGTGATATTGCTATTGGCTCTGAAAAAAGCCAGTTTTGTTTGAGTGAGGTGAAAATTGGTTTAATACCGGCAACTATCAGCCCTTATGTGATTGCTGCAATTGGACCACGAGCCGCTAGACGTTTTTTTCAAACTGCTGAGATCATTGATGCTAATCAGGCGCTTCGTTTGGGCTTGCTATCAGAGTTAGTTCCTAGCGATCAGTTAGATGATAAAACTGAAGAAATAATCGAATTATTGCTCCTGAATAGCCCCAATGCTGTTAAATCGGCTAAACAACTGATTGTTGATGTGCAAGGAAAACCCCTCACGGAAGCACTGATTCAGAGCACATCAGAACAGATTGCTAATATTCGCACCACAGAAGAGGGCCAAGAAGGTTTGAAAGCATTCTTAGAAAAGCGTCCTGCCAGCTGGCAAAAGAACGTGTTGCTAAAAAATAGTACCTCAGAGGATTAAGGCATGATCAAAAAAATATTGATTGCTAATCGAGGCGAAATTGCTTGCCGTATTATCAAAACAGCGAAACGATTAGGTATCTTAACTGTTGCCGTTTATTCAGAAGTGGATGCCAACGCGTTACATGTTCAAATGGCCGACGAAGCGATTGGTATTGGGCCAGCGCCTTCAAATGAATCCTACTTAGTCGTTGAGAATATTATTCAAGCGGCCAAGCAAACCCAAGCCGATGCGATACATCCCGGTTATGGATTCCTCAGTGAAAATGTTGCTTTTCGTCAATCATGTGATGCACAAGGTTTGATTTTTATCGGTCCGTCCGCCCAAGCGATTGAAGCCATGGGGTCAAAATCTGCGGCAAAAGCTATCATGAGCGACGCTGGAGTACCACTGGTACCCGGTTATCATGGTGAAGATCAAAGTATGGATGTCTTAAAAGCGAGTGCTGATTCCATGGGGTATCCAGTATTGCTAAAGGCCTCGGCTGGCGGGGGCGGCAAAGGTATGCGGCAAGTATGGAAAGCAGATGAGTTTGAAGATGCATTCAATGCGGCTAAGAGGGAGTCACTTAAATCGTTTAGCGACGATAAAATGCTCGTAGAAAAATATCTCACCAAACCACGGCATGTCGAAGTGCAGGTGTTTTGTGATGAACACGGTAACGCTATCTACTTAGCTGACCGCGATTGTTCTATACAACGGCGTCATCAGAAAGTCATTGAAGAGGCACCTGCACCGAATATTCAAGAGTCTATTCGACAGCAAATGGGTAACGCTGCTGTGCGCGCAGCTCAAGCGATTGACTATACGGGTGCAGGAACCGTTGAGTTCTTACTAGATGAGGATAATACCTTTTACTTCATGGAAATGAATACGCGATTACAGGTAGAACACCCAGTGACAGAAAAAGTGACTGGCGTAGACTTGGTCGAGTGGCAGATTAACGTAGCGAATGGAGAAAAGCTTCCGCTGACACAAGATCAAGTGACGATGACAGGACATGCTTTTGAAGCACGCATTTATGCAGAAGACCCTAGAAATGATTTTTTACCCGCTAGTGGTGTTTTGGATGTTTTTTCGATGCCTATTGAAGACGATAATGTTCGTATCGATACGGGTGTGGTTGAAAAAGACCATGTCAGTATTTTTTATGACCCTATGATTGCCAAATTAATTGTGTGGGGTGAGGACCGCAATAAAGCACTTGCCTTATTAGCAGAAGCCTTAGAGCATTGTAAAATCGAAGGTTTGTCGACCAATGTGTCATTCTTATATAACCTTGCGTGCCATCCTGCACTGAAAAATATTGAATTAGACACCCATTTTATTGAAAAACACCAGGATGCCATTTTCAAAAATACGGATGCGGATATACAAAAAGCGTTAGTGATTGCAGCAGTGCATTTTATGTTAAAGGCAATGCCACAATCATCAATAAAAGGCACGATAAATGCTAGCACCAAAACACTTCCATGGAATGACACAATGTCATGGAGGATGAACCAGGCTCAAAACCAGTTGGTTCCTTTTTTTATACGAAATGACATGCATGAGGTTTTCATTTCGCAAGAGCCTAATAGTCATTACCATATCGATTTGAGTCGATCGTTTCCTGATCAACCCGAGTTGTTCACGGTGTTGCAGGCTGAATATGTGGATTCTTGTTTACGCATTCAACTCACCCGAGCTGGCAAACAACACAATGAACTGAGTGCGTTAGTTGTCGAGTCTGAGAGTGAATACCAGTTCTTTACTGAAACGGGTGTTTATGTCGTCGATAAATATACGATGCATCAAAATGAGCAACATTCGGACTCTGGTAGTGTGATAGCTGCCTTGCATGGCACGATCGTGACATTGTTGGTGGCATTGAATCAGCCGGTAAAAAAAGGAGACCCGCTGCTAGTCATGGAAGCGATGAAAATGGAGCACACGATTACTGCGCCGGAAGATGGTGTGGTCGCTGAATTTTATTGCCAAGCAGGCGACTTGGTTGAGTCAGGCGTTCAATTGTTGGATTTTCAAGTGTCTAACTAAAATGCTTAAACGGTTAAAAAAGGTGTAAAAGGTAAGAATGTGATGGCATTTCCCAAACATGTGAAAATAGTTGAAGTAGGCCCTCGCGATGGTTTGCAAAATGAAGAAAGCATTATTGATACGAAGACGAAAATTACATTGGTAGAGATGCTGGCTCAAGCGAATGTTAGCCATATTGAAGTGGGGAGTTTTGTGAACCCTAAATGGGTCCCTCAAATGGCTGATTCTGAGAAAGTATTTGCTGGTATTAAACGTCAGGAGAATACTAGCTACGCTGCCTTAACTCCCAATTTAAAAGGCTATCAAAGAGCGATGCAAGCACAAGCAACTGAAGTGGCTATTTTTGGCGCTGCGTCAGAGAGCTTTACGCAAAAGAATATTAATTGTTCTATCAAAGAAAGTTTAGAGCGATTTGCTGATGTGATGGAAGAAGCAAGCAAAGACAATATTCCTGTGAGAGGCTATGTTTCTTGCGCGGTAACGTGTCCTTATGAAGGAGAAATTAACCCAGATATTGTCGCAAATGTTGCAGAAAAATTGTTAGAAATGGGGTGTTATGAAATATCTTTAGGTGACACTATCGGCGTGGCGACACCAGCAGATGTGAATGCCTTATTAGATGCTGTGTCAAAGCGAGTGCCGCTTGAAAAAATTGCCGTTCATTTTCATGATACTTATGGACAAGCACTTGCCAATATCTATGCATCTTTACAGCGTGGAGTAGCGGTGGTTGATGCCTCGGTGGCAGGCTTGGGAGGTTGTCCTTATGCGGATGGTGCATCTGGTAATGTTGCCACTGAAGATGTGGTTTATATGCTAAATGGTTTATCTATTCAGACAGGGATTGATTTAGATAAATTAATTCAAACCGGTAATATGGTTTCTCAAGTGCTTGGAAAGCCTAATGGTTCAAAAGTTGCCCAAGCAAGCAATATGAAAACTTAGGGCGTTATTGTATTGTTATTAAGATTTTAGTGTGGAATTTTTACATTTAAAAGACTGTGCGTTAAGGTGTTATCTGCAAAGAAACATCCGTTGAATTAACAAGAAGGGGTTGTCGATGTTGACCAAAAATAACAACTATGACGAATTACATGCTTCTTTCACACTAAAATTTCCAGAAAAATATAATATTGGCGTGGATATCTGTGATAAATGGTATCACCAAGATCCTAATAAACTCGCCATTATCCAAAAGTGTGAAGACGGTTCTCTTAAAGAATATAGCTTTGGTGATCTTTATCGTTACGCTAACGCCATCTCGAATATTCTCATAAAAGACGGTTTTGAACAGCAGGACGCTGTCGCTATTTTATTGCCACAATCACCGGAAGTGGCCTTTGGACACATTGCTATTTACAAAGCAGGGGGTATTGCGGTGCCTTTGTTTGCCTTATTTGGTGTAGAGGCGCTGTTATTTAGGCTACGTAACAGTGAAACCAAGTATGTGATTACCAACACGGAAGGTGCTGAAAAAGTTAATCAAATTAAAGAGCAACTGCCTGAATTACGAAAAGTGTATTGCATTGATGGAGACAGTGATGATTATGACAATATCTATGATCGTATTAAGACTGATCAGCTGCCTGAAAATGATAAAAACATTTATGAGTTTGAAGCCGTTGAGACACTCTCAGAAACCCCCGCGTTAATTATTTATACCTCAGGAACGACAGGGCATCCTAAGGGTGTGTTACATCATCATGCTGTATTGTTAGGGCACCTGCCGGGTGTGGAAATGTCCCATAATTTTTTTCCACAAGCCGGTGATATTATTTGGACGCCTGCTGATTGGGCATGGATTGGAGGTTTGTATGATGTGCTGATTCCAGCGTTGCACCACGGCGTGCCCGTCGTCTGTTGCCGCTTTAAAAAATTTACGCCAGAAGCCGCTTTTTCGCTGATTGAAGAATTGAAGATTCGCAATATGTTCTTGCCTCCCACGGCGTTAAAAATGCTCGCAACCGTGGAGGATGCAGAAACACGTTGGGATATGAATGTGCGGACCATTGCGAGTGGCGGAGAAAGCCTAGGGCCATCTATTCAGCAATGGGGTCTGAAAACTTTTGGCATCCAGATGAATGAATTTTATGGGCAGACTGAGTGTAATATGATCGTGTCTGCCTGTTCAGATATTATGGAAACACCGTTGGGTTATATGGGGAAAGCGGCGCCTGGGCATACGATTAAAATCATTGATGATGATGGTAATGTATTGCCGCCAAACACACAGGGTAATATTGCTGTGTATCACGACAGCCCTTCAAAATTCATCCACTATTGGAAAAACCCTCAAGCAACACAGGACAAATTCATTGGCAATTGGATTGTGACAGGGGACTGCGGAGAAATTGACGAGAATAATTTTATCAAGTTCATTGGTCGAGACGATGATGTCATCACCAGCTCTGGTTATCGTATTGGCCCTGGGGAAATTGAAGATTGCATTATCCGGCATGAAAGCGTCAATATGGTCGCGGTGATTGGTAAACCGGATGAGCAGCGAACCGAAATTGTGAAAGCGTTTGTGAAACTCAACGAAGGCTATGAGCCCAGTCAAACAATCAAAGAAGATATCGCCTCCTATGTGAAAGATAAACTCTCACCGCATGAATACCCTAGAGAAATTGATTTTATCGATGAGTTCCCAATGACTACAACCGGTAAAATTCAACGTAAGAAACTGCCAAGAAATTAATGTTTATAGGTTTTTTTTTACGGTAGTGACGGTATTTTTGCTCGGTCTTGAGTGTTTAAATATAAAGATTTCTTGAGAGCAGGAAGTCAATTAATCTTTTGGTTAAGCTATGTTTTGGCGTATTAGATGGCCAAACTGCGTAGACGCTGATGGGTTCAAGTTGCCAATCTCGCAGAATATAAACTATTTTTTCTTTGCCTTTTGCCTCATCCGCAATGAATTTTGGAAGTACGGCAATACCATGACTGTTTTGTACGAAGTGTTGAATAGCATAGATGCTGTTTGTCGCTATTTGTGAGTCAGGAGTGATGGTAATTTTTTCTCCAGTTTTGTGTTGAAATTCATAACGGAGTCCCACCGCTGAGAATTCTATCCATTGTTCATTTTCTAAGTCCTTTGGTGACTTTATTGATGTTAGTTGCTTTGAAATTTCTGCTGAAACAACCAACTGTCTTTCCATGTCAAACAGTTTGCGTACTTTTAGATTGCTATCACGAAGTCTACCCATACGGATTGCGAAATCGATTCCATCTTTAATCATTTCTCGTTGAGTATCCGAGAAGTCCATATTTAAGCTCACATTTGGGTTGAGTTTAACAAAGTCTCCAATTTGTTTGCATAAGGCAGACTTAGCCATTAAGGCCGGCAAAGTAATATTCAAGTGTCCTATGAGTTCAGCGTTATTATTCACCGCCAGATTGATGAATTCTTCACCGGATTTGGTCATTTGTTGAGCTGATGCAAGCAGTTTTTTTCCGTCAGACGTGAGGGACAGCTTTCGCGTTGAGCGATAGATTAGCGCAACGCCTAATTGTTTCTCTAATTGAGCGATGTGATGGCTCACGACGGATGGCGAGAGCTGTAGTGCTGACGCTGCTTTGACAAAAGATCCACATTCTATTGTTTTTGCGAAGATGGCAATTTGCCGCAATTGATCAAGCATTGTTCGATTTAATGAGATTTAGAATTTTATTTATCTCATATTATCATGTAAACAGATATGCATTAGTATCTTTTCTTAGTCATTATGCAGACGAAAATGATGGCTTTTCAATAAACCATAAAACTGGAAATACTAAATGAATATTAAATCAACTGTGATGGTGCTTTTTGCCTTGATGTTTTCATTGACTGCAGTCGCAGAAGCAAATAAAACAGATATTGAGCCTTTTTATGACTTTTTGAGTAATCCTTCTTCAGAAGTTCATGCCAGTGCTTTTACCAACAGCATCACTAGTCAATGGAAAAGCATTGGAGACTACTCTGGTAAGAGTAAAAGTAGCGACCAATTTGTTAAACAAGTAAAAGGATTTGGTCAGCTAATTCCAGACTTGAAGTGGTCTATCCAAGAAGTTGTGGTCGAAGGTAATAAGGTAGTTGTGCGTAGTCGTGCAACTGGAACACCTCAGGGGCCGCTATTTGGTGTAGATGGTCAAGGAAAATCATTCGATATCTTAACGATTGATATCCATACCTTAAAGAACGGAAAAATCATTGAGTCTTACCATGTCGAAGACTGGGCTGGAGCGCTCCGTCAGCTTAAAGCTCAATAACTTAACGTTAAATATACGCCGGGGTTTCTTTAAGAAATCCCGCTCGTTAATCCGATTGATCGTATGAAGGCATGTTGAGAATAGATGATGAACTTTTTAAATAAATACAAAGAACAGACGTATGCAATGTTTCGAATTGTCATTGGGTTTCTTTTTTTATTTCATGGCAGCCAAAAACTTTTGGGCTTTCCAATAGATTTTCCGTACCCACTCAATCCAATGATCGCAACAGCAGGTGTTATTGAGTTAGTCGGTGGGGCGCTCATTATGATTGGGTTTTACTCTCGCATAGCTGCTTTTTTGTGTAGTGGAACAATGGCTGTAGCTTACTGGCTGGCTCATGGATTCAATCATGTTTTCCCTATTGCAAATGGTGGTGAATTAGCCGTTCTTTACTGTTTTGGTTTTCTATTAATCGCTACGAATGGTCCGAGTATATGGAGCATTAATAAACACTAAGTGAAAGACAACTTATATACCAACAAATGTTCACCCTATAAAAATAGAGCTCAATAGTATGAATAACAAAGTGAATAATGCAAAAGCACTTTACCTTGAGGGTATTCTTGAAGGTAAGGCTAAAGAAGCAGTCGAAAAGTACACTGGGATTCGATATACCCAGCATTCAACAGGTGTAAGAGATGGTAAAGAAGGTTTTTTAGAATTCTTTGAACCTTTCATTGCAAGAAATCCTGTCCGTCACATTGATATTGTCAGAAGTTTTTCGGAAGGCCAGTATGTGTTTGTGCATGCATATCAAAGCCTTAATAATGGTGAGGCTGAATGGGTCACAATGGATTTTTTTGATACCGATGATCAGGATAAAATTATTGAGCATTGGGACGTCATTACGGCATTTAAAGGCAAAAATTCGTTTGGAAGAACACAAGTAGATGGAGCAACCGAAGTAAATGACCTAGAGAGCACAGAGAAAAATAAAGCCATTGTTAAGTCTATGTTGCAGGATTTGTTGATGCCTGAAGGCAATGTCGATAATGCGGGAGAATATATTCACCAAGATTATATACAACATAATAATGAAGTCGGCGATGGCTTAGATAACTTTGTGAATTTATTGAACGCACCCAACCGTCCGCTTTGGTATCACGACATCGTATTAATGGTTGCTTGTGGCAACTTTGTCGCAACGCTCTGTCGCGCAAGTTTTAATAAGCAAGAGTATGCACAGGTAGACTTATTTCGTCTAGAAGAAAGCCTAATTGTTGAGCACTGGGATGCGGCTGAACCTGTTCCTGCAAAAGAAGCACTGGTTAATAGCGGCAAGTTTTAGAAAATTCTGATGTGTTATCAAAATCAAATGAATCACTAAATTTTAAATACAGAGGAAATCACATGAATAAAAAAATAGCGTTATCACTTTACCTAGTAATGTCCTTCTTTATAACGTCTTCTGCTTTTGCTGGAGAAAAAAAAGCAACACTTGATCCTCAGTCAGCTAAAACACTTGAAGTTGCAAAATCCTTTTTGTCGGCGGCAGGGTCAGGCGATATGGACACACTTAAAAAATTAATGGCTAATGACTTTGTTTGGCATAACGAAGGCGATAAAAGCATTCCTTGGATAGGCCTTTGGAAAGGCAAAGATGTTGTACTAAATGACTTTATGCCTAAATTTGGCGCAGGTTTAACGGTAACAAGTTGGACAACAGATTATAGCTTTGCTAACGGTAACCAAGCTGTTTTTATTGGAACGATGAGTGCCATAGCGAATAATTCTGGTGTAGATACGGGTAAATTTAGTTGGGTTGTTCGTGTGCATGTTGAAGGTGGCAAAGTGAAAAGTTGGAATTGGTTTGAAGACAGCTTTGCTGTATCAAAAGCCTATCATGCAAAAAAATAAATTCACGTTATCAACAGTAAAGGCAGTGAATGTTATTCAAAAAAAATTACCACGTATATTGCGTGTTAAGCATGTACATTATCTAACGCTTAATATGATCAGGGTCACATTTAGTGGCCCTGAGCTAAAAGGCATACCTAAGGGGCATGAAGGTGGTAATTGCAAACTCACGATACCGAATGAACACCAGTGTTATGAAGACTTCGTTGAAGACTTAAAACAAGGCGTTAAGTTTCCTGTTAGGACCTACACAGTAAGAGCTTTTCGTGAGGATGACCTAGAGTTAGATATAGATTTTGTTGCGCATGGCGAAGAAGGGCCAGCGTCACGTTGGGCCATGTCGGCAAAGGCAGGCGATTTTTGTGGTTTTATGGGGCCAAGCCCCGCAAAGGTAAGTCAATTTTCTGCTGATTGGTATTTAGTTGCCGCGGATATGTCGGCATTGCCCATTGCGGCGGTCACTTTGGAATCGATGCCTCGTGATGCAAAAGGTGTTGCGATATTAGAGATTACCTCTGAAAATGACCAACAAGCAATCGATGCGCCCCTTGGTGTAGAACTTCACTGGCTTGTTCATTCAGACCCGCATACTCCTTCAATGGCACAAGAATCGTTGATTCGCCAGTTAGAATGGCCTTTAGGCAAAGTGCAAGCATGTGTGGCCGGGGAAACTGGTGTCATAAAAGCTTTACGACAATTGTTATTAAAAGAAAAAGGAGTCAACAAATCAGATGCTTATGTTTCAGGGTATTGGAAGATAGGCCTTATTGAAGACGAGCATCAGGCTTCCAAGAAAAAAGGGTAACACGTGATCAATGCTTCAACGACAAAAATTCCAATGCGGGTAAATGCAGCCCAAGTTGCTTTGGTGATAATCCTGTTGTCATAAGTTCATTTGTTCTATTACATTTGATTTTATGGCAGATTTTCTGCCTATAAAAGCAAAGCTATGTTAGTTTTAATACAGTTAAACTTTTAGCAAGGTCACGGTGTTAAAGTGAAATGAATAGTGCTTATCCTAAAGCCCCCAAAAGGCTTCGAGATTTAAATGGTTTTGGTCCGAAAAGCGAGGAGATTCTAGCGGAAGTCAATATCTATTCAGTTGCCGATTTTATGGAAACTGACCCTTATGAATTATATAAAGAAATATTGCCGATGAAAGGAATAGGGCTAAACTCAATCTATGCAATTATTGGTGCGCGTGAAAATTTACCCTGGTTAGAAGTTGCTCAAACGAGAAAGACTGAAATACTCATGAGGCTGGATGACATGGGCTTAGCACCAAAATGAACGCATTACAGTAGCTGTTATCATCAATTAACTACATATGAATTATAAAAACTTACCCAAACAATCTTTAGGCTTCTTTCCAACACCGATAGTTGAATTAACTAAGTTAAGTAAAGTCTTAGGTGGTCCAAGTATTTTTATGAAGCGGGATGATAATTCTGGTTTGGCATTAGGGGGGAACAAAACTCGAAAGCTTGAATTTATTCTTGGAGATGCATTGGCTAATGGTGCCGACACTATTATTACTGCTGGCGCCATGCAATCGAATCATTGTCGACAAACTGCCGCGGCTGCCGCTAGCCTAGGGCTTGAATGTCACCTTGTGTTAGGAGGTGAAAAACCTGATGATGTGAATGGAAATTTGTTGTTAGATCAGCTGTTTGGGTGTCATATTCATTGGGCCGGTAAAAACCGCAAAGGAGAAGATATTCCCTGTATTGTTAAACAGTTCAAACAAGAAGAGAAAAAGCCTTATGTTGTGCCCTATGGGGGATCAAATGAGCTGGGTGCGTTAGCATTTGTCGAAGCACTGGAAGAGCTCGAAGCACAAATCCAGCTGATCAACAAACCGTTGACACATATTGTTTTTGCATCCAGTTCAGGTGGTACTCAAGCAGGGTTAATGATTGGCAAGCAGCTTTTGAGTGCTCCCTATCAAATAGTGGGAATCAATATTGATAAAGGAGAAACAGATGCAATTCCTTTTGATCAATATATAGTATCTCTTGCAAATAACACAGCAAAACTCGCTGGAATCAATCATCAATTTACAGAGAATGATCTCATTTTAAATGCGAACTATGTTGGAGATGGGTATGGCGTGTTTGGCGATTTAGAGAACGAGGCGATTTCATTGACTGCTCAAACTGAAGGCATATTATTAGATCCTGTGTATACGGGCAGGGCGATGGGAGGCTTGTTTGATATGATTCGAACAGGAAAAATTAAGAAGACAGACAATGTATTATTTTGGCACACTGGTGGCGCGCCAGCGCTCTTTGCTTACTCAAAGCCCCTAAATATTGCGTGATAAACTTCTTTGTTGCTGGAAGCTAGAAGGAGTCATCTTCATTTTCTTTTTGAAGAGGCGGCGGAAAACGCTGTCGTCGGAGTAGCCTAGGGAGAAAGCAATTTCTTTAATTGATTTGTTAGTGGTGCTCAACAAAGTGCAAGCATGATTTATTCGAATGCCATCAATGAACGCTTTTGGCGTTTCTCCGGTGAGGTCTTTTAACTTGCGGTTGAGTGTTCGCTCCGATACGGCCATGACATTGGCTAAATCCGAGGCGCTCATGGTTTGGTAGTGAGCTTTTCGAATAGCGTATTCAGCTTTTGCAATAAAAGGGTCTTGTGAGCTTTGGTAGCCCTCAGGCACATAGAGGGTTTGAGATGTTGGTATCGCATCAACGACCGAAAAATCAGCCACTACTTTTGCTGTGTTAATGCCGGCTAATTTTTTAACGATATGAAGACTTATTGTGACCCATGAGAGTGGTCCACCAGCGGTGATGATGCCGTTATCATCAATCAATTCACTTGCCCAGACTGCATTTGCACGGGGGAATCGTTGTTTTAATTCATTATGTAGCCACCATGTTGTTGTGCATTGGCGGTTATTCAAAATTCCAGCTTCACCTAGCGCAAATACGCCACTACATGAGCCACACATTAACGTTCCTTGAGCACGCTGTTTTTTTAACCAAGATTGTGTTCTTGCATCTGTAATGACTGTTGGAGGGTGGCCTTGTCCGTTGGGGATGAAGCCAGGGACTAATACGGCATCACAATGATCAATAGAATCAAAGTCTGAATCAACATCAAAAGTGCGTCCATGCCCATCAACAATAGCTTGCCCATCATGATTTGCCAAGATCACGTTAGGGTTCCAATTAAGCTCTGCTTTTCCAGATTCTCTGACGAAGTTTAAACCGCTTAAAGAAAATATGTCGGCGATGCCCATTAAGCCAGAAGGCAATGCGTTATTAACAGAGAGAATGACGATATTGGCCATAAATAAAGAGTTTGATTGATTTGGCAGATATTGCACGCATAGTGTCTTTTTTGCCACTACAGGTCAAGCGGTTTTGAGCAATAGAATGGCGCCTCAACTAAAACATGAGGCAAAACATGAAAGCGTTAAACCCAATTTTTAAAGCCAGTCTTTATTTTACATCAACAGCATTCATTTTTATGAACAGTGCTATTTCTCAGGCAAAAAGCGTACAGACACAGGAGTCTACAATGAAAGAGTCAACCTTTATTCCATTTCAAGCCAAATTAGGGCAAGGTGAAAATCTTAATAACTTTCTATCAGAAGGGGCGAAATTAGTTGCTCAAACTGAACCAAATACACTTTATTGGTATGCGCTTAAAAAATCGGATGGTAGTGTGGGAATCTTTGATTTTTTCCCGAATGATGCTGGAAGATCGGAACACTTTGCAGGCAAAGTGGCGGCTGCGCTGAAGGATAGTGCTGATACATTAGTTGCTGGCGGTTGGGATGAAGGTGTTGTAGCCAATATTAGCAATGCGAAAGTTCTCTCTTACAAGGAACCTAGCAGTGGCGCTGTACGTGCAACGCAAGCTACTTATATCGTGCTAAATGCTCAAGCGGGTAAAGAACAAGCATTAGAACAGTTATTAACAGGAGCAGCGCCAGTAATCGCACAGACAGAGCCTAAAACATTGCTATGGACATCGTTGAAGCTCAATACGAACACCTATGGTATTTTTGATACATTCACTGATGAAAGTGGAAGGCAGGATCATTTTGCAGGCCAAGTGGCTGCGGCTCTAAAAGCCGAAGCAAATGAACTCATCGTTGGTGGTTGGGAAGAAGGGGTGTTAAAGAATATCCACAACTTTGAGGTGATTGCCGAATCTCAAAAATAATGACACACGGTGGGGGAGTCAGCATTTGTGATATCAATGTTTGATTCCTTCGCCGATTTCATTGCAGTTCAGCACGACCGTCTAGGTTGAAAAAATACTCTGATTACTCAGACCAGTACCAACTGGTAATGTTATAGCGATATTGTTCGGCGTTTTCAGTGTGTAACTTTTCCACCCAATGCTCTGAACCGGTTGAAGACGGATCGAATAAAACGCAACGGTTATACAAGGGTAAAATGTGAATAGGTTTTCCTTCTTTTTTGCCTGAGAAACAGAGTGCACCTCCGTTGTTGGCATCCCAATTTTGATTTAAATATAACAACATGCACACTTCTCTGCCTGGCGAATCATCGGCATGTTGTTCTACAAAATCAGCAGCGTTTAAGCGAAAGTAATTTGTGTTTTTCTTCGGTTCCGCTACATTGATGTCAGTTAATGGGGTGTTAAAAATGCGTGATAATAGAGACATAAACTCATTCCCGCGTAAAAAAGATAAGAGTGCATGTGCTGGGTTATTGCTGGTCTTATCGGTGGCATTTGGTGTGCTGGTATCAAATGTATTTTGCCATACATCTCTTTGAACAAATCGCTGGTCTAGCGTTGTGTTATTCCATTGTGCGTCATCCACATATAAAGCTGAGTAGGTGTGTTTTTGTGTTTGCCAATGGTGAGCTTGTTGTAAAATTTTCATCACCTCTTCGAGTTTAGATTCATTAAATAAATGATCTATTACGATATAACTAGGACAATTTTTCAATAAACGTTGTCGATATGAACTGATCGCTGAATCGGTAATTTTTTCTGTATTTAACCACATCATAAACGTGCTGTTATTTAAGTGCTTTGTCGCTAGAGTCATCTAAATATTCGATTATCAGCGGCTGCTTAATTGAATAAGTTGCTTGACCATGGGTGTTTTGTGTTGTCCTTTCCATGCAAGAGCAAATGGTAATGAAGGAGGTTCTCCTAAAATTTTTCGATAGCAAATGCCAGGGTGTTGATAACAAGACATCGATTCAATGACAAAGCCAATACCTAAACCTGATGAAACCAGTCCGACGACACTAATCGACGTTTCAGCTTCTTGAGTGATGGACGGGCTGAATCCTGCCTTGTGACATAAGCTTAAAATGCGGTCAAATAAGGCAGGGCCGACTTCTCGCCGGACCAAAATAAAATCTTCCTCGGAGAGGTCCGCTATAGATAACGCATTGTTTTTTGCTAAATCATGATTCTCAGGTAATGCGATGACGAATTCTTCAGCGTTTAAATCATAGTATGAGAGCGTGTTTTCAGATAATGGTGGATGTAAAAAGCCAGCATCTAACTTGCCGTCACTTAATTCCGCTTCTATCTCGTTTGAGAGTAATTCAAAGAGTTTAATGTGTATTTCTGGATAACTGTCTTTGAATTGCCGAATGATGAGTGGCACTTGTCCAAAAAATGATACTGGCGTATAGCCGATTCTTAATTCACCTGAATGTCCTTCAGAGATGGATTTTGCAGCGGCTAGAGTATGATCTGTTTCACGTAATAAGCGTTTTGCCTGAGGTAAAAAGAATTCTCCTTCTTTTGACAGTTTGACCTGATGACGGCTCCGTTCAATTAAATGAATGTTCAATTGCTCTTCTAAGCGCTTTAATCGAATGGATAGGGCAGGTTG
The DNA here is from genome assembly GCA_050633585.1 of Arenicella sp. GTDB lineage: Bacteria > Pseudomonadota > Gammaproteobacteria > Arenicellales > Arenicellaceae > CALKZN01. The sequence continues at coordinate 93,687 of JBOEGT010000054.1, forward strand.
TGTAATATTTAATAGATCAGCGGCGATTCTAAAGTTCAATGTTTCCGCTACGGTGATAAAAGATTTTAAGCTTCTGAAGTCCATTTTTAAGGCGATTCGTGATAAAAAATTTTAATTAAAATGAAAAATAGTTTCATTATACTTTATCAGTATTTTAAATAACAATCGCAGCCTCACCAATACAATACATTTAGAGGTTTTACTCATGTTATACAAAATATTTTTACGACTCGCTTATGGTTTAAGTGTTTTCATTTTTGCCCATATCAACACTGTTTATGCGGAGGGTGTTGGTGGTGTTCAAACACTTTCACTCACCGGTTTTGAGCTTCCTGAGACTGTTCTTCATGATCCGCAGAATGATGTGTATTTGGTATCGAACATTGCTGGGAACATTCCTGACAAAGACGATAATGGTTTTATTTCTAAGGTCTCGCCAGATGGAAAAATGCTAGCGCTTAAATGGATTGATGGCGCATCCGAAGAGGTAACCTTACATTCACCTAAAGGGATGGTGATATATGAGCAACGTTTGTTTGTCGCAGACATTGATACGGTTCGTATTTTTGACAAAAATACAGGTGAATACAAAGGCGCAATACCGATAGAAGGCACAACATTCTTGAACGATATCATTGTTGATGATAATGGGAATCTTTATGTGAGTGACAGCGCTATTCAGTTTGTCGAGGGGGCTTTTAAGGCCACTAAACAGGATGCTGTTTATCAAGTGTCATCTAATGGAATTGTGAGAAAGTTTGCTCAAAATATTGAATTGAATCAGCCAAATGGTCTGGAGCTAATAGGGAGTGATATAGGTGTAGTCACTCGTGGCGCTGCCGATTTTTATAGGTTAGATACTCAGGGCAATAAACAACGTATTATGTCACTTCCCGGTAAAATATTAGATGGTTTAGTGGAATCTAAGACTGGAGAATATTGGGTAAGTAGTTGGCAAACATCATCTCTTTATCAGATAAACGATAAGGGGGCTGTGATGACTGAAATTAAATTACCAGTTCCTGCCGCAAACATTGGTTTCGACAAAAAAAGACAGCGTTTGTTATTGCCACTATTAAAGCGTCATCAAATTGCTTTTTTAAAGGTTAAATAGCCAAACTTTTATGACATAAGGCCAAGGTATTCATGATCATTCCTTGGCCTTACCTGAAATCTACGTTTTAGTTTAAAACCAAAGAATAGCCTAAGATTGAATATTTAATCTTTTGGATGATTTTCTTCGTATTCAGCCACCATCTTTGCTGTCACTTCTAATATTTTTTCGCGTAAATCTCTGGCGTTAGTTGGTGCATAAACGGGGATGCGTGAATAACCTTTTTCAGCCATACGTTTTCGATATTCGGCTTGTTTTCTTGAATTTGAGCTACCCATGAATGTCCTCGTCATTGTGTTTTGATAAATGTGCCATGCAATGCGGCATCATATACCAAACTTGCAACGGAGCATGAATTCTTTTTAAGCGAGGTGTATTACTCAGACTGTTGTATTCCTATGAGAGGGATGCAAACTAGTGCTAAATAAATCGAGTTGAAAATAACATTGCTAGCAACACCGGAGGCAATTGAACCAATGCCATCGATAAGATACCACGCTGACATTGCGATGATAGTTGCTCGAATAATCGCCGTGTTTTTTTCTTGAATAGCGGGGCGGACAATTGTTCCAAGGAAAATTGAAATCGCGGCCAAAAGACCGGCTCCGATAGATGATAACCACTGTGTATTTCGGTCGAGAGGCGAGCTTAAGTTGTCTAGCGGCCAATCCGCTAAATCAAGAATGATTCGTGCGGGTAGGTTGATGTGTGCAAAGGGTGCTAATGCCCACAAAAGAGAGTAAATGAAAAAAATAATAGACACAATTAACATGAAGCGTGACCTGAAATGTAATGACATGATGAGATCTCCTGTTTAAATGAAAATGGTAGTTTAGGCAGCTCATTGTCTGAAAACAATTACCTCTGAGGTAAGTGATTTGCCACCCATCTTGCATCATAATGTCGTGATGAGAAATTCTTTTGGAATGATTTGCCGAGAATGGCGGAAGCAGAAGCGCTATAGTCAATTACAGCTAGCGCTAGAACTGGGTATATCAAGCAAGCATATCAGCTTCATAGAAACCGGACGCTCTATTCCCAGTCGAGAATTGATTTTGAAAATAGGGGAATTCTTGTTTTTACCTAAGAAAGAAGTCAATAGAGGTTTGATATCAGCAGGTTTTGCCCCGGTATATACGCAATTGGCTTATGGGCATGCAGAATTAAAGCCTGTGTTCCATGCGATTGATCAAATGCTGATGAATCACATGCCTTATCCTGCGCTAGTGCTTGATCAATATTGGGATGTTGTGAGCATGAACCCTTCGGCTGAATCATTAATGACGAAACTAGGGTTTTCTGGGTTTCGTAATTTAATTGAAGCAATCTTATCAGATGCCCCTGACTCATCATGTATTGTGAACTGGCGAGAAGTAGTCAGGAGTGTATATATTCGATTTCGATATGAAATGACACTTGCGAGTCGTTCAGCACGGCATGAAGAGTTAGAAGGGTTGCTAGCGACAGCATTAGCATCACAAGGGTATTTAGATGTTAATGAAACGGCACCAATTTCCTCTGTACAATTACGTCTGCCGGACGGTGAGCTTTCATTTTTTTCAATGATCGCGCAGATTGGCACCGTTCAAGATGTGACTGTCAGTGAACTAAAAGTTGAATTGATGTTTCCTACTGACGAGGAAACTAAAGCATATTATGAGTAAGCAAACATATATTATCTTATTGCGCGGAGTGAATGTTGGTGGGAATAATATTCTACCCATGAAGGAGCTAAAGGGGTTGTTACAAGCGAATGGCTATGAAAATGTCAGCACATACATTCAAAGTGGCAACATTGTATTAACGTCAGTAAATCATCCTGCGAAGGCGGTTGCAGAACAGATAGAGCAGAATTTTGGCTTTTATCCTGAAGTCATGGTGCTAACCGATGATGAATTACATAAGATTATTGAAAGAAACCCCTATAAGGAATTTGAAGGAAAATTTGTGCACTTTTATCTTTGTAATGAAACACCTAACGTCAATATTGAGTTGTTGAAACGGTTACTATCAAGCACTGAATGTTATGAGATACATGGAAATGTCTTTTATCTGCATGCTCCCGACGGAGTGGGACGCTCAAAGTTAATCGCTAACATTGAAAAGTGTCTTGGTGTTTCGGCAACAGGGAGAAATTTGAATACGATGAATACACTTGAATCTATGTTGTCGATCTCATGAAATCGTTAATTAATCAGGTTAAACGCGCATTACGTGAAAAAACTGATTTACCGTTTTCTGTGTATTCTTCAGTGCAAGAGCAGCAGATTTTTAATGTGCCGATTATTAAGCCGTTACTAATTTTTGTTTTAGATGGTGATAAAAAGCTGGGTAAAGAATCTGAAGTAGTTTGTTCCGCAGGAGATTTTATCTTTTTGTCCAACAACCCGACTGTTGATATGCGAAACATTCCCAGTTCCCGAGAATACTTTGCGTTGTTAATAGAGTTTGAATACGAAGATTTTAATGTTTTTAGTCAAAGACCTCGAAATTTAGAAAACCATTTTCTCGGGAAAATAGACGACAATATCGAAAAAACGTTATATCAATTTGTTGAATGGTCTTTGTTTGCGCCTTCTAGTATGTGGGCTATCCGTCGACGAGAGATTCTTCAAGTGTTATACCATCAAGGCTATGAACAGGTTTGTTCAATTGCAGAAACTACGAGTGTCAGCCACAAGCTACATGACATTATCAGTGCAAATATAGCCGAAGATATGAATACGGAGATCTTATGTTCTAAGCTGGCCATGAGTGAGTCGACAATGCGACGCAAGTTATCTTCAGAAGGCACCAACCTTCAAGAAATAAAAGATCAAGTTAGACTTGGTTTTGGCCTTCATTTGCTCCAGACGACATCAAGATCCATTGGTTTGATTGCTAGTGAATGCGGTTACCAGTCTCAATCACGCTTTACGGATAGGTTTAAACAGCGGTTTGGACTGACTCCGACGGAATTGCGTAAAACGCATTTGCACGATTCAGTCTAAAAAATGACCGATTTTGAGTGAAAGTTTTTATTAGAGAAGCACTAAAATGCCATTTCTCTAATTAACTCGTATGAGGTTATTATGCAAAATTTAATAAAACGCGCTGTATTACTATCGTTCTTTTTGTCGAGTGTTGTATATGCTGACAACACTGCTTTTTCTCTCACTAGTACGGATATTGCGTCTGGAAAGTTCATGTCTAAAGCGCAAGAGTTTCAAGGGTTTGGTTGCTCGGGTGACGATGTCTCTCCACAGCTGTCATGGTCAGGAGCGCCCAAAGGCACCGTTGCCTTCGCAATCATGGCCTATGACCCTGATGCACCAACAGGGAGTGGTTGGTGGCACTGGCAAATTGTGAATATCCCGGCGGATGTCACCACCTTAGCAGCAGGCTCGGGAAGTGCTGGCGGTAAACAAGCGCCTAAAGGAAGTATTCAGATCAAGAACGATTATGGTGTTGCGGGTTTTGGCGGCGCATGCCCTCCCAAAGGGCATGGTGTGCACCGTTATCAATTTACCATTCATGCCTTAAACAAGGTCTTAGAATTACCTTCAGATGCTTCAGGTGCATTGACAGGGTATATGGTCAATGCACACACTATTGCTTCTAGCTCGATAGAAGCGTTGTATCAGCGTGACTAATTTCAATTGATTCAGTAAGCAGTATCGCAGGCAGTCGCTCTTAGCATGAAAGAGTAACTGCCTGTTTTTTTATGTCTGAATAGTGTTGGCTGAGATAATATTTTCTCAACCCATATTGTCGAATTGTTAGTGCTAATTCGATCAATGAGTAGTTGGAATAGCGATGTATTTATCCTTAGATAAAAGGAGAGTTAGTTTTTTATGTTGATGACAGTTTGATTTTATTCTTAGAATTGTTAATAATACTTGCTTGAAACAAGCAAATATTATTTTCAAACTAATTTATAGAATAAAACAGGTCAAAAAATGTCTAATGAAATTGTGATTGTGAGCGCAGCGCGCACACCCATGGGCGGTTTTCAGGGAGAGCTCAGTACTGTCAGTGCTCCTGCACTAGGTTCAGTAGCGATTAAGGCGGTACTCGAACATAGTGGTTTAGATAACTCCATTGTTGACGAAGTGCTGATGGGGAACGTTCTAAATGCAGGTGTTGGCCAAGCACCAGCGCGTCAGGCAACCTTAGGTGCTGACCTACCTTTAGGGACTTCAAGCACAACAATCAGTAAGGTCTGTGGTTCTGGTATGAAATCAGTCATGCTTGCCTATGACCAAATCAAAGCGGAGAGTATTCATATCGCCATCGCGGGTGGCATGGAAAGCATGTCACTTGCGCCATACTTTTTGCCAAAAGCCCGTGGTGGACAACGTTTAGGCCATGGTGAGGTATTAGATCATATGTTTTATGATGGTTTGCAAAATGCCTACGATGGACAGCTTATGGGTTGTTTTGCCGATGCAAACTCTAAAGAAGATGGCATGACGCGTGATGAGATGGACGCCTATGCGATTGAATCCTTAAGACGAGCGAAAGAAGCGATTGATAACGGATATTTTAAAGCTGAAATTGCACCGGTAACCGTCTCCTCTCGAAAAGGCGATACCATTGTTTCTGAGGATGAGCAGCCTAAAAAAGGGAATCCTGAAAAAATACCAACCCTTAGACCGGCGTTTGCGAAAGATGGTTTGGTGACAGCTGCGAATGCAAGTTCGATCTCTGATGGCGCGGCAGCATTACTGTTGATGACAGCCGATAAAGCGAAAACGTTGGGGTTAACGCCACTTGCGGTGATTAAAGCTCACAGCACTCATGCACGAGAGCCTGAAAAGTTTACTCATGCACCCGTTGGAGCGGTTGAAAAATTACTTAAAAAAGTCGGTTGGCGTGTCAGTGACGTTGATTTGTTTGAAATAAACGAAGCTTTTGCCATGGTGACGATGGCCGCTATGAGCCAGCTAGATATTCCGCATGAAAAAGTGAATATTAGTGGCGGGGCAACCGCATTAGGCCATCCAATCGGTGCTTCAGGTGCACGCATTATCGTGACATTGTTGCATGCGCTTAAGCGAACCGGCCAAAGCAAAGGGGTAGCTAGTCTCTGTATTGGTGGTGGTGAAGGAACCGCCATTGCTGTTGAAATGCTGTGATAAGGGTGTAAAGGAAAAATTAAATGACGAATGTAATTAAAAAAATTGGCGTTGTCGGCGCTGGTCAAATGGGCCGAGGTATTGCGCAAGTCGCAGCAATGTCGGGTTATGCCGTAGTTTTATTTGATGTAAATGAAGAAGGTTTGTGTTTTGGCGTTGAATTTATTCAAACACAACTCACTCGGGGTGTTGAGAAAGAAAAATGGAGTCAAGCTGACGCTGATAACGCGTTTAAGGCATTATCACCAGTCACAGATATTCAACATTTGAGCGATTGTGATCTATTAATTGAAGCCGCGACTGAAAACAAACCAATCAAGTTTGATATCTTTAAGCAGTTAGATCAGGTGGCAAAACCTGAGGCGATTCTGGCAACGAACACGTCTTCGATATCAATCACCGAAATTGCGGCTGTGACCGGGCGGCCAGAAAAAGTGGTTGGCATGCACTTTATGAATCCGGTGCCAGTGATGAAGTTGGTAGAAGGAATTCGGGGCTTAGAGACTTCCGATGAAGTCTTTGAGCGGGTAGAAGCAACATCTGAGCAAATGGGTAAGACTTTTATTAAGGTCAACGACGTGGCTGGTTTTGCCATTAATCGCATCCTCATGCCAATGATTAATGAAGCGATTTATGCGCATTATGAAGGCGTTGCCAGCGTTGAAGATATTGATATTGGGATGAAGTTGGGCACGAATCAACCTATGGGCCCATTAGAACTTGCCGACTTTATTGGTCTGGATACTTGTCTGGCTATTATGAATGTGTTGCATGAAGGTTTGGGCGATAGCAAATATAGGCCGTGCCCTTTGTTAAAAAAATATGTCCTAGCGGGTCGCTTTGGGCGTAAATCGGGAAGAGGTTTTTATGAGTACTAATACAGCTTACGAAACAATTTTGTTCGACGTTGAGGACCATATCGCGACGTTAACTATTAATCGCCCAGATAAGTTAAATGCGTTAAGTGCGCAGGTATTTGTTGATATTAACCATTGCCTTAGCAATATTGATTCGTCAATTCGAGGTTTGATCGTCACAGGGCAAGGTGAAAAAGCCTTTATTGCAGGTGCTGATATTAAAGCGATGAACGCAATGACAGCATCTGAGGCACAAGCATTTAGCAAAGTAGGACAAGATACCACGTTAATGTTGGAGAATTTGCCGATTCCTGTGATTGCAGCCGTTAACGGCTATGCCTTAGGAGGAGGTTGCGAAATTGCCATGGGGGCTGATTTTATTTATGCCACAAGCAATGCTGTATTTGCTCTGCCTGAAGTGACGCTAGGCTTAATCCCTGGTTTTGGTGGAACGCATCGCCTTGCTAAGCTAATTGGTCGAAATGCGGCGAAAGAGCTGATTTTTACTGGACGGAACGTCAAAATTGATGAAGCCAAGCAACGAGGTTTGGTGCTTCAGTCCTTTGAGACAAAAGAGATGCTACTGGCCGCTGCTAAAAAAACACTGATGAAGGCAAGTGCGAACTCGGGAGTTGCTATCGCTCAAGCGAAACGTGTCATGGAGGCCGGTGTGGATTTAACGCTCCAAGAAGGTTTTGCTATTGAACAAGCCGCTTTTGGTGGCGTATTTAATACTGAAGATATGGTGGAAGGTACCACCGCGTTTATTGAAAAGCGTCAAGCGAATTTCCCTGGGCGTTAGTAGGATTCGCTTAGTGATCCAACAACTGAAAGACATTTGATTATATAGACAAGATATAGGTAACACATGACTCATTATATTGCCCCCGTTGAAGAAGTTAACTTTGTTCTTAAGCACCTTTGTGCGATTGAGGAATTACAAAAACTACCGGGTTTTGAAGAAGCATCTCCAGATATTGTGGCAGCCATTTTAGAGGAAGCGGCTAAGTTTGCTCAAAATGAATTGGTTGAATTGAATTCGATAGGTGATGAACAGGGTGTCAAAATAGACGAAAATGGTGTTAAGTCTGCACCAGGGTTTAAAGAAGCTTATGACAAGTTTGTTGAAAATGGTTGGTTAGGTTTGGCGCAACCCGAAGAATTTGGAGGTCAGGGCTTACCTTTTTCTTTACATATGGCGGCAAGCGAGTTTTGGAATAGTGCCAATATGGCATTTGCATTGTGTCCGATGTTGTCAGCGAGTGGTATAGATGCATTGTTGGCTCATGCCAGTGATGAATTAAAAACAACTTATCTTGAAAAGATGATTTCAGGTGAGTGGACTGGCACTATGCAGCTTACTGAGCCACAAGCCGGTTCTGATTTGGCGGCGCTTCGGAGTAAGGCTGTGCCGAATGGTGATCACTATTTAGTGTCTGGTACGAAAATTTTTATCACCTGGGGTGATCACGATATGACTGACAATGTTATTCATTTCGTCTTGGCACGTTTGCCGGATGCGCCCGAAGGTGTGAAAGGTATTTCCTTATTCTTAGTGCCTAAATATTTGGTCAATGAGGACGGTTCTTTGGGTGAGTTAAATGACTCGAAAGCATTGTCTGTTGAGCACAAACTAGGCATTCATGCCAGCCCAACGTGTGTCATGAGTATGGGGGATGACGGCGATGGGGCGGTAGGCTACTTGATTGGTGAAGAGCATAACGGTTTGGCGTGTATGTTTACTATGATGATTCATGCGCGCTTAGAAGTAGGGTTGGAAGGGGTGAGTTTATCTGAACGCTCTTACCAAGGTGCCGTCCAATATGCTCAGGACCGTAAGCAAGGAGAGAAGCGCAACCATGAAGGTAAAGTGTGTATTGCTGAGCATGCCGATGTTCGACGCATGTTAATGCTGATGCGTGCATTAACAGAAGCATCGAGAGCTATTTCGTATGTGGGTGCCGTATGTTATGACCATAGTAAGAAAAACCCAGACGCGGAACTAAAACAGTACAACAAAACAAAATTAGATTTGCTGACACCTGTCATCAAAGCATGGTCTACAGAAGTGGCACAAGAAGTCACCGGTTTAGGTGTTCAAGTGCTGGGTGGTATGGGATTCATAGAAGAATCAGGTATGGCACAGCATTACAGAGATGCGCGCATCACCACTATTTATGAAGGCACAACCGGTATCCAGTCCAATGATCTCATAGGGCGCAAATTAGTTCGAGATAAAGGGCAAGGTATGAACATGGTTATCGATGAAATACGCCAAACGATTGCCTTGTTGAATGAAAGTGATGATTTTTCGGTGATGGCGAAAGATTTGCAAATTGCGGTTGATGGTTTGCAATCTAGTGTCAATTATATTCTCGATAACGCGAAGAGCTCGGATGATTTTCTCGGGTCAGTGTCGGTGAACTTGTTAATGCAAACCGGTACTGTGTTTGGTGGATGGCAAATGGCTAAGGCTGCCTTAGCCGTTTCTAACGACGCTGATGTGAGCGAAAAGTTTAAACACAATAAATTGGCAACGAGCCACTTTTACATCAAGCATGTGCTCCCAAGAGCATCTGCTTTCGCTGAGACGGTTCAAACCAGTGCGGACACTGTGATGACAATACCGGTTGACCAGCTTTAATAAAAATTTTAAATAAGCAGTTTAACTCTTTGATTTAAATAAAAATAATATTGGTTAATGTAGATTATGAGCTCAGCATTAAATGAAAAGAAGATGACTAATCAAGAACGTAGCGATCTTTCTGATAAGAAGATGTTAGCCGCTGCAGTTGAATTGATTTTGAGTAAAGGCACCGAAAAAACCACGTTGAAAGAAGTGGGTGAAAAAGCGGGATATAGCCGTGGTTTGGCAGGTTATCGGTTCGGTTCAAAGTCGGGTCTGTTTGCGTTTACGATGCAAGCATTGGGCAATTACTGGTTGCATTACTTAAAAGATGTGGCTCAAGGGAAAATAGGACTAGAAGCCATTAATGCAGCAACAGATGCTCACTTGATGGTTTTGGATGAAGATTTTGACAATGTTCGAGTGTTTTATATTTTATGGTTTGAAGCGCTTAGAGATGAGGCAGAGCTGAAAAAAATTGTGGAAAGCATCAATCTAAGACGCCACGATGATGTGGTTGCGTGGATTAAAAGCGATTCCTCTTTGAGCGAAAAACATGGCATTGCGGAAGATATTGCGTCGCTATACAACAGTGCACTGAATGGCATTGTTTATCAATATTTATTGAACCCTGAAGATGCAGTTGAATTGCAAAGATTGCATAAAAACCTGAAAGTTTCTATGAAAACCATGCTTGAAAAATAACATTAAAAAATATTTTCAAGATATTGATAATAAAAGGTTAATGAATCATGAAAGACACTAAAAAACACGCGCCAGTTCGTTTTGTAACCGCATCATCATTGTTTGATGGTCATGATGTTTCCATTAATATCATGCGTCGTATTTTGCAAGCCAGTGGCTGTGAAGTGATTCATTTGGCGCATAATCGTTCAGTGGCTGAAGTGGTGGAGTCAGCCATTCAAGAAGATGCCCAGGGCATTGCAATTAGTTCATACCAAGGTGGGCATGTTGAATACTTTAAGTACATCATTGATTTGCTCAAAGAGCGCGGGGCAGAGCATATTCGTGTATTTGGTGGGGGCGGAGGTGTCATCATTCCTGACGAAATTCGTGAGATGGAAGAGTATGGCGTGGAATGCATTTACTCACCTCAGCAAGGCCAAAAAATGGGCTTGCAAGGCATTATTGATGACATGATTGAGCGGGCAAAAAAAGCATTGCCATTAAATAAAGGCGTCAGCATTAATGATGATATTGACTCTATTTGCATTAAAGATGAATCTAAAAGGCGCGATAATCTGTCATCCCTGATAACAGCGATTGAACAGCACCAGATAGATTTGAGCGCATTAAAACAGCTTGAAGAAAAGGCCAATGCAATTACCACGCCGATTTTAGGTATCACAGGCACGGGTGGTGCAGGAAAATCTTCCTTAACGGATGAGTTGATTCGCCGTTTTCGTATGGATTCAGGTGATCACGTCAAGATCGCTGTGGTGGCAATTGATCCCACACGCCGAAAAACGGGGGGTGCCTTGTTGGGTGATCGCATACGCATGAATGCCATTTATAGTGATGCTGTATTTTTGCGCTCCATTGCGACGCGGGACAGCGTTGGAGAGGTTCCTGATATCCTGCCAGACGTGCTCAATGCCGTGAAATTAGCGGGCTTTGATTTGATTGTTGTAGAAACACCGGGCATTGGCCAGGGCGATGCGGGTATCGTGCCTTATGTCGATGTGCCGATGTATGTGATGACACCAGAATTTGGTTCACAAAGTCAGTTGGAAAAAATTGATATGCTTGATTTTGCCGAATTGGTGGTCATTAACAAGTTTGATCGCAAAGGCAGTGATGACGCCTACCGCGATATTTGCAAGCAATTCCAACGTAATAGCATGGCATTTGACCAGCCTTTAGACGCCATGCCTGTTTACGGTAGCATTGCTTCCAAGTTCAATGATGATGGTGTGACCGCGGCCTATTTTGGCTTGTTAGACGTGCTGAGAAAGCATGGTTTTATTGACTATGACAGCCAGTTACCTCGTGTTGATGAAAAGAAATCAACTTCAAAATCCAGCATTGTGCCACCTGATCGTGTGCGGTATTTAGCTGAGATCTCTGAAACAGTGAAGGGGTACAAGCAACATGTGGATGAGCAAGCTCATATTGCACGTCAACGCCAGCAACTCAAAGCCACTAAAGATCTGTTATTACATGATGGTGTTTTAGACGCGTCGGTCGAAAAAATAGACTCGCTCATTGCGCAGCGTGAAAAAGCGTTGTCGGCACCTGCTCAAGAACTCTTGGAGCAATGGCCTGAAAGACGTAAAGCGTATCTAGGAGATTCAATCACACTGAAGCTGTCCGCTAGCAAAGAAATAGATATGGTCATCAAAACACCCAGCTTATCGGGCACGATGATTCCTAAAGTGTCATTGCCGAAGCTGAATGATGCAGGTGATTTGTTGTCATGGTTGATGAAAGAAAATTTGCCCGGTGGTTTTCCGTATACCGCGGGAGTTTTTCCCTTTAAGCGAGAAGGTGAAGACCCGGCGCGTATGTTTGCTGGTGAAGGGGATCCAAAACGCACAAATACCCGTTTTAAGAAACTTTCTGAACACATGCCAGCTAAGCGCTTGTCGACAGCATTCGATTCGGTGACGCTTTATGGTTTTGATCCAAGCCGTCGACCCGATATTTATGGCAAGGTGGGGAACTCGGGTGTTTCAATTGCCACCTTGCAAGACATGAAAGAACTCTATGATGGTTTTGATTTGTGCCATCCTAGTACGTCAGTATCAATGACAATCAATGGGCCTGCGCCGACTATTTTAGCGTTCTATCTGAACACAGTCATTGATCAACAAGTCGACCAGTTTGTTGAAAAAAATAGCCGACAGCCTAGTGATTTGGAGTTTGCAGACATTAAAGCGAAGGCATTGAGCAGTGCGCGAGGCACTGTGCAAGCAGATATTTTAAAAGAAGATCAAGGGCAAAATACGTGTATTTTTTCAACCGAGTTTTCACTCAGAATGATGGGAGACATCCAGCAATTTTTTATTGATCACGACATTCGCAATTTTTATTCTGTCTCCATTTCCGGCTACCACATTGCTGAAGCCGGTGCGAACCCTATTAGTCAGCTGGCCTTCACCTTATCGAACGGATTTACTTATGTAGAATCCTATTTAGCCAGAGGAATGCATATTGATGATTTTGCGGCCAATTTGTCGTTTTTCTTTTCTAATGGTATGGACCCTGAATACACGGTGATGGGGCGCGTCGCAAGACGTATTTGGGCGGTGACCATGCGAGAAAAATATGGCGCTAACTCACGTAGCCAACGTTTGAAGTATCATATTCAAACCTCAGGCCGCTCTTTGCATGCTCAAGAGATGGACTTCAATGATATTCGCACAACATTGCAAGCCTTGATTGCCATTAATGACAACTGCAACAGCTTGCACACCAATGCTTATGATGAGGCTATTACCACGCCAACCGAAGAGTCAGTGCGTCGAGCATTAGCCATTCAATTAATTATTAATCAAGAATATGGCTTAGCCAAGAATGAGAACCCTTTACAAGGTTCTTTTATTGTTGAAGAGTTAACTGACTTGGTAGAAGAAGCCGTCTTGTTGGAGTTTGAACGAATTTCAGAACGAGGAGGGGTGTTAGGTGCCATGGAAACTGGATTTCAACGTGGAAAAATTCAAGATGAATCCATGTTGTATGAACACAAAAAGCATGATGGCAGTTACCCGATTATCGGTGTGAATACTTTCTTGGCGGATAACTCTAGTGATGAGTTAGAAATTGAGCTTGCGCGTTCTACGGTTGAAGAAAAAGAATCGCAAGTGGAGCGAGTCGCCGCATGGCAAAAAAAGCATGCTAAAGCGTCGAAAGAAGCTTTAGAAAACCTACATAAAACCATCATTTCAGGTGGGAACGGTTTTGAGGCACTCATGGATGCAGCGCGTGTGTGTAGTTTAGGTCAAATCACTGACGCGTTGTTCACGGTCGGTGGGCAATATCGTCGAAACATGTAATTAATTTTTAATTAAATCGAGCAAAAACAAATAGATAAAAAGGTTATTTAAAAAATGAATGACATGGCAATTCAAGATCAATACCAAGCCGACTATCAAGTTTGCTATGGCTGCGGTGCTCAAAATGATGACGGTATCCAACTAAAAAGCTATTGGCAGGGAGATGATGTCATTGCGGCCTATGTGCCGAAGGCCAGAGAGCGAGGTATTGAAGGCTTTGTTTATGGTGGGCTCATCGCTTCGTTAATTGATTGCCATGCCATTGCTACCGCAGCAGCTAATGCCCACAAGCAACATAATTTAGATGCAATGCCACGATATGTCACCGGTTCACTCCATGTTGATTACAAAAAACCAACCCCTTTGTCAGACAACAACGCAATCCAATTACGAGCATGGGTCGTTGATTACAGCGAAAGAAAAGCGATCGTTAAACTTGAAGTCAGTGTGGCTGAGCAAGTCACAGCATTAGGAGAAGTTGTGGCTGTCAGAATTCCTGACACGATGAAAGCAAACAGTTAGCGTTTTGCTAAAGTGAAACCTGCGAGAGCGGGCGAGTAGCTTTTCAGGTGTAGCTACTTGTTAGGCATTTT
>JBOEGT010000055.1:0-26766 GCA_050633585.1 Arenicella sp.
AGCGTGGAGAAAGTAGGATAGGCGTAAAAAGTTTGAATTAATGATAAGTGTGTTGATTCTGTAGACTTTTAGTAGTACTAATAACTCATTGATATCCGTTGTTTTATAGATGTTACATTTCTTAACAGTTGTTGGATTGAGTTCGGTGCAATGTGTTGCTATTTTCGATGGATGCATGGCAAATTCTCGTAAAGAGGCAAAAAATAAAAAATTTTCCTTATTTTGGCTGCAATAGTCGTTTTATTTTAGATGCGTTGGTTGTTTTTTAAGCCACCGATACCTTTTCAGTTAATAATTTTCTATGTGTTCACAGCTCAAAATGTAGCTGGTGTTGTTTTCTAGCAGTTCCGTGTGGCGATGTGTTAGTGCCATTGGTCGATAAAGTTAAGGTCAGTGTGAAGGTATGGCGAAAATAAAAAAACGTAGTTTATTACTACAGTCGTTAGAAGAAAGAATTTTATGGGATGCAACGTTGCAACCCACACCCCCTGAACAAGATGTCGCTATTGAGCAACAAGCTGCTGCTGAGTCTATGCCTCCTGAGGTACAAATCGCTGGAGCAGAGTCTACGTCACAAACTCCTCCCGAGGATAATGTGAATGATGTGGACCAGAGTACAGAAATTGAACCTCTCTCCGGTGAATCTAGTGCGGAAATTGCAGTAGACGAAAGTTTACAAGAAATGAATGCAAGTGCTAGTGCTATTGCGAGTGAGGCAGCTGTTGAGATTGTTGTGGTTGATGGCAGTGTTGAAAATAAAGAAGCCTTAATTCAAGATATTTTGGAGCAAAATGCTGCGAATAGCAGTAAAAATATTACCATTGTTGAAATCGATAGTCATCAAAGTGGTATTGATCAAGTCACGGATGTGTTACGCCAATCCGGGCAGTCAGTTGATGCAGTTCATGTGGTCGGGCATGGGGATCAAGATCAAATTTTCTTAGGTGCTGATCGTTTATCAAATGAGAACTTAGGAGAACAACGTGATGCATTGGCGAATTGGGCGCAATATCTCAGCGAAAATGCAGATATTCTATTTTATGGTTGTGATGTTGTTGAAAACGAGGGCGGCGCGCAATTATTGACAGATATTGCTGATATCACTGGCGCGGACGTATCAGGTTCTACTGATACCACTGGTTCTGAGAGGCTCGGTGGGGATTGGGATTTAGAGTTTAATGTTGGCAGTATCGAAACGGATGTCCTGTTGACTCAGTCAGCCGATGCTCATTGGTCGGGTGTTTTGGCATTGGATGCGCCGATAGGGGGTATCGACGCCCCAGCATCAGTCATGATCGATGAAGACCCAAATTTCACATTATGTTTTGATTCACCAATGGGTAGTGATCCAGGTTTTGGACCTTTTGGCGATTTAGTGACTGGTGAAGAGCTGGATATTACGGGTATTACTTACCTTGGTGCCCCGGTTACCTTTACAGAAGTGGGCACATGGGATGGAATGGATTGGAGAGATAGCAGTAATAATATTATTGCTAATCACCCCTTTGATGCGACGGCGGCTGTAGGGGGTGGAAATTTAGCGGTTCCAACAGCTGCAAATGTTGGTGATACTTGGTTTGCGATTGAGTTACCTTTTGGTAGTTACACTGAAAGTCAACCTAAAATTGGTCTAGACGTTGCCGCAGAGTTTAATAGCAATGCGGAAGTGGGTGCGCCAATAGATGTGTCGTGGACACCAGGATATTTATTGGGTTCTACTGCTGACGGCTCAGCAAATGATGCGGTTCAAGGTACAACGTCGTCTGCCTCAATCACGCCTGAAGTGATTCAAATTGAAAAACGCAATGATCTAGATGAGCAAGAAACAGTCACCGGGCCTAATTATCCTGTTGAATATACGATTACGATTAACGTCGCAGACGGTGAAACGGTTAATAATGTCATTGTGACGGATTATTTGCCCGCTAACTCTGTCTTTTTAGGTGATGGGACGGATATCACGAATGTGACAGTGACACCCATTAATGGTGGAACGTCAAGCTCGACTGCCGCTAATTACAACAGTGGGACAAACACCTTGTCGGTTAACCTAGGTGATGTTGATGGTGCGATCGTCGGCGCAGGTGAGATTGAAATCACCTACTTTGTGTACTTTCAAGATATTGTTGTTGATGGAGCAGGCACGCCGAATACGAATAATGTACCCGCATTAAATGAATCAACAGTTACAGGTGTTCACAATGGCGTTACTGTGACTGATTCAGGTGATTCTGATACGGGTGGTGCTGGCGATGGAGCCATTGATGATGGCGATGTAGAAGTTGATGTCCAGAACTTATCAACGCAGAAAACGCCACAAGTCGTCACTGGATTCAATCCAGACGGAAGCCCCATACTTGCACCATTAGAAGGCAGTGCGGTAGTGCCAGGAGCCTTGATTTATTGGACTGTGGATGTTCAAGTATCTGATTATCATGCATTTGATAATCTTGCATTTACGGATCAACTCTCTGATGGCCAGGAATTTGTTGATGGTTCAAGTAGTTTTACATTGGGTGACGGAACGGTTGTAAGTGCGGCAAACCTGACGCCAACCTTGTTTGTTGCGAATGACTCCGATTTTGGCGGTAATACGGATGACTCAACAGCCACCGCAATCGATTTTGATGCAGCGCATGTTTACACCGCAGGTGAAACCCCTCCAGCCACATTATCACTCGCTGATGGTTCGTTGACCAACCCACCAGGGGCTTCTGCAACGGGTGAAGTGACAACGATTTTTGATATTTCTGGGCAGCTCAGAGCCAATGGTTCAGATGGCGTGTTGGTGGGGGATTTAAATAATACCAATGATTTAAGCGGGGATACGGATGATTCAACCTTGCCGGGTGATATTACGGTCCCGCGTCTGGGGGCAAACGCGACAACATTGACATTGACATTTTTCTCATCAATTCGTGAAGAATTCACTGACGTGTCGGGTGATGCGGCTTTGAACGCAGGCGACCCAATTGGAAATGACGGAGAAATCGAGGGTGATGTTGGTGATGTGGCAGATGATGGGACATTTACATCTGACCCATTAGTGGCGGGGCCTTTAATCGATGATACGAGTTTCACGATTGAAGTGGCGGGTGTGACTATTGATAAAAGTATCTATGCCGTTAATCAGGTTGAAGTGCAAAATCCTGATTTTTTTGACGGTAGTGCAAACCCAGATGAAGATCAAAATGAATCGGATGAAGCCATCATTGCGGGTATCCAGCCTGGTGATGAAGTCACTTATCGTATTCGAGTTGAATTGGCCTCTGTGAACGCAGAAAACTTTAAAGTCACCGATTTTTTACCACTGCCTGTATACGATGTGGATTTTGACTTTACGCCAGATCAGTTCACAAATAACCCTGGAGATGCGCCTGTCACAGCCGATTTTACGTCAGGAAATGTCCAGTTTGGCGAAGATTACAATTTGCACAATACGGGTTTAACAATCAACGTTCTTCCGGCAGGAGCCGACCCTTCGTTAAGTGTGGGTGATTCTCACCCTAACGATGATACTTATCCGCAAGTGTCTTTCGATGCCGGGAATAATCAGCTGATTTTCGATTTTGGCACGTTCAATGAGCAAGATGCCGCCGGTGCCGGAACCAGTGGTGAGGTGATTATTGACCTCCTTATTACGGCAACAGTCTTAGATAATCCTATTTCAGATAGCACTGCGATTACCAATCAGGCGCAAGTCAGTGAAACCGACTCCTCTGGAAACCCAATTGCGACTGAAGACATTGTTCAAATTCAATATCTCACGCCTGATCTGGCGATTCAAAAAGGTGTGGTCGCGATTGACTCAGGTTCGGCGGGCTCATTGACGACGACTGGACCAAACTTTGGCGTGAATTTTGCAAATACGGACCCTGGCGTTGGTACGCCAGCGACAGATTCATTGGATTTTGCTGGAAACACCATTACTTTAGCCGCTTTTCAAGCAAATAATGGCATTCTAGACTCAGATGTAGAAGACGTTGATGGTGGTGATCACGTGCGCTATGCCATCACTGTCTATAACGAAGGACAAGGTGACGCGCATGATATTTTGGTTCAAGATCAACTGCCTGATATTGCTTCTGGGTTTATTATCCCGGGAAATACGGCGAGTACAGCAACCGCTGTGAATGATCTGAATTTACAAATTTACGATGGGCAAGGCAATCGCTTAACAGCCGGTACTGATTTTACGGTTGAGATTGTTGGCGGTGAGTTATTTGTTGAAATTGCTCGTGAGCTAGATGGGCGGACCAATGACAGTATGGGGAATGAAATTGCTGATTCTGATGAACTAGTCACTGACCCCAACCCTGGCAATGGTAATGCAGCTGAAGTATTAAATGCGCAAGATGGTGATGAGTTATTTATTATTGTGTATGACCTTGAAGTAGACAATGAAGGAGCACTTGATAGTACCGGGTCTGCACCGGACACAACATATACGAATACTGCTCAGATTACGGAATTTTACCAAACGGCTGAAGGCGATCCATTAAGAAATTCGGATAATAATGTAGCCACTGCGACAGATGCGGCAGGCAACTTGATTCAAGATGATCTAATGGCAACCGCTGAAGTGACGACGCCAGATGTTGAGGTGACAAAAGCGATTATTTCCTCAGATTTAGTGACGGCGGGCAACTCCAATTTGACACAAGCAACGGTTGGTGAACGAATTACCTATGAAGTCAGAGTCCAGATCCCAGAAGGGGAAGTTTTAAATGCCCGTTTAATTGATAATTTACAAGAAGGGTTGGAGTTGTCAAGTATCGATAGTGTGCGGTTTGAAGATGGCAGTAGTAACCCAATCACCTCTATCCAAACTACGGGAGTAGCAACATTTGCTCAATATTCTGGGCCGTCAGCGGCGGGTGAGTTATTAGCGGCCCCTATTACAACGGCGACTGGACCATTAAGTTATACCCAAGTCAATGATGCGACCAGTCAAATTGACTTGCAACTGGGAACATTATTGAACACCAATGACGATGCAACTATTGATGAGTTTGTTGTATTGACATAT
The DNA here is from genome assembly GCA_050633585.1 of Arenicella sp. Lineage (GTDB taxonomy): Bacteria > Pseudomonadota > Gammaproteobacteria > Arenicellales > Arenicellaceae > CALKZN01. The sequence goes on from JBOEGT010000055.1 coordinate 5,030, forward strand.
ACCGTGATGGTTATTAATGATGCTGCAAACGTTTCGGGGGCAAACAGAGCAAATGAAGCGAGTTTGGCTTGGCAAGTCGATGATGGTATGGGAGGTACAACAGATGCATCATCTGATACAGATAGTGCAAGTATCGCCATTGTAGAGCCGGAACTTGAGATCGTCAAAACGGTTGAAGTAGCCGGTGTTGCGTCAACGGGCGCTGCTAATGATGAAATGAATCCAGATACCGCAATGGGTGATATTGGTGATGTGGTGACATATACCATTGTGATTCAACATACATCGGATAGCGATACGGATGCGTATGATGTGACGTTTTCCGATCAGGTTCCTGCGGAAATCTCCTCAGTGAGTTTAGTGAGTGCGATTTATTCTGAAGGTCTTACGAGTGATTTAGCTGGAACGGATATTGTTTTAGCAGGTAATAACATTACGACTGCAAATGATTTTACGGTGGCTTTTGGGGAAACTGTGACAGTGACTGTCACTGGCGTCATTGGTAATACGGTTAATGTGGGTGATGTGATTGATAATACAGGAGAAATCACTTACACATCTTACCCAGAGGATCCTGCTGCAACTAATTTTGTATCTGGAACTGATGACACTGAACGAGGCCCTGATGGTTCTCCTGGTGAGCTCGATGGCTACAATGACTCCGATCCTGCAAGAATTGAAATTACGGCGAATAGCATTGAAAAATATCTGGTGAATAGCGAGTTGACCAATGAGATGGATGCGACAGCAGACGGTCAATTAGCAGCTGTAGATGATGCTGATGGGCTGAATAGAGGGCTTGAAGCGACCATTGGAGAAACGTTGACCTATGAAGTGGTTGTCACCGTATCCGAAGGCATTACCAATAATGCCATGATTGAAGATGTGCTTGACCCTGGTCTTGTCTTGGTCAGCCTTGATAGCATTGAGACTCGCCAGTTTGATACGGGTACTAATACTGTTATAGCAGGTCCAACTCCGAATTTTGTGATCGAGAATCAAGCGACTTTGTTTGGTGGTTTTCCGGCGGCGGATGCATCAAATGCATTTATTAGTTATACGCATGCTGCGGGAAATAGCTCTGATACCATCACACTCAATTTAGGCGATATTACGAATACCAATGATAACAATACTATCGATGAGCAAATTGTGCTTCGATATACCGTTATGGTGAGTGATATTGCGGCTAATGCTGGCAATGCTGCGGGTACCCCTGGTACTCAACGTAATAATAGTGCGGAATTAACCTATACCGATGCCGCAGGCACAAGCATGCTCTCTTCGGGTACGGATTCTGCTGATAACATTGAAATTGTTGAGCCTGATTTAGAAGTTGTGAAAGGTGTCTCAGTAGATGGCCTAGGTGATGCGGGTGATGAGGTTACCTATACTATTACTATTCAACACACAGGTGACAGCGAGTCTGATGCATTTGATGTGAGTTTAGCGGATGTATTGCCCACGGAAATTGACTTTAGTGGCGTGAATTTTGCAGCTGGGACGAATATTACTGTGACAGATAATAACTCGGTTTTAGGTACGAGTGATTTTGAAATTTCAGCAGGTAGTTTGCAATTTGCCGCTACGGCCAATACGCAAGCTGATGAGGCAGGTAATAATACGGTTGATTTTCAATTAGGCGCGACGCCTCGTGTTGTGACCATCGAAATTACGGGGGTTCTTTTAGGTCAAGTTCAACCGGGTGATTTAATTGAGAATGATGCGAGCATTCAATACAGTTCACTGGATCAACACGACGATGGTTCAACGAATCCAGTGGGTGATGGTGATGATGAAGAAGATCGTTCTAGCTTTGTTCCGGGTGCTGCAGAAGATAGTCAGCGCATATATACCGACACGGATGATGCCGATTTTACTGCACCTATTCCAACTATTGCCAAAGAATTGACCGGTTCTGATGTGACCACGGCGGGCAATGCGGCAAATCAAGCCACTATCGGCGAGTTGGTGACTTATACGATTACAGTGGGCATTCCAGAAGGGGATATTGATGCTGTGTCCATTTTGGATACGATTGATCCAGGTTTAGAATTTTTTGATGTCGTGAGCGTTTCTGGCACGTTAAATGGGTCAAATGTGGTGACTGATTTAGCGGGTGGTTTTGGTAGTGTCATGGCGTCAGGTATTGTTGGTGATTCAACATCAGGGCAAAGTCTTAATTTTAACTTGGGTAATTTGACGACGGCTGGCGATAACTCCGGTGTCGGTGCAACAGCTACGGCACAAGGTGATGATTTTGTGGTGATTGAGTATCGTGCTGTTGTGACAGATATTGCCGCGAACGTTGATGGCCGTAGTAATATTAATAATTCAGCACAATTGAGTTATGAAACCGATGCGACAACCGGGCCACAAACGCTAGCGGCGGTTGAATCAGCGCCGATTTCTCTAGTGGAGCCTGAATTAGAAGTCATTAAACAAATTAATGGTTTAGCGGATGAAGTCGATGCAAGCAATTTGGATGCTGGCGATGCAGTCACTTATTTGATTACAATTCAGCATACTGGTGATAGCTCTACCACGGCGTTTGACACGCAGCTTAACGATATATTGCCATCAGTCATCGATTTTACAGCGGTAGATTTTGCGATGAGCACAAATGTCGTTGTTACGGATACCGCGAGTACATTGACAACTGCGGATTTTGCGATCAATGCAGGTGCGTTGCAATTTGATGTGGGTGGTTTAAGTCCGGCCAGTGTAGATATTGAGTTAGGGCGTGTGATTACCGTTGCCATTACGGGTGTCATTTCGGATGCATCAACACCCAATTCAACCATTTCTAATCAAGCGGATATCAACTATACCAGTTTACCGGAAGGTCATGCCAATGATGGTTTGGCAAATGAGCGGGGTGAACAAGGCTTTGATGGTGAGGGTGCTGGAGTTAATCCTTATGATGACAGCGATGATATTGCGTATACCACGTCAATCCCGACAATAGCGAAAGCGCTCACAGGTTCGGATGTCACAACAGCAGGTAATGCGGCAAATCAAGCCACAATCGGTGAGTTAGTAACGTATACCATTACAGTGGGTGTGCCTGAGGGTGATATAGATGCCGTATCTATTTTAGATACGATTGATCCAGGTTTAGAATTTTTCGATGTTGTGAGTGTCTCAGGGACTTTAAGCGGTTCGAATGTAGTCACTGATTTAGCGGGTGGTTTCAGTAGTGTAACCGCTACGGGTATCGTGGGAGATTCAACGTCAGGGCAAAGCCTTAATTTTAACTTAGGTAATTTGACAACAACTGGTGATAATGTTGATGATGAAATTGTCATCGTTTATCGTGCGGTGGTGACTGATATTGCCGCAAACGTTGATGGCCGTAGCAATATTAATAATGCGGCACAGCTAAGCTATGAAACACCTACGACGACTGGTCCCCAAACGTTGGCGGCTGTCGAATCCGCGCCAATTTCGTTAGTTGAGCCTGAGTTGGAAGTGATCAAACAGATCAATGGATTAGCCGATGAAGTGGATGACACAAACCTGGATGCTGGCGACACAGTGACTTATTTGATCACGATTCAGCATACAGGTGATAGTTCTACCACAGCGTTTGATACACAATTAAGTGATGTGCTTCCAAGTGTCATCGATTTTTCAGCGGTAGACTTTGCGATGGGTACAAATGTTGTCGTCACAGATTCGGCAAGTTCATTAACAACATCTGATTTTGCGATTAATGCGGGTGTATTGCAATTTGATGTCGGCGGCCTAAGTCCGACAAGTGTAGATATTGAATTAGGGCGAGTCATAACAGTCGAAATTACTGGAGTCATTAGTAACGCATCGGCACCCAATTCAACTATTTCTAATCAAGCAGATATCAATTACACCAGTTTGCCAGAAGGTCATGCAAATGATGGTATGGCTAACGAGCGTGGAGAACAAGGCTTTGATGGTGAAGGCGCTGGAGTTAACCCTTATGACGACAGCGATGATATTGCTTATACAACATCATTGCCAGTGTTTGAAAAATCTGTGATCAGTACATCTATTCACGGCAATGGGGCAGATAGTGATGTTGACTTAACGATTGGTGAAGAAGTCACTTATGAGTTAGTTGTGACACTCACGGAAGGAACCACACCAGTCCTGATTACTGATAACTTACCAAACAACGCTACAGGTGAACTGCAATTAGTGGGTGCCGAAGTCAGTTTTATTGGCGCTGGAGTACTCAGTAATAGTAGTGGCTTAGTGGTTGGTGATGATTTGGCGTCTGCTTTTATTACCTCACCGAATGTCAATCAAGCAGTATTTAATTTTGGCAATGTGGTGGTAGATGGTAACAATGTCATTGCCGCTGAAGATAATGTGATTAAGGTTCAAGTTACGGCCGTGGTTGTCAACACCGCCAGTATGGGAGTGAATGAAGATGGCGATGAACTGACGAATACCGCAAACTTGAATTTCTCTGCGACTCCAGCAACTCCAGACCCAAGCGAAGTCTTGACAGACAGTGCTAATGTGGATGTGATTGAACCTGAACTGGGTATTACTAAAGCATTCGTAGACCCAACAACAGGTGCGCCAGTGTCGGTAGTGACTCCAGGGCAAACAGTGCGCGTACAACTGACGGTTGAAAACACTGGCACTGCAAATGCCTATGATGTGGTGGTGGGCGATTTGATCAATGATCAAGATTTAGTATTCATTAATCCAGTGGCTGCGACAACGCCTGCGGGTTATACCTTTAATTTTGCCGATGGGGGGAGTGGCGCGGCTGTTCCAGATGCGACTGATAATGTGACTTTCACTGCAAATACGGGCACGTTCATTGCACCATCTGGTTCACTTATTTTCGAGTTTGATGTCACTCTAACAGATGCCATCATTGGTGCGACTCAATTTGAAGGTCTGCGAGCTGATAATACCGCAACAGTAACAGGAGATACGTTGGATGGTGACCCATTACTTTCCAATGGTATGCCAAATAATGAACAACGTGATACCTCAGATGATGCCTCTGACTCGATTGCTGGCTTGCCAGGTTTTGAAAAAACAGTTTTAAGTAGTAACGTGACGGATCCGACAAATGGTTTGACGGATGTCACTATTGGTGAACGTGTGGTCTATCAAATTGAATTTGAAATCCCAGATTCTGACTTTGATGGTGATGGGGTCTCTGAAGCCATTGCATTGTCAGTGACAGATAACTTACCAGATATTTTAGAACTGAAAGATGCGCGAGTGATTTCCATCGGTGCAGATATTACTGCACCAGGATTGTCAGTCGGAGATAGTTTGGTTGGAGGGGCTGCAGGCATTACCGGTAGTGATAGTAATACGGCGGATGGTTTTGATGATCGGGTAGTGCTGAATTTTGGTAATGTGATTGTTGATGATGATGATAACAACACTGTTGCTGATCAAACAATTATTATTGAAATTGAAGCTATCGTAAAAGATGACCCAGCAAATATAGGTGAAGATCCGTTGGATCCAGCGGACGATACTATTAATGATAAAATTAATGTCGCAGAAATGACATTTGGTCCTATCACTCAAAGTGATTCAGCGACAGTTGAGGTGGTCGAGCCTGAGCTGACGATTGAAAAAAACTTTGTGGACCCTACGACAGGACAGCCTATTTTTTCAGCCCAAGCGGGTGATGTCGTTCAGATTGAATTACAAATTGAAAACACTGGTACAGCGGTTGCATACGATGTGTTTGTTGAAGATGCGTTAAATGCAGGGGTGCTGGCGGGGCAATATGTTGATGGTTCAGCGATTGTTGTGGCAAATGGTGGATTCACTGACGTGAGCATGTTGGGAGCTGGGCAAAATTTAGTTCGACTCGAAGCTGATACCTTTGCGGCAGGTGCGACAGCGACGTTTCGTATCGATGTTACTTTGTCCGCTACGTTAGCGTTAACTTCAGGAGATACAATCGACAACACCGCAACGGTGGAAGGAGAAAGCCTTGATGTTGATACGCTAGCTGATCCAACAGATGCTACTGATAGCCGCACAACATCCGACCAAGACCAAGATTTTATTTTTGGTATTCCTTCTATTGAAAAAGAAGTCGCTGATAACTACTCCAATACAGGTGATGCTGATTTATTAGCAACTAGCCATGTGGGCACCTCAAGTGCGACAGGTGATCCCGCCCTTGAGGATTTAACGGTTGGTGAAATAGTGACTTATGAGGTGACGATTGTGTTGCCTGACACTTTTAACGCTGGTCAGATCGAGTTGATACCAACAAGTATCACAGATAGCTTGCCTGCGGGCTTAGGTTTGGTCGATGCCCGAGTTGTTGCGATTGGAGGCAATCAAACGGTGGGTGACTTTGATGGTGGTGAGATTGTCACTAGTAGCAGTTCAGCGGTGTTATTGGATGCTGGCGGTGGACCTGGTGGTGCGACATTATCAACCAATGGTTCTAGTACGAACCTGGCGATTGGTGATTCATTACTATCTGGTTCAATGAATATATCTGGTACGGTAGGTGGGTCATCAGTGACATTTGATTTTGGCGGGATTGGCACAAATACGGTGGTGATTGATGAAAATGGTGATGGTATTTTTGAGCGTGAAAATACGGCGTTATTTACTGATTTAATTGGTGAAGAGCAGTCGATTGTGGTTCAAATTGATGCTGTTGTTCTGGACTCTGCTTCAACAACTGCCCCTATAACGAACCCATTTACCAACACGGCAACATTGACGTATGTTCAATCTACTGCAAGTCCGACAGTTATTTCTGATACGGCCGACGTAGAAGTTGTCGAGCCCGACGTGGCAATTGAAAAATCGTTTAAAGATCCTGTGTCAGGTGTGGATTTATATACGATTAATCCGGGACAGCAAGTATTAGTTGAATTGAGTGTGACCAATACGGGGCAAGCGAATGCATATGACGTGGTTGTTAATGATGAAGTGGATCTCGCTTTTTGGGAAAATATTACGCCACAAACGACTCCTCCAGGCTTTGTCTATACGCTTGAAGATGGTGTGAATGCAACGCCTATGGATACAGTTGTATACACCATGGATTCGATTTCAGGTGCTGGAATTACGAATCCAGACAACTTTTTAGCCCCCGCTGAGACAGTCGTTTTTGAATTTTTAATGGAGTATAACGGAGCAGGTGGTGCGGGTTTCGAGCTCAATAATACTGCTGAAGTGGAAGGGGATGCTTTACCTGAAAGTTTGGTTCCTGACCCTCAACTTCCAGGTGGTGGCGGATCTGCAGGTCTCGATGTTGATCGAACCACTGAAGACGATGATTCAGATGTGGTCTATGAAGCGCCATCACTGGATAAAGAGTTTACAGCAGGCTTGATCCCGAATACAGGTACTAGCCAGTTTGACCCAACCATTCCTGATGTTGGTGTTGGAGAAGTTGTTGTCTATGATTTAACAGTGACGTTGCCAGAATCACCCGTTGATGACATGGGTATGATTATTCCAATTCAAGTCAACTTAATCGATGATCTCCCTGATGGTTTTGGTCTTGTGGGGGTTGAAGTGACGGATATTGGTTCTGCCATTACATCACCGACTTTGATGGAAGGGGATAGTATAGAAATTCTGAACCCAAATACCTTAGCGCCTATCGTTGACCCAAATGCCAATATTACGACAGCTGATAATTTTGCTGACCCGGATATGACGCAAGATCAGGTGACGTTAAATTTTGGCACGGTTACAGTGGATCCAAATTCTAATAATGTGGCTAACCAAACCATTACCGTGCAAGTGACAGCGGTTGTTTTAAATATTTCACCTGAGAACGATATCGGTGAAATTAAAACCAATGAGGCAACATTGGAGTTTTTTGGAACACCAACGGGTAACCCTGCGATGCCATTTGATACAACAACACCGATAGAAATTACTGACAGTGTTGATGTTGAAATCACGCCTATTCCAGAAGATCCTGTTGAAACCGTTGCGGTATTGCCAGCATCACCTTCAGCAAGGCCGGTGCCGGTAGCTGAGCCTGAGTTATCGATATTTGATATCTATAGTTATGATGTTTTCGATAAAAATCAAGAAGACTTTGACGAGTTAATGCTTCGTATTCGAACGGATATTGATAATGAAATCAGGAAGTTACCCGTTTCATACATGGCGACAGGTATCACAGAACATGGTTCGAATGTGACAATGCTGGTTTACAGTGAATCAGGTGCGGTCATTGGTTATAAATCAGTATTGGCTGATGCGGCAGGGAACTGGGTCATGACGTTTCCAAACTTGATTCTAAATGAAGCGCCACATCATGTAGAAGTGCATGTGACACCCGTGAGTTATAACGATAGTACCCAAGGCGAATACAATACGCGCGTTTACTATACGCCGGCATTGGATAGTCGACATTTTCATTCAAAAACGATTGATTTCGGCGATGTTCTTTCGGAACAGGCAGAAACCATCATGGAAAGCCAGCATCAAGGCAATATGAGTCCGCTTGGGGAATATGATGATGATTGGAACCACCCCTATGAATTTTTAGCAATTAGTAATAATGAAAAAATATAAGAAAGGAAAAAATATGTTTAAACAGCCATTAATGATCAGTGCTTCAGCCTCATTGACTATTGTTGTTACTAGTCTTACTTCAAGCTCAGTGTTGGCCAATGCTCAAAAAGTCGTTGAAGCGTCCAATTTTTATGTCACGCAACAAAGTTTCTCCGACAGTGTTGTCTATGCAAAAGATGGCGAGCCTTTAAATTGGTATCCGGATTCTAAAGTGAAAGAAACATCAGCTCCTAAATGTAGTGAAGAGGAGTTGAAAGGGTCTATTAGTAAAAAATGCTTTAAACTAAATGTCGCAAGCCTTCTTAATGATAAGAAGTGGGCTAAAAACAAAAATCTTAGAGAGGTAGGAACTGTTGTTACGGATATTGAGAGCCAAATTAGAACCATAGGTGATGGTAAAACACCATATCAATCCGGCTCAGATGCGGGTGCTATTCCAGCCGAATTCACCCCATGGTGGGCTACAAAAGTTTCTTCATCTCTTTCAGGGTCTCAGTCAGCTGTCACCGAAGATATTAATAGTTTAATTGAAAGAGCGATTGTTCACTCCACGCAAATTAAAGTGTTTAGCGATGTGCCAATCATTAGGGAAACCGCTATTTATGAAGCAAAAGGGCAGTTTGATCCGGTGGGATATTTTGATTATCGATGGACAGATATTGATGATCCGGTCGGTAGTACTTTAACAACCGGTGGAGAAGGTCGATTTCTTGAAAATGAAAGACTTTCTAGGCTAGGTATTCGTAAGAAATTTGTGACGGGAACAGAAGTCGATATTTTTAAGCAATGGGGTGTTCTTGATAATAATTCCGAATTTTTGGTGCCAAATGATCAAGCGAGTACACGATGGTCGATCACACTAAGTCAACCATTATTAAATGGCTTTGGTGTTAAATACAATCGCAGTAATATTGATGTGGCTGCGATTGATAGCGATATTGCGTTGGATGAGTATAAACGCCAAATAGAGTCTCATTTGTTAGAACTAGTCAGAGCATATTGGGGGCTATACTTAGAAAGAGGAGCATTACTTCAGAAGAGAAAGTTGGTTGAAAGCGCTCAACAAATGGTTGATAAAATTGGTCAACGTGGAAGTTTTGATGCAACGCGTGCTCAAATGAGTCGTGTTCAGGCAAGGTTGCTAGAAAGAAAGTCTGATATGGTAAGAGCTGAATCAGCAGTGCGTAACGCAGAGGCAAAAGTGGTTGCCTTGATTAATGATCCAGATTTACGTATTTCTCCCAACTTTGAGTTAATACCCTCGATGCAGCCAGTGACTAAATCTATCGACACTTCTGCGGACTTGGCGGTTGCATTGGCAATGTCGAATCGACCTGAAGTAGCACAAACATTTAAACAAGTGAAAGCGGGCGCATTACGTGTTGATGTGAGTCGAAGTGAACTAAGACCTAACCTTGATTTTATAGCAACGTATTACCGTGATGGTATTGCGGGTGATGGCGACACAAGTTTGGCTTCTGATAATGCCTTAGATGAAGGTGATGGTAGCTGGATTGTGGGTTTGGTATTTGAGCATCGCATTGGTAATACTGCTAAAAAAGCTGCCCTGCGCCGTAAAAAAGCTGAGTTAAGGCAATTGATTAATCAACTCAGAACGACATTGGAAACCGTTGTTTTAGAAGTTCAGGTGTCAGTTCGTGAAGTGAATACATCATTGAGGAAAATGAATGCGCAATATGCAATTTTACGATCAGCGGAATTGAGCTTGCAGTCGCTAGAAAAACGTCAAAAGGTAGATTTTGGCCAAGGACAGAGTGGCGTAGCGTATTTGGAGAATTTATTACAAGCGCAAGATGACTTAACAATTGCTGAATATGAGTTCCTTGGTAGTCAGGTATCCTATAACATTGCTTTAACAAACTTAGATCGTGCAACAGGTATGTTATTACAAACTTCTGAAGTTCAGCCTCGGCGTTATGAGGATGTAGACGAAAATTATAAAAAACTACCAACATATAAAGTTGAAAAAGTGCGACTGAAAAATTAATGATTAAGTAGAATGACATCGTGATTAGAAAACTAGTATTTTTTTGTGCACTTATTTTTTCAAGTAACCTATGGTCATTTGAAGGTTTTTTAGAGCCTATAGAGGTTGTGGATATTACGGCCTCTGAAACAGGTGTTATTATCAAAAAAAGCATTGCTGAAGGGGATGTTGTTCGTAAAAATGACACTTTAGTTAAGCTAGATAGCTCTGTACTCTCGGCATCTTTGTCGGGAGCGCGCGCCGATTATCAATCAAAAAAATTGAAATATTCTCAGCTTCAAGCGCTCTTTGAGCAAAAAATTGCTAGTGCCGAGGAGCTAGCGATTGCAAAGACGCAAAAGGCTATTTCTCTGTCTCAATATCAATCAATCCAACAACAAATCGCACGCCGTCATATTAAAAGCCCTATTAACGGGATTGTGACTGTGATGAGCAAAGAGTTAGGCGAGCTTGTTTCTTTGTCGAGCGGGCCATTCATTCGTGTTGTGAATGTTTCTCAATTAAAGTTGATTGTTTACATTCCTTATCAAGATGCAGCTAAACTATCGTTAAAACAAATCGTTACAGTGAGTGTTAGTGGTACCGAACAAGCTCAGAAAGGACTGATACGTTATATTTCTCCGGTTGTTGACCCAGCAAGCTCTACAGTAAAGGTTGAATTAATTATTGAAAATAAGCTAAGCCAAATTCGAAGCGGGGTTCCAGCAAAAGTGTCATTGGATGGTTAAAACACATTCGCTATAACACATTAGAAAGTGTATAAAAGCTATTAACCATAACGCATATTAAGAGATCATTGTCAGGTTGAATTACCATAATGTCGGTTGAAGAAACGAAACAAACTAAGGCTATTCAACGCAGCGCTAAACCGTCTGTCGAAAAATGGACAAGACAGCAAATGCCTCGAATTGATGCAGCAAATGTATCCCAGCATTTGTATTCTATTGTTCAAACGAATGACTCTAAAGAAAGCTTTTTAATGACTTTTTTACAAAATGTTGTGTCGTTAACGCATGCGGTTGGAGGTCTTTACTTTAATGTTTCTCATCAAAACGAGTTGAGTGTTGGTCCTCAATTGCTGTCTAAGGAATTAATGGCAGCAGCACCTGATATTGTCGGTAAAATTTTCGAAAAATCACAAACAGTTGCTAAAAGCGGTTTGAATGAGAACATTGAGATAGGGACACATATATGTTGTTTGGTCCCAATCAAGCAGAAGACGACATCGTTGTCAGATGTGCTTGTTGCTATTTATGATGCCAAACAAAAAAATATTGATCAGAATCAACGTTTAGTGCAACTACTGTCCTCATATGTGCATTTATGGTCTAGCTTTCAAGAAAACAAGCAATTAAATATTGAGAGTTATTTTTCAAGCGCTTTATTAGAGTTGGTCAATAAGTTACAAACAATTGGATCAGCAGAAGAGTTTGATTCAACCTTGGCGAATCAAATTCAGCAAATGCTTGAATGCGATAAGGTTGCTTTTGGGCGGTTTAATGCAAAGGGGAATACGTGCAGCCTAAAAGCCATTTCGACTGTCTCTGAACTAGATAAGCGATCTAATTTAACGTCTTTATTAGAACTCTGCTTTTTTGAGGCAGGGAAGTATGAAAAGACGGTGCATTATTCACAACATATGGAGAATTCAAATAAGGAATCTTCCTCTATTTTTGTTGCACATCAACGGTTATTGGATAAAGTTGATGGTCAGTATATCAGTACAATTACGTTAAAAAAAACCGATGGAGATAATCAACAACTGTTGGGTGCAATCAGTTGTTGGTGGACAAAACTGCCTAAAAATATTCAACCACAACTATTATTTTTAGAGGCGGCTTGTGATCCGATAAGTGTCTGTATTGATGCATATCAGTCGAAAACTCAAACATTGTTTGCGATGAATAAAAAAAGCGTTTGGTTTAAATATCGTGCGTATATTTCAACACTTTTTATCGCAATGATGTTGGTTTTGGGCTTTTTACCTGTTGAACACAAAGTCAAAGCTAACCTGACTCTTGAACCGGTTGTACAGCGGATCATTTCAACGAAGTATGATGGTGTGCTTAAAGAAATTGTAGTCAAGCCTGGAGAGCAAGTCACACAAGGGCAAATTCTGGCACGACTCGATGATCAAGAAGCATTGCTAAAACTAGAGACGTTGCAAGCTGAATATGAAAGTGCGGTGAAAAACCGTAATGTCAAGGTTGTTGCGTCCAATATCTCGGAAATACAAATAGCGAACATAGAAACACAACGCATCGCACTGAAAATAAAGTTATTAAGAGATCAATTAAGTGATCTTGCGATTACATCACCTATTTCAGGGATTGTTATCAATGGAGACATTGATCGAAAGCAAGGTAGTCTTGTGAAGAAAGGAGAAGCGTTGTTCGAAGTGGCGCCTTTAAATAAAATGATTGCTGAGCTAGCTGTGCCTGCTGAAGACATTACTCATGTTACGGCAGGTATGCCTTTAAGTATCAGTTTAGATGCATTGCCAAAAAAACAATGGGATGCACGCTTAAATACGATACAACCGAGAGCAACTGTCATGGATAATAAGAATGTTTTTCTTGCAAAGGTTTCTTTAGAAAATGATCAACAACTGCAATTTAAACCAGGTATGCAAGGGCTGGCGAGTATATCTGCTGGTAAAAAAACGGTAGGTTGGGTGCTATTGCATAAAGCATTTGAACGAATTTCTAGATGGTTTTCTATGACGTTTTCTTCGCCAAATTAACACCGTTGTTGAGTCACTACTTCTCTCATGGATATTGATTTCGGAACCAAAGAATTACTGCATTCGACGCCGATGCTTCGGGACGATATTTTGTTTTCTCATCAAGTACATGATGAAACAGATGTGTATATTATTGAGGACCCGATTCAATCAAAATACTACCGAATAGGGTTGCCTGAATATCGATTTATTTCACTGCTTAATGGGCGAAATACCGTTGGTCAATCCTTATCTCAAGTTGCTAAAGACTTAGGTGATGACGCTTTATCAGAACATGAAGCGGCCGTGGTTCTGGATTGGTTATTAGAATCAGAGTTAGCACTGCCCAGTAGTGGTATTCAACAACATGCTTTGGATGACAAAAGGCAAAAAACTAGGGATGCATCAAGCTTTAAGTATCTGAATTTATTGTTCCTAAAGGTTCCTTTATTTAACCCAGAAAGGTTTTTAACAATTATCATGCCCGCCTTTTCTTGGATGTTAGGTTTGCGGTTTTTTGGGTTATGGCTCTTTGTCATTTTGAGCGGTTTGTATCAAGTCATTGTCAACGCGGAAAGGTTTACCGTTTCTGGGGCACAACTCTTTAGCGTAGATAATTGGTTATGGTTATTTTGCGCGTGGATTATACTGAAAATAGTTCATGAACTATTTCATGGGTTGGTGTGTAAAAAGTATGATGGGCATGTCTACGAGGCGGGTATTATTTGGATCCTATTTGCACCAATCGGCTATGTGGACGCCACATCATCATGGATGTTAGGTTCAAAATGGAAACGTATGCATACCGCCGCGGCAGGGATGTATATTGAATTGTTTGTGGCAGGTATTTTCGCTTGGGTTTGGGCTTATTCGGAGCCCGGTCCTTTTCGTGAGTTATCTTACAACATCATTGTTTTAGCGAGTGTCACCACCTTATTGTTTAATGCAAACCCCTTAATGAAGTTTGATGGGTATTATATTTTTTCGGATTTTGTTGAAATGCCAAACCTCTATCAAGATGGTTCTGCATATATGAAGTTCTTGGGTAAGAAGTACTTGCTGGGTGTTCGCACTTCGTTTCCATCTCGCTCGGCAAAGCAAGACATTATTGTCAGGATCTATGGAATTTGTTCCTTTTTTTGGCGAATCATCATTATGGTGACATTGCTTATTATCGCAAACCATTTGTTTCATGGGGCGGGAGCTTTGTTAGTCATATTGTCTTTGATCATGTTAGTTGGGGTGCCATTGATCAAGTTGTTTAAATACGTTCGAGAAGGCAATGCGCATGAACAACCCAACCCTTTAGGCTTTTTATTACGAGTAACTTTGTTGTTTGCAGTTGTTTTTTTAGTATTCACTCAGTTTACTTTTACAAAGGATGTTGCTGCTCCGCTCGTCGTAGACTATAAAAAGGTCAACCATGTATTTTCGTCGTCAAATGGTTTTATTCAGCGTTATTTAGTTGAAGATGGTCAGTATGTGGAAGAAAATCAAGCAATCATTAAATTAGAAAATACGCAAATTGATGCAGAGATCTCCGCTATTCAGCTTAAGCTTCAGCAAATGAATATTCAACGTAATACGTTGTTTACGCGGAGAGAAATTGCTAGCTTGCAGGCGTTGGATGAACGAATTGAAGCCTTGAAATCTGAATTAATGGATAAAGAGGAAGCTCAACAAAACTTGGTTGTGAGATCTAAAGCGTCGGGGCAAGTTGTTTTGCCAAATACTCAAGGAATGTTAGGCCGGTTCGTTGATAGAAATACAGTGCTAGCGAAAGTGGTGAGTGACAAAGATAAAAATATTATTCTTGCGGTGAATCAGAGCAACTTTAACCAGCTTCAAAATAAAAAAAGTGCGTTCGTCGATATTTATATTCATGGAAGGCCAAAAATGCAAGGTTTGATTGAAGATGTTTCTCAGAAAGCCTCCACCTATGTGCGGTTTCCACAATTAACTTCTTTAGGAGGCGGTGTCATCCCAGCGTTACAAGATAATAACTCTGCTCAAAAGTTACGCTTTGTAGAGCCTCATTTTGAGGTGAAGGTTAATTCTGACAAGTTAACGGATGTCTTTGTTGGTGAAGTGGGGTGGGTTGAGTTTTCTGGCGATGAAACATCGTTACTTGTGTTTTGGCAACAAAAAATTAACCACTGGGTTGATAGCGTTTTGGCTCAAATTTAAAGATTTTAAACGTCTGTTTTAGAGCATAAATTTGTGGATTGTTATTCGTTCATTTTAGCGAATAAAGATGGTTTATACTGGAACTTGTAACACAAGGTCTAACTCTGAGAGAGTTTTGAAAAAGTCATGAAAGCCCCATTTCCTTTATTGTCATCATCTTCGAATGCACCGATAAAGTTTAAGTATCGGCGGCTTATCCAAAAGATTAGGACAAAGTTTTCTGACTATGAGAGTTTAAAGGACGATGAGATAGCTTCGCAAATGACTCAATTGCGCATAGCTGTTGACCAAACACCTCATCAAGAAACGGTTGTTGCGTGTTTTGCTTTAGTGATGCAAGCCTCTACCCGAACACTGGGAATGACGCACTATGACGTTCAATTAAATGCAGGTTTAAGCATGATTGAAAAAACAATCGCTGAAATGGCCACGGGTGAAGGAAAAACGTTAGTGGCTACCTTGCCTGCTTCTTTCTTTGCTTTGTATGGTAAAGGTGTTCATGTGATGACTGTGAATGCATACTTGGCTGAAAGAGATTGTTTGTTAATGAAGCCGGTTTATGAACTGCTTGGCCTAACAGTTGGATTTATTCGCTTTGATATTGATGATGATAAGAAACGGTTAGCGTATGGCTGCGATATTACCTATGGTGTCGGCACTGATTTTGGGTTTGATTATTTAAAAGATCAATTAAAAATACAAAACTCTGCGAAACAACCTTTAGGGAGAGGTTTTCACGCAAAATTAAAAGGCCTAGAGTTTGTGAAACCGCAAACTGTTCTTCGCAAGCATGCTTATGCAATTGTTGATGAAGCTGATAGCGTCATGCTTGATGAGGCTTCATCATCATTGATTTTGAGTTCTGGTTCGGATGATCCTCATCCATACCCGCGCATTTATACTTCCGCAAATGATATTGCTTTATCGTTGAAAAAAGATGAGCACTATATTATTCACCCTCAAACACAGGCGATTCATTTAGTCGAAGATAGCCGACCATTATGGGAAGAAGCCTTAGACAGAGATAATCGTTTACAGTTAGTTCGATCTTGGCAGCAATACATTCTACAGGCGCTCAAAGCGCATCACTCTGTGTTGATAGATGAGGCATACATTATTGAAGACGGTGAAATTCAAATCGTGGATGAATATACAGGGCGGCGCTTTTCGGATAGGAAATGGAGCGATGGTTTACATCAGGCCGTTGAAGCGAAAGAAGGGCTTCAAATTACCCAAGAAAGTCAATCAATGTTGAAAATTCCACGGCAGCAATTTTTTGCGTTATACGAAGGGGTGTGTGGAATGACAGGAACAGCGTTGGGGTGCGAGCGAGAGTTCAAAAGTATTTTCAATTTGAGTGTGGTTGCGATACCACCGAACAAACCGAATAAAAGACGAGTGCTCCCAACACGTTTTTTTGCAACAGAGAAAGCAAAAGACGAAGCTGTTTTAGCCATCATTCAAAAAGCAACAAAAAAAGGAAACCCGATTTTAGTAGGGACTCGAACAATTCAAAAAAGCGAGAGACTCGTTGAATTAATTAAGCAGTTACCAATTGATAATAATGCAACAACAGTTCAACTATTGAATGCAAGAAATGATAAAGAAGAAGCAGAACTCATTGCCGATGCGGGGCGTGCTAAGACAATCACTATTGCGACAAATATGGCGGGAAGAGGCTCTGATATACCTTTAACGCCTGAATCAGAAGCTTTAGGGGGGCTTTTTGTGATTGTTTCCGAACCTCATCTGTCAAACCGTGTGGATAGACAATTAATTGGTCGATGCGCGAGACAGGGAGACCCTGGTATTGCCATAAGCTTTGTTAGCGCTGAAGATGAATTAGTTGGACATGACCTGTCGCTGAAGAAGAAAATACAAGCACTTAGTCAGAAAGCTCAATGTTCAAAAGAGTTAGAGAAAAAAATTTTTCAATTACAGTTTAGTCTGGATCAACAAGCTTATCAATCACGCTATAAATTGTTTAAATATAATTCGTGGCTTGCGTCAATTCTTGAAAAAATTTCGTAACAGTTACATCCACTATATAAGAGAATAAAGAGAAGTGTTTGGCTTTAAACTTGGAAGTAATCTCTAGCGAACAAACGGGAGTGGGGTGTCATGTGTTCGGTTATTTTTAAGTGAAAAAGCACTGATTCTTCAGGTTGTTCTTATTTTTAGCCAGTTATTTTCATTTTGAATAAAAAATATTTGATATCTTTTTAAGTTGATGTTATTAAAGATTTTTTTTTATTTTTTTGTATTAACTTTACGTAATATTTTAATTTTTTTATAGTGAATTGACTTGTTTTAACATTTCTCATCAGTTAGATTCATATATATGTTTGGTTGGTTCTAAAAAATTAAAAGTTGACTCTAGAGTGAGTCAGCTTTTCAAAATGGAATGAAAAAGTGGGGGTGATGTATGGATACCACTAATTTATTCAAAATATGAAGTACATGTTGTAAAGCTAGATTGCTTTCAGTGTCGTTGTGTCAAGTTATCTAGATGTAGTGAGCTAATTTATCGCTCAGCTGTATCGAGTCAAAGTTGGTTTAATAAGTTGTTATTAAGCTAGATCACTTTTGTTTTAAGTCGTATTAAGTCATCTGCTGGTAGTAGTTGGGCATGTTTTAGCGAACAGATCCAGTTGTATCGGGCGTTGGTTAATGACGTGCCTAATTAAAAGAAAGATAAATAATTCTTTTCCTTTAGTTTGGTGGGTTATGGTTGATCATAAGAAGAATAAGAAGCAGGGCGACCTGAAGATTGAGCAGTCTGAAGTAACGCAAGGTGTTTCAAGAGCCTATAAAAAGTATGCAAATGGTTTTGCTCGACCGAGTCTTTTGTTAAACCTTGAGTCTAGGATGATGTTTGATGGTGCTGCCCCGTCTGCGGCTGATGAGATCTTAGATGGCTCCTCAGAGAGTTCTCCAGAGCAACTACCTGAACCACGCGAAGAGCAGTTAGAAGAAAACTCTATGGTTGAACAGAGTGAGTCGGACATTGCTGATAGTCTTGAAATACTCTCTACCAATGAAGTTGTAGAGCAGCATGAAATGACAGATAGTATAGCGCTAGCTGACGAGCCCAATCCAAACGATTTAATTTTACAAATTAATACCCCAATAAATGTTGAGTCAAGTAGTAATTCTCTTGTACCTGTATCAGATGAAACTAGTGAGTATGAAGTTCAAGTTGAAAATGCCGAAGATCTAACTTCAGATGAAGCAGTTACCCCTGATGAAGTTGTTGACAATGATGAAAATGAAGGCACAACTGAAGACCAGATATCACAAATAGAAGAACCTAATATCACTCGCGTTGTATTTATTGATACGACTGTATCGGGTTATGAAAGCTTATTAGATGGCGTGATCACTGAAATTGAGCTTCAGGATGATGTGCAAGATGATGCCCCTATTAAAAACAATGGCGCGATTGAATCGACTGATTTTGAACCAACTCATCCAAATAACTTATCTCCAATAGAACTTTCAACAGAAATCACCACTGAAAATGAAACGGGCACGGAGCTTGTGGACCCAGAGTATTCTTCAGATACTCATGGTGTTGTTGTGATAGATGGTGTTGCGATCTATTTATTGGATTCATCAGACGATCAAATTCATGAAATTTCTAGAACATTAGAAAATTATAGTGAACTAGAAGCGATCGATATCATTTCACATGGTGCAGTCGGAGAAGTTCAATTAGGTAATCAGAGGCTTAATGGTGAAACGCTTGGTCAGTATGCAAGCCAAATGGCTCTATGGGGTGGGGCGTTAAGTGAGTCTGGGGATATTTTACTTTACGGTTGCAATGTGGCAACTGCAAAAGGACTTGGTTTTATTGATGAAATAGCCGTTTTAACAGGTGCCGATGTAAGTGCGTCTGATGATTACACAGGGAATAAATTGTATGGTGGGGATTGGGACCTAGAAGCTTCGACAGGTTCAATTGAAGCGGCAACTCTTCTTAGCGCCTCTTCAGCAAGTGCTTTTTCGGGTGTTTTAGCTGATTTTGATAACGATGGTATCGACGATGGGATTGATATTGACGACGATAACGATGGTATCCTCGATTCAGATGAAGGCCTTGAAAAGTTTACAGTTTCGCTCGATGTAGTCACTGCGATTCCTGCTAGTGGGTTTGTATCTGGAGGAGGGGTAGTTCCTGATGGGTCGCCAGGGTTACGGCTTACGAATGCTGCATTCACTAACTCCTTAGGGGAGTTTGTTGCTGCAGGTAGTTATACCTTGGATGTGTACGATGCAGGAGCACCAACGTCAGATATTGCAACGGCAAATTACACCTTTAACACAAGTACTGGTCGTATTGGAAATGAGAGTTTTGCCTCAAATGTTGATGGTACAGAAGTGTTGTCCATGGTCTATACGACGGGGAATTCAACAACAGATTGGTTTTTGGATGATATTACTATTAACGATATTGATAGTTTATCAACCACAACTGTTCGAGATGCATATGCATGGAGCGAGTCCGGAAGTTGGTTCACTGATGATGCATTAAATGGTTCTGGAACTTCCGTCCCCAACGGGGCGGTGGTTTCCTCGACGTCTACTGGCAACGGCATTGGTAGTATAATTTTTGATGACCCAGATACAGGTACTGGAACAATACCTGCGCAAATCACCCAATTTACACCGGTTTCTCAAGGGGTTGATACGACCATTTCAGATGTGTTGGTCAATTTTTCTGGTGGTACCAATGACCACAATGTTCAGTTTGTTTTTGATAATCCTCAGTCAGAAGCAACGTTGTATGCCTTTAACTCGGGTGGAAGTAATATGACCTGGGGGTTTTTTCCTCAATTGGATATTCAGGTTGATAGTTTAACAGGGCGCGATACTGATGGGGATGGATTTTTAGATCATGTTGATCTTGACAGTGATAATGATGGAATTAGTGATTTAGTCGAAAGTGGAAGCGATGCTACTGAAGTTGATACGAATAATGACGGGCAACTAGATGGTGCTATCGATACGGACAGTGATGGTTTGTTAGAGGTTGCTGGTGCTTCGAATCCAACCGATAACACAGTAGGCAGCTCCAACCAAACTGATGGGCAAACACCAGTAGATAACGACAGCGACGGATTAGCAAACTTTGTAGATTTAGACAGTGATAATGATGGTATTGCTGATGTTGTCGAAGGGCAAGCTACATCAACATATACGCCTCTAGCAGCGGGAGATTCAGATTCAGATGGTATCTTAGACAACTTTGATGGGATTGCAACGTTTAGTAATCCATTGGATTATGATAACGATGGCACGGCTGATTTTCTAGATAACGATTCAGATAGCGATGGGATTTTAGACTCTGTTGAATCAAATTTGACGGGGCTAGGAAATGGCTTTCAAGACTCTGATAGTGATGGGTTTGATGATGATTTTGGTTTGAGCTTTGGTGATGCTATCCCGAATTCAACCACTTATACTGCAAACACTGATGGCGTTGATGATCAAGATTTTAGGGATACTGATTCGGATTCAGATGGTATTAGTGACTCTTTAGAAAGCACTGAAGATACCGATTCCGATGGCACATTAGATTTTAGAGATACGGACTCTGACTCGGATGGGTTCGCCGATTCTTTGGAAATCAATGATACCGACTCAGACGGAACACTGGATTTTAGAGATACTGATTCGGATTCAGACGGCATTGCGGATTCCTTGGAAAGTACGGTGGATAATGACTCAGATGGAACATTCGACTTTTTAGAAACCGATTCAGATTCAGATGGTATTGCTGATTCTATTGAAGGAACTGTTGATTCAGATTCCGATGGAACCTTGGACTTTTTAGATACTGATTCGGATTCGGATGGTATATCGGATAGCCTAGAAACGACAAATGATACGGATTCAGATGGCGTGTTTGATTTTCGATCAACTGACTCAGATTCAGACGGTATCGCTGACTCATTGGAGACAACACTGGATAGTGATTCGGACGGACAATTAGATTTTCTCGATACGGATTCCGATTCCGATGGTATCACCGATTCCTTGGAGACAACATTAGATAGTGATTCCGATGGAGTTGTCGACTTTTTAGATACGGATTCCGATTCTGATGGTATCGCCGACTCATTAGAAACTACGGAAGATAGTGATTCCGATGGAGTATTTGATTTTAGAGAAACCGATTCCGATTCCGATGGTATCGCCGATTCCTTAGAAACGACTGCAGATAGCGATTCCGATGGAATATTTGACTTTAGAGAGACGGACTCCGATTCAGATGGTATTGCCGACTCT
>JBOEGT010000056.1:0-48821 GCA_050633585.1 Arenicella sp.
GCGATTGCTGCACTTGATAGCCCGATACTAAGTAAGGTGCTTAAAACTATTTTCTTTTTCATGGTAATTACCTTTTTGACGTTTTTATTTATGAAAGTTGATTAAATTTTTATTATTGAATTCGCTCAATCAGACCATCGTAATCATAATCTGCAACAAGCATTTTTCCGGGAGCATGGGTGATCAACAAAGGCAACTTCGCTCTTCTAAGCACTCTCTGCGTTGTGACACCACAACCCCAAAAAACTAAGACATCATCATCCTCTAATGGAACAGCCGCCCCATATTCTGGCTGATGAATATTTTCAATTCCTATTTCAGCTGGATCACCAATATGTACAGGCGCTCCATGTGATTTTGTAAATGTTTCGGTGACTTTGATGACCTGATCAATTTGGGATTTTTTAAACGGTCGCATTGACACAACCATATTGCCTGAAAAATGCTCCGTCGACTTCAATGCTATATTGGTATCATACATCGAGACATTTAAACCCAAATCGAGGTTGCGAATATTGATGCCTGCATTTTGTAGCGCTAATTCAAAAGAAAAAGAACATCCAAATACTGCGGCAACAGAATCATCTTGCCAATAAGCCTCGATATCAGAAACAGCTTTAGTAAACTCTCCTTGCTCAAACACATGATATTCAGGTATATCACGGCGAATATCCAAACACTCACCTAAAACAGGAATCTCAGCTACTCCAGGCTCAGATACACCTATAATTGGACAAGGGATTGGATTTAATAAACAAAACTCGATAAATTGATCAGCAATTATTTTTGGCAAAATAACAACATTACCTTGCACTAAACCAGGAAGAATACCACTGGTATTATCGGTAAATTGTGCAGCTCTCACTGCCTGTCTAAATTCTTTTAAATCTTTCATCTCAGCAACTTCTCTTGTAATGACAGTATCATTACGATTTATTTACAAAGATATTAAGAAAAAGAGTCTATAAATTCAAATTATAAGTTTTTCTCAAATTCAATAAAAAAAATTTATTTATAAATTGCATTACTTCTCAGACTCTACCGCTTCACGAGCCAAATCAACAACCGTTCGCAACTGGGGCTTATGAGGACTCATCGTGTAAGTTGCTGTAAATATTAAATCAGAAGGCCTCCAATCCAAATCAACCACCCGGACAGTCCCAGCTTTTAGCTCTTTTTTCACCACTTCTTTTGGTATCGCCGCAATACCGCCGCCTTCAACAACTAGCTTTCGACAAATATCTAGCGATGTCGAGGCAAAAATTCTTGGAGGCTTATCAGCAACTTGAGTCAGTTTAGCGGTTATTTCATTATAAGGTCGAGTATTTTTCGCATACGTAATTATTGGAAATTGAGAAGACACATCAGCTAATGTACTGCCTTCTTTAATATCCAAAGAAGCCCCCGCAACCCACACAAGAGATACCGAGATAAGATGTTCATTGGCCATTAACGCATTCGATAAAGGGCCGACTAAAAAAGCAATATCCATCGAACCGTCCGAAAGATGTTGTGACAAATTAGTGGTCACATCAACAGTCAATTCAATGGCAACGTCAGGCACTGTTTTCTGGAACAACTCCATAAATGCTGGAAACCATGAATAGGCAACTGTTTCAGACACTCCTATCCTGAGCAAGCCTGAAAAACCAGCAGAATTGTTTGCCGCATTTGCTAATTCTTTAGACAAATAAATAATCTTCTCAGCATAAGGCAACAATTCACGCCCTTTGGGCGTTAATCTAACCGTATTATTACCTTCACGCTCTAGCAGCTTGACGCCAAGCTCTCGCTCAAAGGAAGCAATTCTTGATGAAATGGCAGGTTGGGTAGTAAATTGCTGTTCCGCCGTTTTACTAAAACTGCGCAATTTTGCCACCCAAAAAAAAGTTTCGATTTGTTTTAAATTCATCTCTAAATTATAGCTTGAAAAATGATTTAATGAGCGACTTCAAAATAACACCACAAAATACAACTAAACCATGAATCAAGACAATCAACATACCTCCATTATTAGCATCAATAATGATGGCTCCGACTCATCATACTTTACAGAGAGAAACATCCGCTTACAGGGCTCACCTGCTCGTTTTTTATCCGAACAAATCCCTGCGGAAAACTTTCGTTTTCGCACCAGTGATCACCGTTACTCATCAGAATGGCATGTCGCCGGAGACCCTACCTTATTGGTCATACTCACTGGCTCGTTGCAAATCGAGCTTCGCACTGGAGAATCCCGCACATTTTCAGCAGGAGAATTATTTATTGCCAATGATTATTTAAAACAAGGCATTCAATTTGACAACACCATCCATGGACATCGAGCAAAAGTGCTAGGCAATGAGAACTTTTCAGCACTACACATCAAATTAGAAAAAAGAACCGACTCATCAAACCATAACACACTCAGCAGAACATCCTCGGTTAAAGCGAAGTAGGCACAAAAGTAAATACTAACCCCATAACGCCGCCAAATACCGCCCCCCAAACAACTAACCAACCTAAATGCTGACGAATCATTGATTGCATAATGTCTTTAACCATACTAGGCGTTAATTCATCTAATCGGTCTTGAACTATTTCCTCAATTTTCTGTAAAAATACATCGCTACCTGCAACACTCGATAAACTCCCGCTTAATGCGCGCTGAAATTTTTCTGAATGCGATGTTTCTATCACCAAGTTACGAATTTTTTCTTTGAATTTATCCCTTAATGGCTCCAATACCGCCTCTCCTCCAAACATATTCAATGCAGACCCAAATGATGACTGCATAATCGCTTCCTTTAACTGCTCATAAGCATTATCCAAATCAAAGCTATCAACCAACGGTTCAAAATCTAATGATAGACCACTAGAAGACTGGTCTTTATCAAAGGCGCGCTGAACATTTTCTTTTTTAAAAAGCTTTTCTTTCACTAAAACCAACAGCCCTGCTTTTAACTCTTCAAACCGAGCTGGAATGACACCAGAACCATACAAGCCCGGAACCTTTTCAAACAACATATGCACGGCAAGCCAATTCGTTATTGCACCGGAAAAAGCAAACAACCCAACATTTCTCAGTACCAACTGCCATGTTTCAGGAACCGTATAACTCAATCCAAAAACCATCATTGAAATCAAGGTTGGGACAGTGTTTTTTGTGAACATAAATAAAACCAATTTTGCTAATTCATGAATAAGTAAAAGGGATTTTAAAATACCAACTCACCTAAGTACAACATCAGTTAAAATACAGGCCATATTGACAGCCAATGATGATCAAAACTAACATGAAAAAACAAGAAATTCTCGACATTGCATCTTCAATATCACATTTAGCCAGCAGTATCGAACGAAAAGTATTTTACGTCTTACTCATTGGTATTTTTTCTACAATAGCCATTGCATGGCAATGGCTAGATTTCAGTCATTTATCACTATGGTCTGCCATAAAAGCGAGCATATTGTTGCTGCCGATCATCTTATGGTTTACCTTTTGGCAAGTCGTCCAACAACTAACCACATTACCCGAAGCCCTAGAAGACATCAAAGAAACTAGCAGCGACAGCATCCAACTATTCAATAGCTTTTCGCCAAACTCGCCCTCTTCACCGAAGAATATATTCAGCCGAGTATTCAGACTCATAAGAACCCTAAGAGACCCCGAAATTATCCAAAGCGTTTTAGCCTGCGTTAAAGGTCTCACACTCTTGATGAATCCATTATTACTATTCACGCTTTTTTTGTCATTTTGTGCTATTTTCCTATTCGTAATAATCGCATTACTTATTCTCATTTTTTGATTTCCAAACAAAATCTCAGAAAACACTTATCCACTGTAACCTCTAACGATTACCTTATATATGTTCCTACTCAAACGTTTTTCTTTCAGCGTCATTTTTGTTTCGGTTTTCCTCACAGCGTGTGGAGGAGGGTCATCCAGCTCCGATGATTCAAACAACGTCAGAGCAACAAGCATTGCTACGCTAGGCGACAGCATAGGCGCTGGCGCTTGTGGTACAAGACCTTGGGGGATACGACTCGGCGATGAATTGGGCGTGCCTGTCACGAACAATAGCCGCAACAGCAGAACCACTGCCATAGGCCTAGGTCTTGTGGATGGCTTACTCGCAGGAAAACCGTCTCACCTTGTCGTACTCTTAGGCACAAATGATGCGAGGCAATTTATAGCGCCGAGCACCGCCATCTCGAACATGACTGCCATCGTGCAAAAAGCCCGCGCAGCTGGCGTTGTTCCTATTATTGGCACAGTCCCAGCCATCCTTACGTCAAACAGTCAAAATGCTAACGCCGCACAAATTTCAAGCGGCTACCAAAACATTGAAGGCGCTGTTGTCGCTGATATACGAAGTGCCCTTGGCACTAATGCGGGCTTTTTCTGTGATGGCCTACACCCTAATACCGCTGGACAGTCTGTGATTGTATCGACCTTTTTAGGCAAGTTCTAACACAGAGCACCTAAACCCCCCATAGAAGTGCATGCCGTTCCACTGAAAAGTGATGACTTAAGCAAGCAACTTCTCTTTAGGTTGGCAATCAGAAAATCACAAGTCATAACTAAGCGCTGAAAATTTTCACATTCTGAACATTTTCAGCGCTTTTTACGATGAGATTCAACAGATATGTTATCAACCATGCATTCACTGAATAACAGGCACTAAAACGCACAACCTGAGCAAATCATACAGCCTTGATGAAGCGACAATACTCGCCTACTAGAACAGTCACTTTTTTATAGACCTGCTCTCTTTATGTGACTCATACCTACTGCTATGATCAATACCCACGTTACGATATAAAATATCTAGGCTGCTCAGCAACATGCTCTTAAACGCCATCTTACCGATCTTTTTATTAATTGCCTTTGGTTACAGCCTCAAGCATTTCAATATCACTAATGAAAATTTCTGGGAACAAGCCGAAAAACTGACCTATTATATTTTCTTCCCCGCATTATTAATCTCAAAGATGTCTAACGCAGACCTCTCTAATATCGATATTTGGCCCTTATTTTATGCATCGATTATCAGCTTATGCCTTATCACGATCATTTCCCTGATCGCAAAAGCATTATTTAACATTAGCGGTTTACGCTTTGGCTCGGTTTATCAAGGAGCAATGCGTTTTAATACTTACATAGGCCTAGCGTTGGTAGATAGCTTATTAGGTTTAAATGGTCTAGCCATTGCCGTGATTATAGCGTCAATGCTCATTCCTTCGGTCAACATCTTCGCCGTCACCGTTCTTCAATACTACCACCCAAATAAAAGTAAACGCTCAACGCAACCCTCAATCAACATTGCCTGGCAGGTACTTGAAACATTCCGTGCACTTATTAAAAACCCGCTCATATTAGGCTGCATCATCGGCACAAGCATTAATATTCTCAACCTACCATTTCCTCATATCTTATCCGAATCAACGAGAATTCTTGGCTCTATCGCCCTCCCTCTTGGCTTAATGGCTGTTGGTGCCGCCTTCCTGCTTAACAACATCAAAAGCGCCTTCACCTTAATAGCAATTAGCGCAAGCCTTAAACTCATCATTTATCCTTGCATTGCCTACTGGGTTGCCTATTGGTTTCAACTAGATGTTCAAACCAAGCAAGTACTCACACTTTTTTGCGCCTTGCCTACAGCCACAGCAAGCTACGTTCTAGCAAAAAATTTAAATAGCGATCACCAGCTAATGGCTCGCATCATTACAATCGAAACACTTTTATCGGGATTCACACTACTCATCACCCTTAAAATACTTCAAATCGGTTAGCCAATGGCGAGTGACATAGTTTTTATCGTATTTGCGCTGTGCTTTTCAGCATTTATTAAAGGCGCACTTGGCCTTGGATTCTCAACGATATGCCTTGCTATATTAGCGAATGTCCTTGATCTAAAAGTCGCTATTTCTATCGTTTTAATTCCATCAGTGCTTAGCAACCTGATTGTCATGTATTCAGTAGGACATTTTCGAATTAGCGTTCAGCAGTTTTGGTCAATGCTGCTTGCAACATTGTTTGGCATGCTAATAGGATTATTGATCCTCACGAAGACAGACAACACTCTCTCAAAAGGGTTGCTTGGTGCTGTTTTAGTCATCTATGGCATATGGAGTTACTTCAATAAAACGTTTCGAGTTAAAAACTCTCTCATCAATACGCTCAATCCACCCGTAGGCTTTTTCACTGGCATGGTAAATGGTTCAACAGGCTCTCAAATTTTTCCAGTAATGCCTTATTTGCTATCATTAAACATCAGCAAAGAAGTACTGCTACAGACAATCAACCTATCTTTTACTTTATGCAGCATAATTATGCTGCTAACTTTGTGGAAAATTGATGCGTTTGATTCACACGCAGCCATCAAATATAGTCTAGGCATATTTCCAGTTGCTGCAGGTGTTTGGCTAGGAGGCAAACTCAGAAAAAAACTCAGTGATCACCGGTTTAGACAAACCACTATGCTCTTAATAATTATGCTAGGGTTTGGATTGCTCTTTAAAGTGTTAAGTTAACATCATGGTTGCGTATATATTTTTTGGATTGTTTGCCATTGCAGGTCTCGCTGCATTTATCGGGTCAAGCTACTCACCAATGACTTTCTGGCTTCAAAATGGATATTGGAAGGATTCACCAACACAAATTTTATTTGGTGTTCTCTTTCTCGTCACCCATGGAGGAATTGGTTTTGGCGGCTTGTTTTATTTATGGTCGCAACCCGATAAAAAAACAGCGTTAGAAAACAATCAACCTGATAAACCATGGCTAAGCAAAACCTATTGGGCAAATCCCATTATTCATTCGAATACGGGTACATTAGTCACTATATTGGCTTATGCATTCCGCTACTTTGTCGTCATCTCTATCATCACAACTTTCGTGGTGTATGAAAGCATTAAACTCAAAGACTACGTCGGGCTTCTTGGTTTAATAGCTCCAGCAATTACTGTGATCATCTTTCTGTATATCAACAAACTGACTCAACAACAAAAACAGTTTGGCTTAATGCCTTTATCGTTAAACCCATTTCCTGGCTCAATAGGCGGGCAATGTGGTGGAAGTATCTCTACTCGACTAGCACACCAATCAATCAAAAAAAGTACCGTCGAATTGCAATGCGTTCGTTATTACACATCAGGAGACGACTCTCGTGAAGAAATTCTGTGGAATGAGCACATGGCCCCTGCCTGGAAAACGACCATAGACGGACAAGAAATGTCATTTTGCTTTGATCTTGACAGCACCCTACGAGCGGCACAAGCCTCTGAAGAAAGACCGTACATTGCATGGGCAATATTCGTTGAAATTACACTTCAAGATGGATCGATCATTAAACACGAATACGAAGATATACCGGTGTTTAACACGCAAACCCAATCAACTTTACGAGACCAACAAGCACATGCAAAGCACTCAATAAAAACGGCTAAAATGCATGACACCTCGCTTGACCAAATCATGCCATTTAAATCCATGCCAGATGGCAGTTACCATATAAACTATCCCGCTGGAAGAAGCTTACTAGGACTTGTAGGAGCTGCCGTTGGTGCAATATTCATTGTTTCCGGCTTATTGATTCCTGACATAATTTTCAATATTCTCTTCCCATTGCTTGGAGGCTTAGCATTTTCTGCAGGAGTTTACTCACTCGTTAACTCCGTAGACATTCATATCAATCCACTAGAGGTACATAGCAAGCGCTATGTATTCGGTTTTTTAGCGAGTGAACGTAAAATTCCCAGCTACAATATTCAAGAATTTATCACCAAGAAATCGATAAGCACTAGCTCATCGGGAAAAAAAATACAATATTATGATATCTATGCGTTAAGCAATGATGGACAACGAGCGCTGGTGGTTGAAGGTGTTAAAGGAATGGGACAGGCTCGATCAGCTATTCAACGCTTAAACGATATGATGAGTGGCAAATAAATCCGCGCTAGCTTTTATCAACGGGTATATCAATAAAACGCGTCATCACATCAAAAGGCAACAATGTACTGGAGTTTTTTGACGCTTGCATATAGCTAACCATACACGCCAAATACGATAGGCCACAACCGAAGAAGTGCGACGAACGCGAAGCGACCAACATATCCACTAAAACTTCTTCGGTGATTTTACGCTTATCTTTGCCGGTATGGTGAACACCCTGTTTTTCATTACTACTTCGCGACACATCAATACTATGTAATCTGTCGCCAAAAATATGGCGCATATTCTTTAATTGTCGTGAATCATCCGTCATTAAAAATACGGGCAAATCACCAGGCACAGCTCGCACCCGATCGATTAAATCATCATTGATACTGGCAATAGAATTAGATTGCTTTTCATTATGTTTATCCGTGCCACGTATATGAATAGCAATAAAAGCGCTACCTGAGAAAGAGTGCTGAATAAATTGATTCGCCCTATCCTGTAAATATTGCTTTGGTCTGATATAGCGCCTGACTAAGTCACGATAAATATCGCCGACTAGCGTGCCTGAATAACGATGCCCATTCGCTAACCACGGCCGCAACATACCGACACTGGCGTATTCACCACCGACAATCACTTTTTCAGATCGGTTTAAAAAATATAACCCACCAACTTTATATTGTTGATTATTAATTTTATTCCGCCAACGTGTACGGCGAACATAATCCCGTAAATCTCTTTTTTGCCAATGCGCAGGATAAACATCTGGCATATATTGATCTAAATCATCAATCGTCATATCCGAAATCGGATCAAAATATTTAACAAAGCAATCCTCATTGGGGTCATCATTATAAAGAGAGTTACTACCCCAATAGACAATCGGCTTTCTGTCAGACAAATCAGCAATGAGTAATTGCTGCATCAGATATAACAGATCAAAGCCTAAACCACTTCCCCATGAATGAATCAAAAAATAACGCTCTTCTGGCGCTAATTGTGCTTGCTTGGTTTTCTCTGCATAATAAGCGCGCTCAATGGTAGTCAAGTTTTCCTGAGCTCTCTCCATGCTTGGATCTAATTCCAATGCTTTTTTAACAAAGCCCATTGCATGGTCATACAAACCTAAACGATAAGCCAACATTCCATGCAGGTTATATGACACAGGGTCATTTGGATAACGGCTTTGGCTTACTTGAAGAGCAAAGTCAGCATCATAAAAATTTTTTGCCGCCATTCTTTCCCTTGCATAATTCAGCAAAAAACGTCGGTAATCAAGAGAAGTGGTATCAGCTTGAAGGTTCTGGCTCATAAATAAGTCATGGGGTTATTAACTGCTTGTTATTATTATCCATACTAAGTCCTATCCAATTGGACCCGTATATTTTTTACATATATTACGCCATTTTCCAACCCCATGCAAAACTATCAAAAAAGCACAAGAGGTTCTTGGTAAACCCATCAACAACACTTACTACGAACTACACGATAACATTGAGCAACCTGGCTTTTGTTTTGCCCAATCAGGACGTTTGCTGGCAAACTTATGATATCGACGATCGTCATCATAAGGCTTTTGAAGCGCGAGTTCTAACTCATACAACATTGTGTAATCGCCCTTTTCTGAGGCTTCAATCGCCTGTTGAGCCAAGTAGTTGCGTAGCACTAATTTCGGGTTAACTGCATTCATGGCATCCCGCCGAGCCATCACACCAAGCCTCACTTGATCACTATATAAGCCTAACCAACGCTCAAAACGCTGTACATAATTTTCATCGAGCGACTCTCTCGCATAAAAGGAGTCGGCAAAAAAAGTTAACTTACCACCCGCTTGGTACTCGGCTAGCTGCCGAAAAAACAGAGTCATATCAACTTCGCCTATGTGCAGCAGATCCTCTAACTCGGTCACAAAGCTTAAATCAACTCGCTCCAAACCCAGCTTCGAGCCCATCATCATTAAATAACGTGACTCATAATCAACCATAAATCCATTTAGAATAGACTGTAATGCTTCAGTATTTCGAATCAAAGGAACTAGTGCCTGAGCTAATTGAAACAAATTCCAATGCACCATTTGGGGTTGGTTGCCAAAACAATAGCGCCTGCCAGGCAAATCAGTGGTATTGGGGGTCCATTTTGGATCATAGTTATCGATCCATCCATAAGGCCCATAATCAATAGTTAAACCCAAAATTGACATATTGTCAGTATTCATCACGCCATGAACAAAGCCAACACGCTGCCAATGCACAACCATTTCGCAGCTACGGTTGACGACCTCTTCAAACCAACGCAAATAATATTGCTCTTTATTAGATTCGGCAGAATTTGCATCATATAGATCAGGAAAATCATAACGAATACAAAAATCGACTAACTGCTTTAGGGTTTCAAGATCGTTCCTTGCGGAAAATATTTGAAAACTTCCAAAGCGAATAAAGGAAGGCGACACCCTACAGACAACCGCACCAGGCTCTAATGCGGAACGGCCATCATAAAACATGTCTCGCTCTACTTGCTCTCCAGTTAGCGCTAGACTCAAAGCACGCGTAGTGGGCACGCCTAAATGATGCATAGCTTCAGAGCACAAATACTCTCGAATCGATGACCTCAATACGGCAAGTCCATCGGCATGGCGAGAATAAGGTGTCGCTCCCGCACCTTTGAGCTGAAGTGTTTGATGAGATTTTTCTGTCACAACCTCACCAAGATTGATCGCTCGCCCATCGCCTAATTGACCCGCCCAATTACCAAATTGGTGCCCGCCATAACACATCGCATAAGGCGCCATACCCTCCATCAATTTGTTACCTGTAAAAACATCCGCAAATGTTTGTGACTGAACAAACTCCGATGTTAAACCCAATTGCTTGGCAAGCGCTTGATTGACACACACAACTTGAGGTTTACTGACGGCTGTTGGC
The DNA here is from genome assembly GCA_050633585.1 of Arenicella sp. Taxonomy (GTDB): domain Bacteria; phylum Pseudomonadota; class Gammaproteobacteria; order Arenicellales; family Arenicellaceae; genus CALKZN01. The sequence continues at coordinate 10,849 of JBOEGT010000056.1, forward strand.
TGACATTTGGAGTAACATGCCGAATATACCTGTCTAATAAAGTTATCAGACTCCAAATCGGCTGGAAGCTCACGAATAAAACGGTTATCAAAGATCATCACATTGTTTCTCACGTCAATTTACTGGCACACTACAACAAAGCCGAAGCAATCACACATTTTTCAAATGTCTGTGGGATAATTTAAACAAAATATCGGTCAAAATAATATGAATAAAAAAATATCAATCCCTAGCTCCCAACTAGATGAAACATTAGCGGTATTAAACCAGCATATTCTTGGCAACCCACAAGCGACAAAACTTGCCTTGTGTTGTGTGATAGCAGGTGGGCATATCTTATTAGATGATGTCCCAGGTGTTGGAAAAACAACGCTCGCCAAAACCTTAGCACAACTATTTGGCTTAGACTTTCAACGCGTCCAATTTACGAACGATTTAATGCCTTCAGACTTGATTGGTGTATCTATCTACAACCAGACGTCTCACAGTTTTGATTTCAAACCAGGCCCCTTATTCACCAGCGCTCTATTAGCGGATGAGATCAATCGAGCCAGCCCAAAAACACAAAGCGCATTACTTCAAGCCATGGAGGAGCAAGAAGTCACCGCCGATGGAAAATCTTACACCCTACCGAAACCCTTCTTTGTTCTTGCCACCCAAAATCCAAGTGATCAAAGCGGTACATCTCCTTTACCAGAATCACAATTAGACCGTTTTTTAATGCGTTTATCCTTAGGCTTTCCAAGTGCAGATGCTGAATTTCAGTTATTAAAAAACCAACGGATGATCAACAATGCACTCATCAAGCCAACCATGACGTCTGAGCAATTAGCCACCATTACAGCAATGGTCACTCAGGTCTTATGCAGTGATGCCATCATCAGTTATATGCAACGCTTATTACAAGCTACGCGTGAATCCACGCATTTCAAATCAGGCTTATCTCCGCGTGCCGCACTCCAATGGCTTCAGGCTGCGCGTGCGTGGGCTGTTTTAGATAAGCGTGATTTTGTACTCCCTGAAGACGTACAAGCGGTGGCACCTCATGTTGCCCTTCATCGCTTAAGCACCCATTTCACCGAGGCTCATATCAGTGAATTCAAAAAAATCATGGAAACTACCCCAGTAGACTAAATCGACCAATTCCATGGCTAACACCTACACCACTCATCGACGGCAACTGTATATGCTCCCGACTAAAGCTGGGTGGATGTTTAGCTTAATCGTATTTTTACTCTTCTTAGCGTCAGTCAAATTCAGTCATCAAGCGACATTTTTACTGACATTTCTCATGTGTGGATTTGGTTTAATCAGCTCACTGCACACTCAGAAAAATATCAACAATATCCGCCTAGAAATCAAAAGCTCAATCGCTGTCTACATGCACGAAAATGCTCAATTTATCTGCAATGTCACTAACCCTTCCAATACAAAACGCCATAATATTTGGATCGTCTGTGGCGACTTTCATAAATGCATAGACATTGAAGCAAACACGACTCAAAAAGTCGTTATTACATTAAAAGCGCAGCAACGAGGCTTATTCAAAATACCGAGTATTTCAATCACGTCTCACTTTCCCATAGGAATTCTATTTGGCTGGTCAAGGGCATTTCAGGCCGACGCCAGTTGTATCGTATATCCTCAACCCAAAGATATACTCAATGAGCCTGAATCCTCATTTATCCAATCTGATGAAGGCGAACCAAATACAACACACAACGGCCTTCATGCTGGAGGCGAACAAATAGCCTCTTTAAAAGCGTATCAACAAGGCGATCGTTTACGCGATATACATTGGCCTTCTCTAGCAAAATCTAAACAATTAGTGAGTAAAGAATATGAAAGTAACGCGGAATATAAACTGGTCTTTAACTGGCATCATGTGAGCAACTTAAGCATTGAAAACAAACTCAGCCAATTAGCATTTTGGTTACTTTCGGCCGAAAAACAACACATCGATTACCAACTATCAATTCCAGGCCACGAGACAATTTACTCGAATGGCGACAACCACCTTCGCCAGTGCTTGGAAGCCATAGCGTTATGGGACATAAACACATAATATGTTTACTGCAGCCCTTCAAAAAATTAAAAAAATAACCAGTTTCCCGGGCGTCGTTTCACCGCCACAAACGGAGAATAGTTTTATTAGCGTTCTATCAGTGCATGTCAACATCGCACTGATCATTGGATTGTATGCTTTTTTAGGTGATGTCATCATTGCCACGTTTTCTTCAGTCATTTTGCTCTTCACCTACCAGCGCCAGTATCGCTCAAACCGCCAAACGCTGAATAAGTTAACCATAGGTTCACTTCTCGCCTTTTGTTTTTTCTTATTTATGTGGCGGTTCAACGGCTCAACCGGTGGGCAATCCTGGATGGGTTTGCTCATGCTATTGATTACGCTCAAAGCACTTGAATCGAAAAATAACCGAGACCATTACGTCACTACGCTCATGCTGTTCTTCCTAGCAGCCGTTATATTTGCCTATAACAACTCAGCCATTGCTCCTATAATACTTGCCATTTATAGCATTTCTATACTATCTTCAATGATGCTTTTGAGCCAACCAACTTTTAATGGCTCTCAGCCTCCGCACTCAATTTCCACGCACACCCTCACCAAGAAGACTGGCTTTAAAGTAGTGTTTCCTGCGATGACTCGAACAGCTAGTATGGCTAGTAAACTATTCGTCCAAGCCCTACCTGTAGCGATTATTTTATTCTTTCTTTTCCCCCGCATTCAAGGCAGCTTCGGATTCCTTCCCAGCGACAACAGCACGCTAAAACCAAGCCTTCCAAATGGAATGAATGCAGGAAGCTTCAGCAGTAGATCCACAAGCAATCAGCTCGCTTTCCGGGTCAACTTTTTACCCAACCAGGGAACCGAAGCTCCTCCTAACGTAAACCCAGACACTCTGTATTGGCGGGTAAAAACATTCTCCAAGCAAGAAGGCTTTAATTGGAGCATGAACCAAATTGCAGATAATCGTGCAAACTTACAAAAGTCAAAAAAGCCATCAAATTCTGACAATAAAATACGTTATTTAATCACTCATCAAGCGACAAACGATACACACATACCTTCTCTGGATAGTATTTATAGTAGTGAAGTCGGTATCATACTTGAGAACCAAACACTTTTAGCTGCAAAAGGAAGCCCTGCCACCTTTCAATATGAAGTCGTCTCGACGCCGAACACACGCAACATTCTTAGCCCTTCGCAACACATTAACGATAGCTTGAATGTGATAGAACAAAAAATCTACCTAGAGACTAGCTTTAAACCAAAGACCAAAACGACACAATTACTCAATACCTGGCTGAATGAAGTGAATCTACCTCCTATTGGAGACACCCAAAAAATACCTTCTTCGAACCAAGCAAAACAATTAGCATTACTCGCACTAAGGCACTTTCGAGAACAACCGTTTAGCTACCACCTTCTGCCACCCTCAGTGGATCGAAGCCAACCCATTGAAGACTTTCTCTTCAATACACAATCGGGTTATTGTGAACATTATTCATCAACCTTTTCAACACTGATGCGCTGGTTAAAAGTACCTACTCGTATCGTCGCTGGCTTTCAGGGTGCTGACTACAACGATCAAGGAGAGTTTTATGAAGTACGTTATTCAAGCGCACACGCTTGGAGTGAAATATGGACATCTGACGATGGTTGGATCAAAACTGACCCAACAGCAGCCGTAGCGCCCGAAAGAATCGAATTTGGTATGGAAGCCTTGTTAGCATTAATGCAACAAAATAATCAAAACAGTTTTAATCGAGGTGATTTCAGCTTAAACAAATTAAGAAATGCTTTAACGCCTTCAGGATCATTATTTTCACTCAGAGACGCTAAACGTTGGCTAGATTCAGCAAACCATTCATGGGACAAGTGGATTGTTAACTATGATTTTGAACAACAAACGAAGCTATTAAAAAATCTCGGATTAACAACAAAAAATCAATACCTGACCCTAACACTATTAATAGGCATTATTCTTACTGTGTTCTCAGGCATCATCATTTGGCTCATTTGGCCCAAGCGCATTAAACGTTCAGCGCTCGACGCGTCATACTTTTTATTTAAAAAGAAAGTTTCAGCCATGAACATTGACATTCCCGATAATGAAGGCCCCCTTGCACTTTCCAACCGGTTGCGCGTATTACTCCCTGATCATCAGGCTGACATTCAACGAATTTGTCAGTATTATATTGAAAACAAATATAACAATGATTCGCGTAATTTAGCGGAACTCACAAGAACGGTTAAAGCCTTTCAACCTAAGGCACTCTAAAACCAACAAATACTGACTTAAAGGCATCTATGCAACTCTTACATGACAATTTTTTTATTGCAGGACAAATAACAGCAACCGATTTTGCGACAGCAAAAGAGTTAGGTATCTCAACGATCATTAATAATCGACCAGATGCCGAAGAAGCAGGCATTCTTTCTGTGGCGGAAGCACAAGCATTGGCTAAACAGTTCGATATGCAATATTTACACTTGCCAATGGCAAACGGTCAACCATTGCCAGAAGATTTGATCCCTAACATGCAAATCGCTTTGGAAGAACAGCAAAAAAAACATAACAAAGTATTAGCACATTGCAGATCAGGGACTCGGTCAAGCTTTCTATGGGGTGCTACACAAATTATTGAAGGTCAAAAAAACGCACAAGAAGTCATCACTATTGCCGCAAATGCTGGGGTTAATTTAGCGGGTTTCGCACCTTTTTTGCAAAGTTTAGAAAGCCAGTAATTTACTCTTTAGCACATAACCAGAAACGCCGGCATCTTGTGGATCTATCAATATCAAAACTTCCTTCAACTTACCACGCATAGTCGCATAATGATAACCGCGACCCTCTAGTTTTGACTGAGTTTTCACATCGTCAACATCATTACTTTCAAGCTTCTTAGTGTTCGACAATATTTGATCCGCATTACTGGAGTACTCAAGATAAGTTGTCACATCTGCTGCTAACCTCTCTGGATCCCCTTTCTTAGACTGCATAATATAGACAAATTCATCTAGCTCAGGCTGCTCGGAACGTTTCTGAAACACGAATTCTGGACGATCAAAAACCCCGACTTTAGGAATAGCTTTTGGTATATCTTGTTGATTAACTTCACTGTGCACAACCACTTCAGCGATATTATGACCGAGCACAGCATAAACTGGCCTCTCTGAATAAATCACATAAGATCCATACCCTAAAGCGGCTACTTGAACACATGCTACTACCACCAAATCAAACACCATGCCTTTTTTGCCAGACTTAAATAAGAACAGCGTGAGTAGCGGCCCTAAAATCACGTCAACACCCGCCATGATATACACAATCTGACCAATGCCTTGAGCATAATTAAACGGAAATGCATACCAAACAAAAAACACTAAGGCTAGAAATAGCGAGAAAATAAAAACACTAATCGCAAGATGAATAGACGCAGCTTTAAATCGGCTCATATTAATCAAATAAATCTTATTATTTACCCTGTAAACTAATCACTAATTCCATTTTTTTCAAGCCTATAATTTTAGAAAAATCGAATATATAGATGCAATCTAGTTATTCATCATAATTGCATCAAACATCACTCAAAAGGGTATAATCGCGCTTCAATATTTTATATCACTGCACACACATGTCACAAAAAGTTGGTTTTATTAGTCTTGGTTGCCCAAAAGCATTAGTGGATTCAGAGCGTATTCTGACTGAACTACGCAAAGACGGTTATGATATCGTCCCAAATTATGATGATGCCGACATGGTTGTGGTCAACACTTGTGGTTTTATAGACTCCGCGAAACAAGAGTCTCTCGATACGATCGGAGAGGCTCTGAGTGAAAATGGCAAAGTTATTGTCACCGGCTGTATGGGAGCGAACGCCAATGACATAACCGATGTTCATCCAAACGTATTAGACGTATCAGGCCCACATGCCTACGAACAAGTGGTTGGCGCAGTGCATGAGCATTTACCACCGTCGCGCGATCACAACCCTTACATCGACTTAATGCCACCTACTGGCATCAAGCTGACACCTAGACACTACGCTTATCTGAAAATATCTGAAGGCTGCAATCATCGCTGCACCTTTTGCATTATTCCTTCTTTTCGAGGTGACTTAGTCAGCAGACCCGTCAATGATGTCCTTGCTGAAGCAAACGGTTTAGTATCTTCAGGAGTAAAAGAACTATTAGTTATTTCTCAAGACACAAGCGCTTATGGTGTCGACACGAAGTATAAAACCGAATTTCACAATGGAACTCCTGTCAAAACCAAGATGATTGACATGTGCCAACAACTTGGCAAATTAGGTGTTTGGGTTAGATTACATTATGTGTATCCCTATCCACATGTTGATGACATCATCCCATTAATGGCTGAAGGCAAAATACTTCCCTATTTAGATATACCTTTTCAACATGGTAGCCCTAAAATTTTAAAAGCGATGAAGCGCCCGGGCTCAATTGATAACACCTTATCTCGTATTAAAAAATGGCGCGAGATTTGCCCAGAATTGACCATTCGATCCACATTCATTGTTGGATTCCCAGGCGAAACTGAAGAAGACTTTGAAATGTTGCTCGATTTTATTAGAGAAGCGCAACTAGATAGAGTCGGTGCGTTTGAATATTCACCCGTAGAAGGCGCATCGGCCAACGAACTCAAAGACCAGGTACCTGACGAAATTAAAGCGCAACGAAAAGCGCGTTTTATGGAAGTTCAAGCAAAAATTAGCGCCCAACGCTTACAACAAAAAATTGGCAATCACTATGAAGTATTGATCGATGAAGTCGATGAAGAAGGCTCTATTGGCCGAACAAAAGCAGATGCACCAGAGATAGACGGCTTAGTCTACCTCAATGGAGAAACGCATCATAAAGCAGGTGATATTGTGACTGTGAAAATCATGCATGCCGATGAGCATGATTTATGGGGAGAATCTTGCATGACTGATGCTGGTTAGACTAGCATGAATAACAGTACGACCAAAAAGCTTCGCATTGGCTTTTTATTACAAAGCGAAGAATGCCCCGCGTGGCAGCACGACATATTACAACGCATCCTAAAAGACACAGACCTTGAAATATGCCTTATTGCATACAATGGTGAAAAACAACAACAAAAGAATATTGATAGAAGTCCAGCAAATATTAAGCCTCCATTATTCTCAGCATTAATACGACCGCTGCGCACATTTGCATCACTGGTCAACCCTTTTGCGTATGGCATTCCTCACCTTTATCAACGATTAGACACGAAGTATAACCACGAATCGAAAAAACTCTGGCAGCCGCGTAACATTGGAAGCTTTCCCAATGCATTAACCACCTTATTCCACCCCGTTCGTAAAGGCTTCTGTCATTATTTTCTCGATAAAGATATTCAAACGATTAAAGCATGCAAGCTCGATATCATCATCAGGTTTGGGTTCAGCATCATTCGTGGGGATATTCATCACGCGGCACATCATGGCGTTTGGTCATTTCATCATGGTGATAACCGTTTTTATCGAGGAGGGCCTCCCGGAGTATGGGAGCTGATCAAAGGAAAACCCGAAATATCCGTTACTCTACAACAACTCAGTGATGTACTTGATTGTGGGCGAACGATTGCTCGCTCAACACACCGTTGCGCGCAATACTCTGTTTTAAATAATAAACATGCTATTTATCGTAGTTGCGGCGACTTATTATTACAAAAACTAAAACAAACACAGTCTCAAGGCTTTGAAAGTATAAAAAATACCGCAATTTTTAATGAAAAAATCACGGAATCTACGATTCTAAAGTCTCCTCGGAATTTTGAATTTCTACCGCTACTATTCAACAATATAAAACACTATATTCGTTTACGTTGGCCTCGCAATAAAAAAATACAATGGTTTCTGGCCACAAGAAATGCCGACGCCAAGCTCAATCACTTTGAAAATGCAACCTTCACTATTCCACCCAAAGATCGATTTTATGCTGACCCCTTTCTGGTCAATCAAAACGGCAATCAATACGTATTTTTTGAAGAGTTAATCTACGAAAATAAAAATGCACACATCAGCGTTGGGCAATTAACAGATGGAAAACTCAGCGATATAAAACCGATTATTATTGAAAAGTTTCATATGTCATATCCATTCACTTTCAAAGAAGGTGAACAGTGGTTTATGATTCCTGAAACGCGGCAAGATAACTCTGTTCGGCTATATGAGTGCACACGGTTTCCAGATCAGTGGCAATTAAAAAGCAAACTGTTAGAAAATGTCGAGTTGCTAGACTCCACAATTCATCAACAAGAAGGCGTTTATTACCTATTTGCTAACCGTTACCACGCGGAGAGAAATACAAGCAATGAATGCCTAGTTGTTTACTTTGCTGATGACCTATTAGGTCCTTGGCTTCCACACCCCCAAAACCCATTAACCATTAACATTAGTAACAGTCGCCCGGCTGGAAAAATTTTTAAGGCAAAAAACAAGCTCATCATGCCAACGCAAAATAGTGCCGTTCGCTATGGCCATGGTATTAATTTCAATGAAATAGAAATCAGTAAAACTCACTTTTCAATGAAGAAAGTCAATAGCTTATCACCCTCATGGCTTAAACATAATTTGGGTTCACACACCTGGAATGAAGATAATGGGGTTGTGATTACGGATGCGCATCGACACATTGACGCATAAATTCTATGAGCGTTAAATGACCTTCTGCCAAAACAATGCGTTCCCCTTTTTCGGATCAAGCACATACGCATTAAAGCCAAAACGCTGATATACTTTTTTAGCGACTTCGTTACCTTCTAAAACTTCAAGCGTTAATTTACAACACCCTCGATCTTTAGCAACCTCTTGAACTTTTAGTAGCATTTCTTCAGCAACATGCTGCCCTCGATGACTTTTCCTGACAATCACATCATGGATATTCACAATAGGCCGACAACTAAATGTCGAAAAGGTTTGGAAGCAGTTGACTAGCCCCACGGCCACATTGTCATGAAACGCGAGCACAGAAAATGCACCCGTTTGTTGTTGCAATGTTGTGATGAGATTTGCTAGCACATAATCAGATAATGGCTGTTCTCCGCCCATTGGATCTCGTGCATAATGATCTAACAACCCAAGAATGGCTTGCCCATCTTGTCGATTAAAATAGTCTGCTTCACGAACAGTAATTTGATTCTTAAGATTTTTACTCATAGACATAAATTTTACATGCCAATGGCATTATCTTCCAAAATCAAATTCTGAACATTATGAAATCTACTCTCTATTATGATGGCAATTGCCCCATATGCTCAAAAGAAATGGCGCTACTCAAAAAATTAAAAAATTCTCAACTAGAATTAGTGGACCTTTGGCAAGCTGAAATCCATATCCCTCAGGAAAACTTACTCAAAATACTTCATTTACGCACGCCAGAAGGAAACTGGAAAAAAGGTTTAGATGCAAATGTTGCTGCTTGGAAACATACACGAATTGGTTTTTTGTTCTTACCTTTGCGGTGGCCTCTGATAAAACCAATAGCCGATAAAATTTATAGCCGATGGGCTGAAAAGCGGTTCTGCAAAATTCAATTAAAGTCTCAACAACCTTAACTTAATAACTCTTTAAACCTTGATAAATTATATTTGTCAGCTCATCGGTATACTCAATATAATCTTCAACATGGCTTAACGAGCCTTGCGCTAATGAGTCAACATTAATGACTTTAAATGGCTGGCGGCCTGCTAAAGATTTAACCGCTCGATCGGAATACTGCTCCTCTTTGATCACAATATTCACACCTTTATCCTTTCTAACCTTCCGCAACTCTGATAAATGACGAACACTCACGCTATTTTCATCGTGGCGTAAAATAATACCACTAGAATGCAGAGCATATTGCTCTTCAAAATACTGCAAACCATCATGCAAAACAAAAAACGGAGAATGTAAAACCTCCATCATTCTTTTCGCTTTTTCTGAAGCGTGTACAATTAAATGTTGACTAAAAATTTCATAGTTACGCTGATAGACAACCTCATTTTCAGGGCGAATGCGGGTCAACTCATCTCGAATCTTCATCAACATTACCATGGCATTGTCTGGATTTAACCAAATATGCCAATCGACTCCAGAGTGGCCATGATGACCATGCTTCGATGCTTGTTTACGGCTTTTATTTCTATGCGCAACATGAGGTAATTGCCCACTTTTTCGCATGCTTAACAACCTTAAACCAGGGGTATCGCCTAACGCTATATACTTTGAATCAGCAGCATCACTTGATTTAACTTTACTTAAAAAAGTTTCAAAGCTTTCATCAATATAAAAAACGACATCAGCCTGACTAATCATTTTACGCTGAGATGGTTTTAGTGAAGTTAAATGATGATTTTGATTTTTAGACAAAACTTCTTGCACAAAATCATCGTCATCCATAATTTCCTTGACCAATAAAGCTAACGGTTTTATTGAAGTGACAATGTTGACACCCTGTTCGTCATTCGAGTTCGCCTCCACAGGCATCACTGCAAAAAGCAAGTTCGATATCACGAACAAACCGATAAAAATGACTTGAATACTGTTACTTCTCATAGCAATGAATAAAGATGCTTTAATGCCTCGAATATGTTTCTAAAGGGATAAACTGATTTATTACCTAACTTGTTGCATAATGCGCCAACGCCTATCAAATTAACTACTATTAATTAAGACCCGGTGACACACTTAATTCACGCAAAAAATTTATCTGTCGTCCATGGCAACAAGACCGTTATAGAAGACATTGACCTTTTCATTAAGGCAAAGGACTTTATCACAATCATTGGACCAAATGGCGCTGGAAAGTCAGTATTACTCAAATGTTTGATTGGCATGCAGCAACCGACAAAAGGTTCAATAGAAAGACATCACAACTTGCGATGTGCTTATGTTCCTCAAGACTTTAATACAGAGAACACCCTCCCCATTAGTGTAAAAAATTTTCTGACGTTAAACAATCATATTAACGAAGCAGACTTGCAGGATATTGCGAAAGAAACAAACATTACAGCACTGCTTAATCGACAAATTCATTCGCTGTCAGGCGGTGAACGCCAAAGAGTTCTTTTGGGCAGAGCATTAGCTAAGAAACCTTCTTTACTTGTGTTAGATGAGCCCGCTCAGAACTTAGATATTAATGCCCAACAGGCATTTTATACACTCATTGAAGACATTTATCACAACCATGATATAAGCATCTTGATGGTTTCGCATGAATTGCATTTAGTCATGGCATGCTCTACAAGAGTGATTTGCTTATATCATCATATTTGCTGTTCAGGGACACCTCAATCGGTGGTGAAAGACCCTGAATTCGTGAAAATTTTTGGCACCGACATGTCCAACAGAATGGCTATCTACCATCATGATCATGACCACTCTCATAGTCACACCCATGATGAAAACTGCCAGCATATTGCTCATCAAGAACATCAATAATCAGATATTGAAAACTGAGCACCCTCGTCGCTAAACGTGTCACAAAAAACAAAGACTGATAAAAGCTATGGAAGATTTCTTAATTAAAGCACTCATTGCTGGCCTTGCAATTGCCATTGTCTGTGCACCATTAGGATGCTTTGTGGTTTGGAAACGCATGTCCTATTTTGGTGACTCTTTAGCCCATTCAAGCTTGCTTGGCATTGCTATAGGATTGCTAATTGGCGCTAATTTAAGCATCAGCATTCTCATTGTATCATCAGGTTTTGCCGTACTATTACTTTGGTTACAACAACAAAGGCTACTCGCCACAGACACCCTTTTAGGCATTTTATCGCACGCCGCGTTTGCCACTGGCTTAATCACTATCAGCTTATTAGATAAACAAAATATTGATATTTATAGTTACCTTTTTGGAGACATCTTAAGCGTGAGCAACCAAGACTTGATCATATCATTTGTTGGTGGCAGCCTGATTTTAGGCACACTTTTCATGACATGGGAGAAATTAACATTAATCGCACTCAACGAGGAATTAGCTCAAGCAGAAGGGATTTCCGTAAAACAAATGAATTTACTATTCACCTTATTAATGAGTATCGTCGTTGCGATTTCCATTCAAATTGTAGGCATCATTTTGATCACTTCGATGCTCATCATCCCAGCTGCTGCAGCACGACAATGGTCACGCTCCCCGCAACAAATGGCATTTTTATCCATGTTAATCGCGAGTTTAGCCGTTATCTTAGGACTGAGTGTTTCTTATTTTTGGGATATTCCATCAGGCCCAGCCATAGTGGCATCAGCAAGCGCCTTATTTGCCTTAGGCACCATCACACGCCCTATCGCACAATGACCCGCTATCTGAGAAAGAGACAATCCCTGCTGTCATACGTCATCCATCCATTCCGGTTCTTTTTCGTGCTGAAATTCATCCCACATTCCATTTAACGTCGGGCAGTTTAATTTGGTTTTCAACAAAAAAACTTGCTGAGGCAATGTATTACTTTTTACATCTAAATGAATGCCGTAATTAGTTTTCACATACTCAACAGCCGTCTGTAAATAATAATCACCCATTCCCATAACAACTCCAGCTTCAAAATTCATACTTAGCCTAACAATACAAATGCTACTAGATTCGCTGTATTGATGAAGTGAATTTCACATATATGTGACAAGTCTTTACATTAGAAGGGCAATCAACACTCAAGAGCCCATTTTATTTTTAAACGGTATCACTGTAGCAATGCTGTTTTCTTTTTCTTGGTTTGGCTCTAACTCTGTTTCATTTCGTTGTTTTGCACGCACTTCTTCGACCAAGTCCAGCTGATACGCATGCCAATATTTTTCAACCTCGGGACAGTCTAACGCCCTCATTGCTTTTTCAATAACCTCATCCAAATTGAAAAACTGCTCATTGATGTCAATATCATGCACCGCATGAATATACCGTGCTGCATTAATTAAGTGCTTATTTTTCTTCTCCACGTCCGTACTCCTTAACATCTAACCCTATACCACTTGTGACTTCTTATTTAAAAAACCACAACACCCTCAATCATTCTATTCATTGAAGTAATCACAAAAGACTTCATTAATAAATATTAAGTATTCATCTAGATTCTCTCATAACATGTACATCGCATACAATTCAGTTATGTAGCAATACGCCATCGCACCCATAGCGAGTCATATTTTAACTGGGCCTGTTTTTTATCAACTTACCCTCTTTAGCTGATCAAGCTATTCTAGGCTTATGCTCGCTGATAGGCTAGCCAACAACTTGGCCTCGATACATAAGCCCTTTTTTAGGAAGGGATTTTTTTCCTGCACCTTGTGTCTCTTCAAGTTTAGCGCCTCGATAGAAAAACGGCTTTTTACTACCTGCTGTTTGTTTTTCTTCTATCAACACATCCTCTTTAAGGTGGCCGTCCCATTCAGGGTTTATCTCTTGCTGATAGGCCCTCCAATAATCCATTAACTGAGTAGACTCTAACTCTTCGACTAGTTTTTCAACAATTGATATGAGGTTTGGATGGTTTTCATCAACGGGAATATCATGTATAGCATCAATATAGCGTGCCGCATTCAGTAAGTGAGGATTGGTCATAATCTCTTGATCCATGTTTCAAACTTTCCGAAGATTATACAAACCAAAAAACTAAAAAACCTCATGCGAAGCAATATGTGACACTTGTTCACAATATGACCATTGTTTCTAACTCTACCTAATAGTGATGAGAAGCACTCATAGAAAAAACACAAACCATCGTCAAACCATCACGTCTAGGAAATAATTAAAAACAACGTTCTACCGCTGAGCAAACACGCTCAACGATAACAAAAGAACGCCGTTTTTAATTTTCCACTAAGAAAGAAGCTGTTTGATTTCATTAAATAGCCAAATACTCATGGCGCAATTCTTCGTTATCAAGAACCTCTTGCGCCGTGCCGTCAAACACAATCTTACCCGTATCAAGAATCAAAGCCCGATCGGCCAAGCGCAATGCTGCAATCGCATTTTGCTCCACAATGATTGTGGTTATGCCTTGCTTTTTAATATCCTCTACAATACTTGCAATTTCGTTCACAATTACCGGCGCTAGACCTTCGTAGGGTTCGTCAAGCAATAAGAGTTTAATATCACGCGCTAATGCTCTAGCCACGGCGAGCATTTGTTGTTCACCTCCAGATAACGTCGTACCCATTTGGTTACGGCGTTCTGCCAACCGAGGAAAATGCTCGTAAATTCGATCAATGCTCCAACCTATTGGTGGATTAATTTGCGCTAGCTCAATATTTTCTTGAACCGTCAAACCTTGAATGATGCGCCGATCTTCTGGCACCAATGCCACACCCGATTGAGCAGCTTCATGCGCTGGCATGTTATGCAAAGGCTTGTGATCTAACCACATTTCTCCATGTTGAACATGCGGATCATCTAATCTTGCAATAGAACGCAATGTTGAGGTCTTTCCAGCTCCATTGCGCCCCAATAAAGCGACAATTTCGCCTTCACGAATATCAAAGCTGATACCTTGAACAATATAACTTTCGCCATAATAAGAGTGCATATCCCAGCATGAAAAAAACGCGGGATCAGAACCTTGACCTTTTACTGGAGCAACATTTTTATGAATTTTATAATCATCACTCATCATCGCCTTCTCCCAAATATGCTTCTTTGACTTTTGGATCATTCTTAATTTCTTCTGGTGTACCGGTAGCAATGATATGACCACGTGCTAGCACACTAATACGATCTGCTAAACTGAACACCACATGCATATCATGTTCAATGATCACTTTTGTCATCTCTTTCATTTTTCCAGTCTTTAACAGATCAATTGTATTGTTGGTATCTAACCTCGCCATGCCAGCCGTCGGCTCGTCAAGCAGCAAAAGTTTAGGGTGCTGTATCAAACCCATCGCTAACTCTAAGCGACGCTTGTCACCACGAGACATACTGCCCGCATGATTTTCTGAAACACTTTCTAAACCAAATTCTGCAAGAGTATCCATCGCTTCTTCACGGATGGCCTTCTCTTTAAAAATATCACCAAAGGGGTTGAATTTGAACGTGCCATCACGCTTCGCTAACGCCGGAATCATGACGTTATCCAGCAAGCTTAGTTCTGGGAAAATCTCAGGTGTTTGAAAAACACGCACCATCCCAGCGTGGTTAATATCATGAGCATTTTGACCAATCATATTTTTGCCATTGAATGTGACAGAGCCATTATCTGGAATTAACTTACCAATACAACAATTTAACAATGTTGATTTGCCTGCCCCATTTGGACCAATGATGGCATGTGTCTCTCCTTCAATAATTTCTAGATTGACATCCGTTAATGCGTGCAAACCACCGAACGTCTTGTCAACGCCTTTAATTTCGAGAATATTAGTCATTTACTCTCCTCCTTGTTGAACTTCTTGCTGCTTTGGCATATTAGGTTTATCCGTCACTGCTGCTTTACCAAACTTTCGCTTGAGAAAATTATTGATTCGAGTCACACCCTCCATGATTCCTCCTGGCAAGAAGATAACCACCAGCATAAACAAAGCTCCCAGCGTTAAATGCCAACCTTTTCCGACAAAAGGTTCTACAACGAAAACCATTGCATTCTCCATGAAAGAAGGCAAAAAACTGAATATTTGATGTAGTTCAGAGTTATTCAATGCGGAGAAAATATTTTCAAAATACTTAATCACCGCTGCACCTAGCATTGGACCAATTAAAGTCCCTACACCTCCTAGAATCGTCATTAACACCACTTCTCCTGATGCGGTCCACTGCATTCGTTCTGCACCAGCCAAAGGATCAATAGCCGCCATCAAAGAACCAGCCAATCCTGCATACATTCCTGAAATGACAAATGCTGAAAGCAAGTATGGACGAGTATTAAAACCGGTATAAGTCATTCGTGTTTGATTTGATTTAATCGCTCTTAGCTTGAGCCCAAAGGGAGAGCGGAAGATGCGTAGTGAAATATAAAACCCAATGATCAACACGACCGCCGCAAAATAAAAACCAAAATAACCATTCCATGATTTCAAGAGCATGCCAAAAAAGTGAGTAGACGGGATACCTGTACCTTGTTGTGTAATACCAAACAAACTATCCAAAATACGTGGATCGTTGGCTGCGACTTGCAAACCTGTTTCACCATTAGTAATCGGTGTTAGCACAGAATAAGCCAATGAATAAGCCATTTGCGCAAAGGCTAGCGTTAAGATTGAGAAATAAATCCCCGATCGGCGCAAGCTCACATAGCCGATCAATAAGGCAAAAATACCTGACATAATGGTGCCTAAAATAACCCCCAAGAAAACGTTCATGGTCAACAATTTCAAGGACCAGACTGCCGTGTAAGACCCGACACCTAAAAATGCCGCATGCCCAAACGACAAATAACCTGTTAAGCCAAATAGGATGTTATACCCGAGTGCAAAAAGGCCGAAAATTGCAAATTTCTGCAACAAATCAGGATAGCTAGCACCAAATGGTGTTAACCAAATGGGTGCCGTTAAGACAATGGCTGAAAAAACCAGCATGATAGCCATATTACTTTTGAATAAATTTTTCATCGTATCAGTCCTCAAAAACGCCTTCACGCCCCATTAGGCCACGTGGTCGTACTAACAAGATCACGACAGCGACAAGATAAATAATGATTTGGTCAATACCTGGAAGGATTGATTTCACCTCATTCATGGATGCAAAAGATTGCAATATGCCTAAGAGAAAACCCGCAGCAACCGCACCTCCTAAAGACCCCATGCCTCCGACAACCACCACGACAAACGATAACACCAGAAAATCCATCCCCATATGATAATCAGGAGGCAAAATGGGGGCATACATGACACCTGCTAGCCCAGCTACTGTTGCGGCTATCGCAAACACAATCGTGAACCGTTTTTGAATATTGATACCCAATAAGCCTACTGTTTCTCGATCGGCCATACCGGCACGAACAACCATACCGAACGTTGTAAATTGCAAAAAAGCAAACACCGCAAAAATAATAATCCCAGCAAAAGCGATATAAATGAGTCGCCACCAGGGATAAACCAAGTTGTCACTTAAACCAAACAACGCGCCCACCGCAGCACTACCGGAAACAACATCAGGTGCAGGGGTTGGAATTGGGTTGGCGCCAAAAAAGTGTTTGATAATTTCTTGAATAACAATCGCCAAGCCAAACGTGACTAAAATTTGCTCAGCATGTGTGCGTTTATAAAAATGTTTGATTAAACCTCGCTCCATGATAATACCAATTAAAATCATCACCGGAATAGCAAACAATATTGATATAGGGACAGCATAATCAACAATCGCAGCACCAACGTCACCAAACCATATTTCTAAGTACGGTTGTTCTTTATACGCCTCAAAAATGGTAATGCTTTCGTCTCTGACTTGCTTAGAAATTGTGAGGAACTTTGAAAACATGACAGCACAAAAGGCCCCAAGCATAAACAACGCACCATGGGCGAAGTTAACAATACCAAGCGTTCCAAATGCCAAGGTTAGCCCAAGTGCGATCAATGCATATGCGGCACCTTTATCTAAACCATTGAGTATCTGAATAAGAATAGCACTCATAATAATAAATTCTCTGTTTAAGGGTTTTACAAAATGTAGAAGTCCTTGTTTATAACAATAAACAATACGAATGATTAGGCTGTCATCATAGAGACATTCTTAATGTGTATCTGGTTGACACACAATTAACCTAACCTTCAAAAGCCTTATCACCCATCCAGCGATAAGGCTTTTTAAAGCAACAGCCCTACACTTTATATGGCCCTAATTCACCGCCTAGCAAACTGGGGTCATATTCAACCTGTGAACGAGGCACTTCCTGAACAACATCCAACAAATCAAATTGGCTGCTTGGTTTTTGGTTTCCACGCACAACCAATACATCTTTAAAGCACTGGTGATCATCAGCACGGTACTCAGTGGCCCCATTACCCATACCATCAAACTTAAAGCCTTCGAGTGCTTTAATGACTTCTGGTGGATAGAAGGTTCCAGCCATTTCACATGCGTTAGCATAGAGCAACGTTTGCACGTAACAAGTATGAGCAGCCTGCGATGGTGGAAATCCATATTCTTTACCAAAAGACTTCACAAACGCTTGTGAACCCGCATCTTTCAATGCCCAGTTCCAGTTGGTTGTACCATAAATACCTTTAATATTTTCACCCGCACCTTGCGCCATTAGGCGTGAGAATAAAGGCACAACAATTTGAAAGTCTTTACCATTGATATTTTTATCACGCAAACCAAACTGAACCGCTTGTGTTAATGAATTCACCATATCTTTGCCGTAGTGATTCAAAACCAATACGTCAGCCCCTGAGTTTAATACGGGAGTAATATACTGTGAAAAATCACCAGCCCCTAGCGGTGTTCGAACGGCCGCTTTTGTTTGCCAACCTAAGTTCTCAGTATACTTTTTAATGGATCCTTCTTGAGACCAACCCCAGGTATAATCCGCTGTTAAGTGATACGCAGTACGTTCCTTACCAAATTCTTTTTCGAGTACCGGTCCCAAAGAAGCGCCAGACATTTCTGTGTTAAAGAAATGACGGAAGCCATAGCGTCGCTTGTCTTTACCTGTAGTATCATTTGAGTGCGTCAAACCTGCCATAAAGATCGTTCCCATTTCTTGGCACAAACCTTGAACCGCAATTGCCACACCCGAAGAAGAGCCGCCACTAATCATCAACGCGCCATCTTTTTCAATCATGCGCTTTGCCGATGCTCTAGCTGCATCCGATTTAGTTTGTGTGTCACCTGTCACATACTCAACCTTTTTACCAAGAATGCCATTACCTTTAAGCACTGAAGGCTTCATCGTATTTAACATACCACCATCGCCTTCACCGTTCAGGTGCTTCACTGCCAGCTTAAATGCACGAAGTTCATCCGCACCCTCATCAGCATACGCGCCTGTTTGAGGAACATTAAAGCCAAGTGTTACGCTTTTTGAGTCACCAGGGTTATTACGAAAGTCATCGGCAGCAAAGCTATCTTTGATGAAAAACATCTGCGATGGCACAGTAGCAGCCAAGCTTGCGGCAGTCGTTGTTTTCAAAAAGGATCTTCTACTTTTGTTCGTATTATTTTTTTTCATTAATCTCTCCAGGATAGTTATTAGGCAACCACTTGGTATTACTACGTAAGAGTACAGCCATCGCCTTTTTACTCACCCTTGCAAAGAAAATTACGTAGGATTTGATCAGGCAATTGAAATGTATGATCGGCTACATTCTTTGTTGTTTTTTTGTTTTCACACAGTAATCGCAGCTACATATTATTGAATCATCATCATATTCTGAGAGCGAATAAATAGGTATTAGACGAAGGTCTATTAGACGAAGGTATTAGACGAAGAAGACGTTGAATAGACTAAAGCCATCTTCAGCTTCAGGCTTTTATACACTTATTTAGAAAACGTACCTGTTTTCAAAAAATGTTTAACCTCATTGATAACGTGTTTATTTTTCATCATCAATGGATGTGTTGCGGGCACAGCTTTGTGATCACTCATACCCGTTAATTTCGTACTTTCAATAGAGACCTTGCCATCATCTGAGCCGGGGATCAGATAGGACAAAAACAGATTAATACTTTGCTTACCTGCAATCACGCCTAAATCCCCTGACTTAGCCGGCCAGCTACCTAAGGAAACAGGCACACTATCGTTTGAAGTCCCCAGCTGAACCCCTGCAGGTCCATTAAAAATCTTAAAAAATTGATATTGGCCAAGCTTATCGACAACCTCACTTCCCTGGTTTGGCGGCCCCAACATCACTACTCTCCCAATAGTTTCTAGAGAATTTTTTTGCAAATACTGCCTCAATAAAATCCCTCCCATAGAATGGGTAACAAAGTGAATTGATTGAGTCTTTTGGGGGCAAGCATTAATTGCTTTTGGCACTTCTAATTCAGCAAGCTTCTCTATCGTTTGTTGACGAGATGGATAATGATGGTTAACCGTATGATAACCAGATTGTATTAACGCTCTTTCCATAGAGTTCATAGATGCATCGGTTCTAGCCAAACCATGTAAAAGAATGACGCACTCTAAAAACATATTACCTCTATATCAGACATCATTAGCTCTTAGCAAAATACTTTTTAGGCCAAATGTTTGCGCGCATACCAACAAGATGCATGCATGTCGTAATTTTGTTCTTTCGCCCAGGCAATGCCTGTTTTTACTAGTGCAGAAGCGATTCCTTGGCCACGATGTGTATTCGGAACAAATGTGCTGTAAAAGTCCACACTATTATCATCCATTAAACGGTATTTAAGTTCAGCATCAGTTCCACCCTCTAGCTCGATAAAAAACCGCTTAGTCGTTAAATTATGTTCAATATTCATTTTGATATCTCCCGCATAAAAAATACGTTATCACATTTTACTTTTCACGATATCCAAATAACTTATTATCAATGATCAAGTTTTTAATATCTTTGGGGACTTCAGACTTCCATGACTTTTCACCCGACTCAATTTTAGCAAACACCTGTTGCGATGAAATGTGTAAATTTGATTCTTCATAATCACAAACCGCCGACATTTTTCCATTTGAAATAAGATGTTTCAACAAATATTTCTGCTCTGGCGTTACACTCACATTTTCCAAAGTAATGAGTTCACCATTCACCAGCGACGGATAAATATAGATATACGTATTGTCTGAAAACAGTTTACCCATCGCCTCAAGGATGCCTCCCTCAAGGGTGTCATAGTACTTTTCGTCAAATAAGGCATTAAAATCTAAAACACTTAACGCAATTGCTAAGGCATCTTTGTTATAACGCCTTAAGAAAGAACGCAAACGGAAGAAGCGAAAATAGTCCGATACCAGCACGGTATAACCTAACGCATTCATCAAATCGACACGCGCTAAAAAATCTTCATCGTTGCTCACATCTCCGTTAGGAGATTCATGCAAGGTTAATTCAGTCACAATATGTACACTTTCAGGATCAACACCTTCTTCACGAATAAACTGATTCTTAGCGCCCTCAATCATGTCGACAGTCACTTTTGTCGGCGGTTTGAATGAACCACGAATCACTAGCGTATTATCTTTTCGTAAAATCCCGCCTGGCACCAACGACTCACCATCCGGCGAAAACATCACCGCACGACAACACCAGCTTCTGATCAAGTGAAGGTTGATTAACCGATTATCAATATGTTCAAAACAAGGTCCCGAAAAATTAATCATATCGATTTCAAGACGATCCGTATCTAAACCATCTTGTAGGGAGTCAATCAATTTTTTAGGGTTAGTAAAATGGTTGTATGCACCGTGAACCAAGTTGACTCCCAACACGCCTAACGCTTCGCATTGCTCAATATTCGTTTCGTCTAACATGCGGACATGCAAAATGATTTCACTTGGCGGTGAACCGGGAAATAACTGGATGAGAATCCCAATCCAGCCGTGACATTCATTTTTTTGAGCATAGCTGCGAGCCGTCACAGTCGCCGCATAAGAAAAGAACTGGTTCTCTTTCGAGCGCTTGTCACCTAATCGAGAGTCTAATAAATCATATTCCGTATGAAGCATTTGCTCAACACGCTCACGACTGACATAGCGAGATGCCTTCCCATAAACCGCATCACTCACCTGCATATCATACGCTGACATTGTTTTAGCAATTGTGCCTGCTGCACCACCCGCGGTGAAAAACTGACGAGCAACTTCTTGACCCGCACCAATTTCAACAAACGTACCGTATTTATTAGTATCTAAGTTGATACTGAGTGCTTTCTCTTGGATCAACTGCGGATCATTCTGTCTTATCTCAGGCATTGTAAATTCTCTGGCATCGTTTAATACGGTGCCAGATTATAAACAATTACAGTGTTCTTGTGAGGCCTAGCTAGCCGATTTTGTTTTTTTAT
Organism: Arenicella sp.; assembly: GCA_050633585.1. Taxonomy (GTDB): domain Bacteria; phylum Pseudomonadota; class Gammaproteobacteria; order Arenicellales; family Arenicellaceae; genus CALKZN01. Next base: position 32,774 of record JBOEGT010000056.1, read on the forward strand.
AATCTGAAACAGAAATAGAATATCGATTCAACTTCTGATTAAAGGTTCTTCTCTCAAGTTTCAGGTCCTCTAAAACTGACGCGACTTTCCCTTCATATTCTTCCAGCTTCGTGCGCAGAAGGCTTTCTTCAAATGCCGACACCTGCTCCTTTAATGACGATTGAATAGTCACGTCCGCGACAGGCTGAATCGCATCAATGGATACGATGTCAACACACTGGTCAATGACATAACGTGTCGCAACATTGATGAGTTCTCGAACATTTCCAGGCCATTTATACGTTAATAAAGCTGTTTTAGTGACCGCTGACGAAGGCTTGTAGTCAATCGAAAAATTTTCACACTGCTGGCTCACAAAATATTCAAATAAACTCACAATATCTTCTGCGCGCTGATTTAATGGAGGAATCTTTAAAATCGCCACCTGCAATCGAAAATATAAATCTTGCCGAAAATTCTCATTACCTCGTAACTCGTCTTTTGTCGCGGATACAATTCGACAATCAATATCGATCTCTTTGTTTGACCCTAACGGTGTGATCCTTTGATCTGATAAAGCCCTCAACAGTTTAGCTTGCAGGGTAAGTGGCAAACTTTCCACTTCATCCAGAAATAAGGTCCCTCCATTTGCATGCTCTAGCTTACCTTTGCGATCATGATGCGCATCCGTAAATGCACCCTTTGCATGGCCAAACAGTTCGGCTTCCGCTAAATGATCAGGAATAGCCGCACAATTTAATGGCACAAAAGGTTCATCACAGCGGTTGCTATATTCATGCAAGCTGCGCGCAACCAATTCTTTGCCACACCCAGTATCACCTTGAATCAACACAGGCACATCCATCACCGCTAAACGAAGTATCTGATTTTTGAGCTGCTTCATAGCAGGACATTGACCAATAATTTGGCCATCGATTCCTTCACGATATGCCAATTCTTGCTGCGTTATTTGTAAGGATACATCGACAAAACGTTTTTCAACGGCTCGCTTGAGTGTTTCAATTAAAATGTCCGTATCAAAAGGTTTTTCAACAAAATCATACACGCCTTGTTTCATCGCTTGAACAGCAACCGACACCTCTCCATACCCAGTCATCAAGATGACGGGAATTTCTGGAGCAATTTCATGCACCTTTCTAGCAAACTCCAAACCGTCATACTCTGGCATGCGTAAATCAGTCAATATCACATAATGAGTGCTGTCATTTAACAGTTTCAATGCAGGCACTGGCGAACTAAATGCGCTTGTTTTAGTAAACTCAGTAGACAATAAATCAAGCATATTTTCACGAATATGCACATCATCATCGACGATTAAAATTTCAATATTTTCTTTTTTCAACATGTTGATTGATATGTTTTATTCGTTTGTTTCTTTACATCACCCGAAATCATTTTATGCACAGGTATTTGCATAACAAAACAAGCACCTTCGTCGGTATTTTTAACGTCAATAATACCGTCATGTTCTTGAATCACTTCTCCCGTGATCGACAAACCAAGTCCCATCCCCCTACCCACTTCTTTCGTCGTAAAGTACGGATTAAATAACTTATCCAGTATCGCTTTATCGATACCGCCACCATTATCCTGAACCGTCAAGGCAACATAACCTGTGTTCGGGTTTGAAATAGTGACTTTAATGAGTGCATTATCTTGCCCTTCAACCGCGTCCATCGCATTCTTCAATAAATTAGACACCGCTAAATCGATTTTAATAGAATTAACACGCACAATCGCTGACGAAAAATCATTCTGTACTTCGACATTAATCCTTTCAGTTTGCAACCGATCATGCAGCACATCAATCGCCTGTTGCACGAGCTCCGAGAATATAATTTCCTCAACCAAAGATTCATCTTCATAACTATATGACTTTAACAACCCAATCACATTAGTCATTTTTTTACTGAGAGGGCTCAATCGCTGCAAGGATTCAGCAACGCCATGCCAATTTTCTCGAGCAACTTTCGCTTGAGCAGCCGCAACAGAACTATTAATTGCCGCTAAGGGCTGGCTTAATTCATGCACAATGGTTGCGGCCATGTTTCCCAACGCAGTCGTTCGATTTTTTTGCATTAATGCCGCTTGAGTCTCGCGCAATTCTAGCGTTCGTTGCTCAACTTTCTCTTCAAGAGATTCATTCATCAGCAACAATTCCTGTTCAGCTTCTTTTCGCTTGGTGATATTAATCACCGTCATTAAATACACGATATCTCCTTGTTGTATGATCTTGCCGACGGAAAACATCACAGGGATTGTCAGCTTTCCGTTCATATTTTCATATCCACCTGTGACTGCTCGGGTCTGGGTTTCATGATACGTCGGTAGCGCAATGTTATCTTGCAAAAACCGATCGAACTCAGCAGCGTCTATATTGATATCTATCAACTCCTGCACATAGACCCCAGGGTTATCACCTTTATCTTTTGCAACATGCTGATCTGCATCTAATAAGTATTCAGCATGATCATTCATTGACAATACAAGGCCTTGCTGGTCAAACACCAAGACACCAATATGAATATTGTCTAGCACTTTTTGTAATTCGGCACGACGAGCACGTTCAGCCTCACGAGACTCACGTCTAAGCTTTAAACGGCTACTTCGCTCAAGCCATAATAAGTAGAGGATTGACGTAATCAACAAGCTTGACAACAAAAACCATAGCGTACGTATCAGAATGTTTCTCTGGTCAGATAGATGATAGAGCGTCCAATTGACACGTTTTATGGGGAATTGGTTCACGACATAACTGTCGCCATCCGCAATCCACACATCACGATGAGATGTATTAAAAAAACTTACCGCATACTCATTTGAATACAAGGATTCATGGACTTCATTTGGAAATTGATTGAGTGCTTTAATACGACTAATCACCTCAGGTGATAATTCTCCAATTGAGCGATACTGCCACTCTGGCTTAGCACTTAAAATAATCACACCTTGATCATCAGCCACTAAAATATTTTGTTCAGATGATTCCCACTTTTGCTCCCACTGATCCAATACAATCTTAGCGACCACAACGCCAAAAAATTGATTCTCGACAATGATTGGCTCCGAAATAAAAAAACCTCGAACCCCCGTTGTCACACCTTTAGCAAAGTAATATTGACGAACCATGGTGGATTTAGCCAATTTAAAATATGGCCTAAAGGCATAGTTTTTACCTAAAAAACTGCCCTTTTTTTTATGATTGCTTGTCGCAATCGCTTTACCTTGTCGGTTTAAAACATAAATATCGCTCACTCCTGATTGCTCGGCAATAAAGCGAAGTTTTTCACTCACAACCTCATGACTTGATTCAGGAGAATTTAAAAACTGATTTAATTCAGAGTCTTTTGCTAGTAACGACGGAATATAATCATATTGTGTAATAGATCCTAACAATGACTGCTCAAACAAACTGGCTGAACGTTGATTGCGCTCACCCACCGCGCTGAGCTGCCACATATAAAAAAGACTGCTGATGAGTAGCACCAGCATGAAGAGAGTAAGGATCATACTCACTCTCTTTATAGACATGCCTTTTTTAGTTTTTATCATCAATAAAATATGACTATTTGTTCGTTTCTGTTTTATGAGTAAATAGCGACTACGCAAACCCCATTTGCATCGGAAGCCACAACACAATGCCTGGCAATGCAATGAGCACAGCAATCGTTATTGCATCCGCAATAAAAAACGGAAAACAACCTCTAAAGACATCTTGCACTGAGCATTCTGGACGCACGCCTGCCACCACAAAGCAATTTAATCCAATCGGAGGTGTAATTAAGCAAAGTTCCGCCATTTTCACCACGATAATACCGAACCAAATAGCGCAACCAACACCGGAGACACCAAAAGCAGAGTCGACAGCAGCTACGTCAGGACCACCATTGAGCGCAATAATGGCAGGATAAACAATAGGCAATGTTAACAACAACATACCAATAGCATCCATGAACATGCCAAGCACGGCATAAGCGAGCAATATAAAAATAAGCGTAATCATTGGACTTTGTTCAAGACCACTTAACCACTGTGAGAACGCATCAGGTAGGCCCGCAAACCCTAGAAAACGAACATAAATTAAAACACCCCAAATGATCGCAAAAATCATCGCCGTTAGCTTACTTGTTTCAATTAATGCATCTCTCAACTCAGGCCAACGCATCCCTTTATACAATGCAATAATCAAAATCAAGAACGCACCTAATGCGCCGGCTTCCGTTGGTGTACCTACACCGCCATAAATGCACACCACAATGATGCCAATCACAAAGAAAATAGGAAAAGCACCGGGTAACGCCTGAAAGCGTTGTTTCCAGGTATAGCCGCTCACTGGAGGCCCTAAATTTTTATTCGTCAAAGCTAAAATAATCACTAGACCGCCATAGATGAGTGCCGAAACCGCACCTGGAAGAAAACCGGCCATTAATAATGCGCCAACATCTTGCTCGACAATAATGGCATAAATAACCAAAATAGCTGATGGAGGAATTAACGATGCCAAGGTTCCACCCGCCGCCACAACTCCTGCAGCAAAACGTTTGTCATAACCCAGCTTTAACATTTCAGGCACAGCAATACGAGCGAACACAGCGGACGTTGCTACGGATGCACCTGAAACAGCCGCAAAGCCTGCCGTTGAGAACACTGTCGCAACACCCATACCACCTGGCAACCAGCCCAACCAACGCTTTGCCGCTTCAAAAATTGCCTTGGTTAAACCTGCATGATAAGCCAAGAAGCCAATCATAATAAAAATCGGGATCAACGATAAAGCCAAAATCGAGACCTTTGAATGCGGCGTAATGCCGACAATATTCATGGCAATATCAAAACCTTTCTCGGCACCTTTTGTTGATGCCTTAATCCAAAACAAGCCGATGAAGCCTGCTGCTGCTGCTGCATAGGCAACACGTAACCCCATCACCACAAACACCATCATGATGCTGGTAACCCAAATACCAATTTCTAACGGCTCCATCGCCGCCATTGATTCTAATAAACCCATACTATGAACCTTCTTCTATCTTGTCTGATTCTACTGACGCTGCTTCACGAGCTGCAGCAGTCGCCGCATCTTCAACTAAAGGAACGGCTATCGGCGCATCTCCACCTGTGATTAAGGCGCGTGCATAACCCCACAACTGGAGTAAAAGGCGTAACAATAAAACGATAAATGCAAATACAATAATCAGCTTTGTTGGCCATACCAACAAATCAATATCAAACGTTGTATCACCATTTTTAAAGGCTCTTAAAAAGTGATTATAAGAACCCTGGGCTAATAAAACGGTCATGCCTAACATGATCAGTACGGTGAGAAACTCCATAAACCATAAAACACGCCCACGCAGTGAACCCACGACGATATCCATACGGATATGTCCACCCTCTCGTTGGGTGTAAGAAAGCCCCATAAAAGCAATGAACGGCATGGCACTGACAACCCAGTCAATATAACCATCAACTGGCAAGCTAAATAGCCAACGCCCTAAAATATTCGTCACCGCCAAAAAGACAACCAGCAGAATAGCGATCCCACCTAAGGTGGTAAGAAATTTTTCGAATTTTAAATACAGCCTATCTAACCGGCTGAGGAGTGAATCATCTTCATGAACTGTTGCATTAGAAGCCATAAGATTCTCGCTTAAAGATATTAAAAAAACCTGCGTTCAGATCACACCGAACGCAGGTGAGTCTTACATAAACCTATAAAAAGCTTATATTATTGATTGAATAAGCCTTCAGTAAAGGTGAACAACGCTTGTGCATCGAAGTCTTTTGAATACTTTGCAACCCAATCCGACTTAACCGATGAAGCCAACGTATTTAGCTCAGCTGTTTGCTCAGGCGTAAATGTAATCATATTGATACCTTTCGCTTTCACATCTGCCTCATATTTTCCCGTTGTTTTGTTGTCATAAAAATCAACGTAATAAGCCATCGCTTCTGGGATAGAATCCATTAACGCTTTCTTGTTCCCGTCACTTAATGAATTGAGCGCTTCAGTGTTGACAACCACTGGGCAATTCGCCGACCCAAGATTCAAGTTTGTTGTTCCCCAACTACCAATGGCAGTCGTCTTAGTGGCTAAATGCGCGTGTGGGGCGAAAGTTGCCGCATCAATGACACCTGAGTCCATCGATTGACGCACTTCACCGAAAGGAACACCTGTTTTAACCGCCCCTAATTTACCCAAAACACCCATGATGCCGCCTGGGCCTCGTACGCGTAAGCCTTTGAAGTCTGCAAGCGTCTTAGGCGCATCGCCTTTGGCAATAACATTGTATTGAGGCAATGGAGTTGGCATTAATAAAGTCGCATTCCAACGAGCAAGATCTTTGACAACAGCAGGATGTTTGAATACCTCTGAATAAATTTCCGCCACACGCGCTAAAGAAACATCTTTAGAGAAAGGAAGTTCAGTGACCGTAATCGTTGGGTTTTTACCTTTGTGATAGAAAGAACAAAATTGCGCCATTTCAAACGCACCAATTGAAATACCATCGAGGTTTTCTTTGTTCTTAGATAAACCACCATAAGAGATGTTTAATTTAAAATCACCGTTTGTTTTTGCAGAAACTAACTCGGCCAGTTTTTCAACATGCTCAGTGAAAGCACGACGCTTTCCCCAAAGAGATACGTCCCATTGAGTCGCCGCGTATAAGTCGGATGCCAAGAAGCTGGCTGCAACCGCTGAGGCAATTAAAGTTTTTTTCACTAGTGTCGCTTTATTTTTGACATTACTCATTTTTTTCATGACGTTCATTTCCTCCGAACAGGATTTTTTATTAGTGTTAAATAACCAGAACTGACATTATTTCGTAATGAAACAGCACATCAATTCAAGCCTAACTATGGAAACCAATTCACAACGGCACTTGTACTAAACTCGCTCGTTACAATTGATTTCTTATTTAGTTAGCAACCACTGTGCCAGAAATAAAAGCCTTGCTGCAAGCCATTTCGAGGGTAAAAAGGCACATAAACAAGAAAAAAACGTCCATATAAACAAAAACAAGGAAAAAATATTCCTATTTTTGTTTATCCAAAAATACAAACAAACATTAAAAAAAGCATCTAACGCTTCGACAAACCAAGGTAAAAACCAATAAAAACGAGAATTTGGCTCACAATATGAAACCAATAAACAGATTCATTTAAAAATATCACGCCAATCACGCCAGTAAAGATAGGAATTAAATAAGCTCCCAGCGCCGCCGTTTGCGAACCTAATACCGCAACACCGTAGTTAAAAAAGAGATAACTCAATACCGAGGGAAATAAACCGATATAAATCAGCGATAAAATGATCGTTTTATTTAACGCAAAATGAACATTACCTTCTTGCCATTCCCAACCAGCAGTAGGCAATGCTAACAGCAAGCCAATGATCGTTGTGATATACATAAATACAATAGGCGACAGCCCATTTGGCTTTTTAATTAAATACGCCGTATAAATTGCCCAGCACAGGCAAGCCGTCAGCATCCATAAGTCGCCACGCCTGAAATTTAATTCCGCGAACGCTGAAAAACTTCCTTTACTGAGCAGCAGTAACACACCGACGATACCAAAAACAAAACCAAGCATTTGACTTCCGCTTGGCTTATTTCCAAAGAACAACCAGACAAAAATAAATGTGAGTAATGGTGTCACCGTGCTAATTACAGCAATATTAATCCCTTCCGTGGTATACGCCGCATTGTATAAAAAAGCATTGTAAATCGTGACGCCTAAAAAACCATAAATACTCAGCTTTATCCATGACGCTTTAATAATAGGCCAAGCACTGAGCATCGGCTTCCATGAAAAAGGCGTCAGAATCAGCACAGCAATCAACCACCTCAGTACATTTAGCGTAAAAGGGGGGACAACACCGACGAGTATCTTAGAAATAAAAATATTTCCTGCCCAAAACAAGCTCGTCAATACCAGACCGATAATAGCCAAATTACGTGAGGTGAAGATTGCCTGCATTTGAAACCTACTAGAAATAAGCGTATTTTATAAGAAGTAGGCCGAGTAACGTTACCTCAAGCCCAATGACTAGAAACTGAAGAATGGCACAATGACTATGATAAAAACAATCGAAATAACCATAAAAAAAAACGTATTCCGCATTTTATTTTGTTTCATGGCGATCGTTTCATTTTCAGCTGATGCGCAATCAAGTCAAAGCAATATCGTGGGGCAATGGAAAAGCATTGATGACAAAACAGGCAAAGCCAAAAGCATTATTGAAATCACTGAAAAAAACGGCATTTATACAGGCCGTATTATTCAACTGTTAAACCCAAGTGAACCAAACCCTGTTTGTACCAAGTGTAAAGATGGGCGCAAGGATCAAGCCATCGAAGGCATGATCATTATAGAAAATGTCTCCCAAAAGAAAACGTCCTGGGGAGGAGGCACAATTCTTGATCCGAAAAATGGAAAAACTTACAAGGTAAAATTCACACTCGTAGATGAAGGAAAAACACTCAAAGTGCGAGGTTATATCGGTTTGCCAACACTAGGCAGAACACAAACATGGGAACGCATTCAGCCTTAAACACACCGCTTGTGGGCCAACACAACAGCATTCCCATTCAGGCAATGACCAACATCACTCGATGGTGACCATCAAATCATCTGATACTTTTTCCAAGGCAGATTGCAGTTTATTGACCGTAAAACGTTTCGGCAACTTCACGCTCAATTCAGCTTTGAATAAATCATAGCCCGCCATTGATGCGCTTTCACAGTGTGTTGACAGTTTTTCAACATTCACACGTTTTTCCATCAATACCTCAGATAATTCATCAATAATCCCAGGGCGGTCATTGGCTTCAACAAATATTTTCGCGGGCTTACCTTCAAACACATTGTCTTCATCGAATGATTGAATTTTGACAGTAATGCCATCAGCAACTATGTCTGCCAACGCTTTCTTGAAGTCATTTAAAAAATCTTCAGGAATATTCACTGAAACGATGCCTGCAAATTGACCACCTAAGCGAGACAAACTACTTTCCAACCAACTCCCTTGATTAGAAAGTACGATATCAGAAATTTTTCTGACAATACCTGGCTTATCTTTCGCCATGACTGTCAAAATATAATGTGTATTATTCATGCGACTACCTTGTTATCAATAAATTCAAACAACCTGCTGCTATGCAAGTCAAGAAATCAAGACCACTGCTTGCGCGGCAATACCTTCTCCGCGCCCTTCAAAGCCTAATGTTTCAGTTGTTGTCGCTTTAATATTCACCTGATTAATATCAACATGTAAATCAGCGGCAATATGCTCCCTCATGCCCGATATGAACGGCGACAACTTTGGTCGTTGAGCGATGATTGTAGCATCAAGATTCATCAAAGTGTATGAACTCTGCTCCAACAAAAGGCGAACGGCACGCAATAAATCTCGACTATCGGCACCTTTATATCGATCATCTGTATCCGGGAAATGCTGCCCAATATCACCTAAGGCTGCGGCACCTAGCAGCGCATCACATATAGCATGCAACAGCACATCCGCATCAGAATGACCTGCCAAACCTTTTTCAAAAGGGATAGTTACCCCCCCTAAAATCAGCGGTCGATCTTCCGCAAATTGATGTACATCATAACCTTGACCAATACGGATACTCATCGTTAATCATCATCACCTGTCACAATATCAACAGCTGCTCCAACCACTTTAAACGGTATTTTTACGACCTCAATAGTGACATCTACAGCCTCTCCCACAAGCGTACCTACACAACCTGTCGACAACATAATTGCGCAGGCCAAAAATAAAATTCTAACGGTTTTCATAATGAAATAAGAGTGACAAAATTTGCCTATTTCTATTCTAAAGAAGAATAATTGCTATTCAGTTCTATTCTTAAGATACTAAGACTTGCTAAGCCTAACCTTAGCATGAAACTAAAAACATAATCATTAATAACACCTCTCAAATCGAAACAAATATGAAGTTAGAAACACTCTTAGAGAAAATTTCAGAACAACCGAATAACATAGAATTTACAGATGTCATTAACACGATTGATGCCGAATACACCTTTACAGAAACCGCTTTCACAAATGGGCTTCAGAAAAATCTCGCCGGTGAAAACTCTGGTTCATGTAAGTTATTAAGCTTCGCGTCCCTACATAAACTCTCTGAAAAACAAGCACTGTCTCTATTTGGTGATTACTACCGAAAAGATGTCTTAGAAAACCCCGAAGGAAACGATCATCAAAATATTCGGCAATTTATGCAGCATGGCTATAAAGGCCTTACGTTTGAAAACCACGCACTCACACCAAAACAGAAAGTCTAAAATAATAGCCTACAAATTCCACTCTGATATTGCTATGATGCCCCATCTATTTTGGGGATCATAGAAAACACTATTCTTAATTCTAGGATTCTGAGGTGATGTTTTTTCTCCAAACTAGTGATCAAGAATAATATAATTAATAAAATGGTTACAATGTAGTTATGTACCAACCTACCCTCAAACAACTCAAATATATCTGTGCCGTCGCCGACTTAAAACACTTTAGTAAAGCTGCTGACTCATGCTTTGTCTCACAATCAGCATTAAGCACTGGCATCAACGAATTAGAACAAAACCTAGGCGTACAAATCTTTGAACGCCACAACAAACAAGTTTTGATCACACCTTTAGGTGACGTTTTAGTCGCCCGAGCACGTGTCATCTTAACGCAAACCAATGATTTAATGGCAATCGCCCAACAATCTGCTGAAGGCTTTATCCGGCAATTACATATTGGTGTCATCCCAACAATTGCCCCTTTTATGCTGCCATCTTTACTGTCAGTACTGAAAGAAAATCACCCACAAACAGATCTCCTTATTCGTGAAGATTTGAGCCATAATCTCATGGAGATGCTCAACAAAGGTGAAATTGATATTGCCTTGATGGCTTTACCCTTTTCCACACAAGATTTTGTCACCTACGAGCTGTTTGAAGACCCCTTAGTGTTAGCTCTTCCTAAAGCGCACAAACTGGGTCAAAAGAAGAAAATCACGCTAGAAGACCTTAAAAAGCTACCCATGCTCATCTTAGAAGACGGTCATTGTTTGCGCGATCATTCACTGAATGCCTGTTCATTTTCAATCAATGATTTAGATGTGCCTTATCAAGCCTCAAGCCTGCATACCTTACTGAAAATGGTCGGCAATGGCATTGGCGGCACCTTGTTACCTAAAATGGCTTCTAACAGTGACTTAGTCGACGAAGATGATATATCAATTTGCGAAATTGATAACTCTAAAATGAGTAGGAAAATTGCCCTCGTATGGCGTCGCAACTACCCAAATAGCGAAGCACTGATTCAACTTGCTGAGCTGATCAATACAAAAAATACAGTTGAATAGAGTCACTGTTTAGCAAAAGGGTTTTAGATAATATCGCATCTAAAACCCTAAGCTAGAATATACTCAACCCAAGCAATGTCTTCAGGGTAAGTTACCTTGATATTATGTCGTGAACTGGGCACAAGCATAGGCTGATATCCAGAGGCTTCTAGCGCGGAAGCCTCATCGGTAATCTGGAGGTTGTCAGCCAGCGCTTTCTCTAAGCAATTCACTAATAATGCATAGCGAAACATTTGTGGTGTCTGGGCGGACCAAAGCATCTCTCGGTCAATCGTTTTGTGAATAACATCTCCGTGTTGTGTTTGCTTCAGCGTATCCGCAACAGGCGTTGCCAAGATGCCTCCCACATCACTCTCCATCACACTATCAACCAACCGCGTTAATAACGCTGACGTGATACAAGGCCTTGCTGCGTCATGCACCATCACCCAATCATCTTCACGAACGTGTTTTTCGAGCGCTTTCAAGCCCGCCAGTACCGTATCAGCTCTTCGTTCACCGCCATCAACAATGGGTAATAACTTCTCATGTTGAAAATCAATGTCAGACCAATAACCATCTTGGGCAGATAAACATAACTGCACTCCTGCAACCATATCAAATTCCAATAGCGCGGATAAAGAATGCTCAAGAATCGTTTTTCCACCAACGGATAAATACTGTTTTGGCCGATCAGTTTGCATACGAGCGCCAACACCCGCCGCCGGCACAATCGCCCAAATGTTTGTTTTACCTTTCATCCCTTCAGGATAATAGACTCGGCTATATTTTGAAATAAATATTTATCAGCAGCGAAGGTCTGTTTCCACACATTATTCCTCAAAATAAGTTCTCAAGAGACCGTTGCATTCGCTACAATTCATCCCCCTAACTATGATTACTTTGAAACGATTTACCTCCCCGCATGAATAAACCGCTTTCGCCACTGAATCCGCCAAGCCTTCTAAAACCTGGCTTATCTAACTATTGGCAACAATTACCCGGCAGCGCGGCGAGTCTTGCCATTCATAGCCTTAGCAAACGCGAACAACAGCCTATTATTATCGTGTGCTCAGAAGCGCAGCACATGCATAAACTAGAAAGAGAGCTAAGCTTTTTTAGTGCAGAAGAGGATCACTCCATTTTGCGCTTTTCTGACTGGGAGTGCCTGCCATACGATCGCTTCTCGCCACACCAAGATATTATTTCAGAAAGACTACTCTCACTCTACTCTTTACCCAATGCTACCTCGGGCATTATCCTAACGACCGTCTCCGCTTTATCACATCAGTTAGCCCCAACCGATTATGTGCAAAACAATGCGATCAACTTTAAAACAGGCGATGACTTAGATGTAAACGCATTCACCCGGCAACTCATTAATGCGGGTTATTATGCTGTGGCACAAGTCATGTCTCCTGGTGAATATGCCGTTAGAGGAGGCATCATTGATGTGTTCCCGTCAGGCACAAAACAACCTTTTCGACTCGACCTGTTCGACACAGAAATCGAGAACATCAAACTCTTTGACCCTGAAACACAACGATCGACTGAAACGGTCAACTATATTCGTTTATTGCCTGCACGAGAATTCCCATTAGATGAAGCAGGCATTGAAACGTTTCGACATCAATTTAGAGAAACATTTCCGGGAGATGCTCAAAAAACAGTCATCTACCCTGAAATAAGTAAAGGTATCGCCCCTGCAGGGGCTGAATACTACTTGCCGTTATTCTTTGAAAAAACAGCAACCCTGTTCGATTACCTGCCTGAAAACAGCATTTTCATTTTAGAAGATGGCGCACAAAGTAAATTCGAGGAATTTCAAAAAGAAACACAGCAACGCTATGAAAGTTTGCACAGTGACCTTGAATGGCCATTATTAGAACCACAATCGATTTTCATCTCACCCGATAACATCCGCCAACAACTCAAGGCATACCGAGTGATCGAGTTACTCGGGTTAAATTTGGAGAACAAATCAAACATCCAACATTTCGATTGCTCTGCGCCCTCACAGTTTCATATTCAACCGAAAGCCGAAGCGCCTTATCAGCCGTTTGTTGATTACTTAAAAGGCACAAGCGTAACCAGTTCACAAACAAAGCCTGCCCATACGCTCATCGCGGTCGAATCACCTGGTCGCCGAGAAGCCATGCTAGATTTACTGAAAAAGTATGAGCTCTCACCCAAAATATATGAACATTGGTCAGACTTTCAATATCAGCCTCAGCGCTTAGGCATTATCGTTGCCGAACTCGATAGCGGCATCAAATTACCCATCGCCGACCTAGAAATCATCACCGAGTCACAACTCTATGGTGATCGTGTTTTCCAGCGCCGCCGCCGTTCTGCAAAAAATCGAGACCCTGACGCTATTATTCGCTCACTGGCTGAATTAAAAATTGGCGACGCTATCGTTCACGAAGATCATGGTGTTGGTCGCTATTCAGGCTTAGAAAACCACCGCATTGATGATATCGACAATGAACTCTTAGTCATTGAATACCAAGGTGGTGACAAACTTTTTATTCCAGTTTTGTCATTAGAAGCCATTAGTCGCTATATCGGCAGCGGTCCCGAGTCTGCTCCGCTACATAAGTTAGGCACGGACACCTGGAGTAAAGCCCGGCAAAAAGCGCAAGAAAAAGCCTACGATGTCGCTGCAGAACTACTGGAAGTGCAGGCAATGCGCATGGCACGACAAGGCCATTCATTTAACGAACCGGATGACAGTTATTCCGCGTTTTCTGCAGGCTTCAAATTCGAAGAAACACCAGACCAACAAAAAGTCATCGACGATGTCATTGACGACATGATCAGCGCTAAGCCAATGGATCGTTTAGTCTGTGGAGATGTGGGTTTTGGGAAAACAGAAATCGCCATGCGTGCGTGTTATATGGCGATTGCGTCAAACAAACAAGTCGCTCTGCTAGTCCCCACCACACTGCTCGCACAACAACATTATCAAAATTTGCGTGATCGATTTGCCGATTGGCCTGTTCGCGTTGAACTGGTGTCACGATTTCGAACCGCCAAAGAAACCTCTGAAGTACTTCAAGGGCTCGACACAGGGCATGTGGATATTGTGATTGGCACCCATCGATTGATTCAAAAAGATATTGAATTCAAACGACTAGGTTTGGTGATCATTGATGAAGAGCATCGCTTTGGCGTTCGACAAAAAGAGCAATTAAAACAATTGCGTAGCCAAGTCGACATCTTGACCTTGACGGCTACGCCTATTCCTAGAACGCTCAACATCGCCTTATCTGGCATGCGAGACATCTCAGTGATTGCCACGCCTCCTAAATCGCGATTAGCCGTTAAAACATTTGTACGCGAATGGAGTGACGTAGTGATCAAAGAAGCATGTCTTCGTGAAATCAGGCGCGGCGGTCAGGTGTATTTTCTACACAACGAAGTCCGGACCATTCAAAAGATGCGAGAGCAACTTCAAGCGCTCATCCCCGAAGCGAGAATTGAAATTGGCCACGGACAAATGAGCGAACGCGAGCTAGAAAACACCATGCGTGATTTCTACCATCAACGCTTCAATATCTTACTCTGCACAACCATCATTGAAAGCGGCATTGACGTCCCTAGTGCCAATACGATCATCATCAATAAAGCGGATCGCTTTGGGCTGGCTCAATTACACCAAATGCGTGGCCGAGTGGGTCGATCTCACCACCAAGCCTATGCCTATATGGTCACTCCAGAAAGAGCCGCCATGACAGATGATGCCTACAAACGTTTATCTGCCATTGAATCCTTGGATGAATTAGGCGCAGGCTTTGCACTAGCCTCGCAAGATTTAGAAATTCGAGGAGCCGGAGAGTTATTAGGCGAATCACAAAGTGGCGGGATGGATCAAGTGGGTTACTCGCTGTTCAATGAGTTCTTAGAGCAAGCCATTGCAAGAATCAAACGAGAAAAATCAGAACCTAGCGATAAGGCAACGGCTAATGTTGCCGCCAATATTTATACCGATATTAATTTACATATGGCGGCACGCTTTCCAGATGATTACATTCCAGATGTGAACCTACGCTTGACCATGTATAAACGCATTAGTAGTGCGGCGTCTGAAGAAGCACTGTATGAAATGCAAGTGGAAGTAATTGACCGCTTCGGCTTATTACCGGATGCAGTGAAAAATTTATTTGATATTGCCGTCCTCAAACTCAAACTCAGCACCATGAATATCAAAAAGGTTGAAGTCGGGCCTGCGGGCGGCAAGTTTGAAATTGATGAAAACCCTAATATTAATATCGCCCGCTTAATGGAGTTAATGAACACCTACCCGCAGGATTATTTAATGAAAGACTCAAACACCTTTGTGATTAAACGCGAAATGCCAGAGAATCAACAACGATTCCAGCTCATCGAACACGTCATCAAAGAGTTTAGCAATCATTAACAGCCTATGTTTTTAAAAAAGAAACGCGCTAAACAAGAACCCATGCCTGATGACGAGGTAATGCGTCTAGCCGAGCTCGACATTCGCATTATCCGCAGCCATCGAAAATCGATTAGCCTACACATCAAACCAGAAGGCATCATTTTACGTGCACCACTATACAGCCCTAACGTCGCACTCAAAGCATTTGCGCTAAGCAAAATTGACTGGCTACGCAAGCACCATCAACGCATTCAGTCACAAGCGCCACAGCATAAACGAGAATA
>JBOEGT010000057.1:0-76853 GCA_050633585.1 Arenicella sp.
ATTCCAGGCAAGGAATCTGCGACCATTTGTGACGCTTTTTGACTGATCTTCAAAGGGCAGAGAATATAGAGAAATATTGACTTCATCTTTTGCAACAGTAATGCTTTCAGTTACTGATTCAACAATCTTTCTTTTAGTTTGAGTATCGTAATTTTCCCATCCAGTAGATATGTTTCTTGATGATTCTATGATGTCTGACTGACCCATATTTAAGATTCTCAAATAGTCTATTTCTCCCATCAAAAGACCTTCAGTTTTTTCAAGCTCTCCAATTTGATTTTCCAACGGTATAGATTTATCACCAAAAGTATTTTTAGTTAGCTTTCCATCTTGGTAGAGGTCAATTAAAACATCTAGTTTTTTTGAAAGTTTTGATTGTTCCTTTTTACAAACTTCAAGCTCTTGTTGCTTTGCTTTTATCTGTGATGAGATACCACCAAGGTATTCTTCAATTTTTTCATCATCAAAAACAAAATCGGACACTTCACCTAAAAATATTTTTTCTAAAACATCTTTGTGGATTTTGGTGAAGCAACCTTTTTTAGTGCAGGTGTAGTTTTTATTCTTCTCAACATACATTTTTGATCCACAAATACATGTTGTCATTCCAGAGAATAAATGAGTGGTGTGTTTGACCATATTAGACTGTTTACTAAACTTATCTAATATATCGTTACACTTCTGCCAAAGCTGTTCTGAGACTATGGCATCAACTTCTACTTCAACCCATTCACTCTTGTCTTTTGCATTTCCTTGAGAGTCAATTGTGTTTCCAACTCTTTGACCTTTAGCAATTGAGTCACGAATCATTCGTTTAATGGTTTCTGCTTTAAACTCTGCGCCTTTACGCGTGCGATAGCCTTTCTCATTCATTATCTTTGCAGTTGTTCCAAGCTTTTGAACTTCTGCAAAGGTTTCATATATTAGTTTTCGTATAGGTGCTTCTTCAGGATTTATAACAAGCTTTTTTTCCTCATTATGCATATACCCAAAAACAGGAGGACCGCCTACAGCCTTACCCATCCTTATTCTGTTAGGTACAGAAGCCTTAATTCTTGATGAAATTTCTTCTCGTTCCCATTGAGCCATTGCACCAAGTAAAGTGAAAAAGAATCTTCCTGATGGGGTAGATGTATCAATTGACTCTTCAAGTGATATTAACCCTGCATCGTACTCTTGAAAGACTTCTGATATTTCTAAAAGCTGTTTTGTGTTTCGTGCAAAGCGAGCAAGCTTAGAAAATATGAGCCCTATGATTCTTCCAGACTTAATATCTGAAAGCATTCGTTTAGCTTCTTTGCTTTCTAATGAAATTTTTCCAGATACCCCAGAAAGGTCATAAACGGTAACCACATTCCATCCTTTAGCTTTAGCATAGGCTTCGGCTCTCATTTGGTGGTTTTTTGGTGAATCACCTTTAGCTTGGTCATCTGTTGAGACTCTTATCCATATTCCAACATTTTTAACTTCCTGTTTAACCATAAGCTACTTTTCTTCTTTCTTTAATATCCTTGCTTTAATTGCATTTGGATTAGTTTCTCCTTTGCCATTTAAGAAACCACTGGCATATCCTATTAGAAATGATTCATCTTCATAGATATTTTCAGGGAGTTTTTCTCCAGTCAAAGTTTTAATCAATCCATGAATATTTACATCTAATGCCTTGCAATAGTCTATTAGTTCGATAAAAGATAAGTTTCTTTCACCTATTTCAGTTTTAGAAATATAAACGCGATTTACACCTAATTTTTCAGCAAGTTCATCTTGAGTCCAGCCATGGTCAAGACGGTACTTTTTTAAAACATCAATTACTGTCATGTGCCTTGGGTCGTGAATAGTGCTATTTGTTTTCATTAATCTCGTTTACTTCATAAATGTACTAAAACAGAACAAATTCTATTTCATATTCTTTTTTAACTCTAATTTGATCGTTTAAGAACTAATTAGATATTTATATCAATAAACGAGCGATTGATATTGAATAAAAATATACATAATGTTCTAATATATTTCAATTATTATTAATTGTTCTCAAAATTATCCAATTGGGAGTTGGTATGAAAATGAAGTTTATGTTGCTGTCGTTGTTTCTATTAATTACTGCTTGTGGAGGTGGTGGATCCTCATCAGATGATTCTTCACAGGGTGGTAACTCCGATAAATTTGCTACTGAATGCGTGAACCTTCAAATCACTGGTACTGTTGCGGGTTTTTCTAATACCTGTTTGGATAAAACCATCAATGTTGTTGTCTTTGAGGGAGATTATGCTGGGAGTACATCTTTTACTTTAAGACCTTTTGCAACCTCTAGAGATTTAGTTACTGGTAGAACAAACCAAAGGAGCACAATTCGTTTTGGTGCATGTGTAGTTCCATCTAAACCTCTAGATTTTAACAGTTCATCAAAAACCTTTAATTGTTCTTAGGGATAAGCAATGAATAAATATTTAATAATTCTAGCTTGTGCTATTGCAGGTGTATTTATTGCTAGGTACTTTATCTTTAACTATTCAGACATAAAAGGTTGGGAACTATTCTGGCACTTCGTTCTCAATATTTTTGAAGGTGGTGTTTTTAGGGCGGTATTTGGCGAGAAGGATTTGGTTATAACAATTATAAAGTCTGGTGCATTTCTAAAAAGTCTAGCTGGTTTTTTAATAGGTGGCGCTTGTGCTTGGTGTGTTTTAATGGATGTTAAAACAGAAGAAAACACTAAGTAACTTTGGAAAGACTTCAGAATGACATTGCTACTCTAAAGTCACTTTCTGAAAGTATTACTGGGTCAGGTTTTTAGATTGTTAGTAGATGTTATGACATTGAGATAAGAGTAAAAGCCACTATTAGAATACTCGCTTTTACTTTTCGACAGAGGCAATAAAATTTTTACTGCTTAGTGCGATGATTAATAATTTTTATAAATAAAAACACTTTGAACTTTTAATGTGGATATGAAATATTAGCTTCGTTAAGTGGTTGAAATTAATGAAGTTGACTTCATATATAGTATTTTGGACATATTGGAACTTATTATGGAATATAAAACGATAATGCGAGCTCTTTTTGCTCAACAACGAGCTCAAATAATTGAAATGAAAGCTTCTGGGAATGGAGTAATTGATGATGCTTATGCATTGGCTTGGATAGATGGCATGTATCCTTACTATCATGATGAAGATTCAAGTGTGCCGCAGAAACCTCACGAAAATTTCAAAGAATTTTTTATTATTTCGGGTGATTTTGTTAAACAAGTAGTAGAGTTTTTAGATGAAAAATGGCTTAAAAATAATTCACCAACTTTTTATGAATTAGAAGATAAGTTTGGCGGGAAAAATAATCGATCAAAGCTTATTACAATTTGTCGCTATTGTTACATGAAAAGGATGTTTGATGACAAGTTATGGAAAGCATTAATTACACCAATGAAATTCCCATCTGAAGCAGGAAATTTAACATCTTCTCTGGATGAAAATGAGCTTTGGTTATAAATTCATTTTATTAGATGGTTAAATGTGGCATTTTTGATAATTTTTCATACCTAGGCACAAAAGTATTGAAAAACCACGCTATGCGTGGTTTTTCAATTTAATAAGTAGTTGTTTTCCACAGACCGTATCATTAATACCTCGGACTTTATAGGAAGCATAAAAGCCAGAGTATTCTGGCTTTTACTAGATAGAGGCTCCCCTGAAGGCTAATCTGAATCTTCAGGGGAATTTAATTTTTCTATTTTTTCTCGTTCTTTTTCTTCGTTATGTATTTCTTGGAGGGTGTTCAAAAACAAAGCATACTGTTCTTGAGCTTCTTGGATTTCTTCTTCTGAGTATCCTTTCATTGCTTCGCGAATAAAAGGCAATACTTCTTTAGATTTTGTAAAATCAATAAACACTATATTCACACTAACATCTGTTTATTGGTTTGGGTATGTGGATAAAATTCTATTGGTAGTAAAAAATTGTTTTTTTACTCGCTTAAACTTTCAACCTCTCGGTATAAGCCAATAAGATGATTTACTGACATGTCTATTAAAGGTTCATACATGAAAGCATTCAAGTGAATATGTTCTGGTGTCATAAGATTTACCTTATCTAACACCTCCTTATTGTCATTTTGCGGATACTCATCTAATAATTCGCGTGTTTGGTTTGCTTCTATTTGACTCAGGTCAAGCTCAGGGAGAGACGCGATCATGAATTCTTCGGCTTTTAATCTTATGGCTATTGATAATACTATTTTATTTTCAAGCTTCATTTCATTAACTCTTGGATCAGAAGCAATTTCATCAGCAATTTTATATATATACGGAATTATTTTTTCACCCTCAAAAGAAATTTCTATTTGATTGAATTTATTAGGCAGCTTTGTTTTGTAGGCATCAAAAACATCTTTAACGATAATGTCCTGTGTGCCATCTTTTATATGGAGGCAGCTTGTCAGCAACATGTAATCTGCTGATGCTTTATCTCCTGAGTATTCAATTAGATTCCTTACAAAAGTTATTAAACTTATAAATATTGCGGGCTGTTCTACTGCACTTAAAAAATCAGAAAAAACATCTTTTTTATATTTTCCTTTTTCAAGAGTTACAGTACGATATTCATTTTTAGTAGACATTAGAACAGACATTTTAGGTAAATTTAACCTTGAGGCTACCGTTCTATAAAAATCAAAATTATGAGTCAATATAATCATATTGAACTTATCTGAAATATTTATCTCTCTAATATATTCAATCACAGCGTATTTATTTTTATAGTCAAACGAGTCTGCAATATCATCAAAAATAATTAAATTTTTATAGATGTTTGATTTTCTCGCTTCTATGTCAAATAGTAGCTGTAATATGTAATACGCTCTTTGCTCACCTTTACTTAATATATCTAACAAACTATCTCGATCTTTCTCAACACCTGCACCACTGTCATCATCATATAAAAAATCTAATTTAGCTGTTTCTTCCTTTAGAATAATATCTTCTTGATTACTTAATATGACTTTAAAAGGTACATAAAATCTTGTATTGAATTTAATAATTATCTCTTTCCAGACATCAAATTCTTTCTTAGATTCCTTTATTATTGACTTTAGGTCTTTCTCTTGCAGTTTATAAAAGTCACAAAGTTCGACAACTTCCTTTTTTAGCTCTGAAAAGTAAGAAATCCATACTTTTTCCTTAAATTTCTCATAATGTTTTAGCTCTATAAGTAGAGATTCGTTTGATCCAATTGCTTCCTTAAAAGATCTTAATTCAGCATTGGATCCGATTGCTTTATCAAATTTATCAAATGCTTTTTTTAAATCTTCATCATCAAGCACCTTCTCTATTTCAGTGGTAATTATTTCCTTAAAACCTTTAGATGATGTGATACTAAAACCATCACCTAAAACGAACCTATGTCCTGCTTCAAAAAAAGAATTGTCTCCGGTAGATTTATCAATCTGACCAGCCTCATAGGTTCCAAAAGAATTATCTGAACCTTTAAAAAAACTTGATTCTGATAACAATACTTTGTATTGCTCAATATAATCATCAAGAAAAGCTTCATTTTTATCTAAGAACTTTTTTACATTACCCTTTTTATCGAAAACATCGTTATATCTAAAATCACATTTTTTAGGATCATCCACCAAGTCATTTTTTATTGAGTATAAAATTTCAAAGAAGTTGTCTTTCTCTTCTTTTTTAAATGTATTTATAAATTCAACTTCGCAATCATTGCTTCTACTAATTTTTTTTAATTGCCTGATAAAGAGAGACTTTTTTTCATTAAGTTCTTTATAGATTGTGTCGTATCGTTTCTTTAAATCTCTGCTGGCGATAAATTTACTTATCTTGTCTGATGTATCTAAGCCTTGATCCTCAAGATTCACTACAAGAATAGACTCTCTTGAAATTTCATTACCAGCCTCATCGCTAATCTCACAGACTGTCGCACACTCATGAACTTTATCTCTAGGTTGATCTTTAGGGTCATTTTTACCAAATAATTGAAATGTTTTTGCAAATGAAGTTTTCATCATTCCATTTGGTGCATAAATCAAAAATGAATTTGAATCAGAAAAATCAAAACTATAATTAAGCTTCCCGATACCAAAACAGTTTTCAAATTTCACTTTTATTTTTTCCATATCCCTACTCCTAAATTTATCTTATCAAAATGGTCCCTAAAGACAACGCATTAACATTCTAATTCAATAGAATAACCAAGTAAAAATCAGCATTTTAAGTGCTGATTTTTACTTAGTAGAGGCTATGAATTTTTACTGCTCAATGCAGTGGTTAACAATTGCTTGCGCAAATGCTGTTTGCTGTTTTTTAGTTAAGGGTTTTACCTTAACTCCTTCTAAATCTTTTAGATAAATCAAATCACCCCCTTTAGGGCAATTTTTCATTCCACTTTCGCGAGCTTCACGCTGCAACGGTGGACTAAGATTAAGTTTTCGGACTTTTAGCAATTCACGAAACGCCAAAAAAGGTTGTACAGCAACACTTTTGTCGTTTAAAAACAAGTCCGAGGTAGCACAAAAGACCAATCTTCTCAAAATATGACCAGAAGGTGGTTTTTTGTTTATACAAAGGCTTTTCAGCCGTCCGAGGAAATCTTCAACATAGTTTGAAGTCTCTATGTTTTCATTCTCTAAAGCACGAAGTTGAGACTCTTTCTCAAGCAGTTTTAGGTTCAATTCTTCCTTTTTTCTTTTGTATGTTTCTTCATCTACAACACCAGAAATTAAGTTGTCCGTAAGACAATCAAGCTTAGATTTTGTATCCCCAATATTCAGGCGGATATTCTGCTTTAACTGGTTTGATTCATGAGAAGAGTTTTTAATAATTAGCTTTGCTGTTTCTTGCGTTTGCTCAAGCTCTAATTTAGTTAAAGAAAGATACTTCAAAAAACTTACCAATTGCCTTGATAACCTATCTTCCCTGATTGATTTAGTTGGGCAGTTTTTAGTATGACAACGGTAATAAGTTTTCCCTTTTTTTATCTCACCAATAATACTGTAATTGCATTGTGAACATTTTACAAAGCGCCGAAAAGCAAAGTCATGAACAATGACTCTTCTGGGAGTTTTTCCTTCAAGAACTAATTTAACTCTATTGAATAGAGCACTTGAAATAATCGGTTGATGAATTCCCTTAAATGTTTCATTAGTTTTATTAACCCGAATCATTCCAAAGTAAAACGGATTGTTGAGAATTTTTGACCAATTCTGAAAAGAAATCCTTTTACCAACCTTGCTTGTCATTCCGCGCTTATACATCTCCTTGGAAAGTTCTTTAAGTCCATAATCACCAGTTGAATACAACTCAAAAGCTTTTTTAATTAATGGTGCTTTTTCGGGGTCAATAGCTTTAGCATTACCAGCTCCTGTATCTAAATAACCTACTGGTGCGGGTAATGGTAGTAGCCCTTGTTTTAATCTTCCATAGAAACCTTTTTTAACCTCACTGCGTAGATTTCTAATGTAGTCTGCTGCCATAACAAGCTCAATGTCTGCTGTAAGCCTGTCACCCCGTTTAGATAAGTCGGTATTACTGTGCGCATAAAATACATTAATACCGCTATCTACCAATTTTCCAATTTTGTGCCAGTCGCCAAAGTTTCTAGATGACCTATCAACTTTGTGCATGACAACACCATCAGCTTTTTTCTTGTATAGCTGTTTTACCATCTCATTAAACTCTGCTCGTCCTTCCTTGGCTGCCGTTACTTTCTCCTCAAAGAATTTAATAATCGTATAGCCTTCTTTTTTGGCAAATTCTTGAATTGCTCTTTTTTGTTCAATTAAAGAAACGCCGTCCCCCTGCTTGGTGGTAGAGACACGGACATATCCATATAGTTTTTTCATATCCTTATTTAATTATCAATTGACTAATAATGTAGCCTCTACCTGTCTTCCACTTTATCGCAGTTTTGTTCTTCTGCAATAAGTTCATTGTGGATTTCTTGTAGAGTATTTAAAAACAGTGAGAACTGTTCTTGGGCTTGTAATACTTCCTCTTCGGAATAGCCATCCATCGCCTCTCTGATAAAAGGCATAACTTCTGGTGCTTTTGTAAAATCTATAAACATACAAGCTAAAACTAACTATAAATTTTGGCTTATCCACGGAATGAAAAATTATCTTTTAAGGGAAATTTTCATTCCATGTTCAAATTAGATATTCAAACTATCTTGTTTGTATATGAAAAAACAAAAAATACCCATCACAGGAATGGTGATGCAGGATAAAAATATCGTTGAAATGGTTTATGTACCAGAAGAAGATAAAACTAAACTATTGGTATCAAATGGAGAAGAAGTATCCGTACATGAGCAATATGAGGCTAATGACAAGCTGTTTGTTCCATACAGTGAGTCAAACAGCTTAATTAAGAATAATATTGTCTTATTGCCCTCTGGAGCATCTGATTACGAATCGGTAGAGTCACTACTTGAAGAAGTTAAAAACTTTATTCACAAGTATGTTGACCTTGCCCCTATATTTGAAAAGCTATCTGCTCATTATGTTTTATTGTCGTGGGTATATGATGGGTTTAATCAAATACCATATCTAAGAAAACTGGGTGACTTTGGAACTGGTAAAACAAGGTTTTTAACAACCATCGGCTCTATCTGTTACAAACCAATATTTGCTTCTGGTTCATCTTCAATTTCAGCTATTTTCAGAATCCTTGATGAATTCAAAGGAACACTCATACTTGATGAAGCTGATTTTAAATTTTCAGATGAAAAAGCAGATATTACTAAGATACTGAATAGTGGTTTTATGAAAGGCTACCCAATACTTAGATGTGCTTTTAACAAAAATAAAGAGTTTGACCCAGTTGGCTATCAAGTCTATGGATGCAAGGTTATAGCTTCAAGAAAACACTTTCATGATCAAGCTTTAGAATCAAGATTCATTACTGAAAAAACCTCATTTAGAAAACTTCGTGATGACATTCCCAATGAACTGCCAAATACTTTTGAACAAGAGGCTTTGAACCTGAGGAACAAACTATTGCAGTATCGTTTTGATATGCTCACTCTCATATTAGAGTACAGAGTTGACTGGAAAATTAAAGGAATTGAACCAAGAGTAAATCAGATATTCTCTCCACTCATGCAACTTGCTGATGATGATTTTAAGAAACAGTTAAAAAGTCTTGCTATTGAGTGCAGTAAACAAATTCAAAAAGACCGTTCTGCCACAATTGAATACCATGTCTTATTAGCTCTGAAATCACTTCTATGCAATTCAAACAAGGTTTGCATTAAAGACATCGCCGATACTGTTTTTATTCAATATGCGGACTATTACGACCGTAAGATTACACCAAGATGGACTGGTCATGTTGTTTCAAAGTCACTCAACATAAAGACTTACAAGTCATCTGGTAAGTTCCACATTTCTCCTAATCAGGAAGATTACTTAAATACTCTGTATGTCCGTTATGGTCTGGATTAATGTCTTAATGTCTACTGAGGTTGAGTCGGGCTGAATTTATCAGGGTTTCACGGGGTGATATTGGTAATGTGATGTCACTTTATTCATATACCAATGTCATAGCGGAGATTTTGAAAGCCTTCTGGCAGTTTCTATACACGGGTCAATTATTGATATGTAATTTAATTGTTCAGAGAGTATCTTGTCATTGATTAACATAATAGCAGGAGTATTTTTTACATGAGAGTCTAATATTTGAACACTTTCAGAATTGTATTCAAGATTTCTAATCTCATTAAAAACTTTCAGCCCTTCACCTTTAATACTATTGAGCTTATCTCTTTGTTCGTGATGTACACTTATGGGCTTGCAAGATTGTTTGTGAAGTCTCTTACCGTGATCGTTTAAATTTTCATAGATACGAATAGCATTATCAATGGAATGCAATCGCCCCCTTATAACAACCATTTGACCTTGTAATAGGTTTAAGTGTTTTAATTTTTTTTCTTCAAAAGAATCCGCTTGTTGATTATGGAATTGAGCCTTTGTTATTTCAAAAGTTTGCCAAACCAAAAACAAGGTTATGATTGTAATAATGGTGTTGAAATTTTTGAAAATAAAAACTTTTAACTTATTGGTATTTAGATTCTTCAGGTTAGCGAATAGTTTGTTTAACTGTTTTTTTACTATCTCGGTTTTAAATAATGACATCTTTAATTTTCCATATTTGTCTCAATATTACATATGAGATAAAAATTATGGTTTTCAAGGTTTAAGAAATAAAACATGATTGGTAAGTTTGAAAAATGTGTACTGTGTGAAATTAACGAGGCTTCAAGTAAAGAGCATATAATTCCTAGTGCTATTGGCGGAAAAAAGACCGTAATAGGTTTTATCTGTGAGTCTTGTAATAACGAAACAGGAACAAAATGGGATGCAAAACTGATTAGCCAATTACATCCACTGTCTGTATTTTTCGACATTAAACCTGATAGAGGAAAGCTAGGTAGACTAAAGACCGAAACAACTTCAGGAGAAAAAATACTTTACTCTTCAGGTGGTAAAGTTGAAAGGGTTAAACCTGAAATTAGTAGGAATAAAAAAGGAAATTTAGAAGAAATTCAAATAATTGCCAATAACGAACAACAAGCCAGAGAGGTTCTAAATGGTTTATCAAGAAAGCGCGATATTGATATAGATTCTGCACTTCAAAGCATTATCCCAGAGTCTAATTATATGGATGACATGGTCAAACTAAACTTGGAATTTGGTGGGATTGACCAGGGCAAGTCAATTGTAAAAACAGCTTTAGCTATGGCTTTCTCTGCTGGTGTTGATTTACAGAAATGCAATACGGCGCTGGGCTTTTTAAAAGATAAAAAAGTTGAACCTCCATTTGGCTATTACCATGAAAATGACTTAATTCAAGACAGAGAAAAAGAGCTACCTATTCACTGTGTTCATATTCAATCAAACGAAGAAGAGTCTAACCTTTGTGCGTATATAGAGTATTTTGGTGTTAGGAAAATTATCGTATGTCTATCTGAAAACTATTCTGGCAAACCTGTTTACGAAACTTATGCTATTGACCCCACTAGCGGTAAAGAATTAAAACCCTCAATTACTATGAATTTTAGTAATTCAGACCTTCATGATATTTATAGATACAAATACTGTAATCAGCAAAAAGAAATTAATTCTTTCTCTGAAGTATTCGCCGCAAAGTATCGCCAAGACCAAGACAATGAACTTAAACGAGCTATAGAAGTTGCCATATCAAAGGCATTTGACGAGACATTAAATAAATTTGGAAATGAGCCAAGTGAAGACGCAAATCAGTTTTGTGCTGAAAAGGTTATTGAAAACCTAAATCCTTATATAAAACATATATTGGGCATTAAACGATAAATTTACCTCCCCCCAAAAAAGACACTTTTTCATTCCATGGTGTAAGTAGTTTTTTTCGCTAAAATTGTACACGGTTTAACTGCTAATAGTTGAGCCTGTACTTTATGAATAAACATCAAAAACAATATTTTAAATCCCAACGAAAAAAACATGGGTTAAGCCAGTCTCAAATGGCAAAAATACTAGGAAAGACTCCAAAGTATTTATCAAAGTTAGAAAACGGACATAATCAACCTAATCTTGAAATAGTCCTCTCATACTATCTTCTATTTGGAATAGATATTAAAAAGCTCATACCCGACCACTATTACAAGTTGCAGAATAGCTTGGCAAACACATTAGAAAAGCAACCATATTTAATGCCTAACAAAACAATATCTGAGGGTATAAGAAACAGGTTGAATATCTCTCACTTAAAAGACAAATCTAATTTAATGGAGTATGCAGATAGATAGTTTTAGAACCCACAAAGTATTGTCTATTTATCCTAATATCCACGGCTTTGCATTTAGCTATTTTGAGTCACCAAGAGACTTAGTTGACTGGGGTAATATCAGTTTCAAAGGAAAAAATTACGACCAGAAACTACAAAACCTCATAGACACACTCAATCCAGAAATCATTGTCACAGAAGACAACAAAGGTAGTGAGTCAGGTCGTAGTAAACGAGTAAACAAGATACTGGATGACTTGTACAAACTAACCAAGAAAAACAATATTTATCTGAAGAAATATTCTCCATCCATGATTAAAGGCGTATTTGATTGTTTTGAAGCCTATAACAAACATGAACGAGCTATATTAGTTGCTTCATGGTTTCCTGAACTGACAACCAAACTACCACCTAAAAGAAAAATATGGCTTCCTGAACATTACAGAATGGGTGTATTTGACTCAATGACTTATGCCCTAGCTTTCTTCTATACCGAAGGTTGATGCTTTACCCCAAGAATCAATCATTGAGGGGTAAGCGAAGTTATCTATTTGATAGCGAATAATCAACCAGAAGAAAGGAGGACGATATGTCTAACCCAAAATCTGAAACACATATTGAAGAATCAGATGGCAGTTACAAATTTTTAAAACCTGTAACTAAAGAAGAAATAATCCAAATAGCTCTTACCTTACAGTTAGAAAATATTAAAGAAATGCCCTTGCTAAATGGTTCAACAGATAGCCAAGACTTTCTAAAATTACATTTATCTGACCGCGAGCAAGAAGTATTTACTGTATTGTTTCTCAATAACCGCCATATTCTCATTTCATGTGTAGATATGTTCTTTGGCACTATTAACGGGGCTTCAGTTTATCCAAGAGAAATTGTGAAAGAAGCATTAAAACAAAATGCTGCATCAATCATTGTTGCTCACAATCATCCCTCTGGGATACCTGAACCTAGTCATGCTGATATACAGTTAACTAAAACTATATATCAAGCTTTAGACACGGTGGATATAAAGTTGTTGGACCATATCATTGTGGGCTGTGGCAAAACAGCTAGCTTGGCAGAAAGAGGTTTAGTTCCTTAGCCACAAAAGCACCTAGTTTAAATAGGTGCTTTTTTGTTCCTAATTTCATTCCGTTCTTCAAATCAGTTTTCTTGTAAAACTGTTTTCATGGAAGATTTAAGAAAATTAAGGTTTATACCAAAAGATAACAGTCCAACTGTACATTTTGCAGAAGCCAAGCATAAAACAAAAAAGTACAGAGTAGGAATTAAAGAAAAAGATCGCTTTCAGCACACCTATATCATTGGTAAAACTGGTACAGGTAAAACGACCTTGATGAAGATCAAAATTAAGCAAGATATTCAAAATGGAAAAGGTATAGCCATTTTTGACCCACATGGTGACCTAGCCGAATCTGTTATATCTATGATCCCACAACACAGACAAAAAGACTTAATTTACTTTGATTTCCCAAACCCTAATTGCAAGCTGCAATATAACCCTATAAAACGAGTCTCACTTCATAAACGACCACTGGTTGCATCAGGTCTACTAGAAGCCTTTAAAAAGCAATTTGGGGCTGATTCATGGGGCGTTCGTATGGAACATATACTGCGTAACTGTTTGTTGACATTACTTGACCAAAAACATGCTGACTTTTCGTGTATCACTAAATTATTAAATGACAAAGACTACCGAAATGAATGCATTAGAAATATATCAAATGAATCGGTTATTGATTTTTGGAAGTACGAATTTAATCAATACCCTCCATACACTAGACAGTCTGCTATTGCACCGATTCAGAATAAGGTAGGTGCATATTTATCTAACCCTGTAACTAAACGAATATTGGTAGATAATCAAAATGATGTGTCATTCAGACAGGCAATGGATAGTAATAAAATTATTGTGTTTAATTTAGCCAAAGGTCGTATTGGTGATGACGCATCAAATTTGCTGGGTGGGTTATTTTTAACTTCACTAGGATTGTCCGCATTTTCGCGTCAGGATATTCCAGAAAATCAGAGACAATCATTTTTCATCTACTGTGATGAATTTCAAAATTTTACAACTCCATTTATGGTAAATGCATTATCGGAATTAAGGAAGTATAAAATTGGTCTAATTCTCGCTCATCAATATTTAAAACAAATTGATAATGATATTCGCGAGGCTATTTTAGGAAATGTGGGGACTATGATTGTGTTTCGTGTCGGCGTTGCCGACGCGTCATATTTTGCTCGTGAATTTGATGGAAAAATTTCAATTACTAATCAACCCAACTTTTCTATGTGTTTAAGGTCTATTGAGAATGGTAATTTTAGTGCAAATATTTAAAATTCGTAATCATTTGATGTTTGAGTACCGTAAACTCTAGCAAGCAATTAAGCTATTGTTTAAATTTAAATTAATGATAATATTATTTTAGTTAAAGATATTTTGCCTTTTTGTTTTGTTCATAATTTTGTGAACATTATTGACAAATAGAGAGGTGAATATGTCTTTATTAATTGAATGTGTTTACAGTGCAGCTCGTTATAAAAATAAAAATCATAACACCTGCTTTTATACTCAAGAAAGCATTAGTTTATTGAATCAAAACCTTTTAATAAATTTAAAGGTTTTGGAGAATCAACTTAGCTCGTTAAATTTTTTCGAAGAAGATTTTTACGAAACTCAAGTCGCCATTAAGGTTGTTTATTTAAAGTCTAAGGGAGTTGAAACTTCTCTATCTTTAAATTTTGATTTATGTTTTATAATCTCGATTTTTATGGAAATGAAAGCATATTTTGACGAAATTGAATTATTTATAATGCTAAAAAAACATAGAATGATTTTGTGACATGAGAATGATTTTACCCCATAAAAAAATGGGGTTTTTTATTTTAGTTGGAGAAATTGTATGGATATAAAAAATTTAGTAAACATCATCTCAGATATTAGTAGTGAAACTGATATTTC
Organism: Arenicella sp.; assembly: GCA_050633585.1. Lineage (GTDB taxonomy): Bacteria > Pseudomonadota > Gammaproteobacteria > Arenicellales > Arenicellaceae > CALKZN01. Next base: position 14,754 of record JBOEGT010000057.1, read on the forward strand.
AGAGTGTGCTCAACATTTAGCAAATGAAATAAGAAAAGAAAGCCATTCAAAATCTAGCTCTGTATATATATATGATCGTTATAAAAGTTCATATAAATTATATGCTAGTGCAGGAAGTTCAAAACTAACGGATTTAATTGCAATTGAAGAAGTTGATGAACTGATTTTTGACCAAAACTGTGAAAGGTCATTCCGAGGAGACTTTATGTGCGGCTTTTGTATTTTTGATAACACTAACCATTTTGATAAAGATAACTCAATCAAAGCACTGAGTAGTTTGATTGCTATTTTATATAATAGGTTGTTTTCCATTTCTATTTTTACAAACATGCATGTGCCTATCAAGTTAAACGATTCTGCTCATGAGTACAGAAGGTCTTTGCTTAATATAGCCCAAAAAAGTTCTGCAGTGCCGTATAGTGTGCACTTTGCGAAAACTGAGGAAGGTTGGACTCAAAAATACTTTTGGAACAATTACTCCCATGAATATCAGGATAGTATTCGGAGTGAAAAAATTTCTGACATGGATTCAATTAGTTATTTAAACTCATTGAGTGATCATACTTTTTCAATACTTAACAAATCAGAAATTTCTCAAAATCCACTTTTAAATACAACTAAGCTATCAGGTTTATCTTCAGGAGTTTTGTGTAAATCAAAGCTTGGTGAAGACGGATTTATTGTTATTCTGTATGGCTTTCCAGTTAAGTATACATTTAGCACTCTAGAATTAAATGGCTACATGAGTTTAACGAATGCTATAGGTATTTCTGCATCTAATTACCTAAGTATTCATAAAGATAAAGAAGAGCAAATTCATGAGCAGCAAATGGACGAGTTGAGCGGAACTTTAGAACTTATAAGAATTGTTAGACATGATTTAGCTGCAAACCTAGATGCTGTGACTTTTTCATTAATAACCTTAAAAGGAATCTCTCAAAAGAGAAAAAATATTGATTCTACAGATATCTCAGAAAAACTAACCAAACTTATGTCTGTTGTTGATGCATCAAAAAAAATTGTAGCGTCAATTAAAACTCTTATGTATGAGCCAGAGTTTAAAGAAGAAGATATAAACCTTAATGACTTTAGAGATAGTATTTTGTCAAGTTTTGGCGGAAGAGGGGAATGTAATAATGTTTCATTTAATATATCAGAAATGGACCATGTGATTCTTGCTGATAAAGCTAGATTGAGACAAATTTTTAATAACTTAATTTTGAATTCTCTAGAAGCATTTAAAAGTAATAGGAACCGATTACCTAAACATAATAGAAAGTTTATTGATATTTCAGTTTTTGAAGTTAAAAAGAATGAAAGTATTACTTTAAGGTATAGCGACAATGCAGGTGGAATCATTAAAAATGAAATTTTTTCTGCAGCTAAAAAAGCAAATTGTGACACAGAGGATATCAGTCAATTAGTATTTGAAAAGCGTGTCACAACGAAGTCAAAAGGCAGCGGTAATGGAATGCACATCTCTAGGGTTTTGTCTGAAAAACTCAATGGATCACTGATACTTGTAAGTTTCAATCATGGAGGTATAATCTTCGACTTAAAGTTGCCTATAGGGAAATAACAGTGATCAATGTATTAGTTGTTGAAGATAATCTTGAGAATTTAAATTCAAGGGTTGAGTATTTTAAAAGTCAAGATAATAATGTTCTAGGCGTAACTGATTCAGACTCGGCAATAGGGGCTATTAGATCGCTTCCAAATTTCGATTTAGTTATAACAGACATTGATTTGAAGGATAAGGCAGAAAGCCAATCTTCTTTAAATAAAAATGGTGTTCAATTGGCTAAATGGATTAAATCACATAATTTTCCCTGCTATCTAGTTGGATACTCTGCTCAGTTTGGTGATGGGCAACTGTCTGATGAAGAGCTGACTTTTTTTGATGATTTTGAAGATAGGAGTTCCGGTGCAGAAGCTATAGAAAATAAACTTCTCTATTGGACTCGTGAAGCTAAAAATATAGATTCAAAAGCACATTACGATAAGCAAGTTAAACACCTAGTTGAAGAAAGGAATATAGCTACTAAAGAAGAAGTTAAATCTGCTTTAGAATTATTAGAACTATCAGATATGTTTACCTCAGGTGAAAATATTATTGGTGAATATTTAAAATCAAATTTTGAATTAAGAATTTTTTTACCCGAATATAAATCTGTGATACGCAGGCCTTTTCCAGCATGGGTAGGTTTTGAAGATGAGTCTTACTTTATTGAAGTAGTTGGTCAACCATACCTTTATGCTGATGGTGCAACTGAAGAAGATGCCGAAATTAAATTAAAAGAACTTATGTTCGAGTTTTATGAAGACTTAAGTGAAGTTCAAAATCAAGGCTTGAGTCCTGTTCTGGTTAACTTAAAGCAGTGTTTGTGTGCTTTATATAATGATGATTAAGCACTTAAAAACGAAACAATTAGACTCTGTGTTTCAAAAGTTAAAAATTGAAAAAAAATCTTGCAAGCATCATGTAAAAGGTTATTTGGTAGAAAATGGAGTAAAAATTCTTCCATTGAGGTACTCTTTTGGCTCTAAAGGGATGAAAGGTAGGAGCCTTCAGTTATTTAGGAAAAGCATGTCACTAGATGCGAGTCAATTTTCTGCAATGGTAAGTTGTACAATGACTCGTGATGAATACATTGAAACTTTACAACAACTCAAGTTGATAAAGTAAATCAATTTTTTATGAATTCTATAGAAATAAATAATATTTTAACTCAATATGGAATTGTTTTAGAAAAGGCTGATCGCGAATATATTTTAGGGACTATTAGTGCAAGTGATGACGATTCAGACATAATAAAAAAAGCTATTGCAATTCATTTTAAGAGTCAACCTCAGCAAATATCAAAACTGTCTAAAGGGTTATCAATTAATGAATTTAAAGAAGAAATGAGATTAGTTAATCTGGAAAGAGATGTCTCTGAATTAAAGTCTGGCAAAATGACCGAATCTAAAGTTGCGTGGATATCAATATCTTCTTTAGCAGTTTTATGTTCAATAGTAGGTATATTGATACTTGTAGTTAAAAAAATATTCTTCTGAATAGAGAAAGGGCTGTTAAAAATTCCTATTAGGAAACTACAGTATTAACTCCTTAACCCTCGGCATAATTTATTCTTGCTCGATGGACTTTTTACTGCACTTCTCTTTGACCTCATCATCCTGTTTTCCTCTTGTCCATCTACGCTCAAAAAGATTGCATTCTAGAGTTCCAATCTTATATTTATTATCAGATTGGGTAGGGTTGCTACTATTCATGTAAGCGTTATACCCTTCTTTATAAGCTGGATGTTTATTTGCTAAAAACAATATTTTTTAATTAAACTTATTAATTTAAGGTAAATGAATCAGTTAATTCAATTTTCGCAATTAACTGATTCAAATCAAAATAAGTGTTAGCCCCCCCCGCAAAATGAAGAATGGCATTTATACGGTCTTGCCAGCATACATCATCAATTGTGGTGGCTTTATCTTGATATGAATCAATCAAGGTTTCATGCTCGTGTTCGCTTAAATCACCTATCTTGGCTTGTATCAACTTACCTTCAAGAATAGCGCACACATGACTTTTTCTTCTAATATTATTAGGTACTATTTCTTTAAGCGTTTTAATTGCATTATTTGGTGGTGAATCTTTTTTTATGTATTCAGAGTAGATATTTGGATATCTCTCTCTTAATATTGTTAAAAAAACCAATAAACAGATATTTAAACTTTCATTTTTTGAAGTTGTTAATATTATTAATTTAATTTTTGCTATAAATTGTTCAATATCTCTTAAAGAGAAATTTAACTGCATAGCGAATATATTAAAAATCTCCTGAAAATGTTTAGATTCATATTGATGGTCGCTGATAAATTTAGCTCTTTTTTCAAATTCGTTATCAAGATTGAAGTCTTTTAATAGTTGAAATATAAACTTTTCTAAACTTGGTTTGGGTAAGTCATATTCAATATCAATAAATCTTTTCAGATAACCAAATGAATCAAATTCATTTCCATAAATTGCCTTAACACTATGAGAAAGTTGTTCACGATCCATTGCCAAAACAAATACTAAACCATCTATATCAAATAAGTGCTTTATTCTCTCTAAAAGTTCAATGGCATATGTCGGTCTACATCTATCTAACTCATCTATCAAAATGAATATTTTGTTATTTACCCCAATAGCCTCAGAAATGATTTCTTCAATATTTTTCCTAAATTCATCAATATGATTTTTTTCTTCTGAGTATTTATCAATTAAATCGTTTGCAAATTTTTCTGTAAGTTTTTCCGCTTCACCCTCAAGAGTTGCATCAATATCTAATAAGCCACCAGTGACTAATTTCGCACCAATAGGTATAGTTCTTTTTAATATGTGGCCACCAACTTTCATAGCTTTTTCAAGTAAATCGCTCTTCTCTTCATCATCACTTATTAAGCTTTTTAAAGCTGTATTCATTTCACCTAAAAAAACCAATAAAGGGTCTTCTGCAAAATCAGTTTCCCATGCGCTAAATTTGATTATCTGATCATCATTTTTCAATTCGGCATTAAGCATTTCTAAAAAAGTTGTTTTACCTTCACCCCATGGTGCATTAATGGATAAAGTTATAGGGCTGGATATATTGCGTAAAAGTAAAGATAGGTTTTTAATATGCTCTTTTCTATCTAAACGGTCTTCTATATAAGGGCTTTTATCTGCAACTTGAATTTTATTTGCTTTGTAGTTCAACTTTAAATACTCCTAAGTAATCAAACCTTTTTAATTGAAGAGGCAATTACAGATGCAATTGCCTCTTTTCGTTCTTTTTGTTGTTCAGATGTTAGTTGTTTTTTTGAAACTTTGACCTTGAAACCATTTACTGTTTTTGTCGTTGTTTGTGCTTGAGCAATGCTCTCTAAATAATCAATAAAACCATCTGGGGTGAGATAATTAATCTTGCAATGGTCATCCGTTGATATTTCTGTAATCACTGCATTTTGTATATTATTCAGATGAGTTTCGGAGTCAGAAATGACTAACACGGAATCAAAACCATCAAGGCATTTTTGTATATTTGAAACTTCGTGTTTTACTGAGGTGGTAACAGATATTTCTACAGCTATTTTCTTTTTTCCAAAAATAGCCACATCAACTCTGTCCATATTCGGCAAGATATGTTCAATTTCAGCCTGCAAACCTTTTTCAATAGCAAGTTTCTGAATCAATGATTGAATATATTTATGTTTTGTTCCGCCCCTGCCTTTAATTGCAGGTTCACTAACATCTTCTAGTTTTGTTTCTTTGTGATTTGCGCTTTCAACTTGTTCAATGATTTCTGAGACGGTTGGCTTAGAACCTTCGAACTCTTTTAGTGGTTCACTAGTTCGCGTTTCTTGAAAATCTACAGCTTCTTCAACGACAGGCTCATTTTGTATAGCAATAGGTTCACTGATTTGTACCTTTGAAATATGGCGACAATATTTCTTTCTATTTGAATCAATTAACCGTTCAAAACAAACAGAAGACATCACTGGCTCTTTCTCTAGCAGGCCAAATGGCACATCAATAGTGACGGCAGAGTCAGTGACATTTTGCAGGTATAGAGAAAATTCAGCATGTGAGCCATCGTATTTTTTAACCTCCATTAACCGATCAGATGTTGTTTTCATTTCACCCGCCATTGTTTTGGCATCTTTGGAAGAAATACCACCAGTCAATTTAACTGATGTTGATGCCAATACCGATGCCCTGACTGATGAAGGAAGTTGGTCTAAATTTTGATGGAATAAATGAAAGCCGCATTTGTATTTTCTAACCTGATTGATAAGTTGATTAAACATGTCATCAACATATTCTTGCGCCTCATCTACATAAATGTGAAAACCTCTGCGATCATCTTCTTTGGTGATTGCAGCTCTTTTTAAGGCTGATTGAGTAAGCATGGCTATAAAAAACTTACCCATGACCTCTGAGCCAATTTTTCCTAAAACCTGTTTTGATGTATTAATCAAAACAATCTTGCCTTCGTTCATTGCGTCGTACAGATTGACCTTATTTTCTGTTCCTGAAAACATGCGCTCTAATACTGAATTAGATAGAACAGCCCACAGACGATATAGAATTTGACTTTTAACCTGTTTAAATGATGAGGAATTAAACTGTGTTTGAAAAAATGCCTTGGCTGAACCATCTAATTTATTCATATATGGACGGAACTGTTCACCGTCCTCCATTAACTGCCTCAGTGTCTGTATAGAGGCGTTTGGTATCTCCATCATGAGTTTGGCTATATAGACGAACATTGTGCCTTGTCTGGCTGTTAAATCAGCTCCTAACAATGATGAAAAGATATAGGTGTATAGATCAACCGTATTGTTTGCTAGTATTTCTTTTTGTTTAAAATCTAATTCAACATCATCACTGTTTAATGCAAACAAATTTAGTGAGGTTGGATATTCAACATCAGAAGCATCTATTAAAACTAACTTGTCTGCTATATCAGGATTGTCTTCAGGTGACAGTCTGTTGTTAAGTAACAATTTTGAAATCAAGTCACCTTGGCTATCAATGACACAAAAACCTGTATTACTATTTAAATCATCTAATATCAGTTTCTGTAATAACTGCGTTTTGCCATGACCAGAGCCTGCCAATATATGAGCGTGTTCAAATCGTATTTCTTTAGGAATATGGAAAGGCAGTTTTTGAAGGAAGATGTTTGTAAATGGAGTCAGCCTAAAAAACTTCTCAATTACTTCATCAGGAGGCGTTCTCCTATATTCAGTTGGCATGGGGAATTGTTTGCCATAGTTTGCTGAATCAGATGGGTTTAGCCCCGCTGCTAATTGTCCATTAACAATGAATATGTCGCGTGTTTTATCAAACAGTTTTGTGTCGGTTAAATCCTCATTAAAAAACTCTACAAAGATGTTTTGAACCAATGCATAAACATCATCAAAAAGGTTCAATATATGAGTATCAAATGTTGCTCGTTTGTATTGATCAACTGGCTCTGCATCTTCTGAAATATCCGTGATGCAAGACTTAGGTAAATCACGAAATATTTCATAAAAAATAGTGGTTAGAAAATTGATAAAGACGGTATAGACTTCTTCATCGTTGGAATACAATTCCAGCTTTTTTCGTAATTCTTTTTTTAACTCTGCTTTTTCCGCGTGAGTATCTGGAATAAATATGTCAGGTGAAACGCCTGTTAAACCTTCATACTCAATGTATTTCAATACACAGTCCATCATAGACTGTGTTAATTGATTATCCAACGGTAGATTATTATTACCTGCTGCATCCATTGATGCTTTTGCCGCGACATAGAATATATCTATCTGTGATAGATGTTCTGTTTCTGAGTAAACAGTAGTTACATGACTGATAAGGTCAGTAACTTCTTTGTCCGCAGGTTTTGACTTTCTTGATTTAGCCGTTTTTCCAGTAGATGCAAAAACCGTACCTAGAAAGCCCAAAATCTTCTGACCAAATCTGTATCCCTCCCAAAACTCCTTCATTTAATCAATGTCTATAACTTGTTCACCTTCAAAGTTAGCCATTGCTTCTAGTAAGTTTTTGAGATTTTGACAGGATGCTTTTACTTGATCCTCCACAGCCATGATTTCCATAAAATCCTTACACTCAATCACACGACCATTGGTTAAGTCAGAGACCCTGATAATTGTAGATGTAGCAATTTCTTTTAGCATACTTAATGTAGATTGAGCTGATTGGTCAGCATTGGAATAAATGACTTCATTAGTCATTTTGTAATGATTTAAGTTGTCTTTTTCTTCATCAGTAAAGTCACCTCTGAAATCTATTGAAAAAGCAATTTTTCCACCCATCATTCCAGCCTTTTTTTGGCTTTTGTTTAGTATCAACTTCATTGTTATCTCCTTTTGTATTGAGCAATTCACTTCTTAAAATAGAAACATCATTAGGCGCATCAAAGCCTAATTGAAACTTACTACCTAAAACATTTACTACTGATACTGCAACTTCCGTACTGCCTACTGTGATGATTACTTCTTCATCTAATTTCCTTGTTAAAACTAACATAATGACTCCTTGTCTTTATTTGTTTTAAGGTAATTTAAATTAACCTATACTAATTTGCAAATCATAAATTATTGGACTCCCATGCCATTATTATTGATTATATGCACAAGAGCATTAACAACTTTTGAAGCAACATCAAACTGGTTGTTTAAATATTTAGGTTCTATTTCAATTTCATAACTACTTATGGTCAACCCTGATTCATGTTTTACGATTTCTTTGAGTTTTTTTAAGTTGCTGTCACTTATTTGCCCTTTAATACCACCAGTATGAACTAATACATTTCTTATTTCTCTCATGCGCTTAATGCTTGTCCAAACTTCTTGGTCAAAATTAAGATCAATCTCTAATATGTGTGAAAAATACTTTTTCCATCTTTTTTCTGGGCTTCTTGCAGCTATATCTTTTAAAGCTAACTGTTTATTTTTTTCTTTTCTTAAAAACTCTGAAGCAGAAAAAAAAGACGATTCTATTAACCCATAAATTGATGTCAGTATTTGCTCTCTTAAAATTTGTGAAAATTTATCTTCAAAAGTATATTCAATTGATGAAATCATAATTTCATGAAGTTGATCTTTTTTACTTACTCCCTCTTGTGACATCCACTCATCAAAATTTTCCTTATATTCTGTATTAAGTTTCACTAACTGACCTTCCATTTCCTTGTGATAATCAGTTAAGTACTTTAAATGGTTTTCTAATTCAAAAGATAGTGCATTGAATGTGAACCCTGTTGGAAGTTTGACCATAATTTATATTAATCTAGGGCTGTAGTATTTCAATCTACAATCTCAAAAAATGCTTCACCAATAACTTCGCCTCTTCGGAAGATATTCCCTTCATTATAAAACCGAATTTGATATTCTCCAGCTTCAAGACCACCAATTGTTTTTATGAATGTTGAGGCATATTTAAAATCTTTACTAAATACTCTATCCCATCGCTTTTTTGACTTAAGAAAAAACTCTCTTTGTCTGTACCAATATAGATAAAAAGTATCATCTTCAACAAGCACATCACTTTCAAAGCTAATATTCACTTCTTCAATGCCATATTTAAAAACATTTTGATTTTTTAAGCATTGATTCAGTTTTTCACTGAAGTCTTCTTCAGCGCAAAACTGGATGTTAGAAAACTTATCTAGCAGTCTTTCTGCTTCTCTTTCTTTAAAGTCAAGGTAGAGAACATCGTTGTAGAGAAATAAAACGGAGGCAGTAATTAAACCAGCAAAAACCAGTACACTTTTTAGCCCAACAGTTGAGCCTTTGCTTTTCTTTTTTCCTGATAGAAAGGGTTTACTCTTGCTGATTCTGGTACTGACTATGTCAAAAGCTTCTTTTCTTTTATCGGGAAAAGATTCTATTTCAAAGTAATCATTTCTTTGCTTTTTTATCTCTACAGCAGGTTGAATATTATTAGCACTTTTTTTCAGTACATGCGCCCATTGTTTTTCATATTCCTCTCCAGTTGTCAGGCAAATAATTAATTTGTCTAAATCAGTTTTTGTAATTGTATTTCCATGACCCCAATTTTTTACTTTGACATAAGAGCCTTCATTTGGATCAAATTCTTTAGAAAGCTCTACAAGAGTCCAAGGAGAATTTCCAACATCATCTTTTCCTAAACCCAGTTTAACGCAAACATCAAAAACTAGTCCAAAAGACCATTCTAATGATTCTATTGGTGGAGGTAATCCGTACATTTAATGAGATCCAAATTTCAATTTATTAATAATAGAATATACATTCAACAGAAGCCAAGGACAAAAAAATGACCAAAAAATGACTGTGTGTTTTATGCTTTTTAACTAATCTTTTTCATAAATATTACATGCAAAATATTTATGAAAAAGAAATCAGACAAAAAAGAAATTGTTTCTTCTGGTACTAAAAAAGAAAAAACATATATTGTTGAAATCGCACTTCCAAACTCAAAAAAAGTATTAGTTGAGGTGACTGTTCTTGATTCAATCAAGAAGAAAAATTAGGTGACTGTCTAACTCCATATCTATACAAAACAGGGGTAATGTTTTTGTATCTGTTTTTTGTATAAACAATCCCTGTTTTTTGTTTTACGAACGCTAATATTTTCTCCAAAACATCAATGTGACAAAGGAAGTTGTCATCTTCTAATCGTGCAATTGTTTTAGGACATGTGCCAATCTCTCTACCCACTTCTTCTCTTGAATATCCAGACCATGAACGGATTAGTTTTAAGTGTTGTCCAAAGTTTTGAGGGTAAGAGTCAATTGGACAGTAACCAAGGAAGTTAGCAATTAGAGGATATTTTTTCTCTTGGATTCTTTTAGGTGGTTCTTGTTCCCAGCGTAAAGCAGTCTGTTTTGTTATTCCAATAGCCTCACATACTTGGTTTAGAGTAAGGTTATTGTCTAACTGTTTTTTACGAATATGTTCACCTAAAGTTTGTGGTTGTTCGTAATATCTGTTGTAAACACTGACTCTATGGCAAAAATGCAGGGGCACAGAAAGCGTCACAAATGAACGATTAAGGATGCTTCAGCTTTATTGACATTCACTGGCACGGCAAATGCGGCTAGAGAGACAGCCATTAAGCTAACAGCTAAAACAGGCTTAATAAAAGTAGAGAAATTTAGATTAGACATTTTCATAAAACACTCCTTGTTTTAAATAGATTAATTTTTAAATTGATGTCCCAGCTTCCTGCTGGGACATATCCTATTAGATCATTAACGAAATTGTACGTCAATCATTCTCGCCAAAATCATTCACATTAATCCCCAGCATATATGACTCACTTCTGAATTGTTTCCAGAATAAAAATATTAAAGTTAAATCATATATTTAACTTTAATGCGAATAATTTGATAATGATTTTTTCAATAAAATAAATTTATAGAAAACCACAAAAAAATATAATTTTAATTTACCGTATCGCTCTGCTACGCTAATTTGAACTCGATACATTAACATTTATTAACCTAAAAGTCGGTCCTATTATGCATTTTTTTCAAAAATTTATTTTGTCACTCTTCGCCCTTTCCTCCCCTCAAGTATTCGCTATAGATTTAGATATGCCGACACCTTACGGGCCTGAAAATCATCCAACACAAATAGCCATAGAATTTGCCAAAGAAGTCTCATCAAGAACGGCTGACATAAAGCTGACGGTTCACCCTGGTGGCAAGCTCATAAAACATGCCGATATTTTTGATAGCGTCAGCTCAGGCAAAGTCAACTTCGGTGAAGTCTTTGGAGGACGCTTAGGCAACATCCATCCAATTTTCAAAGTCGATAATATTCCTTTCTTAGCAACAGATTTCGACGAAGCAGAAAAGCTATTCTCTGTTTCAAAAAAAATACTCCGTCGCGAACTCCTAAAAAACAATGCTTTGCTGCTGTATGCCACACCTTGGCCAGCTCAAAGCTTATATTCAAACAAGCCTATTCGTTCACTTGCTGACATCAAAGGCTTAACCATCAGGACGTATAGCCCAACAACTGAAAGACTCACCTCACTCATGGGTGGAACAGGTCAAAGCGTTGCGTTCGGCGACATACCCGATAGTTTTAATACGAAAAAAATTGATGCCATGATCACCTCTCCCTCGACAGGCGTGAGCCAAAAAAGCTGGGATTACGTGTCGCACTATTCAGAAATTAATGCCTGGATACCGAAAAATCTAACGATCATTAACGCAGAATTCTTTAACGGTTTAGACGAAGAAACTCAAGAAATTATTCTCAGTGCGGCCGCGAAAGCACAAACCAAGGCTTGGAAAATTGTCCGAGAAAAAGCTAGCGAACATACTCAAATTTTAGAAAAAAATGGCATCAAAGTATCTCGTCCTTCTTTAGATCTCTTGGAAGAACTCAGAAACATTGGTTACACCATGACTGACGAATGGATCGACAGCGCAGGGCCTTCTGGCTCAGATATTGTTGACTTATTTCAACAATGCATTTAACAAATCTTAAAGGTAAACCCTGATGACGTATTCCACTCAAAAAAGAACTTTCAGTTTAACATTTAAAATCGCTGCTGCATTGTTAATCCAGTGTATTTCCATCGGCACAATACAAAACAGCCTTGCTCAATCCAAGAAAAATATAAAATGGAACATGGTGGTTACTGAATCAAGAAATGACCACTTCCAAGAAATCCTTAATCAATCATTAGTTCAATATGTTCGTGAGTTTTCAAATGGAAGGCTGACGATAGACATTAGTCCACAAAAATCGGCAAAAGAACCAGATGTTTTAAAATCGCTACAATCGCAAGAGTTCCAAATTGCTCACCTATCTCCAGCCAGTCTTTATGATTCAAACCCTAGCTTAGCGCTATTTAGCTCAACACCTTTCGGAATGATTTCTGCAGAAAGGAACGCATGGCTATATGAGGCAGGAGGCTTAGGTTTGATGCAAAAAGCCTATGCAAAATACAATGTCTACGCATTTCCAGGAGGGAATTCTGGCATACAAATGGGAGGTTGGTTTAGCAAACAAATTAAATCCAGAAAAGATATCAAAGGCATTTCTATTGCAAGCGAAGGCATCTCTAAAACAGTCTTCTCAGAGCTAGGGGCCAAAACCGTCAATTTACCGGCTGAAAAGTTAGTCCAAGCATTACAAAACAATACGGTTGAAGCTATTACGGGCGGCTCACCTGCCACAGAAAGTAATGCCGAATTTGCGAAAATAGCCGAATACTATTACACAGGATGGAATGAACCCAGCAAAGAAAGGCAGTTCTTTGTTGAAAAAAAGGCTTATGAAACGCTATCTAAGGACTTACAACTTGCATTAACTTCTGCAATGCGTCTCGCGGCATATGACATTTACACCTATATGACCCACCTAAACACACAAAAACTAAATGAATTAAAACAACAATATCCTGAACTAAAAATTCATGCCTTCCCAAGAGATGTCATGCGTGCTTTGCGCAGAAAATCTGCTCAAGAGGTGCTCTCCATCCAAAAAACTGATACTGAAGCCAATACCATTATTCGCTCAATTCAAGCATACCAAAAGCAAATACGCCTATGGACTCAAATTGGAGACCAAGCATATCTCAACAACTCTCGCTAATACAGGCTTCGACTCAAAACCAAAGACTTAGGTTACTTTTATGAAAAATTTATACAAAATCACTCTCATTACCGTCCTGCTCACCATGAGCAGCGCACTCAGCGCCAAAACATATAATTGGCGTCTCGCTCAGTCATGGGAAAGTGACTCACCATTATCGTATTCTGTTCAACAGTTTGTTACGTTGGCCAACCAATTATCAGCTGGCCAATTAAAAATTACCGTTGAACCTCAAGAAAAACACAAAAACCCATTTGGTATCTTTGACCTCGTTAAAGAAGGAAAATATCAAATGGGACATTCTGAATCCAGTTATTGGCGCAAAAAGGATCGCAATACATTATTCTTCAGTTCTGTACCATTTGGAATGATTGCCCCTGAGTTATATTCTTGGTTTTACCATGGCGACGGCATGCAGCTCATGGAAAAAGTTTACGCCAAATATGGCTTACTCTCTTTTCCAGGCGGCAATACAGGCAATCAAATGATGGGATGGTTCAGACGCGAAGTACAGTGCCTTGCCAATCTCAAAGGGTTAAAAATGCGCATGACAGGCATTGCCGGAGAGGTAATGCGCAATGTTGGCGTTAATGTCGTTGATGTGCCATCGAACGAGCTCTATAAATCTCTTGATGATGGCGATCTAGATGCTGTTGGGTACTTTGGACCTGCGATTGATTTTGATTTAGGTTTTTATAAAATTGCCCCTTATTACTACACTGGATGGCACGCGCCTAGTTCTGAGATGCAATTTTTAATCAACCAAGAAGCATTTGCAGAGCTACCACAATCGTTACAACAGGTTGTCAAAAACGCAATGCGCTTAGCGGCTTACGATATGTACACCAAAATCACGCATGAAAATGGTGTAAAGCTCAACAGAATTAAGGAAGACTTTCCAAATATTAAGTTCCGCGCATTGCCCAACTCAGTGACTCGCAGACTCATTAGAGAAACCAGACGCCTAATGCGCGACATTGCGGAACAAGGGGATGACCTAACTCGCGAAATAATGAGCTCAATGGAAGCACACAAGAACAATAGCCGTAAATGGACTCGCGTTGGTGAGCAAGCTTATTTAAACAACTCTTCAGATGTGCTTTAGTGAAATAGTGAAGATGAAACTTTCATGAAAAGCAGCATCGCTTTCTCGTCAAGGTTGCTTTTTTTCAGTATCATTCACTCCATCGTAACTACTGGGTAACCATACCCAGTAGTTACGCCAACTAATGCATTTACCAATGAGGATAATCATGGCTCAAGCAACAGCAAGACATATTCTAGTAAGCTCAGAAGAAGCTTGCCTAGAGATCAAAAACAACATTCAAAACAAATCAATTAGCTTTGAAGATGCTGCTAAGCAACACTCTAGTTGCCCATCTGGTCAAGCTGGCGGAGATTTAGGCAGTTTTGGGCCAGGGATGATGGTGCCAGAATTTGATAAAGTGTGCTTCAATGAAGAAGTTGGCACCGTTCATGGTCCAGTACAAACTCAGTTTGGTTACCACTTAGTTGAAGTGACTGACCGCTCAGAATAATAATCGTCACAGAAAGCGGCTTACCAAACCTGCCGCTTTCTAGTTCCCTTTTTACCCATCAAGATTCAAGTTTAAACATTCACCTTTCTCTCCAATAACGGACTCGTCCTTGGGAAATGCGCTTGCAAGAATTCCATTTGATCAGCCAATACACGGCGTCCCTTCAAATAAATATATTCTGCATGAGAAGGCTTAAAAGGAAGTGCTAACAATGTCATATTTGCCTGTTCTGGCGTTCTTCCAGCTTTATGATTATTGCAACGCTTACACGCAGTGGCCACGTTAGACCAAATATCTTCCCCACCTAGACTTGTCGGAGTAATATGATCCCGCGACAAACAGTGTCGGCTATATGTCTCACCACAATACAAACACATACGTGCATCTCTAGCAAACAATGTTTGATTACTGAGCGGCGGAGTATATGAATAAAGCCTTTCGTGGCTATTCACCTTTTCTGAAGTAGTCGCAATAATTGAGTGAACTTCAAGGGTACTTTGCTGCCCTGTCATAGAATTAATGCCCCCACGCAGAAGATACAGAGGCTCACCACAGCTATATAAGACTTTATCTAAGAAGTAGAGCTTCACCGCTTCTTGATAACTAACCCAGTCAAGCGGCATCCCTGATGGGTCAACGCGAAGGATTTGATGACTAAGGTTTTTCGAAGAAAACTTCGACGTTTGTGCTACTTGTGTATCTAAAAAATTAGACTGTTCCATAGACTTAACCATAACTTAGTTATGACTAAGCTACAGGAAAAAATATGACAGAACAAGTACAGGGCTTTCTTTTAAGCTTAATAAAAAATGAGAGGGTTTATTTCAACAGGCACAAAAAAACCAGCCATAAAGGCTGGTTTTACGTAAACAAAACTTAAATTACTTAATTTTTGCTTCTTTATACTCAACATGCTTACGAACTTTAGGGTCATATTTTTTAATAACCATTTTTTCAGTCATCGTACGCTTGTTTTTAGTTGTAGTGTAGTAATGACCCGTTCCTGCAGTCGATACTAATTTGATTTTATCTCTCATGATGAATCCTCAGTCTCGCGTCTATAAAATAGTCGAAAAAAGTTATACTTTTTCGCCACGTGTACGTAGCTCAGTCAACACAGTATCAATGCCTTTTTTATCAATGATACGAATACCTTTCGTCGACACACGCAATTTAACCCAACGATTTTCACTTTCAACCCAAAACTTACGATAGTGCAAGTTAGGCACAAAGGTACGACGCGTTCTGTTTTTCGCGTGTGAAACATTGTTGCCAAAAGTGGTACGTTTACCAGTAACCTGACATTCTCTTGCCATTATAATAACCTTTCTTAGATTTCTAAGTCTTATGCGCCTCTGCCTTGTTTAAGCGTAAATACAAAGGACACATGTAAAAATTCTTTCAAAACCACTAAATATCGATGTGATAAATAGCGGGTGCGCATTTATATCAAATTGCATGAAGAAATCCAAACACTTTTACGCGTTTTTAGCTATTTTCTGCAAAAATAACGAGAAAAGCATTTGGACCGGCAACATTATAGCAAACCTCGTTCAGCAAATGAGCAACATTCGGCATTACCCACAATAATATGATCTAATAAATTGACATCCAATAAACCAAGCGCTGTGCGTAAAGATTGCGTTAATTGTTTGTCAGCCTCTGAGGGCTCAGCAATACCTGAAGGATGATTATGAGCCACAATTAAGCTTGCAGCATTATATTGCATAGCTTCTTTAACAACCTCTCTTACAGGCACCGATGCGCCATTTATTGTTCCTCGAAACAACTCTTTATAGGCAATCAACTGATGCCTAGCATCTAAAAATAAAGCCACAAAAGCCTCATAAGGTTTATCGCGAAGTTGCAAGCGCAAATAATCTTTGGTTTTATCAGAGCTGGTTAAACAATTTTCTTTAACAATAGATTGCTCTAATACTCGCTTACCTAACTCCAACGCAGCTTGCAATTGAGCATATTTAGCAGCCCCCATTCCATGCAACTTGAAAAACTGTTTAGGCGGCAACATTAATAACTCACGCACACCCCCTGACTCCAACAGCAATCGCCTTGCCAACTCAACAACAGAAACCCCTTTCACACCAGTCCTCAATAATATAGCTAGCAATTCTGCATCAGATATCGCATTTGCCCCGCAATGAATCAATCGCTCACGCGGTCTCTCCTTTAACGGCCAATGCTTCACTGATTGATCAGCTGGCAATGTAGCTGTGTTAGCGTTTTTATTTGATCGAGGCTTTTTTTTAATTAGTTCTTTATGATCTTCTTTTTGTTGATCATGGTTATTCTGACGAATAACTGACTCAGATATAGACATTGATTCTCTCCTTGAATCTCAATTTAACTTTATTTTATAAAAAATACACCAAAATCCATCTTGGCTCTCTTTAGGAGCCACTGTACACTCCATCACTATGTTAAGTCTAGTCAATAAAAATATCTTATTAGGCGTTACCGCAGGAATCGCTGCCTACAAAACTCCCGACCTTGTTCGTCGCTTACGCGACCTTGGCGCTAATGTACAAGTAGTGCTTAGCAAAAATGCAGCTGATTTTGTTTCCGAAATCGCCTTACAAGCCGTCAGCGGACACTCCGTACACAACTATAAAATGGATGCTGAGTCCGAGTCTGGGATGGGTCATATCGATCTGGCACGCTGGGCCGACGCAGTATTAATTGCTCCGGCAACTGCCAATGCTATATCTCGCCTAAAAAATGGCGAAGCTGACGAACTACTGACCACTATTTGTGTTGCCACAAATGCCATCATTGCTATCGCTCCTGCCATGAATCAACAAATGTGGGCAAATCAGGCGACCCAAGCCAATATTGAACACCTTAGAAAAGTCGGCATCGCTATTCTAGGACCCGATTCTGGAGATCAAGCGTGTGGAGAAGTTGGGATGGGCAGAATGCTTCAACCCATTGATCTTGCACAGCGTACCGCTCAACTATTCGAAACAGGCTCGTTAGCGGGCAAATCTGTCATGCTAACAGCTGGCCCAACATGGGAAGCTTTAGACCCTGTCAGAGGCATCACCAATCACAGCTCAGGGCTAATGGGCTACTCACTCGCACAAGCGGCTGTTGAGGCAGGCGCCAAAGTAACGCTAGTGTCAGGACCAACCCACCTCACCTCCCCTGAACATGTCAATGCTCTTCAGGTTATTTCAGCGTTAGATATGCAAGAAGCGGTGATGGATAACATTAGCAACCAAGACGTCTTTATCGGTGTAGCCGCGGTTGCAGACTATCGACCTATTGAAACTGCAGAATGCAAAATCAAGAAAAAAACAGATAACGACACCATGACAATCACCATGGTAAAAAACCCTGACATCCTAGCAGGTGTTGCCAGCCTGCCTAATGCCCCATTCACTGTTGGCTTTGCCGCCGAAACTAACGATGTTGAAGAATATGCAAAAGGCAAATTAGAACGAAAAAAATTAGATATGATTGCCGCAAATCACGTCGGTGGTAAGGATACTGGTTTTGGCACTGCTGATAATGCAATAACCTTGATTACAAAAGAAGAAACTATCGTACTCAGCAAAGCGAGTAAAACTCAAATTGCTCGACAACTCATTGAAGAGATCAGCCGAAAAATAAACCCATAAACGGTTGTGGCCCTCAAGTACAACACAGACTAATATTTACAGGTAAAAGATGAAAAAAGCAGTGCAAGTCAAAATTTTAGACTCGAGAATTGGCCAAGACATTCCCATGCCAGAATATGCTACCGATGGATCTGCAGGCTTAGATCTTCGTGCCTGTATTGAAACATCTATTACCATCAAACCCAGTGAAACAGTACTGATACCAACTGGTTTATCTGTCTATTTAGCAGACCCTAGCCTAGCCGCAATGCTATTACCAAGATCAGGGCTAGGTCACAAGCATGGTATCGTTTTGGGCAATCTTGTCGGCTTAATCGATGCGGACTATCAAGGCCCATTAATGGTCTCCTTATGGAACCGTAGCAATCAAGATTTCAATATAGAAGTTGGCGATAGAATTGCACAAATGATAGTCGTCCCAGTCATTCAATGTGATTTCAATATCGTTGATAATTTTGAAGAAACCGCCAGAGGAGAAGGCGGTTTTGGACACTCGGGCGTCAAATAAAATAATTGCATTTAATGAACTTTAAACACAAAAAAGCAGCCTACTGAGCAAAAAAGCTTAAAATTCTACATTTTTTTTAGTAGAATACGCCGCAGCGGTTCGAATGATAGCTAGGTGCTATTGCGAAATGGGTGCTTTTCAGAGCTTGTTAGCTACATTTAATAACAAACTTAATTTGAGCTTAGCGCACCATTTCCCAACAGACCTAATCTATGAGTACTGAGTCACCCTCTTAGATTCAGACCACTCACACTACTTAAACTTATCGAGGTTAATTATGGCTGATACGCTTTCCATCAAAGACAACCGCACTGGAAAAGACTACGAAATTGATATTGTCGGCGACAACATCAAAGCAATCGACTTGCGTCAAATTAAAGTTGAAGATGATGACTTTGGCATGATGGCATATGACCCGGGTTACACGAATACTGCATCTTGCAGCAGTAGCGTAACCGACCTTCACGGCGACAAAGGCATTTTACGTTACCGCGGCTACCCTATAGAACAACTTGCTGAGAAATGCACCTTCATGGAAGTTGCTCACTTGCTAATGTTCAAAGAACTGCCAAACAAAGCACAGTTAAGTGATTGGGAAGCAGACATCACGCAGCACACTATGTTGCATGAAAAAACAAAGAAAATGATGACTGGCTTCAACTATGATGCGCACCCAATGGGTGTATTCATCTCAATGATGGCAGCCTTATCAACATTCTATCCAGACTCAAAAAATGTCGACGATTACGATAATCGTCTTCTCCAATGCAAACGCATCATCGGCAAAGTACCCACGATTGCATCTTATGCATACCGAAACAGCCGTGGATTACCTTACATCTACCCCGACAATGATCTTAGCTATACTGCTAACTTCTTGAACATGATGTATCGCATGGTTGAACCTCGCTATCAAGCAGATCCAGTACTTGAACGCGCGCTTGACATCCTATTTATATTGCATGCCGATCACGAACAAAACTGTTCTACTAGCGCCATGCGAAATATCACCAGCTCAAAAGCAGACCCTTTCGTGTCAATTGCAGGTGCTGCCGCAGCGCTGTATGGACCGTCACATGGTGGCGCCAATGAAGCCGTGTTAAAAATGCTGAATGAAATCGGCACAAAAGACAAAGTAAAAGCCTATATCGATAGCTGTAAGAACGGCGAAAAACGCTTAATGGGTTTTGGTCACCGTGTATACAAGAGCTATGATCCTCGCGCAGCAATCGTTAAAGATGTAGCCTATGACGTTTTTGAGGTAACCGGCAAGAACCCACTCATTGATGTTGCACTAGAACTTGAACGCATTGCACTTGAAGATGATTACTTTGTTAAACGCAACCTTTATCCAAATGTTGACTTCTATTCAGGTCTTATTTACGAAGCAATGAACTTCCCAACAGATAAGTTCACTGTTTTATTTGCCATTCCTCGCACAGTTGGCTGGTTAAGCCAATGGATGGAATTAATGCAAGACGATGAGTTCCGTATTGCACGCCCTCGCCAAGTTTATACCGGTGAAGGCATACGTGACGTTCCGTCAATCAGCAAAAGATAATGAATAAATAAGTTCAAAATCACGCCAAAAAAAGGGTTTATCGCAAGATAAACCCTTTTTTTATGCATATAAAAAGAAAGTGTTTTACTCCGTCGAGAGGATGTCTATAATAGCAACGTAGAAAATTTTTAAAATCATATGCAAAAAGTTTCATATTGATTATTTTAATTTCATTCTCACCTACGCACATAAAAGCGTACGAGCTTAAAATAACGAATATGAAACGTAAACATAAAACCACGTCTTGAAAAAGGCGCAAGCCATGCGAAATCAGTATGAACAAACCAACAAACTTTGATTCTTTCTTAAGCGGCGCAAATGCAGACTATCTGGATGAGTTGTACACTCAGTACAAACAAGACCCTGAATCAGTCGACCCGTCCCTCAAAAATCACTTCCAATACCTAGAGCTTTATTCAAACAAATACGCCACTGTTGTCAATGAAGCGGGGGAAGACGGCAAGCAAGCAGCAGTTTCTCGCTTAATTGGCGCTTATCGTTCATATGGCCATAAAATTGCACAATTCGACCCCATCAATCAAATGGAGCGCGAGCCAGCGCCTGAGTTAGAGCTTTCATATTTCGGGCTTGATGAATCAGACCTTAATACAACGTTTCCAACAGGAACCTTAGCTGGCGGTGAGCAACAACCTTTAAAAGAGATCATCAAAACACTCAAATCGGTTTATTGCGGGTCCATTGGTGTTGAATATCGACACATCACGAACACAGAAGAAATTGAATGGTTTGTACCGCGCATTGAAGCATACAAAGATGGCGCAAAACTTGATAAGACAAAAAAGGTTGATCTATTAAAGAAGGTAACAGCTGCCGAAGGCATTGAAAAATACCTTCACACAAAATATGTAGGCCAAAAACGCTTTTCATTAGAAGGCGGTGAATCGTTGATTCCCATGGTTCATGAACTGGTACAACGAGCAGGCACTAGCGGGACTAAAGAAATTGTCATCGGCATGGCTCATCGTGGTCGCCTAAACGTGTTAATTAATATTCTAGGAAAAAAACCTAGCGCATTATTTTCTGAATTTGAAGGAGACATTGATACCACTGAATTTTCAGATGGCGATGTAAAGTACCACATGGGATTTTCATCCGATGTGAAAACGCCAGGCGGACCCACTCACCTTTCATTGGCTTTCAACCCATCACACTTGGAAATTGTTAGCCCTGTGGTAAACGGTTCAGTTAAGGCACGTCAACTTCGCCGCAACGACTATGAAGGGTATTCTGTACTACCAATATCCATCCATGGAGATGCGGCTTTTGCAGGCCAAGGTGTCGTCATGGAAACATTTAATATGGCAGCATGCCAAGGTTACAAGGTTGGCGGCACTGTCCATATTGTTGTGAATAACCAAATTGGCTTTACGACATCGGTAGCATCAGAGTCTCGTTCAACAGCATACTGCACAGACGTTGCCAAAATGATTAATGCTCCGATCTTACATGTGAATGGCGATGACCCTGAAGCCGTTGTTTTTGCAACACAAATTGCTTTGGACTATCGCAACAAATTCAAAAAAGATGTTGTTATTGATCTAGTTTGTTACCGCCGTCATGGACATAACGAAGCTGACGAACCTGCCGTAACACAGCCGATTATGTATCAAAATATTCGCTCTCAAGATACAACTCGCCGGATCTATGCTCAACGCCTCATCAATGAAGGCACCATCACTGAATCCGATGAAAAAAGCTTTATTGCCAACTACAGAGCATCGTTAGAAGCAGGTGATGTTGTCACAGAAGACTTTTTAGAAGACCACCAAGGCGACCACACAGTTGACTGGAATCGTTATTTTGGTACCAAGTGGGATGACAATACCAACACAACCATCAGCAAACGCACCCTCACCACTCTTGGCAAGAAACTATTAGAGCTTCCTAATGACTTTGAACCTCATGCTCGCATCAAAGCAGTGCTCTCCAGCCGGGATAAAATGCTCAAAGGCGAGCAGGAACTTGATTGGGGCATGGCAGAATCGCTTGCATACGCCACATTACTTGACCAAGGGCATGGCATTCGTATTTCAGGACAAGACTCTGAACGCGGTACATTTTTCCACCGTCACGCCGTCATGTATAACACAAAAAGACGTGAGGGCCACACACCTCTACAGAACATCAAAGAAGGTCAACCTAAATTCAGAGTCATCAATTCTGTACTCTCTGAAGAAGCCGTACTAGCATTTGAATATGGCTATGCCACTGCCGACCCTGAGCGCATGGTTATTTGGGAAGCACAGTTTGGTGATTTTGCAAATGGCGCTCAAGTCGTTATTGATCAATTCATTTCCAGTGGAGAAGCGAAATGGGGTCGCCTTTGTGGCCTAACCATGTTCTTGCCTCACGGCTATGAAGGACAGGGTCCAGAACACTCATCCGCTCGTCTGGAACGATATTTGCAGTTATGCGCCAATTACAACATTCAAGTGTGCGCGCCAACGACACCTGCTCAAATGTTCCATATGATTCGCCGTCAAATGTTGCGACCATATCGTAAACCTTTGATTGTGATGACACCAAAAAGTTTACTACGTCACAAACTTTCAACATCGAATATAGAAGACTTAACCGACGGCAAGTTCCAACCCGTCATCGGCGAAATCGATAAAATGACTAACACGAAAGTCAAGCGTATGGTCATCTGTTCAGGAAAAGTGTATTTTGACTTATTAGAATACCGCCGAGAACATAATATCACTGACACTGTCGTTGTCCGAATTGAGCAGCTTTATCCATTCTCTCGAACAGACTTAAACAAAGAGTTGAAGAAATATAAAAATGCCAACGAAATTATTTGGTGTCAAGAAGAGCCTTTAAATCAAGGACCTTGGTATCAAATTCAACACCAACTAAAACAAACTATTAGTGACAAACAATCACTGTCTTATGTAGGCCGGCAAGCATCTGCATCACCTGCAGCAGGTTACTTGAAAGTGCACAACGCACAACAAGAAGGCTTAGTTGAAGCGTCATTCTTACCATTGAAAAGCGATAACCCGTACCAAGTTCTGTAACGCGATAGCGATACATCTCTTATTAATTAACGATAGATTTAAAACAAGCTAGGAATCAAATCATGGCTACAGAAATTAAAGTCCCAGTCCTTCCAGAATCCGTTGCTGACGGCACCGTTGCAGCACTACATGTCAGTGTCGGAGACAGCGTTGCTGTCGATGATAATTTAGTCGACATCGAAACAGAAAAAGTTGTTCTTGAAGTACCGTCAAGTATTGCTGGTACTGTCACTGACATCCTCATACAAGAAGGCGATACTGTGGAGGCACAACAAGCCATCATTATGATCAGTGAAGGAACGGTTGCTACCGCCGCTTCTTCAGCTTCAGCAGAAACACCCAATACAAGCGCCTCTGCATCCGGTGCAAGCATTGAAGTCAACGTCCCTGTATTACCAGAGTCTGTCGCCGAAGGCACTCTTGTCGCATGGCACAAAGCGATTGGTGACTCAGTTGCCATTGATGACAATTTAGTCGATATTGAAACAGAGAAAGTTGTCCTTGAAGTACCTAGCCCTGTTAACGGCGTACTGACTGAAATCAAAGTAGAAGAAGGCAATAGCGTCGAAGCGCAACAACTCATCGCCATCATTACTGAAGGCGCGACAGCAGCAACATCAACGGCCGTTGAACAAACCACTTCAACAACTTCTCCAGCTGGGAGCATTGTTGCAGGCGCTGCTGAAAAATCTGGTCCTGCTGTGAGGAAAATGATTTCTGAGACAGGCGTTGATGCGTCAAATATCGCTGGCACAGGCAAAGACGGGCGACTAACCAAATCAGATGTTGCTGCCGCCGCCGCTGCAAAACCGGCAAACACTCCGGCTGCAAAAGATAATATTGCACCCCCTGCCTCACCAAGCGGTGAACGCACTGAGCGCCGTGAACCAATGTCTCGCATCCGCTCCACAATTGCTCGACGCCTAAAAGATGCACAAAACACGCAAGCCATGCTAACGACATTTAATGACGTTGACTTGTCTGCTGTCATGGATTTACGAAAGCAATACAAAGAAAGCTTTGAGAAAAAGCATGATGCACGTTTAGGCTTCATGTCATTTTTTGCTAAAGCGTCAGTTGAAGCATTAAAACGCTTCCCTGCTGTCAACGCCTCTATTGATGGCGGTGATATTGTTTATCATGACTACCATGACATCGGCATTGCGGCCTCTTCACCACGAGGCTTAGTCGTCCCAGTCCTTCGTAGTGTGGACAACATGAGCTTTGCTGATGTTGAAAAAACTATCGCTGACTATGGTCAAAAAGCTAAAAACGGCAAACTAGGGCTTGCTGAAATGGAAGGTGGCACTTTCACCATCACTAACGGTGGCGTATTTGGCTCGATGCTATCCACTCCAATTGTAAACCCTCCTCAAAGC
The DNA here is from genome assembly GCA_050633585.1 of Arenicella sp. GTDB lineage: Bacteria > Pseudomonadota > Gammaproteobacteria > Arenicellales > Arenicellaceae > CALKZN01. The sequence goes on from JBOEGT010000057.1 coordinate 39,541, forward strand.
GCCATCTTAGGCATGCACCGTATTGAGCAACGCCCTGTCGCTATTAATGGAGAAGTTGTGATTCGTCCAATGATGTATTTAGCACTAACATACGATCATCGTATTATTGACGGTGCTGAAGCTGTACGTTTCCTAGTCACTATTAAACAGTGCTTGGAAGATCCTGCACGTTTATTATTAGAAGTATAAGAGGCTCATCATGTCAAACCCTGATAATTCAACATTCGATATCATCGTTATTGGTGCAGGCCCTGCGGGCTATGTCGCTGCAATTCGTGCTGCACAACTAGGCTTCAACACAGCTTGTATTGATGACTGGACAAATGCAGAAGGTAAACCAGCACCTGGCGGAACATGTCTCAATGTTGGCTGCATTCCTTCAAAAGCGCTGTTAGACTCATCTGAAAAATATGCTCAAGCATCACATGAATTTGCTGACCATGGCATTTCAACTGGCAAGCTATCCGTTGATGTCAAAAAAATGGTGGCTCGCAAAGATGCGATTGTTAAACAACTAACTGGTGGTGTGACAGGCTTATTCAAAGCTAACAAAATCACATCCATCCATGGTCGCGGAAAATTACTCCAAAACAAAATCGTTGAAGTCACCGATAACGAGGGCAACGTTTCAAGCTATAGTGCTGAAAACATTATTTTAGCCACAGGTTCAAAACCGATTGACATCCCTCCTGCCCCTGTCGACAACACCCTTATTCTAGATAATGCAGGTGCACTCGACATTAATGCGGTCCCTAAGAAACTAGGCGTGATTGGTGCAGGCGTCATTGGCTTAGAACTTGGCAGTGTTTGGAGCCGCCTAGGTTCTGAAGTCACTATTTTCGAAGCGGCTCCAGATTTTTTACCGCCGGTAGACAAGCAGCTTTCTCGTGAAATGTTTAAAGTGTTGACCAAAAATCAAGGCTTAGACATCAAGCTAGGCGCAATGGTTTCTGGCACTAAAACGACTAAAACATCTGTCACAGTGACTTACAGCGATAAAGATGGCGAACAAACAGCCAAATTCGATAAGCTCATCGTTGCTGTCGGCAGAAAAGCCAATACTGATGGCATTGTCGATGAGTCTGTAGGATTAAAATTTGATGATCGTGGCCGTATCGACGTTAATGATCAATGTCAAACTAACCTTCCAGGCATCTACGCTATTGGCGATGCCGTTAAAGGACCAATGCTAGCGCATAAAGGCTCTGAAGAAGGCGTCATGGTTGCAGAGGTTATAGCCGGCCAACATACAACACTGAATCATGATGTGATTCCGTGGGTTATTTACACTCACCCTGAGATTGCATGGGTTGGAAAAACCGAAGAACAATGTAAATCCGAAGGCATTCCATACAAAGTAGGGTTTTTCCCGTTTGCTGCCAATGGTAGAGCATTAGCCATGAATGAAAAGAACGGTCGCGTCAAAATGATTGCTCACAAAGAAACTGATGAAGTCATTGGCGTCCATATTCTTGGTGTATCGGCGTCTGAATTACTTGCTGAAGCTGTCCTTGCGATGGAGTTCAAAGCAAGCTCAGAGGATATTGCACGAACTATTCATGGCCATCCAACGCTAAATGAAGCTTTCCATGAAGCCGCACTTGCCGTTGACAAACGAGCGATACATAAAGCAAATTAACGTATGAAGATTGCGATAGCTTGCAATCATTCATCTGCAATTAAAAGCCGTGCTCTATTGAGTACGGCTTTTTATTTGCTGAAAGCCCCCGTTAATGAGTAAAATTTAACCCACCATCTCAATCTACACACTGATATGAAACCACGTCAAAACGAAGCTGAATACCAAGCAATTAAGAAAGTGTTACTCGATAGCGATATTCACTCTGAAAAAGACATCAAATTAAAAACTCAAGGAATGATGAAAGCAGCAAAACTGTATTCAGTACTTGGAAGCCTACTAATGCTCACGTTCGTTTTGATTTTACCCCGCTACTCCGTTTTTACTATTTTGCTTTTTTGCCTGTATATGGCATGGTTGTGGAGCTCAACCTTAGCCAGCAAACATTACTTCCAACGTTATTTGCAGGAGGCTAACTCAGAAGCGCAAAACAAATAACAACAAACCAAACAATAACAACAAAAATAACAACAATGGCAAATTCAAACTCGCGCGCTCAATGGTCATCTCATTGGATTTTTATCATGGCGGCCACAGGCTCCGCCGTTGGCTTAGGGAATATATGGAAATTTCCATATATTATGGGTCAAAACGGCGGAGGGGCTTTTGTCCTGATATATCTAGCATGCATCTTCTTGATTGCCATGCCCATTTTAATCGCTGAAATCATATTAGGCCGACGCGGGCAAGCCAACCCAATTACAAGCATCCAACACTTAGCAGCAGAGTCTCAACAGAAAAAGGCTTGGCAATGTTTTGCCTGGATGGGCGTGACATGTGGAATAATCATTCTTTCGTTTTATAGCGTTGTGGCTGGTTGGATCATCGCTTATATAGGCGAAATGAGTAACAGCAATCTTCGCACACTGCCCAGCGAGGATATCAGCGCAAAATTTGGTACACTATTATCCGACCCCAAAAGAATGCTCATATGGCATAGCGTTTTTATGGTGTTAACAACCAGCGTCGTTGCGCTTGGTATAAAAAAAGGCTTGGAAAAAGCAACAAAAATCCTGATGCCAGCATTGCTATTCATGCTATTAGCGCTGTTTATATATTCTATGACAAGCGCTGAATTTGCTAAAGGTGCTGCTTTTATGCTCAATGCCGACTTTACTAAAATCAACTTATCTGTTGTGCTTAGCGCCTTAGGTCACTCGTTTTTTACATTAAGCTTAGGTATGGGCACCATTATGGCTTACGGCTCATATTTATCTAAAAAAACATCCATCTTAAGAGTCTCATTGTATATTGTCATCGCTGACACATTGATTGCTATACTCGCTGGCCTTATTATTTTCCCCATAGTTTTCAGCATAGGTCTAGAACCAAGTGCTGGCCCCGGCTTAGTGTTTAGCACACTGCCAACCGCATTTGCACAAATGCCTGCTGGGCCGATATGGGGAACTCTATTTTTTATCTTATTACTCTTTGCGGCTTGGACATCGGCCATCTCCATGATAGAACCAGCCGTTGCTTATTGCTCCGAAAAAACAAGACTCACCCGAAAATCATCAGCCATCCTCATCGGAGGAATAATTTGGGGATTAGGCATATTGACCGTATTTTCATTTAATACATGGGCGTTCTCGTTTGAGTTTCTCGGTATACAAAAAAATGCGGGATTTTTTGATATTTTTGACATATTAACATCTAACTTTATGCTGCCACTTGGGGGCGCTTTAATTGCTATTTTTACGGGATGGGTGGTCAAAAAACAATATACTCAAGAAGAGTTAGCCTCTAGCCATACATTATTTTCAATATGGCTATTTTTAATTAAGTTTGTTTCGCCCATCGCCGTCATCATTATTCTTGTTTATGCCATTATCTAATAGGTAATGGCTTAAAAATACGTCATAAAATAGATCTATTTTTTCAGCGCTCTTACCTGTCAACTCGGTGCTAGCAACGTTATAATTTATTGACTCTGTTCAAATTAAAATAACAACGACCCCAAAACATGAGCATTCCGGCAGAAATTTTTAAAGCATACGATATCCGTGGTGTTGTTGGCGATACCATCACTGAAGAAATCACCTTCCAAATAGGTCAAGCAATAGGCAGTGAAGTCATTAAAGCTGGAAAAAATAGCATTGTTATAGGCCGTGACGGACGATTATCGGGTCCCAGTCTTGCCAAGGCTTTATCAGACGGGTTGAGGGCTACTGGCGTTGATGTCACTGATATTGGTGTCGCTCCATCCCCTGTTGTTTATTTTTCTGCTTATCAGCTCAATATTTCATCCTGCGTAGCCATTACCGGCAGCCACAATCCACCCGATTACAATGGATTCAAAATTGTTATAGATGGCACCACTTTATCCGCAGAGAGAATTCAACAACTTCGAGAACGCATTGAAAATAACGCGTTATCGCAAGGTACAGGCAGTTTTGCTGAAGTTGCAGTTATTGATAGCTACATCACACGTATTGTTGATGATATTACACTGGCCAGACCAATGAAAATTGTCATTGATTGTGGCAACGGTGTTGGCGGAGCAACCGCCCCAACATTATTCCGCGCATTAGGCTGCGAGGTTATCGATCTTTTCTCAGAGGTTGATGGTAACTTTCCAAATCATCACCCAGACCCAGCAAAACTTGAAAATTTACAAGACCTCATCGAAGCGGTAAAAGAAAATGATGCGGAAATTGGCCTCGCATTTGATGGTGATGCAGACCGACTGGGCGTTGTTACATCAAAAGGTGAAGTCATCTGGCCAGACCGTCAAATGATTTTATTTGCACGAGATATTTTATCGCGCAACCCTGGCGAAGAAATTATTTATGATGTCAAATGCAGTCGCACGCTAGCGACTGAAATTCAAAACGCTGGCGGCAAAGCAACCATGTGGCGAACAGGCCATTCTTTTATCAAAGCCAAATTAAAAGAAACAGGTGCCGCATTAGCCGGCGAGATGAGTGGTCATATTTTCTTCAAAGAACGCTGGTTTGGGTTTGATGACGGCGTTTATGCGGGTGCACGATTACTAGAACTCCTCTCTAAACGAGAAGAAACACCGCAAGCAATTTTTGATTCATTACCAAACACAATCAATACGCCAGAATTGCATATTAAAATGGAAAATTTTGGTGAACATTATACCTTAATGGATGAACTCGCTAAAAATGCTGACTTCCCAGACGAGCAAGTCAGTACATTTGATGGACTGCGAGTCGATTTTGAAACAGGTTTTGGCTTAATCAGACCATCAAATACGACGCCAGTACTCGTGATGCGCTTTGAAGGTGATGATCAACGCTCATTAGAGGCCATACAAGATAAGTTCAGAGAGTTAATTCTCAAGACTCGACCAACGATTACCCCTCCTTTTTAATACCAATAACACCGTAAAAATAGGCCACTGCACACACCCACTAACAATAAGCGCGATGTCAAATAAAAATAAATTTCTCCAATCAATACGAGTCTGGAAGAAGTGGCCGCCTATTGCATATACAAGAAATAAATACCAAGAATTTCTTGAAAGCCAACGACTCAGAATGGCAGGAACCTTTGATGGTTTACCACAGCTCTCTTTACTTGCCATTTTCTGTGGAATCAGTGCAGGAGGCGTCATTATTTGCTTTCGCCTATTAATTGAAAAAGGCGCTTTTTTATTTACCGGTGACGAAGCCGGAGAAGACTTCGAAGCTTTATCCACTCTGATACGATTCTCGTTAATTGTTGGCGGCAGTGTTATTGCGGGCATTGTGTTTTCTTTTTTTTCCAAAGAGAATCGACAAGTAGGAGTCGCACACGTACTTGAACGACTCACGTATCAACAAGGTTTTTTACCCCTCAAAAACGCAATCGCGCAATTCATAGGCGCTGTCATCGTTCTCGTCAGTGGCCAATCAATAGGACGAGAAGGCCCAGGCGTTCATTTAGGAGCGACTAGTGGCAGCTTATTAGGCCGTTACCTCAAAGTGCCAAATAACAGCACTCGCACTTTAGTATGCTGTGGCGTAGCCGCTGCGATTGCCGCCGGGTTTAATACGCCTCTGGCAGGCGTCATTTTTGCCATGGAAGTTGTCGTCATGGAATACACAATTATTGGGTTCACCCCAGTGATTATTTCCGCTGTAACTGCAACAACTTTAACACGCATTGTCTTTGGGGACTCACCCGCGTTAGTTGTCCCTCCTTTCGATCTTAGCTCTCTTAACGAACTACCTCTCATTGCATTGCTTGGCATCATTATTGGGTCAATCTCAGCTGTCTTTACTCAAATGACATTATTCATGACGGATGCATGGAAAAATCAATCCATTATTTTTCGCATGTCAATGGCAGGGCTTATCGTTGGTGTTATCAGTATTTTTGCCCCGCAAGTCATGGGCGTGGGCTATGACACAGTTAATGCCGCCTTGGTTGGTCAAATCGGTCTATGGACACTCATTATTATTGTCTGTGCCAAGTGCGTTGCATCAGCCGTTGCATGCGGCTTAGGCATCCCTGGTGGACTAATAGCACCCAACCTCGTCATTGGCGCTTGCGCGGGTGGCGCCGTTGCTTTAATTGCGCAAAATTTCTTTCCAGGCATTGCTTACGAAGGCTTTTACGCCACATTAGGCATGGGCGCAATGATGGGCGCAACATTACAGGCACCATTAGCTGCACTCATTGCTTTGCTAGAACTAACAGCTAATCAGTCCATCATCCTTCCTGGCATGATAGCCATCATCACCGCAGTCCTCGCAGAAAGGCTTATTTTTAAAAAACCATCAATTTATCGTCTACTAATGATGGCCCGAGGATTAGATTACCGCAACAACCCCATGGCACAAGCACTCAGGAGAACTGGAGTAGCGAGTATCATGGAACGAAACATCGTCCAACAAGGACAAACCATCACACTCACAAAGGCTGAAAAGATCCTTGAACATCAACCTCGGTGGATAGCCGTATTAACTGAAAATGGACAAGCCGCCCTTATTCCAGGCACAGACCTCATTCATCACATCCAAGAAATAAAAAAAGACCAACGCCAGGAAGACTCCGTCACTTCAGATGAAGAAACACCTCAGCTGGAACTAGGTGACACAACGATTGACTTACTCACGTTTCCAGCAATGCGTCAAACGGCATCGAAAGTGACGACAATTGACACCCTGCAAGAAGCATATACAGTCATGCAAAGCCAAGACATGGATTTTGTTTATGTGTGCGGTGCTCATGGGCGCACTCAAAAGAAAATTTATGGCATAGTTACCCTTGAACACATTGAAAGAAATACAAAACAAGCCTATTAATGTTAATGTTGTACCGCTTATCATTTAAATTCATTAGTTTATCATTACTCCTTTATTGCCCTTATGCAATTGCTGAGAAAGAGAGTGTTCACGCACAATCACAAGAAACTAGCTATCATGGAAAACATTCAGAACACAACTGTATGGAGCCCAAAAATGACAAAGATAGCCTGACGAACTTTAGAGATAAAACACATTCCATGCTATGCCACGCTGTTCGGAACATTGATAGCTGGTTTGGCCAAGAAGAAAAATTTGATGGGAAAAGCTTTGGTGGCAAACTCATACTAGGGTTTAGACATGACGAAGACAAAGGGTTTGACCCTAAAATTAGAGTACGAATCAAAGCCAGACTCCCTAACGTCAGTAAGCGATTAAATGCTTTCATTGGACGCACTGATGATGAAGCCTACATTCGTGACTCTCAGATTTCAGGCATCGACAGCTTAAGAAACGATTTAAGAAACGAAGACGCTCGCTGGCTAATTGGACTCGGCTATCGAAACCCCAATAAAACAGGTTTTGAAACATCTGTTGGCGCTAGATTCAGCAGTGGCCTTCAGCCTTATGCCAAATTAAGGTATCGCCACTACAAAGAGTTTGGTAGCTTATCGTCACACTTCTCTCAAACATTATTCTGGCAAAATGATGACGGACTGGGCACGACTAGCAACTTACAATTTAGCCAACCTCTTGGAGAAAATTATTTAAGCACTTGGAGCCTTGGTGCCACCTACCTTAAAGATACAGAAATTTGGGAGACTGGCAGCAGCCTTGCACTATATAAAAAGCTATCATCAACGACAGGCATTTCACTCCGAACCTATATCTTCGGCGAAAGTGGCGATAACAGTATTGTAGACGTACCGGAGTATGGCATTAGCCTTGGATATCGACAGCCATTTATTAAGCCTTGGCTAATCCTAAAAACACAAATAGAAAATCGCTGGGAACATAGTGATAACAATGAGCCCCGGGAATCTTACGCCAAACTTGGCGTGCAGCTTGAAATGACTTTCGGAAAATACAAAGGCAAGAAATAACAAACCTGATCTCACATAGTTATCCATCAGTGACATCAGGTATTTTCAACGCTTACACGCTAATATTACAGGTACTGAGAAACCAACTTCTCTAACTTAACTTGATCTGCCGCAAATGCCCGAATGCCTTGAGCTAACTTTTCAGTTGCCATGGCATCTTCGTTCATCGCCCAACGAAATTGGCCTTCATCCAATGTTAACTTTTTGACTTTTGTTTGTGCTTTTTCTTCACTCAATTGTTGCACTAAATGACTATCATCTTCTCGCAATTCCTCAAGAAACTGAGGGCCAATCGTCAGGTAATCACATCCCGCCAAGGCTTCAATTTCACCTGTATTTCGAAAGCTCGCTCCCATGACAATAGTCTGATAACCATGTTCTTTATAGTAGTTATATATATTCGTCACAGAAACAACACCAGGATCTTCTAGAGGGGTATAGTGCATTTCTATCCCCTTAGTCGCATTATGTGCATGATGCCAATCTAGAATACGGCCCACAAATGGGGAAATCAAAAAGACTCCCGCTTCCGCACACGCGACTGCCTGCTCAAAACCAAAAAGTAGTGTGAGATTACAATGAATGCCTTCCTTTTCAAGCTTTTCAGCAGCTTTAATCCCTTCCCACGTGGAAGCAATTTTAATCAGAACTCGGGACTTATCAATACCCTTTTCCGCATACATGGCAATCAATTTTTTCGCTTTTTCTATCGTTGCTTCGGTATCAAAAGAAAGTCGAGCATCCACTTCTGTAGAAACACGTCCCGGCACAATATTAAGAATTTCAACCCCTATTTGCACGCCAAACCTATCTACTGCATCAACTAAATCGCCTTTAGCTGATTTTGCTGCATCCTGCATCAAATGCCGGTAATCTTCGTCCTGGGCTACTTTTAATAACAACGAAGGATTTGTTGTCGCATCTTGAGGCTGAAATTGCTTAATCGCCGCTAAATCGCCCGTGTCTGCAACAACGGTTGTCATTTCTCTTAATTGTTCTAGTTTATTCATATCTATTCTCGTCACTAGTCTACGGCTAACTCATTAGCCTGTTGAAAACCTCTTGGAAGCTTTTTGCCACGCAAACCACGCTCTCCACGATAATGCTCTAAATCAGCTCCTTTTAAGCGCAAATGCCGTTTTCCCGAGTGCACAATAAGTGATTGCCCTTCAGAAAAAGCTATCACGCTAGCAATAATTTCATCACGTGATTTCAATAGCTTTGCTGGAATATTGATCAATTTAACACCCTTTCCTTTGGCCAAAAGAGGTAGTTCAGTTGCCGAATAAACCAATAGATAACCACCCGTAGTGACTACAGCAATACTATCATTTTCATAACTTTCAAGACGCTTAGGAATCAGCGCATGCCCATCTTTCGGCACATTCAACGTCGCTTTTCCTTTTTTGTTTTTTGTCAGCATATCTTCAAGCTTTACCACTAAACCATAGCCAGAATCACTCATCAAAACATAATTTGAAGCAACATCATCAAGCATTAAACCAACAAAATTAGAACCTGCCGGTGGTGTCAATTGACTCGACAATGGCTCACCTTGCCCCCTTGCAGAAGGGAGTGTGTGGGCTGGTATAGCATATGTTCTACCAGTGGAATCTATGGGCACCAATGTCTGATTACTCCGCCCTTGCACTGCATGTAAATAACTATCGCCCGATTTATAATTAAGTTCACGCGCATCAATATCATGACCTTTAGCCGCTCTGACCCATCCTTGTGCTGACACCACGGCTGTAATTGGTTCAGATGGCATTAAATCAGTTTCACTAATGACTTGAGCAGTATCCCTTTCCACCAAAGGAGATCGACGTTCATCACCATAAATCTCCTTAACCTCACGCAATTCTTTCTTAACCAAGGTGCGTAAACGCATATTAGAATTCAACAATAGCTCAAGTTTTTCAGCCTCTGCTTGCAATTCCTCTTGCTCAGCTTGAATTTTAAATTCTTCAAGCTTGGCTAATCGACGTAACTTTAATTCTAAAATCGCTTCAGCCTGTTCATCAGAAAGGTTAAAACGAGACATCATGACCGGTTTTGGCTCATCCTCAAAACGCAAAATTGTAATTAACTCATCTATATTTAAATAGGCAATCAGCAACCCATCTAAGATATGCAAACGTTCTTTGACCTTGTTATAGCGGTGTTGCAAGCGCCTAGTCACCGTCGCTAAACGATACTTGACCCACTCTGACAAAATTTCGTTTAACGCCAATACTTTTGGTTTACCATCCAAGCCAATCATATTGAGATTGACACGAAAGCTTTTTTCTAAATCTGTTGTTGCAAATAAATGACTCATCAACTGGTATATATCAACGCGATTTGAGCGAGGCTCAATCACTAAGCGCACAGGACTATCTTGGTCTGATTCATCACGAATATCAGTGACCATTGGCAGCTTTTTAGCCAACATTTGAGCGGCCACTTGTTCTTGAATTTTCGAACCTGACGCTTGATACGGCAACGCCGTAATCACAATATTACCTTCGTCTTTTTTAAAAACAGCTCGCTGTCTCACTGAGCCATTACCCGCCTGATACATTTCAATTAACTGTTCGCGCGGGGTAATGATTTCGGCTTCATTCGGATAGTCAGGAGCTTGAATAAACTGCATTAATTCAGGAACATCTGCTCGTGGGTTGTCGATAATGTGAATGGTTGCATCAATCACTTCACTGACATTATGCGGGGGAATATCTGTCGCCATTCCCACCGCAATACCCGTCACACCATTCAATAAAATATTAGGGATTTTTGCCGGTAAAAATTTCGGTTCTTCTAAAGTACCGTCAAAATTTGGCACCCAATCAACTGTACCTAACTTAAGCTCGTCTAATAAGGTCTGAGCAAACGGCGCCAATTTTGACTCGGTATAACGCATTGCCGCAAATGACTTAGGATCATCCGTAGAACCCCAGTTACCTTGACCATCAATTAACGGATAACGGTAACTAAACGGCTGAGCCATCAACACCATAGCTTCATAACACGCGCTATCGCCATGCGGATGAAATTTACCCAATACATCACCGACAGTTCTCGCAGACTTCTTGTATTTAGCCGTAGATTTGAGCCCTAACTCAGACATTGCATAGACAATTCGCCTTTGTACGGGTTTTAAGCCATCACCAATAAATGGCAAAGCCCTGTCTAAAATGACATACATTGAATAGTTGAGATATGCACGCTCGGCAAACTCACCTAAAGATAATTGCTCGACTGAATCTGTCATTGATATGATGGTCCTACTATGTTTTTTTGTACTAAATTCTAGCGTTAAATTTCTAATTCAAGAATCAAATTAAATTAATACACGATCAAGCTGTGACAGGAAATGAGAGTACTGTATGCTACTTTATCTATCAACCCGTTTGTACCAATGTTTACCCAGATCGTTCTTTTCGCACCATGAAATACCCTAACGAACTCATCTTTGATGCCACATCTTTATTAGAAACCGTCTGCCCAGAAAGCATACTCATTATCGGTGAATCCATTCATAATATCGCGGATAACTACCAGGAACAGTGCAAACTAATTCAAAAAAAATGTGACATTACTCAAATAAAAGCCTCCACAACAGTTAATAACGCTGCATTTTCACAACGTTATGACCTAGCCATCGTTAGCAACTGCATTGAACTGGACGACAAAACCCAAACCGAACAATTAATTGGAAGACTAAGAGATCTTTGTGCACCAAAAATTATTCTACTAGGGAATCTTAAGCTAAGCTCATGGAAAGAAAACGATTTATTAGGCTTTGGCTTAAGCAAGCTTTCTACCAATGAAGACAATAAAAGCAGTGATTTTATTTTGTATCAATACAATATAGATTCTTACAAACGAACACCCGACTGGTTCAACCCTAAACACTGGGCAAACCCTCAATTATGGAATAAGTTTTGGTGGTAAACCAACAAAAAGAAAGGCCTCTAAATAGAGGCCTTTCTTTTGTGAATCAAACACAAATACGCTTTACTTTCCTTTACCTTCTAGAGCAACAACCAACAACGGCGTGTAATTTCTCCAAGAAATAGGTATCGCGAATGTCCGAATACCTGCCGGCAAATGCACACCATTAGGCTGGCCTTCTACCACGAGAGGCACAGAGATTTGAAAACTTTTACCAAAATCAGAACGCGCATTACCTGCAATCGTATTAGCAATTTCACCAGACAAATCTAATAGATTATCATCCGACAAATCTGTTTCACCTTGAGTTGCCAATAAATGAGATAGAAAAACACGAGGCGCTGTAAAATATACGCAGCCTTTTCGCTCACCGGATATACCAATAATACCAGTGATATCATAATGAACCGGGTCATCAGAGTCCATTAAATAGGGAGTCCCTACTACGGCAGAAACATCCGGCAAATGGCCTAAATAACGCATCATGCCCTCAACAAATACATTCACAAACTCTTCATTCATATTATTTTACCTACCTTCATCCTGATAATTTTTTCTAGGCAATTTAGCCTTAGCCTCTTGTTTTACTTAAGTTAAGCTTTTCTAAAGCCTCTCTTAGCTCTATATCACTAAACGGCTTACACAAAAAACCGCGTGCGCCTTTACTCAATGCTTCAATACCCGTTGCTTTATCTGATAATGCCGAAACTACTAGCACTTTAATACTACTATCAATTGCCATGATTTCAGTGATACACGAAATACCATCCATTTCTGGCATAGTTAAATCCATCGTCACAATATCAGGCCTTTCATTACCAACAAACTCTACTGCTTCATGCCCATTAGACGCTTTACCAGCAATAATCACATTGGGATCACCGTCGTAAATGCGCTCAATACGAGAACGAATAACATTTGAATCATCTACTATCAGTAGTCTAGCCATTAAATATCTCCTCTAAATGTCTGTTATCAGTAACCACTATTAAGCAGCTTCGCCAGGCAACGTAATCTCAAACTGACAATACTTCCCAGCAGACTGTCGGAGGCGCAATTGACCACCAATCTTCTTCACGCTATCACGGATAATATCTAAGCCAACACCGCGACCTGCATGCATACTCGTTTCAGTTGAGGTAGAAAATCCAGATGAGAAAGCCATACTCACCACTTTCTGATCAGTCCAGTCTTTCATTTCATCTTCAGTGGCAAGACCTTTCTCTTTAATACGCTTCTTAATAGACTCTAAATCTAAGCCATTGCCATCATCTCTCACGATGAGTTCAACAGAACCATTCGGTAAGGTTGCTAATCGCAAATCAATGCGCCCAAAAGAAGATTTTCTACGCTGCTTACGCACTTCAGGCTTTTCAATTCCATGCACAATAGAGTTGCGTAGCAACTGGATGCTAACATCTTTAACCATCCGCTCTTGTGCATCTGTCAGTTCACTTTCAACCAAGCCAGTTGGCACAAAATGCACCTCTTTACCCGTATCTTTAGACACACTGTTAACTAAATCATTCAAGTGGTTCCATTGGCTCCTTCTCTGCTCATCAATTGCCGGAGACATAATAGTTGTTTCACCAACAGAAATATCTAATGTTTGGCCTGATTGTAAACGCGTTGAAAGTTCATTCAATGTGTCTGTGTAAGAAATCAATTTATCCAAACGAATGGTTAACGGTAAGAAATCAATACCTTTAATATTCGTTACTTTCTTCAATTGTGTCAGCTCAGTCTCAAACTCATGTGCTCGCTCTGCGAAAGCATCAAAGTTCATCGCTGAAGCCTCACCTTTCATACGGTGAACCGAGATAAACATCTTATCAATCTTGTTTTTTAAATCGATTTTGCTGCTCACAGGGTCTTTTAAAATGCCATTCACTTCCGCCAATGATTCTCGAGAATCCATCAAGAAGCTGCGTAACATTTGTGGCTCTGCATGCAAGAAGGAAACCAACATTTCAACCTGCTGCTCACCTTGCTCTTTTGTACTTTCCAATTCTTGCTCAAGTAAAACACGTGCAGTAATGTCGCGTACAGATACCAAAATCTCATCAATGTCTCCTTTACGAAGTACGCGAAAGAAAGCAAAGTTTAAATATTTTTTCTGTGTAGTTCCATCAGCCTTGTCAAAATCAACTTCGATTTTATCCAAAGGGTTCAAACTACCAATGAGGTCTTCAATAACATGCTCGTCAAAAAGCAATTTCACAAACTCTTCTACTGTCGACATTTCCATATCACCAACAATGGAGTTAATGAGGTTTGAAAATTCACGACCCGCAATCTCGTCTGTCTCAAAAATTTCCAGCATTTCTTGGGAATGTTGCGTACTAATCACTAAATCTTTATCGAGAAGGAATAATCCCTCTTTTACAGTATTTAAAATACCTTGTGTTTCCTGTTGTGCACGCTCTACTTGTCTATCATTTTCAAGTAGTTTCCTCACCGTTACAAAAATCGTCCACAAGAACATGAAGATTGTGACCATAATACCCAAAATTTGGAACGACTCTTGGTCAAACAAAAGTTTCGTACTTCTAGCTTGAATCTCAGCCAATACTTCATCCATCAGACTCTGCAATTGATCGGCATTATCTTCAACAACATCACGTGCGTTAATTAACTCACTTTGCGTATTTTGATTCTTTGCGAAAATAGGCGCTGCAGCTTCTTCGTATTCATTCCAAATAGCTTGAGCTTCTTCCAGTGATTTATCAATCTTACCACCCGTCAACTTATCAATCGTCACGCGATTAGCGATCGTACCGTTCGGATTCTTAATAACTAGATCACCACCACTAGAAAAAGCCGTCAATGTCTGACGAAAGTCATCCATAGAGACTTTTAACTCGGCTTTAATATCATCATAAGGTAATACTTTTTGATAATTTGAGTTAATTAAAAATAGCTGATTGGTTATTTCCTCTACCAACGACACCTGTTGATTGCCTTTCAGTGTAATGTCACCTGATTCTTGCAACTTACCTGAGTTGAAAAAGTTAATAAGCAATAAGCCAATAATCAAAACTACTAGCACAAGAAGTGATAGTCCGAGACCTTGATATTTGCTTAAACCTTTTTTGGTTGTCTCTACTTGAGCCATAGATACCCTCCAGCAATGGATAAAATACTTGAAATTATATTAGTTAAACTAAGTTTAATGTTTCACAGTGTACATCGTAGCGTAAACCTTTGCAAAATCAATCTTTAATTTGTAATAGATAAAGTAATGCGACAAAAGAAAAAAATTTGACTTCCAGCTATAGACTAATACAGATATTTTTTGTACAGTTATCAAGAAAGGTTTTTTAGTATTTGAGTGATACGATTTAAACAAGAAGCTTAACACTTGAGCAATAAAGAACACTCTAAATTATATGAAATAAATAGTCTCCTTCTAAAACAAACGCGACACATCGTGCATTTATCCACATCACGATCGACTATGGTACATAAATATGTCTGATTCAAATGACACTAAAACTAAAATTAACCCTACAACGACTACACATGGAGGAAAACGGCATGGCTCAGGTCGCCCTAAAGGCAGTGGAAAATACGGAGAACCCACCCAAGCTATTCGCGTCCCTAAAGGCAGTGTGTCACAAATCAAAGAGTTCTTAAAGAACGAATACAAACAAACTGAACAAGAAGAGAGCACCATTGCAGACGTCAACACCACGAACGTCGAAAGCAATGTTGTGATTCTTGCAAGCGCTGAAGAAAGCAAGCTTGAAGCAAAACAATCATTCCCTTTATTTAGCAGCAAAGTTGCTGCCGGCTTGCCATCCTATGCCAATGACGACCTTGACGACTCTATAGACTTGAACGATTATTTAGTTCAAAAACCAAATTCCACCTTCATGTTAAAAGTTCAGGGCATGTCAATGCGAGATGCGGGCATACTCCCTGATGACATTCTCATTGTCGACCGCTCAGAACGTGCCACACACAATAAAATTGTCATCGCCGCTCTAGATGGAGAGCTCACCGTCAAGCGACTATATCGCCGTGGAGATACAGTGAAATTATTGCCAGAAAACCCCGATTACCCTGAGATATTACTCAAACAAGAATCTCAACTCGTCATCTGGGGAGTTGTTGTGGGTAGCTTCAGACGGTTTGAAGCTACCAAGTTCTCGTAAGCTCCATAAAGCCCTACAGGCGATACACCCCCATTGAGCATCGACACTCACAACAAGACCATCCATTGATCACCTCCTCTTATATACCTCCACCAGCATCAAAAGCCTAAGGAGATTAATCAAGCTCATATTCAGTGGACAAAATATTTTCAAGCTCATCGGCATGTACCGCTATGGCTTCAGCAATTTCAACTAACTTTTCTCTTTCTTTTTTGACTATACGGTTATCAGCATTCGCCACTAACACCAAATCCCTCAATAACTGATGCCTTTGCGAGTGACTAGCCAATTGTTTAACCTTTTCTGCTCGATAACTTATCGATGCATTCAATTTCTCAATATTTAGACCTTCGTTAAAAGCACCTTTACCAAAAAAGTCTTCAAAAATCTTGATTTCATCGTCTGACACCCCTCCACTCGCTGAAGCTACTGCAATAGCACCGGCAAATAACAAGCGTCGCATGGCTTCAGCAGATTCGGTTTTCCCTTCCATATAGCTGGGCTCCATCAACCCCATTAAGTGTTGCACTTTCAATTCTAAGTCTTGTTGAGTAATACCTGAGGTCTTCATCAATTCCGATTGATGAAAATAATCTAACGCTCTCACTCTTAACGGGCTAAATGGATGAGTAGAAAACCAATCTCCTTTTGGTGCACCTTCTCCAGGCTCAGCATCTACCACCCGCATTTCCTCCACTTGTTTTAAAAAGTCATTCAAATCAAAATTAATTAAGTCTGTTGTTAATCCAGAAGACAATTTAAATAACGCTGAAGCCACCGCATGAAAATCTTCAGCACAATAAGCTCCAGCTCTATCTGCGGAAATTTCTGCATATCGCGACCAAGCAAATAATTCTAAAGCCATACGAGGACTTGGGCGATGCTTTCCCTTGAGTAAATAGCCTACCGGAATATCATGATGGCTATATATATGATGCCCCAGCTCATGTCCCATGACATACTTCAACTCTTGCGACGAAAACCCTTCCAATAAACTTGATGAAAACATCACATACAAGCGTTCATTTTCAGGCTTAAAGCAGGCTGCATTAAACTGTGGGCTTGAATACACATATAACTCTAAAGGCATTTCCACTCCAAGCCGTTCAATACATTCGTTAGCCATTGCATGAATGCTGGGTGACATATTCTTTGTGAGCCTCACAGACGTTGACAATAAATGCCTACGAATACTCATTGGGCTTTTTTGCGCCTCTTTCTGTATCCATTGATTCGTTTGAATCACCTCTTTTTGAGTCAAAAGTTTGTTATAAAGGCTTAAGTCATTTGTACAACGAATTTTTTCAACCATAGTCATTTATTCTTTATTTTTCTGAGTGTAATAGTTTTATTTTCACTCAATAATGCCACATTCACAAACTCTTAAATCACACCAAATCAAAGCATTATTAAGTTAAATTTTTTCAATGTGTTTTTTTATATTCAGCGAAAACAATCGGTGATAGAATCTGCACCCAAGGATTAAACCACATTTAAAAAACTGTCAGATGTTAAAATCAAAATTTTTCTTTATTCCTGCCCTCGTCGCCTTATTCATTGCCGCCTGCGGAGGTGGTGGAAGCAGCTCATCTGTTTCGTCGAATGTAACAGGAATCCTTGCGATTGGTGACAGCATCGGCAATGGCTTTGGCGGAACCACCCCTTGGCCACGTATCGTTCAATCCAAAAGCGGTGTCACCGTTTTCAACGACAGCTTGAATGGCAGACAAGCGCGAGGAAGTGTTCAACTTGTTCGCTTAGGCATTTCTCGCTTCAACCCTTCTCATGTGATCATCATGCTAGGGACAAATGATGCCAGAAATGGTTCAGTCAGTGGCGCCTTAAATAGCATGCGCCAAATTGTTCAAGAAGCACAAGCCGCAGGCGTTGTCCCGATTGTTGCAACACTCCCTCCAATCCCACGCAGCTCATCAGAAAATAGTCGCGCACGACAAATTTCGTCTGCCTACAGAGGTTTAGGGGTTGCTATTGCAGAAGTTGAAGGCGCATTTGGCAATGGCTCTGGACTCTTTTTAGGCGATAACTTCCACCCAAACAATGCAGGCCAAGAATTAATCGCCAATGCGTTTCTCAATGTCCTATAAGAACATTGAGTCCACAAAAAAAGGTTAGCAACGCTAACCTTTTTTTATGCATGAAAAACGTCGTCACTCTATAAATCGCCAAATTTCTCGCTCACATATTCCGGTATATCTTTAATCTTAGGAATGTTCCGCGGGTTGCCGTCATCGTCTACAGCCACAAAAGTAAAGGTTCCTTCCGTGACCTGTTCACGCAAACCTATTCGGTCACGCCTGACCCACGCTTCAATATGAATATCCATTGACGTTCTTCCAATACGCTTGATATTGGTATACACACCCAACACATCACCGACCTTCACAGGTCGAATAAAACTCATTGCATCGACAGAAACAGTCACCACTCTACCCTGAGCTCGCTGGCCAGCGCAAATACCCGCCGCTATATCCATTTGTGACAACACCCATCCACCAAAAATATCACCCGATGGGTTAGTGTCTCCAGGCATCGCAATGGTTCGCGTAGTGGGGTTAGGCGTCACTGACTGCTGATTCTTGGATTTTGATTTCTTACCCTTTTTTGTCTTATCTTTTTTATCACTCATATATCGACACACTGTATGTTGAGATTACTGAAAGTAGAACACTATCATCTAAAACCAGAATGCGAAACGACTGATTAACCTTCTAGACCAAACAAATATGAGTAAATTTATATTTTGAGCTATTATCCAACCATGAAAAAAACATTACGAACACTCTTTGGCTTTATCCTAACCCCCCTAGAAAGAGGTGAAGCCGACTTCAAAAAAAATCCCCTTGGCCGAAAAGTACTCATCATTATTGGGCTACTATTCTCTAGTCTTGGGGGCGCAGTCTTCACCGCTATTCATTTACTGAAACTGCATGACCTTGGCTATTTGATTCCTGGCGTAGTATTCACAACTGTCGGAGTACTATGCCTTATTGTAGGCTGCTTAGGCAACGACCGAGCTGTTGCGAAGGTTTGGGGAAACCACTAAACAGACCACAATAAGGACTTTGAGGAGAAGTGCAATTACACCGGATGACCTAAAATGTTTTCAGGCTGGAATAATTCATCCAATCGCGAAGCAGACAGGATTTGTTGCCCCAGAATAATCGATCGAATAGTTTGACCTGTGGATAAAGCTTCTTTTGCAACATTGGATGCTTTTTCATAACCAATCGCTGGCGCCAATGCTGTCACATAAATCAGACTGTTTTCTAACAGTTCTTGGCAGCGATTCAAATCTAACTCAATTCCACTCACACAGCGCTTTGCCAACACATCTAAAGCATTTGTCAGAATAGTCATTGAATTCATAATGTTATAAATCACTACTGGCTCCATAGCATTCAATTGCAGCTGCCCGGATTCTGCCGCCATCGTCACCGTTAAATCATTACCAATAACTTGATACGCAACCTGATTCACCACCTCAGGAATCACTGGGTTAACCTTGCCGGGCATAATCGAAGATCCTGCTTGAACGGCGGGTAATATAATTTCCCCAAATCCAGCACGTGGACCACTTGAGAGCAGACGCAAGTCATTACAAATCTTAGAAATTTTCACAGAAATACGCTTCAAGATTCCTGAAAAAGCGACAAAGCCTCCTAAGTCAGAGGATGCTTCAATTAAGTCTTGAGCAGCGACAAGCGGCAACCCCGAAATGTTTGCCAAATAGTTAACAACTTTGGGGGTATACCCTGCCGGCGTATTAATACCCGTCCCAACCGCAGTGCCTCCAAGGTTGACCTCACACAATAGGCTGGATACTTCTTTTAGCCGCTGGATATCCTCAGAAATAGTATTCGCAAATGAATTAAATTCAGACGAAACCGTAATGGGCACCGCATCTTGTAGTTGCGTACGTCCGACTTTCAACACACCTTTAAATCGTTCAGCTCTCTCTAAAAATGAATCTACCAGAGTTGATTGCGCCTCAATTAAATCGGGCAAAATTTGCAAAACAGCCAACCTTAAAGCCGTTGGATAAACATCATTTGTCGATTGAGATGCATTAACATCATCATTAGGGTGCAAAAACTGATAGTCACCTTTTTGATGCCCCATCTTTAATAAGCCTAAGTTTGCAATCACCTCATTAGCGTTCATATTCGTCGAAGTGCCTGCGCCACCTTGAATCATGTCAACCACAAAATGCTCGTGATGCTGCCCTGTTAATATTTCATCACACACTTGGACAATAATTTTCGCTTTTTCTTGAGACAATTTACCAAAATCAGCATTTGTCAGCGCTGCAGACTTTTTCACCATTGCCAAGGCATTAACCAAACCCGGAAAATGGTTAATCTTTACGCCAGTGATGGGAAAATTGAGCAAAGCTAATGTGGTTTGTTCTCCGTACATTTTCATAGTACTAATCTTTTTACACGTTGAATAATTGAGTGATATGGCTTGCTAGCTATTTATTTTTAAATACTTTCAAAATTTCATTATATTTTTGATGCGTTCGAATAGCATAAGACGTATTCCTTAACCCATACTTTGCTTCTAACCCTAAAATTCTGCCTGTTTTATGCCAATCAATAATGATTTCATTCATGATTGTATGCAGACGATTTTCACCCTTTCTGACCGATAATGCCCAAGGTGCATCATCAATCGTTTCAAAAGGCATTTCGTAATTTTCAGACCATTTTTCATCGGTTAATAAACCGGCAATAAACGAATCGTCGAAAACAAACGCAATGCAACTTCCTCCACTTAAGGCTCGCAACGCATTATCAGTGCTTTTGTAAATCACCAGTTCAGCACCAAACTTTTGCTTAATTGAATCATTATAGAAAGCGCCATTGATGCCACATACTTTACGCCCTGATAACTCCTCCCATTGATTGAAATCATATGATTTCAATGCAATCACGTTCGTACCAGAAGAATAATAATTTGGCGTGCTCGCCAAAACACGTTTGCGGCGCTCTGGTTTATCGGTCATTGTCGCTATCATTAAATCAATCTTTCCTTGCTCTAAAAACTCAATGCGATTGGACGAAACAACTGGCACAAATCGCACAGCGACCTTGAGTTTTTCAGCGACATTTTTGGCCAAATCCACCTCAATACCCGTGTGACGACCAGAAGCATCCAAAAAACCATAAGGTTTATAGTCTGTTTTAACACCGACTATGATTTCTTTTCTTGCTTCTATTTCATCAACAATATCGGCATGAGATAACATTGGAAATAAAACAATAATTGAAGATAAAACAAATTTTAAAATAGTATTTTTCATGATGACGTACCCCTAAAATGTCAAATTATTCTCGTGAATGCTCTTGTCATTGTGATCATGACTATTCACTACCGCGCTGAGGCTGCTGCATTAATTAAGTCAGCACCCACTTCGTTCTCAAATTTCTTCCAAACACCTTCCATAGCTGCAACCCATTGTTCACGTTGATCCACAGTCATCGCAATGACTTCTGTATTACCACTTTCCATAATAAAATTTTTCTCACTCGTCGCTTGACGTTCCGCTAGCGCATTTCCATATTCAATGGCTTTATCTAACTGTGTTTTCACCACGGATAACATGTCGTTGGGGATGGAACTCCAACCTTCCCGCGATGCCAGAATGACATCTGCTAGATACACATGATTGGACTCCAAAATAAAGGGCTGATACTCATGAATACCTCGAGTGCGGATGTTTGACCACGTACTATCCTGGCCGTCAACGACTTTATTTTGCAAAAATGTCACTGTTTTATTAAGGTTTCCGACGACAGGCCTTGCACCTACCTGGCGAAACAAAGTGTCGGCCACGTCAGAGCCCGACGTTAAAAACTTAATATTTTTTGCATCGTCAGGGACCAATATTTTTTGCACAGAACTTAACTGCTTCATGCCATCATTTAAATAACCAAGGCCAACAACGCCTTGCCGGCCTATCAGGCGCAGCAAACGATCACCAAACTCACCCTTAAGAAACCTTGATGCCGCCCGCTCTGAAACAAATAAAAAGGGCAAGTCAAACAATTTGAAACGATCTGAGAACTCTTGCAAACTAGAAATGGGCGTGACCACTATTTGCGCTCTATTTTTAATCACTGCTGGCAATATTTGTTTGTCATCAAACAACATTCCACGCGGGTATACTTCAACGACAACGGATTCATTGCCTAACGCTTCTTTGACGAGTTGCTGAAACTTAAGCGCCATCTGGCCTTTAGGTGACTCTGGTGAGGCGGAATGTGCAAAGCGAATAACCACAGGCTCTGCTGAAGCAATCACCCCTAAAAACAAATAAGTTATTAAACCAATAACGACTGACACTTTAACCATGAATCTTGTTAAACACATTGCACCCACCTCACTACGTTGACTTATAAAATTTGCCCAAGGAACTCTTTCGTTCTTGGGTCTTTTGCATTATCAAAAAATGTTGCTGGAGGTCCGTCTTCAACGATGACACCCTTATCCGTAAAATAAATATGATCGGCCACCTCTCTCGCAAAACCCATTTCATGCGTCACCAAAATACAGGTCATTCCCATTTTCGCGAGATCTTTAATAGCAACTAACACTTCTTTTACTGTTTCTGGGTCTAATGCCGCCGTCACTTCATCGAACAACATTACTTCAGGATTCATCGCTAAAGAGCGCGCAATAGCAACACGTTGTTGCTGACCACCTGACAACTCACCTGGATAACTATGCTCTTTCCCCTGAAGTCTGACCTGTGCTAACAAAGACATTGCTTTTTCAAGTGTTTCTTCCTTGCCTTGTTTCAGCACTTGCAATGGCGCCATCATGACGTTCTCCAACGCCGTTTTATGAGGAAATAAATTATATTGCTGGAATACCATTCCCACATTTTTACGCAGTTCCAGCTTATCCAGCTTAGGGTCATTAACCTCAATACCTTTGACTTTAATAGAGCCACCATCGATAGAATTTAGGCCATTAATACAGCGGATAAATGTTGATTTTCCTGAGCCTGAAGGACCGATAATACAAATTACCTCTCCTTTTCTAACTGTCATAGAAATACCCTTAAGCACCTCTAAGTCACCAAAGCTTTTTTGTACCGCTGAAGCAACCACAATCGGTTCCTTCTTACTATTTTTTTTCAGATCTGACATATTTAATACCTTTTAATCTATAGCTTTACAGCGTATTTTTTCTCTAAACGAATCGTTAATCGGGCTATTGGGTAGGTGTACACAAAAAAGATAAGCAAGCAAAAGGTATAAAACGGTACCAATAGCGCTGGGTCGTTATTTTCTGCTTCCATCGCTTGCCTAGTCATTGTGACCAATTCATCCACACCTAAAATTGATACCAATGGTGTCGCCATTGCTAAAATGGCATACCAATTCATCCATGGCGGAATCATACGTTTTACAATCTGTGGCAAAATCACACGCCACAAGGTTTGAGTTCGCGTAAAAGCGACGCTTTCAGCTGCTTCCCATTGCCCATTTGGTACAGACTGGATCGCTCCACGAACAATCTCAGAGATATTCGCCATAATGGGTAACGCTAAACCAATCACGGCTTTATACCAATCAGGGATAGCAATCACGGTACTACCTATTTCTATTTGAAACGGGAGCGACAGCATGATAATGAACAACAAAACCAACCATGGAGAATTACGAAATATTTGCGTAATAAAATAACTGGTATTCCTTATCCACGAGTGAATAGAGATTTGCCCCATGCCAAGAATCACACCAAAAATAGTCCCAAACAGCATCGTAAAGAAACTAATTAATAGGTTCTGTGCAAAGCCTTTCGTCAACAGCACCGGGATCCATTTAAAGAGAATTTCAATAGGGCTTTCAGCCTGACCAGCATTTTCGGCAGACACTACAAATGGGTATAAGGCAGCCATACAAATGAATAGTCCGATCCACATCACCGGAAGACTGCTTATCCAGCGTGAAAAAGATAAACCATCAATCGCATGACTGGACGACAATGATATTGGATTAATGACACGCATTCTGTCATGAGATATGTCATTCGATTTTTTTAAATTAATTGATTTCATATTAATGATTCCCGACACCTGGAATTTGCAACTTGCGTTCCCAACAATTCATGGCATACACCAGCACACCCACGAGTAATAAGTAGAAAACGAAAAGGAATGACATCGCTGCGTTTTGCGCGGAAGCATAGTCGTTGTAAATTGACACCATGACATAAAACAACTCTGGCACTGCAATCACAATTGCCTGATTAGTGGTTTTAACTAGGTTCACCAAATTGTTATTGAGCGCTGGCAAACTCACCCTTAAAGCCAACGGAAAAACAATATACAGATAGGTTTGAATACTATTAAAACCTAAGGCTTCTGCCGCTTCTTTGGTACTGTCTGGAACCGCTTCAATACCTGCCCGAAAAATTTCAACGTTATAGGCGCCAGCAAATAACGACAATGAGATAATTGCCCAACCAACGGCCGTGATGATTGGATATTGTGACCAACCATCCTCACCAAGGACACTAGGCGTAAATTGACCTAAAGCAAAAAAGAAAAATAGTAATTGAATTAATGGCGGTGTATTTCGGAAAAACTGTATATATGCCTGTGTAATCATCCTCAAGATTAAGGAGCGTGACGTTTGAGCCCAAGCGCCAAAAATTCCTACAACTACACTTAAAATGGTACAAACCACTGACAATTCTATAGTGACCCAAATGCCGCTAACGACCTTATCCCAAAGCTTCTCTTCGTAGAAAAAAATAAAATTCCACTTGGGGTAAGTAATCGCTAATTCACGAAAAAAGGTTGTGATACTTTCTAACATCGATAAAACCTAAAATGAATAAAAAAACATCTTGACCACGACAGGCCGCCACGAGAGTCACAGTCAATAGTGATCAAGATGAAAGGAGAGAAGCTTATTTAGACAACCAGTCGCTAAAGCGCTCATTTTGAGACGCTAAATAACTACTTGATTTAATGCCCCACTTCTTCTCAAGAGAGACTAATGCACCTGTGCGGTGCCAGTTATATTGAATGCCCGACATGAACAAACCAAAAATGGAATCCTTTTCAGCGACGGGGACAGCCAAAGCCCAAGGATTATCATCTTCCGTTTTAAATGGCATTTCAAATTCACTGTATTGCCCAGAAGCCAAGTCGGCAGCAATCACACTATCGTCATAGACCCAACCAACACACTTACGATCCCTTAACGCTTGTTTCGCTTCTGCATTACCTGAATAAGCAACCACTTTCGCCGCATAACGATCTTCGATAATCTTGTTATAGAATGCGCCTTGTTTACCACAAATAGTTTTACCTTTGAGTTGATTCCAATCGGTAAATTTCAAGGCTTTAGGCGCCATTACATTGGTGCCTGAGCTGTAATAATTAGGTAATGCGACACCCACAATCTTGCGACGATCATCACGATCAGACATTGTCGCAATCATCAAATCAATCTTGCCTTGCTCTAAAAACTGCATCCGATTCGATGATTGAACGCCCACAAGCTTCAGCTTAACGCCTAACTTATCCGCTACCTCTTTGGCCATATCAACTTCCATGCCAATTAATTCACCACTGGAGTTTAGAAAACCCCAAGGTTTAGTATCTGATTTAACGCCAACCACGATTTCGCCACGCTCCATAATTTTATTCCACGTCGCGTTTTTATTATCCGCAGCATCGGCTGCATTCACACCCGTCGCAAATATTGCACTGCATGCCAGCGTTTTTAATAATGATTGTTTTTTGTCTTTCATGATTACCTCTATTTTTATTAAGTTATGACTTACTATTTTTTGGAATTGTTTGACAAATACCTGAATCACCTTAAACAAGACCAAAATTTGCTCGATACCAACTAACGCATCGATGCGCCAACACCGAATTACTATCAATTAGCAACGAATTCTCTTCAACAACGCTTGGCAACTCGGTACAACCTAAAATGATTCGTTCTGCACCTTGATCCAATAACGCCGTTATTTGTGTTGAAAATATATTTTTTGCAGACACTGAATCACCCGCTTTCGCAAAACGAATACCTTTCATTAGCTCATCCTGCTGCTTGTTACATGGGCTAATAATTGGCCATGTTTTTTGATCGAGTTTATTTTGATAAATATTAGCCTTCACAGTTCCATCCGTTGCCAACAAACCGACTGTCCCACCTTCAGGCAAAAGATGTTTAACTTTCTCAGCAACGGCATCTGCCATACTCAAAATAGTTAAACCTACCGCATCAGATAATTGATCAGCCCAGTAATGAGCGGTGTTACAAGGAATAGCAATCACGCAGGCTCCTGCCGACTTCAGTCGATGCATACCTTCAAATAAACGCGGGTATGGATCCTCGTGACCATAGATAATATGTGCGCTCCTATCAGCTACCTGTGGAACTGACCAAACAATTGCAGGAATATGATTCTGATCATTTTTGGATGGAGTCGCACGAACTAGCTTCTGCATAAAATCTGCAGTTGCCAATGGCCCCATCCCTCCCAGAACACCTAACATTACAAATACCTCATTAACTACACTTGTGAATACCTAAATTATGATATAGAGTAGTTTTTTGCATATCTAATGCATTTTTAAAAACAATCATGCAATTTTTGCATAGCAACTTTAAGAGACAAATAATGGATATTGAGTGGATTGCAGATTTTTTACAGCTAGCTTCAGCAAAAAATTTCACTGTCGCATCGAATGAGCGCAACATCAGCCAACCCGCTTTTAGTCGGCGAATAGCCTCGCTAGAGCAATGGGTTGGCGTTCCATTAGTCGACAGAAATGTCCATCCGTTTTCACTCACGGAAGAAGGTCAACACTTTCGCGCAGCTTCCCAAGATTTCATGAATAGCCTGTATCGTGTTCGCGATGAATGTCAAAAACGGGACCGCGTAAAACATAACTTTGTTCGTTTTACCGCATTACATACGGTGGTCATCAACTTTTTCGCCGAATGGATGACAGGGATTCACAAAGATTTTGGCGTCATACATTCTTCAGTTGATAGCAATAACGTGTATGACTGTATAGAGATGCTAAAGTCTGAGCAGGCCGAGTTCATGCTGTCTTACTCAAACTCTTACGTCCCCTATCTACTGGATCCAACAGAGTTTATGTCAAAACGGCTAGCCGTCGATAAATTAATACTTGTCAGCGGAACCAATGAAAAGGGTGAAGCAATATATCCTATTGACCTAGAAAACCCTGTCCAAACAAATTATTTAGCTTACACCTCTGGCAGCTTGACCAAAAAAATTACTGATACCATTATTAATAATAATTGTTCTGATTACCCTTTCGAGTGCGTCTATGAAAATTCAGTTACTGAATCAATTAAAGCAATGGCTATTCAGGGTATGGGGGTTGGGTGGGTGCCCGAAATCTGTGTCAAAACAGAATTAAAACGGAATGAATTAATACAAATTGGAGGGAATGAACTCTCTGTTGATTTAGATATTTTGATTTTCAGGTCGAATAAACGACTATCAAACGATGCTGAAAGTCTATGGTCATACTTAAATCGACATTAGTGGCTAAATACTGCAAGCCACTTTTAAATTTTTAAACTACATTAGTTTTTTAAGCTTTTTTTCAACCATTTGAATCATTGACTCAACAGTTCTAAGCATTGCTTTGTCAGCTTTTTTAGTGCGGGCGCAAACCGCTCGAGCTCGGTTTTCTTTAAACTTCCTGTCAGACTGACGAGAATTAGCAACCTCTCTTTGCTTTGTTTGTCCGAGCTTTTGCATGAGTTGTTTTTTCCGAGCAAGAAGGCCTGCTCGCTTATTTAGCAATCGCTTCTTTTCAAGCTCAAGGTTTATTTTATCAGTTACTCTCTTACGGATGCTCATGCTAAAAAGCAACGACTCACAAAACAAACCTTAGAACTTGAAAACTCAACCCTTACTGAGCAGATGTCGCGGCTTTGGCAAAATTCCCTAACGCCCCTTTGACTTTTTCAAACACTGGGTCACAGCCTTTCACATCGTGTTTTGCTTTAATAAGCTCAGGGCTATCATACGAAAACCATACTTGTCCTTTTTCGTCTTGCCAAATTAACGCTTTTAATGGCAAATCAATCCCTACTGCTTGCTCACATTGCATTAGTAATGTGCCTACTTGTGGATTACCAAAAATAACGAGCTCAGTGGGACGCAATTCTTTATCCACTTTTTTAGCTCCAGCGGCATGATCGACACGAGCAAAAACTGTCATGCCTTTTTCACCCAAAATTTTCTCCAGGCGATCTGCCGTTGTTTTTACGTCATTTGCACTTTTAACATTTACCATTGCTTGCACCGAATTGATAGCCATTATTGAAACCACCCAAAAAACGCATATTGAAATCTTCTTATACATTGAAAAATACCTAAAATTAATTGTGTAATCATCATATTTGAATGCCTTTAAAATAATCATCAACTAACAAAGTATTAACTTCTATTTGCAGAGACCGTGCCAGTGACATTCAAGGTTTGGCTTCCACCACTCTGATTACATATCGCAGTCCCTGTAATATCACCACTTAATGATTCTCGACTAATCGTGCCACGATAAGTGAGTAAAAATTGACATGTCAAACCATTCTGGGTACTGGTGCGGTTAGTCGTTGCTACAAAAGATCCACTTGATATAGAACCATTCGCCGATAAAGGATCTATAAGAATCGCATTGCCAGTCACTGTCACATTGGCGTCAATATTTGCTGTTTCAGAAATAGCGCCCATACTCAAAACCAAACTCTGTGAACCATTATAAACTCCGCTAAAATCATTTGGATCAGGATCAGGTCCCGGATCGGGATCAGTACCCCCATCAGTAGTTCCTCCACCAGTGTCACCACCGCTAGAAGAATCAGAAGAGCTCCCCCCTCCACCACATGCGACCATTAGCATTAACACTATTGTCAGGAAGAAAAGTCTGATTAAACCCATCATAATACCTCTAGTAACATATTCTGAGACTCATTATTTTTAACGAATGCGCTTAGCACAGATAGTAATGCTGACGTGCATTTTGTGCATATAACCTATCTTAAAAGCATCATAATTACCAGAAAGCTTTTTACTAAATAATCTTAAGACAAATAAGGTACAATGGCGCGCATCAAACAATAATAAGCCTGCATTGTGAAACACCACTTTAATCAGGAAGAACTCTATAGATTGCCCGCCGAGGCGACTCATAAAATGCTGATGCGATTAGCGTTAGTCGCTATCTTCATAATTCTTCCTTTTGCTGTTTATAACTTCATTTTTGGCAACTATATTCTTGCGGTAGCAGTCAGCACGATTGTGGCTATCTTCACATTCAACGCATGGACAATCTCTAGGCACAAACGATATTACTCAGGGCTTACGTTCTGGTTTCTAGTCCCAACTATTATCTTTTTCTTAGCAGTATCTATATATATTCAAGGAGTTCCAGGACTGCTATGGGGTTATGCAGCCATTCTGGGGTTTTACTGTATGTTGCCAGAAAAAAAAGCCTACATTGCCAACAGCGTTTTATTGCTTGTGATTCTTCCCATCGCATGGATCTATGTTGATCATTACATCGCCGTGAGAGCAACGGCGACCATGTTGTTAGTTTTTATTTTTTCTGGAATATTCGTCAACTTATTAAATGAACAGCAGCGAAAACTCCAAGAGAAAGCCATCACCGATCCGCTGACAACACTATTTAATCGCTCAGTATTAGAAGACACACTCAAACAAGCGATCGAACAAAATCATCGCGCTCAAATCCCGATGACTATTGCCATTTTTGATTTGGACCACTTTAAGAAAGTCAACGACCTACATGGCCATCATATTGGTGACCGAGTACTTCAAGAAGTCGCTAAATTACTCAAGGATAGATGCCGAAAAGTTGATCGCATTTTTCGGTTAGGCGGCGAAGAGTTTTTAGTGTTTTTATATAATACGGGTAGCACTGATGCCGTTCACATTGCCGAAGAATTACGCGCAAGAATCGAAAACCTTGACACGTTGCCTGATGTCAAGATAACCGCAAGCGTTGGTCTCGCATCGCTTCGCGAAGATGAAAGCTGGCAAGAATGGATGAATCGCAGCGATCAAAACCAATATGAAGCAAAACTCAGAGGCAGAAATAGAATTGTCATGTAAAATGATATTTAACACAACACAGCCAACATCAACACATTATCGATTCAGATTATCTAACTACCTGAAAAACATTGCCTGAATCAGTTGACAAATAAATAGCCCCTTGCGGGCTTTCAACAACATTACGAATCCTTTGAGATTCTTCTTCGAAAAAGCGTTGTTCGCTCTTAAATTGGCTCTCTTGATCCACCTTCACCACATTTAAATGCCTGAGTTTCAGTGCCCCTGACAATAGAGCACCTCGCCACTCAGGAAAGCGTTTACCGCTATGAACCAATAGACTGCTAGGCGCAATGGAAGGCGTATAATAATAAACAGGCTGCTCCATACCTTCTTTGACGGCCGTTTTACTCACCTTGAAATTGCTTGCATATTCTCTGCCATACGAGATTACAGGCCATCCATAATTACGCCCCATTTCAACCAAATTTATTTCATCTCCACCTCTTGGTCCATGTTCAATTGACCACAAGCGTTGTGATACTTGATCAAACATCAAACCTTGAGGGTTACGATGACCATAACTCCAAATTTCAGGCATCGCATTTCGCAGGCCAACAAAAGGGTTATCAACTGGCACAGTCCCATCTAAATGTAATCTAAAAATACTACCTGAATGCCGACTCAATTTCTGAGCATTATTCCTTTCACCCCGGTCTCCCATGGAAAAATAAACATAACCCTTTCCGTCAAAAGCGATTCGACTGCCGAAATGCCGCCCACCTTTTTGCGGGTAATTTGCCTCAAAAAGCACTTGCAAATTGATGAGATCCAATCCTTTTAATTGCGCTCTCGCAAGCTTCAATGTTGGCAACCTGCTTTTACCCGCGAGGGAACTATTCGCGACATAACTAAAGTACAGCATTGGTAAATCGTCGTTAACCAAAGAACTTGGCTCAACTTTCACATCAAGCAATCCGCCTTGGCCTACCTGCATAATTGGTGGTAAACCTTTAATCTGTTCGACACTATTAGGCTGCCCTAGGGTTAAATCAACTAAACTCAACCGCCCCCGTTTTTCAGTAATAATCAATAAGTCTTCAGATAAAAAACTCATCCCCCAAGGAATACCAAAACCAGAAACCACTTTCTTAAGTTTATATTCCCCATTATCACGAATGTCATCGATTGCAAAAGAAACCGGAGAAAACATCATCAACATACAAGCACAGCATGAAGAGACAAACTGACTTGAATCGATATTTTTAAGCAAATTAAATTTATACATTCTATTCACAACTAACACTGACTCAAACACACTTTACCGCTATTATTACGTTAAATTTGGCCAAGCCATTTTTTTACAAAGGCTGCACAGTAAATCATGATTTGCTTACGAAGCAGCAAAGATTTACAGATCCCTAATAGAATAAATATTTATAACCATGATCCAACTTAATAACAAAGAAAAAAAGAGACAACTTGATTTCTACATGCTCTGCAAGACTTTCCAAGAAAGCGGTGTTAATACCGAAGAGGTTGCGCTTCAACACAAAGATAAATTATTTAAAAATGCGCTTATTCAAGCCGCAATTGTTGTTTCCATTAGTGCGTTAATCGTTTTCTTCTATCCGCAAGCATTAGGTGGCACATTAATGTTTAGTATCATTCTTCTATTATATATAGGCAGTTTTACATATCGTGGCAGAACCTACTTACAACGCTATATAGATGAAATCATCAAACACCCTAATTTCGACCCAGAAACTGGCGGATTTCCAGATGTAGAATCTAGCTCCGATAATAACGCCAAAGAATAAAAGCTATGTTAGCTTTCACTGGCTAATTATAAAACTCCAAAACCGGGATATCTTTAATGTATAGCTCCTAGATAACTGATCAGCCAGCCATTGTTGATTAGCCTTATTCATCAACAAACGTAACCCTTTTCTTAACTTAAAACACTACCACTTCAACAAATAACCAATTAGGTTAAGCTCCATAAGTAGATGTAGCACCAAAATATTACTTAGCTTTGTACTCCAAATCGCACTGTTTATTCACGGCTTTAGCATCAGCATCTAGCTGGTTGATATTGCCAGATTGCTTATTTTTATAGTTTTTTTCATAATCTGTTTTTTCAATGCTACATTGACACAAAAAAGAGACTATCTCCCTCTTTTGACCTTGAGCATATGCAGAGTGTTCAGCACATTGCTTTTGATCCTGTTCTTTGAGTTTTTGCGCACCCTCAGAAAGAGCATAGGCTGATTGAGAGAAAGTCAAAACCACTAAGGCTGTTGAAATCGTATATAAAGTTATATTTTTCATTTATTTTCCCAAAGTTTTATTATCAATAACGAGCTTTTCATTCTCATTTTTTATTTTAACAATGCTAGTTTCGTAGCAAACTTTTACATCCTAACCTGATCTACCAATAACACAAATAATTTTCATTAAAAATCAAATTCTAGAGGCTTCATTAGACCTGATGTAGGCCAACCACGCTCTTCAGCAATCGATCGAATTCGTTCCCAACGCTTGCCTGTTAACGGATGACTTCGGAAAATTTCCGCATCGCCAAAACGACTGTGTGATAAATTAGAAAAAACAGCAAATAACTCTTCCGCTCCTTGCACATTGCCATAAAGAGAATAAATAGCCTCCATGGCTGATAAGTCAGATTGCGTTTCTTGATCTCTTGAAAATTTCAATACCCCCAATGTCATTGATTCTCCTATCAAGACTTCACCAGCACGGCTTCCAGAGGCGCCAGCAACAAAACTCGCTAGTGTCGCTAAGACTACGCCTTTCCCCATTGCTGCAATTGGATGCCGATGTTTAACATGTGCAATTTCGTGAGCCATCACCATAGCTAAAGCATTTTCACTTGAGAGCTTCTCAATTAAACCTTTAAAGAAAAAAACATGGCCTCCCATTGTCGCAAAAGCGTTGACGACATCGCTATCGCTGTAATGCACAACAATTTTCATATCGTCGGGCAAATCCATTTCAACACTCAACCGATCCGCTAAGGCTTGCAACTGCTGTTGCTGGGGACTTTCCGTCACATGAAGAGATTCAATATGCCCAACTAACTTTTGCTCATACGAAAATGGGATTTTTTTTGCCACATAGCCTACTGAAACACTCAACACAATAATTGCAATCACAACAATCAGCAATAAACCAATCAATAGCTGAGAGAACTCTTTTAAGGGATGCTCTTTACTGACATTAACATCGTTTCTTACCTGAGGATTTTCAAAGCGCATACCGAGTCTACCCGTTTACACTTTCGCTCTGACAGCGCTACCATAAACATATACTTCTACAGAACCAATGCGGTTACCTGCTCCCTTAGAAATTGAAGCCGTTTCAAACTTCACATTAAAAATCATATTAGACCCTTGGCGACGTGCTTGAGTCTTCATGCGCAACACTGCTTCACGTCTAGCACGGTCAAGCAAACTTTCGTAAGACCTGAGCCTACCACCAAACAACTTGCGTAAACCAGCGACAAACCGCTTGAAATAATCAACAGAAACAACCACATGTCCTTGCACAAGTTCACCTCCGATGATTTCGGTCGTTGCGTGCAACTCTGCAGGGACTGTTTTCGTATCAAATAACAAAATATTCTTTAGTTTTTTCTCTCTCTTCAAAATTGATTTATAGTGCGTTTTCTCCCTATAGGTACCTACCAAATACCCCACACAAAGTAGAATCATGAGAATAATTAAATCAATCATAATACCTCCCTAACTTAACAACTATTTTTTTAACTATGAACGCTCTTCTAAAACGACAGCTGTGCCATAAGCGAATAATTCAGCAGCTCCTTGCGCCACAGAAGACGTAGCAAAACGAATATTCAGAACAGCGTTCGCACCTACGCTCTCAGCTTGTGCCACCATCCTTTGAGTCGCTTCATCACGAGCCTCCTGCATCAAATCGGTATACGCTTTAAGCTCTCCTCCGAGCACATTTTTTAAACTAGATAAGATATCTTTGCCAACATGCTTAGCTCGCACAGTACTGCCTTGAACCAGGCCTAGGTGTTTGACAACGCGCTTATTCGGTAAGACTTCCAAGTTTGATAACAACATAACGACTCCAATACATTTAATAGGCTTTCACTTTAACGTAAAAAACGCTCAATTTAAAAAACATTGAATTAAACAACATTAACAAATTGTTTTGTTGACTCAGTACATGTCATAGCGCAAACTCACTGTATGAACATTCTAACCACAACTCAAAACAGCCCAGCCTTGCTGGAACAACATATTGTGCGCCTTCCTCGCATTATGTCATCCTGTGGATTGAATATTTTTTGACCTCGCGTTAAGCATAAAAACATTCAAAGCCGCAGCCATCACACTGCGGCTTTTTTTATGCCCAAGATTTAACACTTGCTCTCTAAATAAAACTCTGAAAAAACTATGTCACTAACCTTCGCCTATTTAAGCATCATTATCATTTGGTCAACTACACCGCTAACCGTGCAGTGGAGTGCTGGAGACAATCCTTTCTTCGGTGTTGCTGCGAGAATGTTACTAGGCTTTATGGCTTGTTGGATAATCATTCTTGCCAAAGGCATCACAATTCCCTTTTCAAGCAAAACTCTACCCGTGTATTTAGTGACGGGAATATCCCTCTTTTTAGCCATGAGTTTTGTGTATTGGTCTTCTCAATTCATTCCGTCAGGATGGATTTCAGTGCTCTTTGGTTTATCTCCAGTTTTTACCGCTATTTTCTCACACCTCTTCATTGGAGAAAGAAACTTCTCCACACAAAAGGTCATAGGTTTGCTGCTAGGTTTTATTGGCTTATTGTTTGTGTTCTCTTCGAGCGTCGAACTGAGCTACCAATCCTTTTGGGGCATTATTGCTTGCTTAATAGCCGTTATTATATCTGGAGGAAGCTCAGTATGGATCAAACAACTGAACCAAACCGTTGAGTTAACAGGAATGCAAACGAATATAGGCGGCTTAACCATCGCAGTGCCGTTCTTCATATTGACTTGGCTAATCGCCTCTAATGCAGTCATACCTAATTTAAGCATTCAAGCATCGATCAGTATCATTTACCTTGGGCTTATCGGCACGACACTTGGCTTTTCTTTATATTATTTTCTACTAAAAAACATGGAAGCCACTCGAGTATCATTAATCACGCTAATCACACCTGTCACAGCACTGATACTAGGTAGCTGGTTAAACAATGAACCTATTATTACAAAAGTATGGATTGGTACCGCATTTATTTGCGGGGGATTAATTTGCTTTGAGTTTAGAATAAAAGCATTTCATTCAAAAACAAAAATGCCGGCAGAATAATCTACCGGCAAATTTAAACCACCTAAGCTTAAACACCTAAGTGCGATGGAGTTTATTGATTTAACCACTATGCTAGCGCACCTCCATAAGCTACCAATACGCTGACAATAAAACGTTGAAAAACCAATCCTTTAACAATCCGAGCAGTTTTAACACATCCTGCCGCCAACACGAAGAGTGCTGAACCATTTTTAACCAGAAATAACATCCACACACTGAAAGTAAAAAATATAATCAGCAAGCAAGGTCAACAATTCTTTTTTTCGGACTCAATAAAAAACAATAGCCTTATTTTTATAACACTTGATATTACTTTTTTTCACAAGATCATAGTTTTTATCAAGAGCCACTGAAACCAAGCTCGTATAATGATTTAAAAATAACTCCTTAGGATAGAACAATGAGCAACTATGAAACATTAAGCAATATGGGTATCGTCAGGTTTGATGAAATCAGAGACTACTCTCTTTTTACCGAAAGAGATCTTGATGTCCTAAAGATTTATTACCAACGCAAAGAAGGATCACTATTACCTCGCCGCAAAGTATTCAAATTTCCAAAAAATACAAAAGCATTTAAAGAATCAAGCACAGGAAGTACCCACGAACTAAGACAGCTCTCACCCACTATTCGCCATGCGGTAGAAGAGCTCGATGAATTATTAGGTGGCAAAAAAGAGAAAACGAACAATAAGGAGATGATCGAAAGGCGATTAAACCAGCTTGAAGCTGAAGTGAAATCTAACGTTGCTGAAATTCATGCATTACTAGAACGATTATAAATATCATCTAACATCAACACGTGCTTGACCTATATTTTCACCCGCTTCATGTAGGTCAAGCAACGCCACAACCATTCCAACGGGCCATATCTAAACCTTGACAGCCACAAAGACGACACACAAAGCTGAAAACCCCACACTAACAATACTACACCCAACAACTCTAAGCGATTCAATTGTGCATAGAGCCCAAAACCAACTCCGGTAAATACGAGCAAACCAATCAATGACTGCATAATATAATTGCTCAACGCCATTCTTCCTACTGCTTGCAACCCTTGCCCCATTATCGAAAATTTAAACCATTCATGCCTCGAAGCCTTCATAAGCAAGGCAACATATCCACACACCATTAGAGGAGTCGCCACATGATTCAAAACTCGACCGCCTATGGCCGAATACAAGGAAGACCAAGCGTGATAAAAATTCAAAGCCAGCCCCAAACAGGCAATCAACAAACCTAAGCCAAAACCAATGGCAACCATTTTTGAATATATGGCATCTGCATTGGCAGCAAATTTAGTTCGGCAAAAACCAGACATCACACCCCAACGATAACTTGCCATTCCGATCAACATCAGGCCAAACGATCGTGAAAAACCTTCGATGTAAATACTAATCCAATACCACTCTAAAATAGCATTAGCCTCATCAATACTATCCGCTTGAAGGTTAAACCATACAATGTCTTGATAACTTGCAGTTCTAAAAAACTGAATATCATCAATGATCCACTCTGGCCGAGAATTCCACACCTCATCCAGCATCAACAACTGCTCAGCTGAAAAGTCTTTCAACGAGAGTTGCATAAGTACCTGCATGACTATCGGAATACAATAAATGCTGACGCCTAACCAAAACTTCCAGCCAGCACTGAGTCGCGCAAACAACACCAACACTATGGCACACAGGCCATAAATCAATAAAATATCACCTATAAAAAGCAATATTCCATGCAATAAACCCAACACAATTAACCAAATATTTCGAATAAAATAAAACTTCAGTCCTTTTTGTTTTTCTCGTAAATTATTCAACAACA
>JBOEGT010000058.1:0-33569 GCA_050633585.1 Arenicella sp.
GCGGTTTTTTTGTTTTCAATATTAAGTTTTTCATACATTTGATATATTCGCTTTTTGAAACAGGTCGTTTCATTCACACCTGACTCTTTTTGTATAAATCGATGCCGTGAGCACTCTGACAGTAAAATATGGTTTTTTCTTCAGCAATCTTTCTATTTTTATTCTTGCCTGTTGTTCTTATTGGGCATTGGCTAGCTGGTCGCCGATTTAGAAATCTTTTTTTATTACTCGCTAGTCTTTTCTTCTATGCATGGGGTGAAGCGCATTATGTCGCCATCATGCTAATGAGTATTGTGGTGAATTATGGATTTGGCTTATTGTTGGATAGCGCCTACCTCAATAACCCTGCAAACCACCTAGACAAAAAACGCAAAACCTGGCTCTTTGTCATGCTGGCAATCAATCTATTGCCCTTAATTTATTACAAATACTCTGTCTTCTTACTAGAAAGCCTAGGAATGGATGCCCACTCAGATGTGTATTTACCGCTGGGTATTTCTTTTTTCACCTTTCAGGCCATGTCGTATGTTATTGACGTTTATCGTCAAGAAAACAAAGCACAACGATCGGTTTTTTCGGTAGGTTTATACATTGCCTTATTCCCACAATTAATCGCTGGCCCTATTGTTCGATACGCAAGCGTTGCCCAACAACTCAAAAAACGCATTCAAACGATTGAATTGTTTTCTTCAGGTGTGGAGCGTTTTGTTTATGGCTTAGGTAAAAAAATGCTCATCGCAAACCCATTGGGTTACATCGCTGATTCAATTTTTTCACTACCGCCTTCCGAGCTCACTTTTATGGCCGCTTGGCTAGGGATTGTGTGCTATGCATTACAAATTTATTTTGATTTTTCTGGCTATTCAGACATGGCGATAGGCTTGGGCAGAATGTTAGGTTTTCGCTTTCAGGAAAATTTTAATTACCCCTATATTTCATCGTCCATCAGAGAATTTTGGCAGCGTTGGCACATGTCACTGTCAAGTTGGTTCCGTGATTATTTATATATCCCACTGGGTGGCAATAGAAACGGACAATGGAAAACCATTCGCAACTTGTTTATCGTCTTTTTGATTTGTGGGCTGTGGCATGGTGCTAGTTGGAATTTTGTTATTTGGGGTTTATTGCATGGCAGTTTCTTGGCCTTAGAAAGAGGACGATTCGGCGCTATGCTCACCAAGCTTCCTGCCTTAATTCAACACGGTTACGTGTTAATAGTGGTGTTAATTGCGTGGGTATTTTTCCGTGCAGAAAACCTAGATATAAGCATGAACTATTTATCGACAATGTTCAGCATGCCGAGCAGTCTCTCGATCAACACATTAATCGCTATTGAATTAGATACAGAGTTTTATACAACGCTTGCTGTCGGCCTCTTACTTTCTGCTCCGGTATTTCCTGTACTAAAGAGTTATATTCATCGCGCATTCAGCCATCAATATCAGTCTGTTTATCGCGTGATTGGCAAATCGATAAACATTGTCGTTTTAATGGGGATATTCAGTTTAGTCAGCATGGAAATAGCCAATGGTGCCTATAATCCTTTTATCTATTTTCGCTTCTAATTGTCTCACGCTACAACAACGATATTTCTATGTTTGACAAATTACATCATTACCTCTTAAGCGCACTGTTTCTAGCAGCTATTGGCTTGCCAGCACTTGTTTGGCTCAATAGCTCAACACAAGAAATTTCAAAGCAAGAAAATCGTCGTCTGAAAACATTTCCAAGCATTAAATTTGATGATAATGGACTCCAAAACTTCCCAAAAGAATTTGAATCTTATTTCAAGGATCACTATGGATTTAGGCATGAATTAGTCAGCACAAGCAAATCCCTCAAACAACACCTATTCAACAAGTCTCCGATAAAACATATTATTCGCGGCAATGATGATTGGCTTTTTGCTAACCAAGATGGGTCACTCAGAGATCATATTGGTCTTAGCCCAATTACTGACGATATTTTAGCGCAATGGCAACAGCATTTAAGTAACAAAAGTCAGTGGTTAGATAGCTTAGGCGCACAATATTTATTGGTGCCCGTGCCCAATAAAATGACGCTATTCACAGAACACTTACCTCAACGCATTCGAAATCATTCTAGTCAGACCATGCTAGATCTGTTGCTGGCCGAATTAGATAAGCAAAACGACTTCAAAGGGTATATCAACTTAGAACCATTATTACGCGCTCAAAAAGAAACAGGCTTAACGACCCTACAAGAGCTTGCCCAGTTACAGGAAACCGAAAACTTATATTTCAAGCAAGATACGCACTGGACCAGTTTTGGTGCTTTTTTAAGTTATCAACACATCATGAATAAGTTGAAAACCATGCTGCCAGAACTCAGTCCAGCATTAACGTTCGATGATATCTATGCAAAACAAGTCGCGAAACGTGGTGACTTAGCTCGCATGTCGCAAATCACTGTTAAAGAAATGCACCACCACATCAAGCAAAAAGAACAATGCGCAATCGAACCGCCGACACCTGTAAATCGTTTCAAAGACACCGAGGCATATAAACTCAAACAGAAACGTCTACCGACATTAACGGGTTGCCCGCATAAAAATTTACGTGCAGTTGTCGTGAACGATTCTTTTGGTGCTTACTTAAAACCGTTTTTTGCCGAAAGTTTTAACCAAGTTATCTTTATGAACTCTTATGACTTAGTTGGTATGGAGAGTTTTTTGAGAGAATTTAAACCGGACGTTTTCATTGATATTCGTGTGGAACGCAGCATTAAGCGTTTACTCGCTCCAAATGAGAAACTTCAAAAAAGGCTGGCAAGCATTTCAAGTACGCAATAAAAATCCGTGCAATTACCCTACATCTCCTCCTCGCTATTGTTAGTCAAATTTTACTGAGGCAAGCATACTGAACGCCTGAACACACTCTTTATTCATAGGAATAGCCTTGACCATAGAGCATACTCCATGGTTTAAACTGTATTTTTTAAAATACATTGATCAAAGATGAATAACGAGAAAATTTCAAACCCAACATCTCCAAAGCACTATGCTTGGATCGCAGCCACTTTATGTATCGGTTGCTGCGCCATCGTCCCTGTTTTAGTCTTCTTTGGCGTAAGTAGCGCTGCAGGCCTAGCAATTTATTTTGAATTTGCTGCGACAGGATTCTTTATCGCAAGCTTATCGATCTTGAGTTACCTAATATTCAAGAAAAAAACAAAGTCTTGCCACACCAGCTGTTCATGTAAAGGAAGTTAATCATCACGGTTCAATGACTCAACGGCATGAAAACATTCTGGAAAGCCTGAACCATCACCACATTCACTATCACACGCTTGTTCAATGATTTCTAGCTGGCTTTTGTACTGTTTAAGAAGTTCTATTTTTTTATCAAACATAGCAATTTTATCTTTCAACTTCCTTGGCAAATCCGAGCAAGATAGGTCATTGGCATCAAATGAACTCAATAAGCTTTTAATTTCTGATAGGCTAAAACCTAACGATTTAAGCTGAGAAATTTGAGCCAAGCGTTCTACTATTTTGGGTGAATAATCCTTATAGTTATTCTCATGTCTGCCCAATTCATTAGAAGGAAGTAAGCCTCGTTTTTCATAATAACGGATGGTATCGCGTGAAAAACCAGATTCTGCGGCAAGTGTTCCAATAAGCATGATGTACTACCTCTTGAACGATGATGGATAAACCAATGTATTCTAACGTGTAATATAATAGCCTAATTGTGATTACACGTTAAAACATGCGTTTCGTCATGGTTTAAAAACGCTGGTGGTTCTGTGTAAAAAACAGATGCTCATATCAGCCGTTCTTTACCTATACAGATTGCGTTAACGGTATGAACAATAAATAAAAAAGGCTTGAAACGTTCAATAACATTTCAAGCCTTATGGCTATACATCAATAGGCTAATATTATTTCGCTAAAATACCAGGCCAATTCTTGTCAGCTGCGGCGATAAAACCTGCTCTGTCAGTATTCCACAGGTCATTAACACTCTGGTTGTAATTTAAATAAAGCTTGCCATCTAACACGGTGAATTGTTCAGGTTCAATGGATGCGGTAGTGTTTTGCGACACCGCATAAGCACAATACCCACCATATTGTGGCTCATACTTTTCTGGATTTGCCACAAATAGATCAAGGTTTGCTTTTGAGGAAAACTGCCATGTCGCTCCTTTATATTCTGTTGAATAGGCTTTGTCCCCTTTCACTGGCTTACCTTCTGTGAAATATGCCACGGTGTCATAGCCTTTGATGGCTTTATTCGACAATAATGGCGTATAAATTGGATCAACTGCGGATGCATTGACAGATATCAATAGCAAAATGAATGCAGTCACTGTGGTAAACAAAGTCTTCATAGTTTTATCCTCGTCGGTTACGACGTTAATATGTCTTAATCATTCAATATATCTGTTGGTAAATCATGGTGTTTACCAACATTCATCTTATATGACCGCATTCTACACAGGGTTATTACAGCCATTGTATTAAATCATTCTAATGTTGCCGCCAGTAACTTTTGTGTGTAGGGGTGAGTCGGTCGTTGCAATACGTCTTCAGCCTCTCCGTGTTCAACGACTTCGCCATTTTTGATAACCATAATATGGTGGCTGATTGCTTTAATAACATGAATGTCATGGCTAATAAACACATAGCTTAATTTTCGTTCTTCTTGCAGTTTTCTAAGCAATTCAATCACCTGCATTTGTACTGCTCGATCTAAGGCAGAGGTTGGCTCATCTAAGAAAACCAAGCGAGGGTTTAAAATGAACGCCCTCGCGATGGCAATTCGCTGCCGCTGCCCACCCGAAAATTCATGTGGATACCGATGCTTTGTGGCCGGATCTAACCCCACTTCACGCATAATGTCATCAACCTGTTGATCGATAACACTATCGCTCAAATGTCCTTGCAAATGTAAACCCTCACTAATGATTTGTTTCACCGACATTCTTGGGCTTAAGCTTGAAAAAGGATCTTGGAAAACAATTTGCATTGAACTTCTTAGGGGACGAAGTGCTTTTTCACTTAAATGAGAAATGCGATGCCCATCTAATTCAATCGTTCCAGTGGAGTGAATAAGCCTTAAAATCGCTAACGCTAAGGTTGACTTACCAGAACCACTCTCACCCAACACGCCAAGCGTGCTGCCTTCATGCAATTCAACATTCACGCCTTTCAATGCATGAAAAAAATCTTTACACGTTCCAAACAACGGTTTTGATGCATTAAACTTAACATGCAAATCTTCGGTAGAAACAACCACAGGGCATTGAGAAATAGTCTCACACAAAGACACCGCGGCTCCTTTGGGGTAACTTTCCATTAATAATCGCGTGTAGTCATGCTTTGGCTGGTTAAGAATCGCGTCAGTCTTCCCTCTTTCAACAATTTCTCCATGTTGCATCACTAACACTTTATCAGCCAAATATTTCACAACACCTAAATCATGCGTGATCAACAGAATACTCATATGATACTGCTGTTGTAGCTCACGCAAGAGGTCTAAAATCTCTTTTTGAACAGTGACATCCAATGCCGTCGTTGGTTCATCCGCAATCAATAATTTTGGTCTATTTGCTAAAGCCATGGCGATCATGACCCGTTGCCTTTGCCCACCTGAGAGTTGATGTGGATAAGATTTCAGTTTTGATACGGGGTCAACAATGTGAACATCTTCTAACAGAGATAATACTTTTTCCCGTGTGGCAACCTTGGAAAGTTTTTGACTTCTATTCGCTGACTCACCGACTTGTTTTTCCACGGTTTGCAATGGGTTCAAAGCACTCATTGGTTCTTGGAAAATCATGCCTATATCACAGCCACGAATTGCGGTCATAGACTTCAAGGAACGAGATAACAACTCAACCCTTTGACTGACTTTTTCGCTATCGTTACAAGCACCCGTCGCACACGCATCACCACTGAACCAGATCTCACCGCTGGGATGAAACGCCGCAGGGTACGGTAATAATCTCATAATCGAATGTGCCGTTAAAGACTTTCCAGAGCCGGATTCACCCACCAATGCCACAGTGGTATTACGCTCAACATTGAAGCTAACATTTTTAACAATATGTGTTTGTTGTTCGCCCTGCTGAAAAGAAACTGACAGGTCTTTCACATGTAGGATTGCCTCTTTTTCGGATAATGCTTTATCAGTCATTTTGCTCACGTTGCTCATTAAGATAAATGCTCATGCCTATCGAGAAAGCAGGCGCGGATCGAAGGCATCTCGGATGCCTTCACCAATAAACACTAAGAGCGTTAA
The DNA here is from genome assembly GCA_050633585.1 of Arenicella sp. Classification (GTDB taxonomy): domain Bacteria; phylum Pseudomonadota; class Gammaproteobacteria; order Arenicellales; family Arenicellaceae; genus CALKZN01. The sequence continues at coordinate 6,267 of JBOEGT010000058.1, forward strand.
CATACTCGAAATCACTAAAAAAGCGGTGATGGCCAACCATGGTGCGTGTAAATTACCTTTGCCTTGGGACATCAATTCACCCAGAGATGCTGACCCCACTGGCAAACCAAAACCTAGAAAGTCTAATGACGTTAACGTGATAATCGCACCCGTTAAGATAAACGGTAGCATGGTCATCGTAGCAACCATCGCATTGGGCAATATATGTTTGAACATAATCACACGATTGCTAACACCCATTGCTCTAGCGGCACTGACATAGTCTAAATTACGCCCTTTCAAAAATTCAGCACGCACAACATCAACCAGCCGGGTCCAGCTAAATAACAACATAACACCCAGTAACCACCAAAAATTAGGCTGGATAATACTGGCAAGAATAATCAAGACAAACAGGCGAGGCAGACCGCTCCAAATTTCTAGAAACCGTTGTCCAAAAAGATCTATTCTGCCGCCATAATACCCTTGAATAGCACCAACAATCACACCAATAATGCTGCTGCCAATACTCAGTGCTAAAGCAAACAATATAGAAATTCTAAAACCATACAAAGCTCTTGCAAAAACGTCTCTGGCTTGATCATCTGTCCCTAAGAGGTTCTGCCAAGTCGGTGGTGACGGCGCCGGTTGTGGCAAGTCGGCAACATGCGTATCGTAACTATAGGGAATGAAAGGCCAAACCATCCAACCATCTTTTTGAATCAACTCAATCACATAAGGATCACTGTAGTCCGCTTCAGTATCAAAGTCTCCATCAAACGTCGTTTCTGGGTAGGACTGGAACACTGGCATATAAAAATCTCCCTTGTAAGACACCAGTAGCGGTTTATCGTTTGCAATCAGTTCTGCAAATAAACTCACGATAAATAACACCAAAAAGATTCGCAAACTCCACGCCGCACGCTTATTTTGGAAAAAGGTTTCTTTTCGGCGTTGATTGAGTGGAGACATATCGTTAAGAATTATTCTATTGAGTTAACTTATCTGATTAGCGCTGACTACTTTCAAAGTCAATCCGAGGGTCAACCAGCACATACACTAGGTCTGAAATCAATTTAATCACCAAGCCAAACAAGGTAAAAATGAATAATGTGCCAAAAATAACGGGGTAATCACGACTCAGCACCGATTCAAAACCGAGCAAGCCTATCCCATCTAAGGAAAAAATCACTTCAATGAGTAAGGAACCTGTAATGAAAATGCTGAGGAACGCTGCTGGAAAGCTCGAAATAATAATCAACATCGCATTACGGAAGACATGCTGATAAAGCACTTGGTTTTCGCTCAAGCCTTTCGATCTTGCTGTAGTGACATATTGCTTATTAATTTCATCTAAAAAAGAATTCTTGGTTAGCATTGTCAATGTTGCAAATCCACCAATCGTGTAAGCGGCCAGCGGAAGTACCAAATGCCAGAAATAATCTTTGATTTTTCCAAACCACGTCATCTCTTCAAAATCTGGTGACGTTAAGCCACGCAAAGGAAACCAATCCAAAAAACTACCGCCAGAAAAAATGACGATCAAAAATATACCCAGCAAGAAACTAGGGATCGCATTGGCAATCACCACAAAGAAACTACTATACACATCAAAGCGGCTGCCATGAGACACTGCTTTAGCAATGCCTAAAGGAATCGAAATTAAGTAAATCAATAAGGTACTCCATAACCCCAAGGAGATGGTGACGGGCATTTTCTCCAAAATCAAATCAATCACCGATGTATTTCGAAAGAAACTATCGCCAAAATCAAAGCGCACATAGTTCAGTAACATATCAAAAAAGCGAACATGGACAGGTTTATCAAAACCATAGAGTTTTTTAATCTCCGTCACGACTTCCGGCGGCAATCCTTGGGCGCCACGATAGTCAAAGTTACTCCGCTGTGAAGACTCAAAAGCGCCGCTGCTTCCACTTGTTCGATTCGTATCCCCTGCTTGTTCGCCTTGTATAGAGGCAATCATCTGTTCAACAGGCCCACCCGGCGCGGATTGAATAATAAAAAAATTGATCACCAAAATCCCCAACAGCGTGGGAATGATCAACAATAACCGTCGTAAAATATAAGAACCCATATTTACTGCTGGCTTAACAGGTTTGCCGCTTTTTGCTCATCGTACCACCATGTATAGATCCCATGATTGAAGTAGCGATCATACACCGGAGAAACCTTTGGTCTATTAAACTTATCCCAATACACAACGCGCACAGCCGATGTGTACCATTGAGGGATTGCAAAATGGTGATGTAATAACACGCGGTCTAACGCGCGACTTGCCGTCACCAACTCCGGCCGAGATTTTGCGCTAATCACATGATGAATCAATTCATCAATCACCGAATCATTCACTCCTGACAAGTTGCCACTGCCATCCATTTTCGCTGAATCTGATCCCCAGAAATTTTGTTGTTCGTTACCCGGAGACTCACTTTGCGAGAACACATGCACCATCATATCGAAATCAAAGCTTCGCTTGCGGTTGATATATTGTGAGCGATCAACCAAACGCACATCGACATAAATCCCGAGTTTCTTTAAGCTCTTAATAAAAGGATTCACAATCCTCTCAAAGCCTGGCGATACTAATAACATTTCAAAGTTAATCGCTTGGCCTTCAGCATTGAATAACTGGTTATCGATCACTCGATAACCGGCATCATCAAGCAGCTTCTTTGCTTTGCGTAAATTAGGCCTATTGCGACCTGAACCATCACTTTGTGGTGGCACGTAAGCTTGCGTGAATACACTTTCTGGAAGCTGGTCTTTGTACGGCAAGAGAATCTTCATTTCCTCTTGGCTGGGCAAACCGGTTGCCGCAAGCTCACTATTGGAATGAAAGCTATAGGCGCGTTTATAGACATTATAAAACAAGGCCTGATTAGACCATTCAAAATCAAATGCGTAGCTAATTGCTTTGCGAAGTTGAATGTCTTGGAAAATAGGTTTCCTGAGGTTAAACGCAAAGGCTTGCATGCCTTTATTCGCTCGATGCTGAACTTGATGCTTAATAAGCTGTTTGTTTTTCACCGAAGGAACGTCGTAAGACGTTGACCAAAACTTAGAGCTGTTCTCCCACCTAAAATCATATTCGTTCGCTTTAAGTGCCTCAATAGCGACATTATTATCTCGATAGTAATCAACATTAATGATGTCAAAATTATAAAAACCGACATTCACTGGCAACTCTTTTGCCCAGTAATTTTCATCACGTTGATACGTAATGCTTCGGCCAGCATCGACGTGTTTGATGCGATAAGGCCCGCTCCCTAAAGGCACTTCGAAGCTACTTTTATCAAATGCTTTGCCCTCCCAAAAATGTTGAGGCAAAACGGGTAACTCCCCAACAATTAACGGCAGTTCTTTGTTCTCAGTATTCTGAAAAGTAAATTTAACTTTGAGTTCATCAATCGCTTCAACTTTCTCCACATCAGCATAATAAAACTTATACTTAGGACTCCCTTTTTGTAATAACAGGTTGAACGTGAATACCACATCTGCCGCCGTGATGGGGTGGCCGTCATGAAATGTTGCTTCTGGCCGTAAATGAAATGTTACCCAACGTCGATCTTCTGGGTACTCGATGGTGTGGGCTAATAAACCGTACTTCGTGAATGGCTCATCCAAGGATTGCACCAGCAATTTGTCGTATAGCAATTCTAGATTATCCGCAGCACTGCCCTTCGCAACAAACTCATTCAAGCTATCGAATGTGCCATACCCAGCAAGCCGAAGAAGCCCGCCTTTTTTCGCCTGTTCAGATGTGTAGTCGAATCGTTTGAAATCTGCCGAATATTTTGGCTTTCCATGCATGGCTATCGCATGACTTTTAATAATCACTTCTGATGATATTGCCACATTCGTAAAGAACAGACACACTGCAAAAAAACCTATTAAGACGTGGTGTTTTTTTGGACAGTTCGTTTGCGACATACAGTAGAAGGGATAATTACAAAGGCACACTGTAACAAATACTCTAGCCTAACAGAAGTCGCAATTAATACTGAGACAAATGATGATTGACAGATCCATAAGGCAACGGCGCTTCAAGAAGGTTTTCTTTGGACGCCACGATGTTTTTCTCGCATTTGAATAAAAGCCTGCATCAAGAGTCTTAGCTGACTTTCCGTTTCAGATAAGGGGTGAGCATACCAACATAATGTGGTATCGCCCGAACGAGACAAAAATTCAGATACCTTTAAAAATCCAAGTTTTTCCAACTTTCGCCGATTCGCACTATTCGCATAATGAACAATACCGCAAAGCACAGAGATATTAACCTTTGAAGCATGATCAATTAACATCATGGTCATGTGTTGGCCAATTTTTTGCCGCCGATGTGTTGGACATACCGCTGTGTAGCCTATTTCGGCAATATCGTTATATTTTTTGATGCATGATACACCGACCACTTTTTTTTGGGATAAAGCGATCACCAGAAAATAAGTTTCACGCAAACGTTCCTCATTCAACACAATCGATAATTGACCTCCTTGATTCACCAAGTCACACGCTTCGACTAATTCATTATGGGAGATGTGTTGCGTTTTATATATGATATCCATATCACTCAGCATTTGTAATTTTCATGTCGAATATTTTTATTTTTACTTTTTTGTAATCAGTATACCTGTTATACAGGTCTTTATAACAAGACATCTAAAGCAATTTCGTCAAAAGCCATAAATTATTTATGATCTCTATGACAGCGCGAAGTAGGTTAATGCACACATAAACGCTACCCCAAATGGAGCCTATGAACATACTATTCTTAGTTGAAAACTTAGAAAATCAAACAGCCTTAAATTTAGTCAACGAACTAAATAAAACGGGAAATAATATTGATATTGTCCCTTATTTTTCGAATAAAAAGAATCAATGCAGTATTAGAAAAATCAATCAAAAACAATATCTTAAATACAAAACACAATCTTATTTCCCCGACAATTATGACGCCGTATTGCTATGGTGTTGGGGTACGGCATCAACCGGTAGAAAGTATCTAAAAGTTTTTGAAGACCAAGGTGTACATGTTTTAAATTCAACATACAAAACAGAAATTACTGACAGTAAAATTTTATTTGCCAACGCGTTGCGTGAAGCCAAAATCGCCTCACCGAAAACACTGTGTTTTGATAAAAACTCATCATTAGAAAACTTAAATATTGTCAAACAATTAGGTCATCCTCCCTATGTGTTTAAACCGGATTATGGCACTCAAGGGTTTGAAGTACGGTTTGCCTTTTCAGAGCAAGACATTCAACGTTTTGCAAAAAACTTACAGAAAACAAACCCTAAAAATCCCGGATTCATCGTGCAAGAATTTATTGGCGATCCCAAAATAGTTATTTCTCATTATCGTGTTTTAGTCATTGGAGAAAATGTTTTACCCGCTGCCATCAAAATCAGTGCAAAAAACATACTCAATGTGTCTAATATCGCGGCTGGTGGAATCGCTGAATTAGTTCCTATTCACAACGAATTAAAAAAAGTGGCGTTACTTGCAACGAAAACATCCGGGCTAAATATTGCTGGCGTTGATATTATGGTCAAACCCAGAGGTAAAAAAGAAGATATAGTGGTATTAGAAGTCAATGATGGTCCGGGTACAAAAACGTTCGATAAAAAAGGCTTCAATGCCTCAAAAGCCGTCATTGATTTTTTCATTGACGCGATAGAACCCAAGGAGAAACCTGTAAAAATTCAAGCGTATCGATGACTTTTCAAACATTGATGGTATTCTAACCTTACCGAGAGTCTTCAATTGCTATATTCATAACTCCATCAAATGAGTTAACTGTCTGAAGGTAAATTTTGTAATAGTTAAATTATGCACACTGTAAGAATTTTCATTTTTTTTATTATTTTATTATTGTCATTGCCTACTCACGCGATTGGGCTTAAAAATAAATTACTACAAAAATCCGACGCTCCGGCAACAGAACAAGTCGTTAAGCCCTACATTGAAGATGAATATCACCGAGGAACGCCCAGAAGTTCAGTTGACAAATTTTTAGCGTCTATTCGGAAAAAAAACTATCAAGCGGCGCTGCATTACATTGATTTTAGAGGCGTAGATCAAACCATCAGAGCGATGCCTCGTGAAGATGTCGCAAAAAAACTTCAACTCGTTTTAGACAGGTCACTTTGGGTAGACCTACATTCATTGAGTGATGACATAACCGGTTTTATAGATGACAATATTCTTGGCGACCGAGATTTAGTGGGTTATGTAAAACTGCCAAACAAACAAACCCCTATTTACGTTCAACGCGTGCCAAGAGAAGACGGCGTACTCATTTGGAAAATTGCCAGCATCAGTATCAACCACCTTCCCGAGCTTTATCAACAATATAGCGATGGCCCAATAGGTGAAATGATAGCCAAGCATGTGCCTGACATAAGCCTGGCAGGCTTAAAGCTTTGGCAATGGATTACCCTAGGTCTCATGGTCATCGTTTCATTCATATTAGCATGGGTACCGACGCGATTCGCCGCAGCTCGCCTTCGCAAAAGTGAGCATGCCATGAGCGAACAACTCGCTGCTATCATTTCAGGCCCCATCTGTTTCTTGATCATTGTTTTACTCATGAGATGGGGTTGCGGTTTATTAAGCCTATCCATTGAAGCCCGGCAAGTCAGTCAAGGTTATCCCATCTTAATACTCGTCATCACTTGGGTGTTGTTATCCACTATTAGTATTTTACGCGATCATCTCATACGCCAACTTGCGCAGGACAACAAGCGAACCGCTGCAAACTTGTTAAGACCACTGACAACATTAGTCAAAATAGTCATTATTATTACAGCTGCATTAGTCTGGTTAGAAAACCTTGGTTTCAAAGCGACGACGATCTTAGCGGGTTTAGGTATAGGGGGACTAGCTTTCGCGTTAGCAGCCCAAAAAACCATTGAAAACATTATTGCTGGAATTACTTTATTTGCAGCATCTCCAGTCAAAGTTGGAAATTTATGCCGCTTTGGAGAACATCTTGGTTTCGTTCAAGAAATTGGCATGCGCTATACAAAGATACGAACATTGGATAGCACAATGATTAATATTTCTAACTCAATTTTCGTCGATATGGAGTTGGAAAACTACTCAGAGAGGAAACGTATCCGATTCAAACCGCAAATCATACTATCCCACCAATCGTCTGCTGAACAAGTCAAAAAAGTAATTGCTGACATTAAACAATTGCTCGATGATCACGAACAAGTATCAGAAAAACCATGTAGGGTTCGTTTAGCCAATTACCGAGAGTACGGCATTGAACTCAATATCATGAGCTATGTCGACACAACAAAATTCCCTGTTTACGCCGAAGTATCCAATGAATTAAATTTGGATATTTTAGATATTCTGGCGAAAAATCAAGTCAACCTTGCTGATTTCATCTCAGGTGGACTTGTCAAAGAAAAGAAAAATCGTATTCCATCTTAAACCAGCTTCTTAGTAAAAACAGTCAGTTCACCCAGAGGAGCCGCACAGCACATATACGCTTGATTTTTTGGCGCTGGAGCTATGGGTTCAGTCAAGTACTCGACAGCACCGCTGACTGGTAATAAACACGCACGACACGCCCCACTTCGACAGTTTGCTGGCAGTTTAATTCCGTTTTCATCGGCCAAGTCAAGCAGAGTGCCACTCTCAGGTTTCCATACCGTATCACAATGCGCTGACGCATCAGAAAAACGAACGGCTATCGGTTTTGTTTGTGAAGCGATTCGTGTGACAGGTGTTGATAACGTTGGTGAAGAAAAAAGATCTTCGTGAATACACCCTTCTTTTACGCCCATGTTTAGCAATTTATTTCGTATTGCGTTTGAAAAACCTGCTGGTCCACATATAAACACCTGAGCAGACAACACATCAAAATCGTGAACGACCTTTGTTAGGTCAATATGGCCTTTTCTGGCAGAAAATTGCTGACGCTGAGTAGCATCAGCTCTACTCATAAAAAGTGCCGTTTCAACATCATCATCACTCGCAATATGACACAAAATTTCCTGCCACAAAGCCAGTTCGTTTTGATCTCTTACTCCATGAGCTATCCTTATGGGTCGCCCCATTGAATGATGGTGTTTGTTCTCACGCAAAGCCGCTAGCACTGAGCTGGCGACAGTAATACCTATGCCTGCAGTAATGATTAAGACAGGACTATCACTCAATTCTGGTCGCCATGTTAAAGAAGGATCAACGAATGGCCCGCTGACCAGCAAATCATCGCCTTCATTCAATACTTGATGTATCCAAGGAGAAAACCTTGCAGACATACCTTCATTCTTGATACTCACTCTCAAATGCTTACCATCAGCAGCCCAGTCCGATATCGTATAAGAACGCGACATCGGGCCATTTTCAGTTTGACAATGTAATCGCAAATAACTGGAAGGCGCTATTCGGCCTGTTAAACCTCCTAAAGAATCCTCCAACCAAACGCTAATGACTCTTTCACTCTCACTAATACGTTGCAATACTCGCATAGGTCTAGGCCAATCATTCACTACCGGCGCAGTAGACACTTTAGTCGCATCAACCACTGCCTGAGGAGCCATTGCTAATGTAGTCAATGATGATCCTGTTGCAACCTTCCCTGATTTAACCACTCTGGCATATACCCCACAGAAAACATGCCCAAACTGACTAGCCAAAAGGTGCGGAATGTTAACATCATTATCCGCAGTCCTCGGGTTGACTGAAGTCGCTTTACAACGATCAATCGGTCGTAAAATTTCAAGCTCGACTTCTCCAACCATCATTCGCTGACCTACAAATGAAAACTCAGCCCAAGGTTCATCCGTTTGAATGAGTAAATTGCCCCGAAAACGTTTAGGCGACAACTCAACATCTGCTGCTTTTGATAACGCCTTAACAGTCGTCAGGTTGATAATCGAAATCTTCGCATCACTGTGATCCCAATAACCAATATCTGGCTTCGCTTTCGAAAAGCCCATATTTTCATGCAAAAACCATGATGTTAAGCGATCAATATTTTCTGCACTCTCCGCCACGGGAATGATATCCCCATCAGGGTGATGTAAATAAATACCCGTAGTGACGTTATTTTTCTCAATGCTTTTAACACGATAGAGTGGTAAATCAGTTTCCTGAGTCAGGCGGACAAACGCCTGACAAGGCGCCCATCTCCCATCAGTTTCTACATCAAGAGAACCATTACGAATAGCCCAGCGACGATCACCAGGCACACCACTACCGGGTTTTAAGTCGACGCTAGGCAAAGACTCCCCCGCAAAGCCTTTGATAGGATAACGAATGATATCAATCACGCGACCAACATGTTTTTTCATCTCATCACCTTTCACCACATTCAGATAGTTGATCAATCATGTGTATCACCAAACAATGTGGTTGCTAACATTGAGTCACGTTTGGCAAAACTATCATACCAAGCCGTGAGTTTCGGGTAATCCTGTCGGAATGATGGTAACCCCCTGAATTCCAGCCAACTTAATGAGGTTGCTAAGGCAATAGCACCAATAGTCACTTGGTCTGATAATTTAACGTTGTTTTCAATATAGGCATATGCTTCAGTCAATTTTAGTGACTGGCCATCAGCAAAAGGTTTATGACGTAATTCGACTGAGCGCCTAACCATCTCCCATCGAACTAAAATTCCAGCTTCGGACATACCATCTGCGAGTGCTTGCAAACGCAAAGTGTTAACTCGCTCTGTTAGATCTTCGGGTATCAGTTTGTGCTGAGAATGCTGCTCATCTAAATAGCTACAAATAACAGTGGAATCGAAAATCACCTCCTTTTCATGAGTAATCAATACAGGGACTTTCCCCAGAGGATTTAATGAAAATACAGTGTCATTACGATTCGTCGGACTGGTCTCATGATGAATAACCTCCAACTTCGAGGCCAAGCCAACTTCATAGGCAAAGACCAACACTTTGCGTGCAAATGGAGAATGTGTTTGATAAAGCAATTGCATAATAAAAACCCTATTAATATGAAAGAGAAATTAATCAGTAGGATGAGTCATAACGCACCTTCAGTGACAATCACTAGAGGTTTAGAAGAGTCATTTAAAGTTTCCTTCATCGACATCAAAGCGGCAAAGCCAGCAGCACCTGAAGCTGTTGTTGGCAAACCCTTAGCTTTTAATAAGCCAGAGGCATGCAAGGCCAACTGATCAGATATGACACAATATTCAACACCTGCCTGCTCAAGCGCTGCAAATGCGAGTATCGATGGTTCTTTACAATCAAGCCTACCCATTGTGGAAGCAGGCCCTGTAACAGTGACTGGGAAACCTGCTTTATGACTTGCCTGCAAACACGGCGCTGCTTCTGGTTCCACAATGACAATGTGTGGTTGTACCGTCCAATTATGGCGAATCATATATGCAATTGAAGCCGCTAGACCGCCAACTCCCGCCTGAAGAAAAACGTGTGTCGGCCATGCATTGTTTTGATTAAACTCTTGGCGCAACTCCTCAGCAATCACGGTGTATCCTTCCATGACCAAGGATGGTGGACGAGTGTAACCGGACCATGAACTGTCGGCCAATAACGTTGCTCCTGTTTCCTGAGAGTCCGCAATTGCTGCACGAAAACTATCTTCATAAGTCGATCCGCTACGAACCACATCTGCACTGCAAGTACACAAACGTTGCTCAAAACTACTAGGTACTTTTTCAGATAAGTAAATTCTAGCGGTTGCTCCCAACAAACGTGCACCTGCTGCAACAGCCAGCCCATGATTGCCTGCACTAGCACAAACAAAAACCTGTGATTGCGCAAAGCTACGAATCTCAGGCGCCATAAAGTCACTTGCCTTTAACTGCCTGCCTGTTTGTCGCTTCCATTGTTCGGCTATCAACATAAATACTGCATACACGCCACCAAGCGCTTTGAACGAGCCCAAATTCATTCGCTGAGTTTCATCTTTAACCCGCACAGAAAAGTGGGTTAAACCCTCAACTTCTAAGAGTGGTGTTGAGTGATACGCTGGGCATGCATGTAGTAACGTTGCAGGATTGTTAAAATTCGGTGCAAATACTGGCGTCGCTTGATTGTTTTGGTCAATAGTCATACCCATTATTATATCGAGACAAAATGATCGTAAAATATTGAAATTAACAGTTAAATTAACTTAAAATTTCAAAATAAAACTAATAATGATCAAAATAAATCATGAAAACCGAATTAGACATAGCAGACAGAATGATACTTTCGCAGTTACAACATGACGCTAAATGTAGTTTAGAACAACTTGCGGATGCCTGCGGATTATCCACCGCTTCGGTACAAAGACGTTTAAAACGGCTGCGTGACAACAAGGTCATTGAGCGTGAAGTGGCCGTGATAGACCCCAGTGCTGTCGGTCAGCATATGACCTTCATTGTCATGGTTGAACTAGAACGAGAAAAACTAGATGAGATGGATGCTTTTCGTCGAACCGTCCAGTCAGAACCGCAAGTACAACAATGTTATTACGTGACTGGTGAAGCTGATTTCACTTTAATATGTATTGCTCAAGATATGTCCGACTTTGAAGCGTTGACGAATCGCTTATTTTTCGAAAATTCTAATGTCAGGCGTTTTCGGACCTCCGTAGTCATGAAGCGCACTAAAGTCGGATTGGCAGTGCCAACCATGCATCAAGAAAATAGACCATAAAATATCACGACCGATCTAACAAACCTAAGGCTCACTATTTTGATCGTTATTAGTTGTCTAAAACTTAATATAAGACTTAGTAATAGACGACTTAATCTAACCTTCAGATCACGCATACTAAGGCCAGAGCGATTCGGCTCAAATGACTTTTCACCCATAGATATACAATATCAGGAGAAAAAATGAAGGCGACTAAAGCACTTTCAATAGGTATGTTAACGGCATGTTTGATTTCAACAAGTGTTGTATCAGCAGATGACGATACAGGCTTTTATATTGGCTTTGGAATTAATCGTTTAAGTGCAGACTTTGAAGATGAAAACGACACTGACTTTGAAGACAGTGATAATGCAGCAAGCATCAAAGTTGGCTATATGTTCACCAATCACATCGGCCTAGAATTAGGTTATTTAGATCTCGGCGATTATGTGGCAGAAGGCGACCAACGCAGCAACCGTATTGAACTAGACGCACAAGCTTACAACATTGCCGTAGTTGGGAACTGGCCAATTATCGATCAAATGGATATTTATGGTAAAGCAGGTCTTTTTAATATTGACGCTGAATCAACATCAAGTATCGCCGGAAATACCATCACCCGAAACAGTGATGAAAATGAGTTTTTCGCGGCGGTTGGTGCCGAATTTGATTTAGGGCAAATCAACCTCTTTACCGAGTTTTCAGCAGTTGATACTGACTTCAATGATTTGTCATTAAATATTATTACAGCGGGTATTAAGTTAGAACTTTAACCATCTATTTTTAAGATAGTTTTATTCTATTCTTTTAATTTTATTAATAGCTAATGATTAGGCATTATTTACGTATTGCTACTTAACGCATCCAACTTAATAAAAAGGCACATTCACATGAAAAATATTATTCGCTTCTTTACAAAACAAAAAGCACAACAAACCAATAGAACTCGTCAGTTAACAAAACAACGACAGAGCAAACAGTATATTTGTAACTTCGCTGATGACTATTACAACGATCAACGTTGTGTCACTACTGACTAATTAAACGTCTCAACACGAATCTTTCTGACTCGATAGATATAGAGCTTATACCGAGATTTATAGTTTTTAAATCTCGGTTTTTTTATTTCTCATCACATATCCAAGGCATTCGACCCAATATCTGACATCGAACACAAGCCCAGTAAAGCTAACCCAATTGATATCTCTTCACAGAGTACTTTTTCCATTGTGACTAACCCCTGCTCTCCTTGTGCGGCAATAGCAAACAGAAAAGGCCTTCCAAGCATCACAAAGTCAGCCCCTTTCGCATACGCCTTAATAATGTCTTCACCATTTCGAATGCCAGAATCATAAATCAACGGAAAATCATCTCCAACGGCTTCGCGAATATTGGATAAGGCATGAATTGCAGGCGTGACACTCTCTAGTTGACGCCCTCCATGACTCGACACTTGTATTGCATCTACACCTTGTGCTTTTGCAAGCATGGCATCTTCCGCCGAAAGAATACCTTTCACCACAATTTTACCTTTCCATCGCTCACGAATTCTTTCTAGAAAGCGCCAATCAGCGCCTCCGCGGCTTTTAGTGCGGTCAAACTCAGCATTCTCACCACCAAAGTTGGCCAATGTAGGCGCTCCTTTGAACAGCGTATTCAGCGACCATATTGGGTGCACCGCAAAATCGATAAATTGGCTCACACCGATTCGAAAAGGCATTTTAAAACCACGGCGAAGTTCACGGGGCCTTCGACCAACTTCGGCAACATCAACAGTTAAGACCAGGACTTCGTAACCATTCGCAGCGGCGCGGTCAATGAGCGCATTACTAACCGCTTCATCACCACTAAAATACAACTGAAACCACGCATTACCCTGTGCTTCAGATGCCATGGCTTCAAGGGAAGTAGATGCCGCTGTTGAAACGCCTACTGGGATATCGTGCTTAGCGGCAAACCTTGCCAACATCAGATCCGCGCCAGGCATGGATAAATTACACATCCCCATGGGAGCTATCCCAAAGGGTAAAGCTGTTTTTTTATCAAAAATTTGCCCAGAAATATCACGGTGTTCAACATCTCTCAATACACGGGGCAACAACCTCAACTGACGAATTTCTTGTTGATTAATATCATCACCTAACCCATCACCGGCCGAACCATCGAAATAATCAAAGACCATCCATGGCAGCTTTTTTTTCGCTAACGCGCGGGCATCAGCAAACGTATGAATCGTTTTATTCCGAAACATAATATGGCCATTTCACTATATTAAAAGAACTGTAAAAGTCAGTGCTCAATTTCTTCTTTTGACCTCTTCCATAAAACGATGCCCAATCACAACAGGATCCATCGTAATTACCGGAACAGGAATATTCCCTGATTCACACTTACACACTATGATGGTCATTTTGTTTGAATCTAAGGCCGACTGAACTGCCTCAACGGTATCAGCAGCATCACACTCTATGACATTTTCACAGCCGCAGGCTTCAGCCACTTTTGCTAGCGACGTTTTCTTTCCAGCATACGTTGGTTGATCGCCGGTCGAGCCATAACTTCCGTTATCAATAATTAACAGAATAAAGTTATTTGCCACATTATTCGCGATGGTCGGCAAAGTGCCAAAATTGGTTAACACAGAACCATCGCCATCAATCGCGATGACTTTGTCTTTTTGTGCCAAGGCTAGCCCCAACCCAATAGATGAAGACAAACCCATGGTGCCCAACATATAGAAATTGCTGGGCTGATCATCTAACAAATGCAACTCTTGTGACGGCAAACCAATATTACATACTACTAACTGGTCAGAAATAACGGGAATAAGCTCTTTTAATACGTCACTACGAATCATCTTTCTTTTCTCATTCATGACTGAGCTCCTTTCCAAAAACTTGCATCCGTTAAAATAGCGGTTGGTTTATTACACATAAAGGTGTGTTTCAATATGACATCCAATTCGCTTGCATCATCTGGATGGTGGAAATGATAGGTTGGAATATTCATTTGAGCTAGCAAGGCTTTTGTGTGGATTGCCATCTCTACTTGGCACGCAACGGGCTCTCCCAGCTCGCCTCGGTAGCTGATCAACATCGGCAATGGGAAGTGATAATATTGAATCAATGTGGCCAAGGTATTAATGGTCACACCGATAGCGGTGTTTTGCATAATAATGGCTGAACGCTTCCCGCCCATATACGCTCCGGCACACAAGCCCATACCTTCATCTTCTTTATTGGACGGGATATGAAAAATACTCTCGCTTCTCTCAATTCCATCAATAACGCCCGCAAGCTGCTTACAAGGCACGGTAGTAACGAATTCGACATCATTATTTTCGAAATCGGTGACTATTCTTTCATTCACTGACATATTTTATATTCCTAAGCTGTTTTTTCGGATGTTCACATCAAGTATGAATACATCTTGCTATTCACAATGTGGGAATAGCTTAGTACAGCAGGACACTAAAAACAGACAAAAAAACTAACACCTCAATTAAGTTTTGCTTAACAAAAAACGAAAAACATCCTTTTTCATTAAAAATAATCATTGAAAAAGTTCTCATATAAAGCGCTTTAATGCGAAGCCGGACCCTCATGAATAGTCTCCACTAAAGCCGCTAATAGCGCATCTACCATGTTAAATTTAGCATTGTCTTGCTTTGACAAAACGCCCATTACCCTAGAGTGTTTTGCCTTCAGAGGAATCATTTTTAAGCCTTGATAAGAAGGATCAACTACTGAAGGTCTAGGCACAATAGCCACTCCAAGGTTATGTGACACCATGCTCACGACGTTTTCAATAGAGTCTAATTCCATCACATCCTGAATATTCAACTTTGCTTCATGTAAAATATCATCCGCAACAATCGCCGCTAAAGCTTGCCTACTCATACGAATATAAGGGTTATTCATCAACAATTCTATCGGGTCATCTGAATCCAATTCTTTTGAACAAATAACCACCATTTCTTCTTCAGCAAACATTTGCCACTTAAAGTGATGGCGTAAATGAGACGGCTGACTCATAACCGCCGCATCAATCGCACCACGCTCTAGCAAAGGAAATAAGTCATGCGAGGGTGCTGTAATGACGCGAATATGAATTTCAGGATATTTACTCAGTAATGACTTAATACTCATCGGCAGCAACATCGCTAAAGATGATGACACAGCACCAATGGTTAATTCACCACTCATAGCAGATTCGGTTTTCAAGTCATGCAACATAGAATCATAAGCACGAACAATTTCCCGCGCTTTAGGGATCAGCGTTTTCCCCGCTTGAGTGAGCTCTGGTGTCCGCTTATCTCTAACAAACAAGTCAACATCTAACACCTCTTCTAGACGTTTCATTTGTTGGCTCACCGCAGCTGGCGTGACACACACCCTATCTGCCGCTTCACTGAAATTTCCTTTTTCCGAGATAGCAATCAGTGTTTTTAAAAATTTTATTGGCATAGTATTCTGTTCCATAACGCCATTGACGAACATACGCTATTGGCTAATTATTAATATTTACTTAATCATTAGAGCTAAAAAAAGATATTTTGTAAATGCTTGCTAACAATAATGCTCGTGCTATAGCATCTCAGACAGAATTAAAACCTTCTTGTAACAAGGTGATAAAACAAAAATGACAACTAAACACGCGGTTATCCAAGAGCTCATTGCAATTTTTACAGAACAACATGTCTTAACCGACACTGACTCCTTGCAACATTACGGTTGTGATTGGACCAAAGCATATACTCCCAACCCACTAGCGATTGTCCTACCCGAAACAACGGAACAAGTTCAGCAGTTAGTTTTACTGGCTAACCAAAAAGGGATTGCTCTCGTGCCTTCAGGTGGAAGGACAGGACTCAGTGGAGGAGCGGTTGCCGCCAACCAAGAAGTGGTGGTTGCGTTTGATCGAATGAATACAGTCATTGAATTTAACGCACTAGATCGCAGTATCACCTGTCAAGCTGGCATGATAACAGGAGACCTTCAACGTTTTGCTATTGAAAATAATTTATATTACCCCGTAGACTTTGCATCCTCAGGATCAAGTCAGATAGGTGGAAACATCGCAACTAATGCCGGTGGAATCAAAGTGGTACGGTATGGATTAACCCGAAATTGGGTGCTCGGGTTAACAGTCGTCACTGGCAAAGGAGACATTCTTCACCTCAACCATGGCCTAGTCAAAAACGCGACAGGTTATGATTTGCGACATTTATTTATCGGTTCTGAAGGAACACTCGGTTTTATCACTGAAGCGACTATTAAACTAGCAAAGCCACCTAAAAACTTGACCGTCATGGTCTTAGGCATTAACGACACATCTAGTTTAATGAACGTCTTTGAACACTTTCAGAATGCATTAGATCTCACAGCATTTGAGTGTTTCTCTGAACAAACACTTCATTATGTTCACACCGACAAAGGTATTTCACGACCTTTTGAAGCAGGAGCTCCCTACTACGCCTTATTAGAATTTGAAAAAGATAGCGATGCCCGCGAGAAAACAGCACTAGATGCCTTTGAATATTGCGTTGAACAAGGCTGGGTTGCAGATGGTGTAATAAGTGCCAATGAAACACAAGCAAAAGAGCTTTGGCGACTACGAGAAGATATTTCTGAAACCTTATCAGCCTACACTCCCTACAAAAATGATCTCGCTGTACGCATTTCTAAAGTACCAGAATACCTAGAAGAAGTTATTCAGTTAATCAACCAACACTACCAAGAGTTTGAAGTGCTTTGGTATGGGCATATAGGTGACGGTAATGTACATCTCAATATTCTCAAACCACATGACATGAAAACCGATACATTTTTCAAACAATGTAAACAGCTCAACCCACTCATTTTTGCCATTACAGAAAGAATGAATGGCAGTGTTTCCGCTGAACACGGTGTAGGCTTATTAAAGCGAGATGATATTCGTTACTCACGAAGTCCTGAAGAACTCCACGTCATGACATCACTGAAAAGTGTGCTTGACCCAAAAGGCATCATGAACCCAGGGAAAATGTTATAACACCACTTATGATGGGACGTACCTCCTCAGACAATAAAAACATGAGAAAGAAAATTGGCATTATTACAGGTTCTGGCCCTGAGGCTGGAATAGACCTGTGGGAAAAAATCCTAGCCGAAAATAAAATTTACTTAAAAAATAACTTCAATGGAGACCTTGATGCCCCTGAAGTGACAATTTTTTCGCGCCCCGAACTCGGCTACTCCATGGAGCTAGAAAAAAACTATGTAGCCGTTTGGAAAACTTTGAAACTCGCGATTGAAGAAATAGTGCCACATGTTGATTACTTTGCCATTGCTTGCAATACACTGAATGTCTATGAAAAAGACATTGAAAAAATTGGACTAAAACATCAATTTTTATCGACATTAGATGTGGTGAAAGAACATATTCAAGACAAAAATTTAAATAAAATTGCTCTCATTGGCGCGTTACCCGTATTACAAATGGGAAAATATTCAGCTTTTCAATCATTGAATGAACGTTTCAACATCGAAATACCCAACGACCTTTCAAGAGTGCATCAACTAATCTATAACATCAAACAATATGGCGGCAATCATCAACTTGTCATTAAAGACTTTAGATCTATCATTGAAGACATAGAATCAGATCATATTTTTCTAGCTTGCACAGAACTACCTCTAGTAAACACACGCTTTAAAAAGAAAAACTTAATCGACGTGACTCAACTGTTGGCAAAACAACTCATCAAAAAGAGCTTTAAATAACTCATCTAAATACATGGTAATTCTGTCAAATTATACATAGAGCTTATATCAACGCTTATAAACTTTGTTAGCTGATAACATAGTAGGAGTTCAAAACGTTGGTGTTGTGTACAGCATGCAATAAATACTGTGCATCCAAACAACATACTTTATTCGTCTTTATGAGTAAGTCGTTTAAATTTTCAATATGTATTTTTTTAGGAGTCAACAATGGACATATTCACTTTAACGTTTTATGGGATAGTCTGCGGTTTGTTAGCCTATGCAAGCCCAACGATGAAAAATAAAGTCATCCGTCTTTTAATCGGCGTCACAATTGGTTTGATCGCGGCCGCTATACTGCCTTTCATTCGTTCTAACGCTTACGTTTAACCATTTTATTCGCAACGACAAATATCCTCGACCTTTTCTTCTCTAAAACCACTGAGCATTGTTGAAACATGTGTTTCTACCTTTTCTGCAGCACCCGCTTTCACATGCAAACCTATTTTTGATGCGATGATTAACTCCTGTTGACTTGCACCAAAGTCTTGAGCTTTTTTCACATGAAAATTGAGACAAGGAATACAGTTTGCAGCCACTGATGCGCCAATAGCGATTAATTCTTTCGTTTTACTTTCCATAAAAAATCCTCAATAAATAATTGTTTATACTTAGCTTTTACTCTCATTGATTATTCAAAAAATAGTGTTATACAAATAACCTGCCATGATAGCCATGCTTAACACCACGACTAAAAACGCAAGTATTAAACGATTCATAAAAAGTGACTTCAATAAAATGACCTCCGTTAAACTGGCACCCGCGCTACCTATGATCAACGCCATGACTGCGCCTAAGCTCATGCCTTTGGCCGCGAGAGCAGCGCTAATTGGAATTACCGTTGACGCTCGGATGTAAAGTGGAATGCCTACCGTGGCGGCAATCGGTACAGCCAAAGGGTTATCTTCAGCAGCCATGTTTGAAATAAATTCTGTTGGCACAAAACCATAAATAATTGAACCTACTGCAATACTGACTAATAAATAAGGCAAGACTTTCTTAAAATCTAACCACGTGACATACCAAACCTTTTTCCACAGTGACTCGGGCGTTGAGTTCACATCACACCTATTCTGAGCATTTTTTTGCTGAGGCACTACGAATACTTCGGGCTTAATAAACGCATCAAAACCCAACTTTTCAAATAGATACCCCGCAGCCATTGAGACGCTCATCGCCATCACAAAATAAAAAACGGCCACTTGCGCGCCAAACGTGAACACCAACAAGCCAATGACGATTGGATTTAGTAATGGACTAGCGAACAAAAACACGATCATAGTCCCAAAATCGACTCTAGCTCGAAGCATGCCTTTTAAAAAAGGAATCGTGGAACATGAACAAAAAGGCGTAATAGCGCCTAACAAAGCTGCCAAGAGATAGCCGCGACTGTTTTGACTACTGAGTATTGTTTTAACCCGATCAGGTGGAAGGTATTCCTGCAAAACACCTACTGCATAGCTAATACCCAAAAATAGCACGGTTAACTCGACGCTTAAAAACAAAAACATTTCGAACGCATCTTGCATCATTTGTGTCGTAATTTTCATAATATATCTATATTTCTAGAATAATAGAAATATAGATAGTTAACACAGCCCTGTCAATATATTTCTGGTAATATCGAAATATACAAACCAAGGTAACGACTTGTGAACATAGAAACTGTCGCTAAGGCATTAAAAGAGTTAGGTCACCCCACTCGGCTGGCTATCTTTAAACGAATGATAAAAGCAGGACATGAAGGCATCGCTGTCGGCGCCATTCAAAATGAGCTAGACCTTGCAGGTTCTACGCTGTCACACCATATTTCAAGCCTCGTATCAGCGGATTTAATAGAACAGCGGCGTGAAGGCCGAGTGCTGTATTGTGTGGCTAAATATGAACAACTAGAAGCGACTATTCAGTTTCTACAAGAAGAGTGCTGCACTGGTTAAATTAAATACAGGTATCGCAAAAAATAAAAGCGCTAGACTTTCAGCCGATAACCATTTTATTGGCTTAGAAAAGATTGATAAGCAACAATGAATCGATCTAATGTTGCTTCCAAAACATCTTCCTGTAAATTAGCGTGCCCCAGCAGCAGATATTTCCCTGACATGCTCCCTTTAGATTGCTGAAAAATATCACAACCCAAGCCATTTTCTCTCAGGGATTGCGTTAACTTTTCCACATCAACCGTGCCATCCACCATTTTAAGGTAATGATTCATGCCGCTTATCGAAGGCATCACCTTAAAATAATCTTTTGCATGCCGTTGTAAATAGGCATTACAGCGTTGGCCGCGTTCGTTATAAATAGCACGGGTGTTTGATAAGTGCGTACTTAAATAGCCGTATTGCATAAAATATCCGAGCTGTTGTTGAACCATATAAGGGGGTTGAAGCCCCAGTGTGTTCAATGCATTTTTGGTAGCAGGCGCAATATGCTCAGGCACCACCATCCACCCTAAGCGTAAACTGGGCAATAACAATTTACTCATCGTTCCCACATGAATGAGGTGATGAGCAGCACTTTGCTTGGTAACGTGCGCCAGAATAGAAGGTGCTGGATGTTGCACATAACTGTACTCCGCCGCGTAGTCATCTTCAATTAACCACGCATGATTTTCTGCCGTGTAGCGGATAAATGATTCACGCCTTTGCATGCTCATCGCTCGTCCCGTTGGGAACTGACAACTTGGTGTGAGTACCAAAATTTTTGGCTTCGATGAGGCTGTTTGACTTTCCCAATCGGACAACTGTGTACCCTGTTCATCAACCGGCGCAAGCACCGTTTGGAGCCCCGCTTGCTCCATGGCTGCTTGTGCACCCGACCAACCTACTTGATCAACCAGTGCTTGCTCACCAGGATCTGCTAATAAGCGCGCTAATAAGCTCAAGGCAGCTTGAGTGCCAGTCGTGATCAACAAACAATCTAAGTTATCAACATGAATACCACGGTATTGAGACAAATAATGTTGCAAACTCTTTTTGAGCTGTAGAACCCCGCCGTCTCGTTGATACCAGACCGGTGCATCATGAAGCGCATCACGACTCACCTGTTGCCATTTAGAATAAGGAAATAGGGAAAAATCAGGCACACTAGGTGTTAATAACATGGGAGAAGCAGGTTCATCCAAAGCAGGATATTCCCTAGCATCTGAAATTTTTTGCCCTCGCTGTGACAAGGGTTCGGCAGCACGCTGCT
The DNA here is from genome assembly GCA_050633585.1 of Arenicella sp. Lineage (GTDB taxonomy): Bacteria > Pseudomonadota > Gammaproteobacteria > Arenicellales > Arenicellaceae > CALKZN01. The sequence goes on from JBOEGT010000058.1 coordinate 27,890, forward strand.
TCTTCGACGATGCCGCGTTAATACTCGGTGCCTGAATAGGGTAACTCACTTGAGTGCCCCCTTTGCCAAACCCAGAAATTAAACCATCTACTTTCAACATATCATAGCAACTCACTACCACGCCTCGAGAGAGTTTCAATTCTTGCGCTAATGCTCGTGTCGTTGGCAATTGTTCTTTATAGCCTATGTAGCCGTGAAGAATTTGTTGATGCATATGCATATATAACTGCCGTGCCAAAGGAATGTTCGAGTCACGATCCAGTCTGATATTAAGTAATTGAACAGGCATTTATGGTTCTTTTAAGGAGGATTTATGGTTCTTTTAATTAAACCAAAAAATACTACAATGAATCAAATGATATTCATATAAATACCGATACGAACGCACTACTGAAACACAAATTTGAGGCCCATGATGAACAAACAAATACTCCCAGATAATTTACCTGTACCCACGGATGACGGTGCATGTGCTCACCTGGAGGGAATGCTATTCCCTGCTCTTTCACTTGAGACAACCAAGGGACCCATTATTTTGTCAGAATCACCCAAAACATCGGTTGTGTACATCTACCCTAAATCCTCCCCCGACAGTGAAGACATAGAAGGCTGGGATGCTATTCCTGGCGCTCGGGGCTGTTCTCCTCAAGGGTGCGCGTTTCGCGACCATCAGTCCGAACTTTTAGCTCTTGATACGCGTGTATTTGGTCTGGCGACTCAGGATATACCTTATTTAAAAAATGAAGTGGCTAGACTGCACTTACCGTTTCCTCTTATTAGTGATAGTGATCTACAGCTAAAGAAAACACTGAAAATTCCACTTTTAGAAATACAGGTGGATGGTGAAAGTTTTTATAAACGCATCACACTCATCATTAGAGATGGACATATTGTCAAAGTGTTTTATCCCGTATTCCCACCGGATAAAAATGCTGAACATGTCATTCAATGGCTGGAAGAAAACCCACTTTAGCGCCTTTTAATATTTCAATTTGATAAGAGAGTTCACTTCAGATGACAAGAAATCAAACGAAACCAGCACCCAGTGCAAGAAGCCAGATAAAACAGTCAGCTAAGAAAGCACACTATGATCAACAATCAGTCTATCGAGTAATTGATGATGCGGTGATAGGCACTGTTGCCATTATCGATAACAACGCGCCAATCGCCATTCCAATGGCTATTGCTCGTATCGGTGACAAGCTTTATTTGCATGGTTCACGCTCATCCAGACTCATGAAGTCTATCGCGTCAGGAAGTCAGGTTTGCATCAACATTACACACCTTGATGGCATTGTGGTGGCGCGATCTGGCATGCATTGTTCCGCCAACTATCGTTCTGTGGTTATTCACGGTCAAGGCGAAGAAATCACTCACCCTGAAGAACATGCCCGTCTACTGTATGAAATCACCTACCAAATCATTCCAGGCTCTGAAGGGGATTACCGCCCTCACCTTAAAAAAGAATTGAAAGCCACGACTCTGATTGCCATCCCTTTATCAGAAAGCGCCTGTAAAATTAGAACAGGGGATCCTATCGACGACCCAGAAGATCTCAACCTTCCTTATTGGGCCGGAGTCATCCCCGTCACACAGGTTTATGGCGAACCTATCCCCTCTAAGGACTTATCGCAAGAAATAGAAACACCCGACTATGCATTACACTATCAAAGGCCAAAACAGCCTCATGAGTAATGTCATCAATAATTCATAACCTCAACAGGAAATGAAACGTTCAATGACCGTTTTGTTTCCTGTTAATCATTTAATCAAATGAATTCTGTGCAATGTAGTTAGCAAGAGAGGGGTAAAAATATCGTTTACTCGACAAAAGAAGATTCAATATTTTTCTCTAATGGGAACTCACCATCTACGCGTCCAACTTTCCTTGCCTTATCAAACTGAGTAAACCCCATTTTCAAATAAAACGGCTTTGCCGTGATAGTGCTATGCGATACAACTCTAGTGACGCCACACTCCTTGAGTGAGTCTTCCATACTTGAATATAACAGCTTCCCGACACCCCTACCGACAAACGCTGGCAACACATACAGTAGCAATATTTCTCCTTTTATATTGGCTAAACAAAAACCAATCACCGTTTTTTCGGAAAGACAGCTGAAGGACAATAGCTCGTCATCGTGAATCCAAGACGTCACATTCTCAACCGTTTTATTTTCTATCCAATTGTTCAATATCGATTTATCATAGCCATAATCTGGCCCACACACATCAAGAATTGAGCGCTGCAATACTTCAACGACCATAGTGCTGTCGCTAGACACAGATTGTCTAACCTCGTAATTCATAGCTAAAATTGAGAAAAACTCATGAATTAACTCGAGTAGTTGACGTTCTTTGCGATCATTTTGAACGCATTTCTTGATGCCAATACTGCCCTACTTCGGTGTTAGAACGAATAACGTGATCTGCAGCAAGAAAACCTGACCAAAATTGAATGATATATTCCTGCCCTTTCACTGGGGCATCCCAATCATCGTCATCCCCATAGTCTTTCGCTAAGTTCTTGGCGCTATAACGGACAACATACTCTCCGGCAGGCAGATTTAAAAGATGCGTCTCTTCATGACTCCACTCACATAAGTGAAGATCATCATTTGTTGGCTTAAAAGAACATTCCACAATATCATCAAAACCTTCGAGCAAATCTGGCTCAACATCATGCAATTCAATAGTCACTTTTGCCATACCATCCTGAGGACCAACAATAAAGAATAGTTTGCCTTCATGGCTAGCGCCGCACAAACCATTGGACTGCCCTTCAAAGGCTGATTCCATATCAAGGTATTCCTCGTCTTCGTCGTCACTTTCCGCAATATCTATATAAAACTGACCATAGAAAATAGCTATATTGTCTGAAAATAGTTCTTTATTCATCATCTTTCCATTGTGGTTATCGTAATTACAATTTTACTATGACTTCTCGTTAAGAGAGGTAACCTACTTTTTTATACTCAGAATACCCATCGCGCGTGAGTTCACCCAATTCTTTGAATAGATTGTCATCTAGCACACGAAAATTAAAACAAGACTTCCCTTGCATACGGCGCTTTAACTTCGACGAAATATCATTCAACAATTCAGGAAAAACATAGACAGGCATCAAGTGAAAACTGACATAGTTTTTATTGATTTTCACCGAACCAAAATACATGGGCTTTTTATTCTTCATCAGAAAATGAGTATTCAAATAAAAGTGATCAACGTCATCATGCACCACAACTAATTCCTTAGAGTATGGTTCGAGGATACTTTTTAAGCCCTTAAAAACTGCAGAAAAATCAGCGTTATCTTTCATAGCGTTTTCATTAAAAGTTAATCATTAGCAAATCAATATACATTTGAACCCACTTGAAACCATTTACTCGTTACAGTTCGATAATAGTTATATTCATGAAAATAACTTCATCGGTTAGATTAACGAACTATTTAGGTTCTGCCATATTATTGGTTAATTTTTTTAGTAGCTTTTCGTCAAAGGGAATATCTGTTACTGATCTGTATTTTTTTACAATTGTCCATGCTTGCTCATATTGTTCCTGGGCATTTAACACTCTAGCCCACTGAAAATATAAATATGCTTTAGGGACTGCTTCATCACTTTCAGCCTCAATAAAAATGTCTGTAGACTTTTTAAGGTATTGTTTCTTTTCGTCATCAGTAACTTGCTCACCATGCATCGCGCACCCAGCATACAGGACTGCTAAATCTGGTTTATACCCAGCTTGAAGAGATCCCTTAGCAAGGCCTAATTCTAAAATTTTGAAACCTTCACAATACTTTCCTGCATCATGAAGAATCGATGAAAACCCCCAGTACACTTCTATATTATTAGGATTGATTAGCCAAGCTTGATTAAAGCGCGCCATAGCTTTTTGATTGTCGCCTCGCTGATAATAGCTAAAAGCTGCTTCTACAAATGCCATGCTAGCTTTTTCACGGCTACCAAATTGTTGTGTAACATCTTCTATTAGGCGTTCATCTGCTTTATTTAACAAGTCATGCTGACTTCGGTCCATTCCACCATACATTGGCACTTGATCTATTGGGACTTTTGCTAAAACTACTGAACCGATAGTCACGCCAATTAAAATCACGAAAGTTATAAATAGGCTTTTCATTTTATTTATCCTGCGCAAACGACTCCATGCGACGGTTTGCTTTTTCCTTTAAGTTTAAGTTGATACTTACCATAATTTGATTAAGATGATCTCAAGGCAAAACTTGCTTCAGATAGCCTGAGTCACAGAACAGCAGATTATTAATAATCAATTCAGCAACATACTTTGATTCTGCAAAAATTCAAAGCTATGTTTTACACTTTTCGACACGGTAGTTGTTTATGCATTTATTTTTTATTTTTATCATCATCGTCGTTTTTTTTCTGATAATACGCCACTTTAAAAGTGATCAACTGCCTATGGCCTCAGCAAAATCAGAAGCCTCTGAAAATATTACACAACACTTGGAACCGGTATATATCTCTGATGGCAAGCTATTTACCTATTCGAGTTCAGGTAAAACGATACAAATTGAAAGCGCTTATATCGAGGACATGCGCGAACGGCAGGAAAAAAGCAAACAACTGGCGGGTTGGAAAGAAGGAACAACTTGGGATACCTCATTTGCGCAAATGAGTGGCATGGGTGAGCGCCATGAAGAAGGTATCATTCAGTTTTCTTCCGTCACGCGATCAAATAGCAGGAAGTTATTATATTGCTTAAAAGGCGCTGGTTTTGGCGGTTTATTTGAGTTTTGCTTTGACACAAAAAAAGAAAAAAGACTCATGCATCGACAAAATTTGGATTTTAGGGATTTGAGCAGACCGAATGCTGATGGACAAGTGCTTTGTTGTTCAGTGCAGCAAGGTGGCAATGCTGACATTACAATGATGAAGGCCAACGAAAGTTCATACAAGGACCTCACAGCCGGAGACACTATTGATACCGCACCATCATGGGTGTGGGATCAACCCAATCATATCGTGTATCAATCTCAAGGCATTGCACGGGATATTGAAGGATATATCAAAGGCGTGAGCCCATCAGAAATCATATTATTGAATACCCAATCAGGCGAACTCAAGACCATATTTTCAAGCAACGACACTGATTACCTCAAGCCCCAAGTTTCTCAAAATGGGAATTTATATTTCATCACCAGGCCCTATGAAAGTAATGAGTATTCACGTTCCAGTGCAGCACTGGATGCATTATTTTTTCCTTTCCGATTACTTCGAGCGGTTTTCCACTACCTAAACTTTTTTTCGCTACTTTACTCACGAAAACCATTAACCAGTGCCAATGGCCCACAAGTCCGAAAAGATGCCAAAGACGTCATATTGCAAGGCCGTCGAATCGACACCGAAAAAGCCCTCCGAAAAGGCACTCACGCAAACGGCATGCCTTCTTTAGTGCCAGCAAATTGGGTATTAATGAGATGCGACAAACAAGGCAATCAAGAAATACTGGCAACTCATGTGGCCTCTTACTCTCTTGGAGAGGATGACAATATTATTTATTCGAATGGGTGTGGGATCTTCTATATCACACCAGAAGGAAAGCACGAAAAAGTACTGCAAGAAAAATTGATTGAAGATATTTTAATGTAGCAAGTTCATTAACAATGAATTCAACGCAAAATAATCGATAACCTTGTT
>JBOEGT010000059.1:0-504 GCA_050633585.1 Arenicella sp.
AGTGGATGGTGAAAAAGCTTTTTTTGCTGCAAGATATTATCTTGCTTCCCCGCCAGTTCCTCCTCAGCCAAAGCCAGGCGAAAAAACGACCATTGGTTTATTGAAGCCGGATAAGTTTGTTTTTACTACCACGCCACCAGAGCAAAAAGTGGTGCTAGATTACACAGTGTTGACGCCCGTGTATTTACAATTTGTGGATATTGATTACGGGACATGTAATGGGGTGGTGAATACCATTCCAGTGAACACGGTGTGCCCATATTTTCCACATGTTGAAGGAGATTTGAGGCCTGCCTCAGGCATTGGAGTCCTGGAGAATAAAGACGATGCAAGCAAAATATTTTTACCGAGTATAGATGCTAAAGGAGAGTTTCCTTTGCAATGTGATGCGACAATTTTAAATGATATTCAATTACATTATAAAATCCGCTTTAAAGTGGGAAAATCTCAAACGGAGACCTTGGATTTGACGAATCATTTTGTAAAGAACCCTAAGAAATCAGT
>JBOEGT010000060.1:0-1612 GCA_050633585.1 Arenicella sp.
TAAAGAACCCTAAGAAATCAGTTGCGTTAATGTGTGAAAAGCGAGAACCGGTTGTTTCAGCTCTGCCTCTTGGTTGCAGTAAACCACTGATCCCGGCGAAATAATTTACGTGCAGCAAAGTAATGAGATAGAAAAATGAAGCCTTATGCCAGAAATAATGAAAAACTAAGAATTAATAATCGAAGAAAATTCGGATCAACTAGAAATAAAATTTCATGGGAATGTAGTCCACGAAACTATCCATGTGGAGTAGCCCCTTTATCGCTTGTGCTTAAACGCATACAGCGTATAGAGAAACAGGGTTTAACTAAAAAACAACGAAGTAAATATGCTGACGCAATGCTCTAATATTTTGGATAAACGAATTATCGCATGGAGTTTTTAACGAAAAATTGGCCTTTCACAGTTGGTGATCAAGTTTATATTTATTATGTATTGGTTGCTGTAATATTTGGGCTGTTGCTTGTAAATCTTACTTCGGCTCTTAGGCAAAAATTAACAGTTAAAGGGATAGTTTTTAGTTTCTTTTCTGAAGTGGTAGGTGGGAATAAAATTGAAAATAATATTAGGATCTTGCTCCTTTTTTTATTAGCTATATCGTTTATGGTTTTGGCTATTGATATAGTTGTTAACGACATGCAGTTGCCTAATTAATTTTTAGATAAATCGTTAAATACAATCTTACTGATAAATGTAAAAATATTTTCAATGCTTGAATGTTTACTTCGCAGCGGTTCATTATCGGAGTGTTAAAGCTAATGTTCGACATTTTACTACGCGAGGTTTATTTCAAATGTATCCTAATGTAATACTGCTAGGGGGCGCTCCGAATACGGGGAAAACAACGGTTTCTCGGCTTATAGCTTCTCGGTTAAATTACGCATGTCTTTCAACAGACGATTTGCTTAGAGCTATCACTTCAGTCACAACACCAAAGACGCATCCAGATCTGCATTTCATGACAGATTGGGCAACGCAAGAGTATTACGTCAATCACTCAGTTGATACGCTTATCCTTCATGCTGTTGAAAGATTTAAAACCTTTCGTACCGCAATTGATACAGTCATTAAATCCCATGTTTCTAGAGGAAGCCCTATAGTGATAGAGGGTTTTGGGCTTTGGCCTGAAGAGATCAAGAACTTAGACTTACCTGATACGGGTATGGCGTGGCTTGTTGCAGATGAAACTCTTCTTGATCAACGAACTCGAAGTATTAGGCCGATATACGAAGGTGCTTCTGACGAGGAAAGAATGATACAAAATTATGTTGGACGGAGCGTTTGGTTTAACTCTAAAGTGGTAGAGGCTGTTGGAAGGTTGAATATTCCATCTATCAAAGTGTCCGATGAGCTTTCACCTGAAGCTTTGTCAGATGCCTTGCTCTGTGCTTTTAAGTTAAGTGACTAAGAAAAAGTGTGTCAGTTTGCTTTGAATGGGGTTCTGCAGAACATGTTAAACCGCAGAATAACAAAGTAATTATGGTTCTAAACTAAGGGTTAATAATTTTTGATTACTATTAGTGAGGTTTGTTTTTGGTTTTTATGCTTAAACGGTTGTTTTTCCTTTTAAGTAAGCGGTAAGGCAAAAGCGTTGGATTTTTTATGATTTGAT
>JBOEGT010000061.1:0-23561 GCA_050633585.1 Arenicella sp.
ATTCCCACCGCAATGAGTTCACGCCGGATATAGATGGATTCAGCTGAAATGCCAATTTGTTCAAATACAGTTCCGCCTGTGAGAACAATACGTTTAGCTTCGCTGGCTTTGAAGAGCGGTGCAGCTAACCAAAACCGATTGGATTGTGCGGTGAATTGAGCAAATTTTCTGGGGTGTGTTGGTGGGGATAAGCTGCCACCGAGAACAACGATAGCATCGGCCTTAGGTGTTTCTTTGATGCTAAATTGAGGGTATTTTTGTTCGAGATGGCTGGTCAAAAAGTTAGCAACGTAGATGTTTGAGCTTAGTAGGAAGACAATGATGCCAAGCCAAGCGAACTTTTTGGCTAAATCACTTAAGTATAAAAAGCGGCATATAACAATCAATGCCATCATTAGGCCAATAAAGCCAACGGGGTACGCCAAGTGAGTGAGAACTTTTTGAATTAAAACAGTGTCCATGAGCTTCTAAGATTAAGATAAGCTGTTTTTCGGTAAGCATATTGTAGCTGTAATCCTCCTATTTGCCTATTCGTTAACTCAATCGTGGGAGTTATCAGTTGTTTGGGAGTTTTTGCTAGTGATAATTCTCATTTGATATCCGTTATTTTTCAGACTAATACTGATACAAATAGTTACGTTTATAGCGAGTGTTTTTTGTGGAATTTTAATAAAATTGCGTCACAGAAAATTATGGAATTAAAAAATGTCTATTACACGACGTCAATTATTAAAAAGTATGGCTGCCATTCCAATGATGCAGCTGGTGGGTTGTTCTACCGTAGAGTTTGGAAGTCAACAGTCTTATTTAACGCAAATCCTTGAGCCTAAAAACCAGAATACAGTTTTCCATTGGATTGATATTGCTCTGCAGCAGGTGCGAGATCAGCGTGTGGCACCTCCCAGAGCTGCTTATAATTTTGCGATGCCAATGGTTGCGGGTTTTTTAGCATCGAATAGTATCACCCAAGAATATGATGAGCCTTATGGTATTGGTGTTGGGCCTAAAGACGCTGATCCAGAGATTGCTTATGGAATCGCCTTTGCAACTGCAGCAGCGGAGGTGTTTCAGCAGCCTTTTATCATAGAAAAGTCACGATTTTTGACATCATTCCCAGATAGCCAGTCAAAATCGTTGGCGATTGAATGGGGTAAAAAAGTGGGTAAGGCAGTCATTCGTTTTCGTAATGATGATGGTTCTGAACCCAGTGAAGTCAATTATTATTTTGACAATTATCAACGACGGCAAGATAGTTTGAGGTGGCGTCCAACTGGTCCCTTCTATTCAGCAAAGCCCGGCCCTGCGTTTGGTTCCTTTGATAGAGGTCTTTTTCCGAGCCATGGCAAGATCACGCCTTGGACAATGACGTCGGGTGACCAGTTTCGTGTGAGGGATTTTTATGATCCAGCAAGCCCAGAGTTTGCAAAAGAGTTCGATCTGATTCGTCGGTTGGGCGGTGCAGACAGCACAATGAGAACGAAAGATGAATCTGAAATTGCCCTTTTCTGGGAAGATGGTCCGTGGGGGATTACACCTCCTGGGCACTTTATTTACTTGGGAATACAAGTGCTTCAACATCGACAGCTGAGTTTTGCCCAATTAGCGAGAAGTTTTGCATTGATAGGTATGACGCAATGCGACGCGTCCATTTGTGCGTGGGATAACAAGTATCATCACGATATCGTCAGGCCAGAAAGTGCGATTCGTCAACGTTCAGCGCAATTTAACAACACGGATCCAGCAGTGATTCAGCAAAGTAATTGGCGCAGTTATATTCCGACGCCATCTTTTCCTTCGTATACCTCAGGTCACTCAACTTTTGGTGCGGCGGGTGCAAAATTAATTGCGCTAATTAACGGCTCAGACAGTATTTCTGTGACTGGGCAGTCTCCTGACTTGGTGCTGTGGCCTAAATTGCGAGGCGTGACTCGGCATTGGACGAGCCTGAGCCAAATCGCTGATGAGAATGGTTTAAGTCGCTTATATGGAGGGGTGCACTGGGAATTGGATCATACTGAGGCCATGCAGGCTGGGAAATCCATTGCTAGCAACGCGTTTAATCATTTTTTTCAAGCAAAAGTGTAGGGGGATTCATGGAAATTAACATGATGAAAACATCGGTTTCACTGGTGTTATGCAGTGTTGCTTATATGAATTCTTATCGAGCATCTGCAGTGAATTTGAATTACGATAACTTGTCTTTTCTTGAAAAACCGATAGCAACACATATCGGTGATACCACGATTGAACTTAATGGGTTAATAGATGGCGCAGTAGATCTTGATGAAGATTCGAATACTGATTTTGTATTGACGAATCGGTTTCAGGTAAATGTAGAAACTCAGCTCGCGAATAGTTTCACTATCGGCGGTACTTATTTAGGTGAGTACGTGATTGATGATGAAAATGAGTATGATGGCAATATTGCGTTGTATATTGGCGGCGTTGCGGGGACTGTATCGTTGGGTGATGTGACCGCGTTGGTGCAGGAAGAAACAAGTCGTCAATCAAAGGTAGGAAATGCCGAATTAAGTTTTGATTCTCAGTTAGGTGGATTAGCAGATGCTGGTATTACGTATACGGGCCGCTTAGGGCCTAGCCGATACGCATTAACAGTAGATGAAGACGAAAATTACTCAGTAGGAGCGGTTTATCAACGCCCTATTGGAAATAAAGATTATCGATTGTCGTTCAATTATCGAGATTCACGCTATGAAACTAGTGACGAATCAATGTTATTCGATTCGCGAGGTGTTCATTTTGTTGGTGCATTAACCTATGGCAGCACGGTATATGATTTTGGTCTTGGTTTAGAACGTTTGAGTTCTGATACGGTTAATGTTGACAGAAAGTACCTCTCGGCAGGTGTGTCTCATAAGGTTGGTGTTCTATCTCTTTCTGCAGAAGCGCATGTGGGTGATATCGATGGCCAGCAAGAAGTGTCTTATGCAGTAGGGGCGCGTTACGATATTGCTCGAGGAATGTCGGTGAACTTAGGTGTTAATCACAGTGATTCTGAGGTGATAGTAGAGGGGGTTAATATTGTTGATGAAGAAGATACTCGTGCGATTTTATCGTTTACTTATCGTTTTTGATCTGTGAGAAATACTCGAAAATAGCGTGTGCGTCTTTATGGTTTCTTAAGTGTTTTGACAGCGTGTTTTTAGTGATTGCAACGTCAAAGGGCTATCTCGCATGGCGTTGCAATGGTAGGATTAGATATTGATACTCTATGAATATTTAAGCGTCGCTTGATAAACGATTTAAGCGCGCAAACTACACGTATTATTTGATGAACTTATTTGATTTTGAAGACGGTCGAGAAGGCTACTACGGTGAATACGGTGGAACTTTTTTGCCGGAAATTCTGCATACAACGATAGAAGAACTGAAAGTTGAGTTTCGCAAAGCGAAAGCTGATCCAACGTTTTGGCAGGAATTTATCGCGTTAATGCAGTCGTATTCTGGTCGACCTACTCCCGTTTCTTATTTAGAAAACCTTTCTAAAAAGTTGGGAGGCGCACAAATTTATATTAAGCGCGAAGACTTAAATCATACAGGCTCTCATAAAATCAATAATGTGATGGGTCAAGGTCTTTTGGTGAAGCGCATGGGAAAAACGCGTGTGATTGCTGAAACAGGCGCTGGCCAACATGGTTATGCGACGGCCACCATGGGTGCTCGATTTGGTTTTGATACGAAAATTTATATGGGTGCGCATGATGTAGCACGCCAACGGCCAAATGTTTTTTGGATGGAAAACATGGGAGCGGAAGTGGTGGCGGTCACAGATGGTCAACAAACTTTGAAAGATGCCATTAATGAATGCCTCCGTGACTGGGTAACAAACATGGATAATACGCATTACGTGTTGGGGACGGCATGCGGTCCGCACCCATTTCCAGAGATGGTGTCATGGTTTCAATCTATTATTGGTCAAGAAGCACGCCAACAAATGTTAGATAACGCGGGAGGGTTGCCCGATCGTATTTTTGCTTGCGTCGGTGGCGGTTCGAATGCAATGGGTTTATTTCAAGGGTTTTTGGGCGATGAATCGGTTCAATTAATTGGTTGTGAAGCGGGTGGTCTTGGTGAAGGTAAAGGAAATCATGCCTCTCGTTTAGCGTATAAAGATGCTTCTGTAGGTGTTGCTCAAGGAATGAAAACGTTCTTTTTGCAAAATGATGATGGCAATATGCTTGAAACTCATTCTGTGGCTGCGGGCTTGGATTATATTGGTGTGAACCCAGTGTTAGTGCATTTATGGGAAAACGAACGTGTCCGCTTTGAGGCTGTGACAGATGATGAAGTGACAGAGGCATTGAAAATGGCGATGTTAACGGAAGGCGTGATTCCTGCTTTGGAAAGCTCACATGGTTTTGCTCAAGCGATTAAAGAGGCTGCAACAATGAAGCCTTCAGAGCGTGTATTGATTAATATGTCTGGTCGCGGCGATAAGGATATTTTCACAATTGCTGACGCCTTGGGTGATGAGCATTGGAAGCGATTTATTGCACAAAAAGCGGACGAGTATAAAGCGCAAAAAGACAGTTCTAGCCAAGAAGGATAAATCATGAGTTCGTTGAAAAAATATTTGGTTGAGCGTCGCCAAGACAAAGAGTGCTTAGTCATGACGCATGTCGTATGTGGTTATCCGTCGTTTGAAGATAACTGGAAAGAGTTAGAAATCATGCAACAATTTGATGTTGATATGGTTGAACTTCAGTTTCCTTTTTCAGAGCCTAGTGCTGATGGACCATTGTTTGTGAAAGCCAATCAAGAAGCGATTGATCGTGGCGTTACCGTCAATGATTGCTTTGAGTTCATGCAGAAGGTGACGGCTCATTTTTCGTTTAAAGTCATCATGATGGGGTATTACAATACTGTTTTTAAAACTGGCCATCAGGCATTTTTAGACAGGTTATCTCAAGCAGGGGCAGCAGGGTTTATTTTGCCCGACTTGCCTGTTGATGAGGCTTCTGAATTGCATGCACTAGGTGAAGAGCTCGATTTGGCTCCCATTGTTTTGATGACACCCACAAATACCGATGAGCGATTAGCTAAGTTGGCTGCTTCGGCTGATGGTTTTATTTATACCGTTGCACGTCGTGGAGTGACGGGTTCTCAAACGGATATGGATAATGAAGTGGCAACCTTTGTAGATCGTTGCAGGCAGGCGACTGACCTACCGTTGGCTGTTGGATTTGGTGTGAGTGATAAGAATGATATTGAGTTTATTGCAAAGCATGCCGATATTGCGGTGATTGGTACGGCAGCATTGCGCGCTTGGGAAACTGGGAAAGAAGCGGCGTTGACAACCTTCTTTGAAGAGTTGCTCGCATAGAAAATCTTATTTCTTCGTTTGCTCAAATTTTTCAAGAGTGTTTTGGTTTTCTTGAACTTTTTTGAGTAATACTTCCATATGCTGTCTTAGTGCTTCATTTTCAGTGTTGTTTTCGTCTAAATTAGCTTCAAGTTCTTGCAACTTGGTTTTGACATTGTCTACGTCGCTGATGCTTTTTTCTTCAGTTTGATTGTTGCTTGAGCTATCGACGGGGTTAACCTCGAGGTTTTGTTTGGGGGAGGTTTCTACTGCTGCGTTTTCCTTGTCTTGTTGCATTTGATCGTGACTTATCCCTTCCTGAGCCTGTAAGTCGGCTGGAATAGCTTTCTGGACTTCTTGGTTCTTGTTGGTATTATTTTCATTGCTACACGCCGCGATTACGCACAGAAATAAGCTAGCATGCAGCAAAAAACAGAACTGACCAAATTGTCTTATCATTATTTATTTTCCGCTTTTGAAGTGATTCCCTGTCTAATACTGAGTTATTCTTCTAGAGTTTTCAAGTCTTTGTAACGATCCAGTGCATTTATCCGAGCAATCTTGTGGTCAACCATTGGCGCGGGATATGTGATGTTGATACTGACGTCGGCTTCGCGGAGTATTTCCGAAGGGGCTTCCCAAGGTTTGTGAATGTACTTGTTAGGCAGTTTGGAGAGTTCGGGAACCCATTGGCGGATATAGTGTCCTTGGGCATCGAATTTTTCGCTTTGAAGGACAGGGTTGAAAATGCGGAAAAAGGGTGCGGCATCTGCGCCACAGCCAGCGCACCACTGCCAGCTAGCTGAGTTGCTTGCTAAGTCAGCATCTAGCAGTGTGTCCCAAAACCATTTTGCGCCTTCCTGCCAATGTATTAAGAGATCTTTGCATAAAAATGATGCGACGATCATGCGAACGCGATTATGCATATATCCAGTTTGCCATAATTCTCGCATGCCTGCGTCAACGAGGGGGTAGCCAGTTTGCCCTTTCTGCCATGCTGTTAAGTGACGGTTGTTTGTCTCCCATCGAAAGTGATTAAATCGCGCGTTGAAATTCTGGTGCGGTAATTCAGGGAAGTGGTAAAGTTGATAATAGCTAAACTCACGCCACCCGATTTCACTTAAGTACCTGTCGATATCAGTGGTGTCATTTTGCATTCTCATTTGTTGCGCTTCATGCCAAATTTGACGGACGCTGATTTCACCGAAGGCTAAATGAGGTGAAAGTAGTGATGTTCCCGAAACACTTGGAATGTTTCGGGAATCATCATAACGATGTATGGCAGATTCTTGAAATGAGCTCCATTGATGTTGCGCGGTGTGTTCACCCGCTGTCCATGTCTCTGCAATCTGAATTGACCAATCTGGATTGGACGGCAGTAAGCATAAGTCTTCTAGGTCAACGCTATCTAGCACTGACCATTTACTTGGAGAGGGTAGCTTGGGTTTTGGGAGCGGTTCAGGTGGAATCAAATCATGATGAAAGCGCTGAGTGCAATGTTTCCAATAAGGCGTAAATACTTTGAAAGGGTTGCCTTGCTTATTAAATTGTTGCCAAGGTTCGCTGAGTAGGTTGTTATTAAATGAATGAACCGTGATGCCGTGAGTGCTTAAGCTCTTTTTTAGTTCGATGTCTTGTTGAATATGATGTGGTTCGTATCGCCTATTCCAATAAATGTCGTAACATTGGTTATCTTCGCAAAGTGCTAATAAAATATTTAAAGTGTTTCGCTTTTGAGATGCTTGGAAAAACGTGAGTGTTGTTTCTTCATCAGCAAGCTGTTCTTGCAAGCAGGCTAAAGAGTGATGGAGGTACCATTGACTGGCACCTCCCATAGACCAAGTGTGCTTATCTGTATCTTGAATAAATACGGGTAACATAGCCGTATGTTTTGCTGCTTCAGAGAGGGCTTGATTGTCATAGAGACGTAAATCCCGTCTAAAAAGCATGATTGAGCGAGTCTGTTTTTGCATGTATTTTGTTACAAAGTGTAAAAATAAATTCAACTATCGTTATAAGATGTCAAATTCATGTAAATTATGCTTAAATAAATAAGCTTGAATGTCGATTGGCATTGATCAAGCATACGACAGATAATAAAAAAAAGAGAGGATAACTCCGTGTCTTTATGGAAATGTTTTTGGCAAAATTGCTTTTGGCCATTATTGATATTAGCGCTGCTAGGTTTGGCGCAAATGTTTTGGCCTGGTGGAAAGTGGCGCAGTATTGAACAGGATGTTAGTTCAGTTATCGTGTCTAACTTAAAAGAGAGTGGTTACGATTGGGCTAAGGTCGATACTCATGATCGTGGTAGGGATGTCTTATTAAGTGGTTCTGCTCCTTCTGAACTCGCCAAAAGTGAGGCAATGCGGATTGCTTCAAAGCTATCTCAGGATAAACGTGGAAATCCTGTTGCACGTATTGTTGAATGGAAAGGGGATGTTGTTATCCCTAAGCCTGATCCAGGTAATCTTTATATTTCAGCAGTAAAGGGTAAAATTACATTGAATGGCGTAGTGGCGAGTGATGCTGAAGTGCAAGCTCTGGTGTCTGCGGCACAAGCGAAGTACGGCGTAGAAAATGTGACAAACCGACTGGTTGTCAAAGAGAATATCGTGCCAATTGAAAAAATTGCTGACTTGGTGACGGGTTTTGGTTTGAATGATGGCACATTGAGACTATCCCTTTCAGGTGTTGTCAAAGTCACTGGAGAAGTTGATTCAGAGGGTGTTAAAAACACGATTGGGCAAAACTTGCAGAGTGCAATCGGTGAGAATTATCGGTTCGAGAATCTGATTTCTGTGAAAGAGCCAGAGCCTGAACCAGAACCTGTGGTGGTGGCGCCTAAGCCTGATAAAAGTGCAATCTGCCAAGCAAAAGTTTTAACCTTGATGAGCTCAAGTAAAATTTTCTTTGAGTCCAGTAAAGCTCAGATTAAGGCGTCGAGTCATTCCTTGTTAGATGATATTGCGGCTATTTTAAGTGAGTGCGAAAACGCCTCAATTAATGTGGCGGGGCACACCGATAGCACAGGTAATGAAGCAATTAATGTTCCCTTAAGTCAGAATCGAGCCCAAGCTGTTGTGGATTATTTGATAGTGAAGGGTATTGAAACATCTAGATTGAGCGCTTCAGGCTTTGGGTCTTCCCAGCCTGTAGATGATAATAATAGTAAAGAAGGTCGAGCGGCAAATCGTCGTATCGAGTTCACAGTCAAATAACGGAGATTCGCTATGTTTTATTTATTTTTTCAAACTTGGGGCTGGATTATAGCGGCCTTTATTATTGGGATGTTGGTAGGCTGGTGGCTATGTGGTCGGTGTCGATGTAGTGGTACTAACGACAGCAGTGATCAGGTCGCGGTGGTGTCTGAAACGCAGTCGACTACTGTTGAAGCGCCAGCTGAGGAAGTGGCTACACAGGCCAATTTAGTCAGTGATGTTGATGATATTCAAGTAGAAGATTCATGGAAGCCAGCTGGCTTTAGTGAAAAGCCTGCTGACTCAGATGACTTGAAGCGCATAAAAGGTGTTGGACCGGTCATTGAAAAAACATTGAATGGGCTTGGAATTTATCAGTTTAAGCAAATCGCTGATTTTACGCGCGATAATATTTCTTGGGTGGATAAGTATATTTCATTTCCGGGTCGTATTGACCGAGAGGAGTGGGTTTCTCAAGCAAAGGCTTTAGCGCAAGGCAAAGATACTGAGTTTTCCAAACGGGTTGATAAAGGCGAAATGAATTATTGATTTTCTACGTCATTCGTTGACGGTGTGACGTTTTAGAATAAAACGTTCTTTTTGCTAAAAAAGCCTCTGAAGATTTTCAGAGGCTTTTTTATGTGATGGCTTATTGTTGAATGATGTTCTTGATCAAGATATCTTCTGTTGGCACATCTTGATGGCCCATTCGGTTGCCTGTGCTGGTGCTTGAAATGGCGTCAACGACATCCATGCCTTCAGTGACTTTTCCAAATACGCAATAACCCCAGCCTTGCGTTGAGCGAGACTTATAGTTTAAAAATCCATTATCACCCGTGTTGATGAAAAATTGTGAGCTGGCTGAATGCGGATCAGCGGTTCGTGCCATTGCAATGGTACCAATCGCATTTTCTAAGCCGTTGTCTGCTTCATTTTCAACACGGTTAGGGGCGGGTTTTTGGTTGAAGTTGGTGTCAAAACCCCCGCCTTGGATCATGAAATTTGGGATCACTCGGTGGAACAGTGTGTTTTCATAGAAGCCTGCACCTAAATAGTGTAAAAAGTTTTCTACAGTTTGTGGCGCTTTTTCACGGTCAAGTTCTACGGTAATATCGCCAAGGGAAGTTTGAATAGTAATAATGTCAGTCATGCTGGTGTCTGCTAATGGTTGCGGCTATCGATGCTTTTGTAGTATCTGATGCTTTAGTAGTATCTAGTAAGGCGCGAATTATACGCGCTTAATGAGTTAAAGTAATGCTGAATCTATTGCGTAGTAGTTTTGCTCAGTGATGATCGCATCGAGTGGTACGTCCCAAGTTTCTGAGTGTATTGTTTCTAAGCGTTGAGCTTCATAGGCTAGGCCGATTAAGTAAGGCTTTTTGATATGGCTTAAGGCGTGTTTAAACGCAAGAGCCCTATCGTAATATCCTCCGCCCATACCTATTCGTTTTCCTTGTGTGTCAAAACCTAATAACGGCATAAAAATAATGTCTAGTGCGTTTGCACTAATGGTTCGAAGTTTTTTATGCTTGTGTTGTTTAGGTTCTTCTATGCCGAGCCTATTCTTCTGCAGCTTGCTTGCATTCATGTCGTGCTGTACAAATTGCATTTTATGATGATTAAATGACGAAATTCGAGGCACAAAACTGTTTTTATTCAGTTGTGAGTTGCGTTGCAGAATCGATGCGGTCGGGAATTCGCTGAAAAATGGAAGATATAAGGCAATGTTTTGAGCTGAGCGATAAACACGAAGTTGGTTTAACTGCTTTGTTAAAGAAGAGGATGCTTTGTCGGCAAACGCATTGGACGCATCTTTTCTCAGAGATTTTAACTGTTTTCTGAGATGTTGTTTATTGTTGGCGTTTTTAGGCATAGATTGGAGTGTAGATAAAGATGCGAACCCACCTTTGCCGTCATATTTCGGTGCCTTGAACCAATGGTTCAAGTGGGTACCTCGTGTTCCTATCAGGTGCTGCCTCAGTGGGCTTCACACAACAATTTCCAGTCTGATACCCGAGAAAAAATATTAGGTTCTAAGGGATTAAGAAACACAACGCACAACGCAGGCTCGCACTAATCTTTCATCTAACGTATGAATTTATTATATGCGATTCTGAGGTCAAAATAGTAAGCCAATAAAAAATAAATTAAGAATTTTGTTTTTTATCTGTAAAAGTAATGACTTACGCGCCATTCATGACTTGATCAATTTTTTCACTCAATAAGTTGATTTCGTCACTCATTTGGTCGGAGGAGGATTGTTTTTTACGTAATTCTAATAACTCACTGGCTAAATTAATAGCCACCATAATAGCAATACGTTCGTTGCCAACAATTTTTCCTTGGCTTTGTATTAAGTCAATTTGCTCGTCCAAATAACGACTAGCGGCTAGTAAACTGACCTTTTCTTCGGGTTCGCAGGCAACGGCAAATTCTTTGCCCATCACTTGGATTTTGACGCTTTCTCTTGTCGCTTTCATAAATGGTGTGAAAATTTAAAGTTATTGCTCATCGACTATTTTTAAACGTTTCACAATACTTTCCAGCCTAGCACGTGCCAGTTTGTTTTTTTCTTGTAAATTAGAACGTTCCGTAAGTAATGAATCTTGGCTGCCTCTTAAAGCGGTATTTTCGTCCTTGAGACGACGGATTTCGTTGATTAACCAGTCTACTTTTTCTTCTAATGTTGTAATGCTCATAGTATGAAGTCTCTGTTACCTAGTGTGTTAGTGTTATTTAGACTAGGGATTAAGAATATCGCTTCAATATATGCATAGTCTGGCTCTGGGTCAATGCCTAAGTGCTTTTGTCATTGATAATGCTGATTTATTTGAACCTAAATTTCATCAATCAGCGTTTTGCAGTGTATGAAATGGTATTATTGAAGGGAAGTTAAAATTTAATTAAATATAGAGAATATGAACACCATAGACCAATATCAACAACTTGAATCTAGTCTGCATTTGGCCGGTTTGCATCAGCCTAGTTCCGAAGCTCATGGCTTAATTGTTGGTTGCATCGCAAATCATATGCATACGGCTAAAGCACCCAACTTATTGGCATTGTTGGCGGGTAAGGAGGCGACGACTGATGGAGAACCAAGCGCTAATTATGCACCACTCCATGAACTGTTGAATGAAGTTTATCGAGACACTAGCGAGGTTTTGTTAGAAAATGCAGATGAGTTCCAATTATTGTTAGTGGATGAAGATGTTTCATTGGCAATCAGAACAGAAAGCCTTGCTGATTGGTGTCGGGGGTATTTATTAGGTTTATTACAAAGCGACAGCATATCATTAGATCAACTTCCTGAAGATGGTCCAGAAATCGCTCGCGATATTTTAGCAATTTCAGAAGCTGGGCCTAATGAAGAAGGCGAAGAGACAGAGGAAGATGCATGGGCATTGGCGGAGTTGGAGGAATATGTCAAAGTGGGCGTTCAGCTAGTATTTGAATTCATTATTAGAGCCCGTTCTGAGCAGCAACCACAAGCGCCATTGCAATAAAATGATGGTGACAAATCTCACTCAAGATTCACGAAAACAGTTAGTCGAATATTGAATAAACCTATGAACACTGCGTTAAATATTGATATTTATCATCAACGTCGTCGTCACTTGATGCAAAGCATGGGTGGCGGTGTAGCTATCGTACCAACATCGCCGGTACAGTCTAGGAATGGCGATGTTGAATTCCAGTATCGCCCAGATAGCGATTTTTATTACTTAACAGGTTTTAATGAGCCAGAGTCCGTTGCGGTGTTATGTCCGGGGCGAGAAGCTGGCGAATATATTTTGTTTTGCCGTGAAAAAGATCTTGATAAAGAGCTTTGGTATGGGCGGCGAGCAGGCTTGGAAGGCGCCGTTGAGAAGTATGGTGCAGATGATGCTTTTCCAATTGAAGATTTAGACGACATTTTACCGCGCTTACTTGAGGATCAATCGAAAATTTTCGCTAGCCTAGGTCGATATTCTGACTTTGATGCTAAAGTCATGCAGTGGATGAACGAAGTCAAACTGCGTTCTCGTAGAGGTATTCATGCGCCTCATGAAATGGTCGATTTGAGTTATCTATTGCATGAACAACGTTTGATTAAGCGCAAAGATGAAGTCACGATTATGCAACGAGCTGGCAAAATTTCTGCGGCGGGGCATGTCCGAGCGATGGAAATGTGCAAGCCAGGAATGACTGAGCATCAAGTGCAAGCTGAAATGGAGTATATTTTTCGAAAAATGGGGAGTACCTACAATGCTTACCCATCGATTGTTGCTGGCGGAGAAAACTCTTGTATCTTGCACTACATTGATAATAATGCCGTGCTCAATGATGGCGATTTGTTGCTTATCGATGCGGGTGCTGAGCTAGATTGTTATGCGTCAGATATCAGCCGCACATTCCCTGTGAATGGTAAATTTAGTGGTGAGCAGCGCGCACTATATGAAGTCGTATTAGCCGCGCAACACGCTGCATTTGATGTGTGCAAGCAAGGCGAACATTGGAATAGGCCTCATGAACGTGCTGTTGAGGTGATTACCGAAGGGTTGTTGGATGTTGGTTTGCTACAAGGAGAACTGAATGAATTGATTGAAACACACGCTTATCGTGAATTTTATATGCACCGCACCGGCCATTGGTTAGGTTTAGATGTGCATGATGTTGGCGATTATCAAATCGACCAAGAATGGCGCGTGTTAGAGCCGGGAATGGTCTTTACTGTTGAGCCGGGAATTTATGTGGGTAAAAACCAAAACGTTGATGAGCGTTGGCACGATATAGGTATTCGTATTGAAGATGATGTGGTTATCAGAAAAGCGGGCCACGAAGTGCTGACGAAAAATGTGCCAACAGCTATTGATGATATTGAACATTTAATGGCTTAGTGTGTAATATCGCTGTTCACTTAGTTCTAATATTTTGATTTAAATTACATTGACATGGTATCTAAGCAAAAAGAAGAATTAAGCTCGGAAAATGCTGACATAGTGATTGTTGGTGGTGGACTAGCTGGTTTATCAATGGCTTCTGCTTTGAGTCAGTTACCTTTACATATTGCGGTGATTGAAACAGCAAACTCACCATTGAATGATTCTTCAATTGTTCAAAGCGCTAATGCCTCCTATTCACCCAGTTTTGATGATCGTGCTTTAGCGCTATCGCTGGCGTCTATAAAAATTTTAAAAAATATCGGCGTGTTACAACAAACCGATATTGAGTCCTGCACGCCGATTGAGCATATTCATGTCTCAGACAAGGGACATCTAGGTATGTTGCGAATGGCTGCTAAAGAAGTCGGTGAAGCGAATTTAGGGCGAGTCATTCCTGCGCCGTTATTAGGTCAAAAGCTTGCTGAGTTTCTTGCCAAGAGTGATTATGCCGCAAACATTACGGTGTTTGATCAATCAGAAGTTACTCAAGTACGACACTACACGGAGCATGCTGCCGTGAATGTTTCGTCCAACAATGTAAAAAGGGTAATTAATTGCCAAACAGTGATTCTTGCGGATGGTGGTCGATCCAACATTGCTGAAAGTATGGGGTTGATTGCAAAAACAACTGATTATCAACAGGTAGGAATATTGGCGAATGTCGGTGTTGATCGTGGGCACCAGGATATTGCCTATGAACGTTTCACTGACACTGGACCATTAGCCTTGTTGCCGTTAAGGCGCAACGAATTTAAATTGGTGTGGACGGTGAAACCTGAAAGACAGGCTGAACTTTTGGAGATGAATGATGCACAATTTTTAGCGGCTTTGCAGCAACGGTTTGGCTATCGAGCGGGTGCTTTTAATAAAGTCAGCCGTCGAGTATCTTATCCGATGAAAGCCAATGAGCGATCACAAATCGTGGCAGGACGAATTGCGTTGATTGGTAATGCTGCTCACAGCTTGCATCCAATAGCCGGGCAAGGTTTTAATTTAGGTTTGCGAGATGTCGCTTGTCTGGCGGAGGTATTTGCGAATCAATTGCAAAATAAATGTGATTTAGGTGATGTGAGTGCACTCTTGCACTATCAGTCTTTAAGGCAAGAGGATATTCACAGAACAGCGGCATTTACTGATCAACTGGTGAAGTGCTTTTCCACCAGTGTTAAACCCATTGCGATGATACGGACAGTAGGTTTGCTAGCTCTTGATCGTCAGCCAGTGTTCAAACGTCAACTCATGCGGAAATTGATGGGAGTGTCTGGGCAACAATTTAAATTACTCACTGGTCAGCCGTTGGTGAGTGATTATAGTGATGGCAGGGTGGCATGAATAATCAAATAAATAGTGTCTATGATGCCATTGTCATTGGTGCTGGCGTGATTGGTGCAAGTTTGGCGCTTAGCTTGGCGAAGAGAAACGGTTGGACAGTGGCTTTAATAGAGCAGAATGAGGCATTGAAAAATGCTGAATTTCAGCCAGTACCGAACATTCGCGCGACGGCCCTAGGGTTGTCGAGCAAATCGCTACTCACAGACTTAGGCGTTTGGCATCATTTAAGCGAGCAAAGCGTTTGCCCATATGAAAATATGTTCGTATGGGATGAAAATAGCGATGGGGAGCTAACATTTGCGGCGAGCGACTATGATGTTGAAGCGCTAGGGTTTATTGTCGACCACTTTGCATTACAAGAAAAATTGCAAGATTTAATCGACGAACAGCAAAATATTGAACCTTATTATTTATCCACCATAGAGGGCTATGAAGCAAGTGATACACTTGAGGCTCCTACATGGGTGAATGTGCGGATGATGCACAATGATGCGGGTAAGACTCTTAAGGCGAGATGGGTTTTTGCGGCTGATGGTGTGAATTCACAGGTTCGACGGTTGGCAGGGATTAGCACCAGCGAACATGATTATCAACAGCAGGGAATTGTGGCAAAAATCCGCAGTCAACACGGACATCAAAACACGGCATGGCAACGCTTTTTAAGTTCGGGGCCAATTGCGCTTTTGCCCTTGGAGTCTGGTGAATGTTCCATTGTCTGGAGTTTGCCTACGAACCAAGCTAAAGCACTATATGGCCTTTCTGAGGTCGACTTTTCGAAACGATTAACATCTGCATTGCAAGCCCGTTTAGGTGAGGTTGAGTTGACGTCAGAGCGTCATATGTTCCCGTTAAAGAGTCGAAGAACCGACGCTTATTTAAAGGCGTCGGTAGTGCTGGTAGGGGATGCCGCTCATGGTATTCACCCGATGGCTGGGCAAGGCGCTAATCTAGGGTTTGATGATATTGATTGCCTATTAAACGCAATAGAGGGTATGTCTGCTGATCATCCGAAATTGCGTCGTGCGTTGCGGCATTATGAGCGTCAACAAAAGCTTTCAAATGGGAAGATGGACGCCTTTATGACGAGTTTAGATAGCATATTTCGTACGGATAATACGATATTGACAAGTTTGCGCCGAATAGGCTTGAAGGCAGTCAATCAGCATTCATTGATCAAAGAGTTGTTGGCTCAACAAGTGTTAGGGAAAACATCTTAAACTCATGAGCTACTTAAGTGCTTGTTAGCGAGTGAAAAATTGCCTTCGAATGTAGACATGTTTCATTGCGATCACGCACGGCCAGAGCATATTGAGTTGCCGGGTGCTGACCTGTTGTTTTGGCCACAGTTTTATACGCCTATTGAAGCCCAACAGCTATATAGTCATTTGATGCAACGTATTGCATGGGAAGAAAAAACGATCATTATGTATGGGCGAGAGGTTTTAGTCCCTCGCTTGTCAGCCTGGTATGCTGACACGCATAAAGACTATACTTACTCAGGGCATACTCACGCCCCCTTACCTTGGATTCCTGAACTAAGCCAGTTGAAACACGCCATAGAAGAGCGATCTGGTGAAGTGTTTAATTCCGTGCTGTGTAATTTGTATCGCAATGGCCAAGACAGTGTGGCATGGCATAGTGATGATGAGCCTGAACTGGGTAATGAGCCAGTAATTGCGTCACTTAGCTTTGGTGAAGCTCGGACGTTCCAGCTGCGACGCCGTGATGATCATCAGCAAAAATTTGCACTTGAACTGTCGGCGGGGAGTTGTTTGTTAATGAAGGGCAAAACTCAGAAGTTATGGCAACACCAAATAGCAAAAAGTGTGAAACCCATGGAAGCACGAATTAATTTAACTTTTCGTTTGATATCATGAATGGATTTTCAGCTGATGTAAGCATTCAAATGCAGCACCATCAAACCTGGAAATATGAAGCAAGGCCGCGCTTTTGTAAGAATAACCAACAATAAAATAGAAAACTGTAGGAATAAAAAAGGGTATGTTGATTTTAAATATTATTGCAATTTTGCTGACATTGTCCGCACTGTTCGCATACATCAATCACCGTTTCATTGGTTTGCCAACAACCATCGGTGTCATGTTGATCGCTCTGGTATTTTCTTTGTTGATCTCGCTTGCTGGTTGGTTTGGTTTTTCAGAGTTCGAATCTGGTGCTGAACAGTTACTGAGTCAAATTGATTTTAATGTGACTTTGATGAATGGCATGTTAAGTTTTTTGCTGTTTGCGGGTGCATTACATGTCAGTTTAAATGATCTTTCAAAACAAAAATGGTTGATCTTTTTATTAGCCACCATTGGAGTTTGCACATCAACTGCGGTAGTCGGTTTACTGACATCTCTGTTATTAAGTGCTTTGGGTATTAGTATTCCTCTGGTGTATTGCTTTTTGTTCGGTGCTCTTATTTCTCCCACTGATCCGATTGCAGTGATGGCGACGGTAAAACGCTTAGGCATTTCAAAAGAGTTGGAAACGAGTATTGCTGGTGAATCTCTATTTAATGACGGCGTTGGGGTCGTCGTATTTTTGGTCATTTTAAGCTTGGCTCAGAACCCAGAAAATTTTAGCTTTTCGCATGTGGTTCACTTGTTTGCTGTGGAGGCTGTGGGCGGCGTCTTATTTGGGTTAGTGTTAGGGGCTATTGGCTATTACTTGCTAAAAAGTGTTGATAATTACATGGTAGAGATTTTGCTGAGCCTAGCGATTGTGATGGGTGGTTACACGCTGGCGATGGCGATTCATACTTCAGGGCCGATTGCGATTGTGGTAACGGGCTTGTTAATAGGTAACATTGCGCGTGATCGGGCGATGTCACATAAAACGCGTGAACACTTGGATAACTTCTGGGAATTAATTGATGAAATTCTCAATATTGTGCTCTTTGTGCTGATTGGGTTAGAAATTTTGATTCTCCAAGTGAACAGTAATTGGTTGATTGCCGGTTTATTGGCGATTCCAATTGTTGTTGGCACACGCTTGCTGAGTGTCGGCTTGCCGATTCAGGCTCTGCGTTTGCGCAAACGTTTTCCCGATCACTTGGTCAAAATTTTAACATGGGGAGGATTAAGAGGTGGCATATCTGTTGCACTCGCCTTATCTTTGCCTGCCGGTTTTGAACGAGATGTCTTGCTATTGATGACCTACGTGATTGTCTTGTTTTCAATTGTTGTACAAGGCTTAACAGTGGGTGGTTTGATTAAACGCTTAACCTAGGGTCTGTTTACACTAAATGATGTACATATTCCTGACCGCATTAAAGGTTGTGTTTCTCGGTTATTTTAATAATTCGCCATCGTCACATCCTTTTTAGCGGAAAAACGTATACTGTTGCAAAAATAAGCTTGAAAAAGCGGCCTTTCGTCGCTATTTTCTTCCCAAGAGAAATATTTACACACTAAACATACAAACAAGAGAAAATATTATGTCTATTGAATTACCGCAGCTTCCATATGCGATGGATGCCCTTGAGCCACATATCTCAAAAGAAACTTTAGAATTTCACTATGGCAAACATCATAATGCCTATGTTGTTAACTTGAACAAGTTCATTGAAGCAGACGCGTCTTTAGCAGGCAAAAGCCTTGAAGAAATCGTGAAATCTTCTGAAGGCGGAGTGTTCAACAATGCGGCACAAGTTTGGAACCATACATTTTACTGGAACAGCCTAGCACCGAATGCTGGCGGTGAACCCGCTGGTGATCTAGCGGAAGCAATCAACAGTGCGTTTGGTTCTTTTGCAGAATTCAAAGAAAAATTCACCGCGTCAGCGATTGGTAATTTTGGCTCAGGTTGGACTTGGTTAGTCAAAAATGCATCTGGCGCTTTAGAGATTGTTAATACCAGCAATGCAGGTACAGTCATCACTGATGAAGGTGTTACACCACTATTTACATGTGACGTTTGGGAGCATGCTTATTATGTTGACTACCGCAATGCTCGTCCAGAATACTTGAAAAATTTCTGGGAATTAGTGAATTGGGAATTTGCCTCTGCAAATTTTGCATAAACATTGCTAATATTTCTAAAAAAGCTCGAGTATTGCTCGAGCTTTTTTGTGCCATTATCTTTTTAAAAATTTAATCGGAGCTATGCTTTTCAGTGAAAAATTTCTATTTTGAACAAAGTTTTAGGGAGTATCTAGTTTCCGATAAAAAGTCTGTTCGTAATGCGAATATTATACTTGTTGCCCTGTTATTGATGTATTTAGCGAGTGCCTTTCTTGGGCTTGGTAATGGAGATTTTTTGCTTGTTATTGTGTTATTTGGTGGGGTGTTTATGTTGTTAAATTGTGACGGCTTTCAACGTCAAAGAAAGTCACATGACAATGAAGAAAAGTGGGTTGTATCATTGTCTGGAACACATTTATCTTGGGCATCACCTCCTTCTATGCTTCATAGTTCGAATGAAATATCTTTCGAAATAGATACAGACGAGATAGTTGAGGTACAAAAATCGTATAGTGATTTTGATGAAAACTCACCCTATATGTTTTGTTTAAAGAACGGCGTGAAGATTACCCCCAGCATTAACTCATCGATTGATATGGATGAGCTGATTGATGCACTAAAAGAGAGGGGGATTTTATCTAAACGGGTATCAAGTTTTGATAGATAGTTAACAAATTGTTTTGTTAAAGCATCATGATTCTTTGTACAATTTTATTGAGTATTGAAAAGGGAGCCTTATAAAAAATGAACCTGATGCTATTGGTTATTATTGTTTTATTTATGTGTCTTGGATGCTTTTTCTATCTGATTCATCGGTTACGCAAGGTGTCGGATAACGGAGATTTGGCGGCTTCAGTTGATCTCGAGGTTGACAAATTTACTCAAAAAATATCATTATCGGCAATGGTAGTGGGCGTCTATCAAAATAATCAAACTTATATCAAGGGCTATGGAACGGCAGAACCAGATGAGTCTACTATTTTTCAAATTGCATCTCTGAGTAAGCTGTTTACGACATCCTTGCTCGCTATCTTGTGTGAGGAAAAGATAGTACGGATGTCTTCTACACTAGAAGAGTTGATTGGGCATCAATATGAATTGTCAACTGATGCTAAGTTGGTGACCTTAGAGCAGCTGGCTACCCATAAATCAGGGTTTCCCAAAGTCCCCAAATCATTATTGAATATCGCGATTCAAGTGATGGGGAAAGATAAGTTGATGAATAACCCATACAGTACTATCACCCTTTCGCATGTGTGGGATTATTTGAAAACAACTGACGATAAAAAACTTCCTGGACGTTTTGAATATTCAAATTTTGGTATTGGCTTATTAGGGCACGTTTTAGAAATGGTGATGGAAAAGGATTTAGATCAACTCACAAAGGAACGGATTTTTATGCCATTGAACATGGGGACAACATCAATAAAATTAACTCCTCAAATGACAAAAAATCTGACACAAGGTTATTCTTCTGATGGAACTGAAGCTGAGTTGTGGACCTTTGGCGCACTGGCTGGTGCTGGAGCGTTTCATTCGAATATTGATGATCTGATGAAATTTGTGGTTGCAAATATAGATGCTTCCAATCTTATTGCTGCGACCTTAATGCCTACGGAACCTCTTGCAGAAGGACAACCTGATTATGTGGGTTGGATGAAGCCACAGTTCATTGAACGGTTTTTCGGCAACAAAACAAGTCTCTGGCACAATGGCATGGTGGGAGGTTATTCTTCATATATTGCCTTTGATACAGTCAATAAAACGGGCGTTGCCATTCTTTCGAGTAAAGCGGTTGACGTGACAATGTTAGGTATAATGCTAATGCGGCAAGCCAGAACACAGTCATGGCATCTCAATACACGTTTTAAGCCTATTTAAACGTGATTCGCTGTTTATCTGGTGTGAATGAGTCTGAATAGATATTCAATTAAAAGGTATTCAATGAACCAACAAAAGAGTTTAGAGAAAGTTTGGAGGGCATATCAGAAAAGCTTGCTGGCTTTTATTGGTTCTAAAGTCGCTACCCTGGAAGATGCCGAAGATATCTTAAATGACGTATTTGAGGTGTTGATTAATAAGGTAAAAAATCATGACACGCCAGATAACACGGCGGCGTGGCTCTATGCAGTGGCAAGAAATAAAATTATTGACTATTACCGGACAAAGAAAAGTTTTGATGAGCTATCTGAGGATTTAGCCTCTGAGAGCAGCAATGCGAGTGCAGTGACACAGCTTTCTCATTGTTTGATGCCGATGATTAAATCATTGCCTGAAAATTATCAACAACCGTTGATCTTGTCGGAAATAGAAGGAAGAAAATATAAAGATTTAGCCCGTGAGTTAAATTTAAGTTTGTCTGCGGTTAAATCTCGGATCAGAAGAGGTAGGCAAAAGCTCTATAACCGTTTGTTGTCTTGTTGTACGATAGAGCGTGATATGGGTGGTAATGTCATGGATTTTCAACCCAAGAATAAAAATGCCTGCTCTGCTTGCGGTGGTTAAGTGAATTTTTTGCATCCTTTTCGTCTTATGCTCGTCTGAATAAGTAAGGTCATCATGGTCGTGGTGATCATATAATTGATGAGGAGAGCATTTATGAAACGTCTGCATATTCACATTGCTGTCGATGAATTAGTCGATAGTATTCATTTTTATTCAACAATTTTTGACGCAAGACCCTCGATAGAGCGTGAGGATTATGCAAAATGGGATTTGCATGACCCTGCAGTTAATTTCGCGATTTCTAAGCGAGGACATTTGTCTGGAGTTAACCATTTAGGTATCGAGGTAGATTCTGAACATGAATTAAATCAGATAGCGAAACGCTTGGAGGCCGCTGAGATTGAATCATCAAGCCAAGAGGGTGCTTCATGTTGTTATGCGCGTTCCAATAAGCACTGGGCTCTGGATCCGCAAGGCATTGCCTGGGAGTCATTTCATGCATTAGGAAATCTCGCCGTGTTTGGAGGTGAGCTCAACGCAGATGTTGAAGGTGAGTCTTCAGCGTGTTGTATTCCTCTGAGTTTGAGTGATCAGAGTGATCAAGACAGTGCGGCTTGTTGTATATCTCATGAAACTGGCGCAAATGGTTGTTGCTGATGATATTTTCAGGCCTAGGTGTGTGGCGAAGTGCGCCACACCATCCTCATCATCCTAGAAAGGTTTGTTGGTTGAACGATTAAGTAATGATGATGAAACATAAATGCTTTTGCCTGCTTTTTATGGTTTTTCTGCTACTTGCTTATGGGATTATAAGGCCTCATAACCTTGAAGCGTATTTTTATAAATATGAGCAGGTTTTTCAGAGCGCGGCTGACGCTTATATGCGTGAAGGCGCTTATAAGGGAGAAAAACGATGGTTATCTGTGATGCCTGAGAGTGAGGGAGGGCAATATCTGTCATTCCATATGGGGGATGACTATGAGGCTGATTTTTATAAACCTCGCATTGTGTATGTCAATTCGGATGACGTTCAGCATGTTGGGGAATGTTCATTCGATGGGCAGCTTATCCAGAAAATACAATATCAGTGGTATATCTGTCAGGAAGCAAGGTTTTGACGTGCGCCATTATTCATGCGTCGTTGGTTTTTACAGATCAGATTGTCGTACAAGATATTTTTTTGAAAATCAGTTAAGCATCAGCTTTGTTGCGTAGTCTACTCATTTTAAAACTGAAAATGATTAAGATGAAAAAAACAAATGTGTTGATAGGATGGTTTTTAATGGCCGTATTTGTCGAGTTTAGTGTATGGCCATCTCAGGCGTTTGCTGTCGATTTTTTGGCAATGGTTCAACAGAAAACAGTTGATGACATTGAAAAAGAACTGCGTTCTTTACCTGCTGATGTTCGCAGAAAAAAATTAACAGCGAAATTTGAAAATGGTGATACAGCGTTAATATTTGCTGCCAGGCAAGGCAATTTACCTTTGTTTGATGTGCTAGCTCAGGCCGGAGCAGACCCGAATGCCAGAGATGCTAATGGACGAGATATTTTGAATATAGCTGTGCGTCTTAGTAATCCTCAGTTGGCCAAGCATGCGATTTCAGCGGGGACAGATGTCACCGCTTTGACGAAAAAATATCAAGGCTCCAATTTGATATTTGCATCTCATCAAGGCGAGGTGGAAATTGTGAAACAATTAATTGCTGCCGGGGCACCTCTTGATCGAATTAATGTTTTGGGTTGGACGGCATTGCTAGAAGCCACTATTCTTGGGAATGGAGGAAGGAAACACCAA
The DNA here is from genome assembly GCA_050633585.1 of Arenicella sp. Lineage (GTDB taxonomy): Bacteria > Pseudomonadota > Gammaproteobacteria > Arenicellales > Arenicellaceae > CALKZN01. Next base: position 22,992 of record JBOEGT010000061.1, read on the forward strand.
GCAGTTGTTAAGGCATTGTTGTCCGCTGGAGCAGATCAAACCATCGCTGATGAAAGTGGTTTAACGCCGCTAGATCATGCAAGGCGACGAGGACATAATGACATGGTAAGCGTTCTATCCAGTGACTATTAAGATTTCAAAAAATGTTAAGTGCCTATGTATGCAAGAGAGTGGAAAACACGTTGCCCTGAATCAAAGAGAGAAGGGTTTATTCAATATCTACATGAGACCGGTGTCAAAGAAACATCCGCTACACCTGGTTTTAAAGGGGTGCAGATTCTTGTTCGTGGATTTGAACAGGCAGTGGAGGTCACATTGATCTCTTATTGGGACTCGTTGGAGTCGATCAAAGCGTTTGCTGGGGAAGATGTTTCAGTAGCAAAGTTATACCCAGAAGACTGTCAATATGAGTTAGAACCGGATAATTTTGTACGCCATTATGAAGTGATTGAAAACGCTTGGAAATGAGTTTCGCAACCATGATGAGAACATTTGGGCAGAGTTATGTTATCTATTATGGGCTTTCTCAAATTCAGCGCCCCACTTGCATAATGCGTCTAATGCACCATT
>JBOEGT010000062.1:0-24460 GCA_050633585.1 Arenicella sp.
TGGTGCCCAGAGCCGGACTTGAACCGGCACGGCTTGCGCCACTACCCCCTCAAGATAGCGTGTCTACCAATTCCACCACCTGGGCATACAACATTTGAAAATTCATCCATTAAGGTATTTATTTAGCCGGAACAACCGGAACTTCAGTTTCTACAGCAGGCACTTCAGACTGAGACTGTGGAGCAGTGCTTGGTGCTGCAGGAACTTCCAAGCTAGGCTCATTGTTTGGCAAAGATGGCACACTCGCATCTGGCGCTGCAGGCACTTCTGAGTTCAAGCTTTCTAATGCATTCAAAACCGAGTCTTCTTGTTCAACAGGTGTGTTTGCATAATCACCCGTTTGCTTTGAATAAACATATGCCAAACCAATACTTGCACTAAAAAACACCGTGACAAAAACAGACGTTAAACGGCTTAAAAAGTTTGCTGAACCGCGGCTACCAAATAGACTTTGAGAACCTCCGCCACCAAAGGCAGAACCCGTATCTCCTTTACTTTGTTGAATAAGTACTAAAGCTACAATACCTACTGCAGCAAAAGCAATTACGACAAATAAAATCTTTGCAATCATAATTCACCATTAATATTTTGAGTACAATCCATTAGCTCGCAGCTCTGAGGATTGAAATAAAGCTATTTGGATCTAAAGAGGCTCCGCCAACAAGGCCACCATCTATATCTCTTTGAGAAAGAAGTTCCGCCGCATTGTCAGGCTTCATACTTCCTCCATATAAAATTCTAATTGTTTCTGCGACTGGCTGGGTGACATCATTCGCACGGAGCTCTTCACGAATCAGTGCATGTGTTTCCTGAGCCATTTCAGGTGTTGCTGTTTTACCCGTGCCTATGGCCCAAATTGGCTCGTATGCAATGACAGCATTTTCCCAGTCATTCGCGTCAGATATTTTAATTATTTCCGCAAGCTGATCAATCAAAACTCGATTAGTCATACCCGACTCACGCTGCTGTAGCGACTCACCTAAACATAAGACAGGTTTTAGCCCTGTTCTGGCTACACGAACAAACTTTTCAGCAACAACGACATCTGTTTCTGAATAAATTTCACGACGTTCAGAGTGGCCAACCAGAATATATTCACAGCCTGAGGCCTTCAGCATATCAACAGAGATTTCACCGGTAAAAGCGCCGCCTTCATGTTGACTCACATTTTGCGCACCTTTAGCGATGCTTGAATCTGCATCGAATGCACCAAGCAAGGTGAAGGGAGGGCAAATCAGTGTTTCTATGGCCATACTATCTGAGTTCACTTCCTTAACTGCAGACAACATGGAGCCTAATAGCGATAAGTCGCCATTCATCTTCCAATTTGCAGCAATTAACGTGCGTCTACTAGTGGCCATATAAAGTTCAAATGTGTTTTCTGAGAAACAAAATAAATTGTTGCGCGATGTTACCGATGCGGAGAACAGAAAGCAACCGTTTATAATGCAAACATCGCAAGATCAAACTCAAGTAACGCTATGGCAGTTTTCTACGCTACTGATTGCGAAGTTAGCGCTTGCACCTGCTCTGCTAATTGCTGGCAACATTGGTTCACTTGAGATTCATCCTCCCCTTCTACCATGACACGAATCAATGGTTCTGTACCTGAGGGTCTTAGCAATACTCGGCCTTTATCTGCCAAACCTTTCTCCGCCAATTCAATCGCATTTTGCACAACAGCACTTTCGCAAATATCCTTAGCCGACTGGCTTCTATCCGACAATTTCACGTTAATCATTCTCTGAGGGAAGACCTGATACTCTCCAGCAATTTCAGATAATGATTTTTGACGGTTTAAAATTGCTTCAACTACCAATAGTGCAGCCACCAGCCCATCACCCGTGGTCGATTGATCCAAGCAAATCAAATGTCCTGAAGATTCTCCACCATACTTCCAGTTATTTTCTTGCATCATCTTTAACACGTATCTATCACCCACTCCCGCACGAGCAAAAGGGATATCAAGCTCTTCAAAACGCTTCTCTAAACCCAGGTTCGTCATTAATGTTCCAACAACACCACCTTCTAATTCACCACTAAAATGCTTACTTGATGCCAAAATATAGAGCAGTTGATCACCATCTATAACCGCTCCTTGTTGATCAACCATCATCACTCGATCAGCATCACCATCAAAGGCAATACCCAAATCACAACCCTCTTCTAAGACGAAAGCACTCAAATCATCCATGTACGTTGAGCCACATTGATCATTGATATTAAACCCATTTGGCAAGTTATTCATGATCGATACACTTGCACCTAATTCTGTAAACACTTTTGGAGCCACTTGATACGCCGCTCCATTGGCACAATCAACCGCTACTTTTAAGCCTTTAAAGTTTGTTTCTGAGGCAATAGCACCTTTGCAAAATTCAATATAACGCTCAGCAGCAGACACCATACGACTCGCTTTACCAAGCTCTTCAGCCGCCACTGTTTCCATTTCTTGAAGCAACATTGCTTCGATTTCCAATTCAAATTCGTCAGAAATTTTAAAGCCATCCCCTGAAAAAAACTTAATACCGTTATCATAAAAAGGGTTATGTGAGGCACTAATCACGACACCCGCCGTTGCCCTTGCCGAACGCGTTAAATAGGCAATGGCCGGAGTCGGAACTGGGCCTAGCATCACTACATTCATCCCCGCAGAAGAAATACCTGCCTCTAACGCTGACTCAAGAATATATCCCGATACACGAGTATCCTTACCAATAAGAATTTGCCCTTTACCATAATGTTTCCGCATGACGGTACCTACCGCCCAGCCAAGCTTTAAAACAGTTAAGGGAGTAATAGGATCAATACCAAAACGCCCACGAATACCATCAGTGCCAAAAAACTTCTTTATTGTCATTATTTTTTATAGAAAAATACTTATAGAAAAGCGCTTATTCAAAACCTGCTTTAACAAAAGCTAAACCGCTTGAATTGCCGTCAAGGCGATAGTGTAAACAATATCGTCAACTAATGCTCCCCGAGATAGATCATTTACAGGTTTATTCAAGCCCTGCAACATTGGCCCAATACTAACAACACCAGCACTTCGCTGCACAGCCTTGTATGTTGTATTTCCCGTATTTAAATCTGGAAAGATAAATACATTTGCTTTTCCTGCAATTTGGCTTTTCGGCGCTTTCTTTTTAGCAACGCTAACAACAGAAGCAGCATCATATTGCAATGGGCCTTCAATCAACAAATCTGGACGCTTTTTTTGGGCAATAATGGTTGCTTGTCTAACCAATTCTACATCATCCCCTGCCCCCGAAACTCCTGTGCTATAGCTTATCATGGCAACTTTCGGCTCAATCCCAAACTCTCTTGCCGATTCTGCGCTTTGAATAGCGATCGTCGCAAGTTGCTCAGCATTAGGATTTGGGTTAATTGCGCAATCACCATAAATCAATACATTTTCAGGCAACAGCATAAAAAAGATTGAGGACGCTATACCCGCATCTGGACGTGTCTTAATTAATTGAAAAGCGGGACGGATCGTATTCGCAGTAGTATGAATTGCTCCAGACACCAAACCATCAACATCACCTACAGCCAACATCATTGTGCCCAGCACTACAGTATCTTGAAGTTGCTTTTCAGCATCTTCAGGCGTGAGGCCACGAGACTTTCGCAACTCAACCATTTTGGGCACATATTTTGAAATGACTGAGTCATTAGGCTCAATAATTTCAACATCATCTGGCAGTGTTAGCCCCAACTTTTTGACAACCGCTTCAACGGATGAACGATTAGCTATCAAAACACATTGAGTGATTTGCTTTTGATGACAAATTATTGCTGCCTCGACGGTTCTAGGCTCATCGCCTTCTGGCAAAACTACACGCTTTCCAGCCTTTGAAGCCCGCTGTATCAATTGGTGCCTAAACATTGGTGGCGACATTCTGGCCGGAAGAACAACCGATAACTGCTCCAATAAATAGGCTGAATCTACTGCGCCCTGAAGCTCTGAATCACTCACATCATGGGGAATCACACCTAATAATTGACATGGCAGTTTCGATAAAAACGAAAAGCTATCACCGACATTAGCTCCTGACTCAGTCTGAGTTAACAACAAACCTAACAAATGCTCCACCCCCCCATATGGAACAGCCGATAATTCAATTCTATTTGAAAAAGAATGCGCTAAATCACCTTCGGGAGAAGCAACAAGAATCGTTTGAGCATTTAAAGATTGAGCTATTCTGGCATTTATTTCTGCAGCATTAACCAATTCGCGCGATGGCAACACACCCACAACAATAATCACATCAAGGCTTGCACCTTTTTTGAGACTTTCAAAATTAGCAACGACAGTTTCCATCAAATCAGGTGTATTATTCGCGCACACTTCTTTAATGGCATCAGAGAGTGAAATGGGTTGAGTTACATGCACGCTTTCTGAAACAGAAAACTCTCCTGCATCACTTTCAATTGGCGTAAAAAACCCAACACTCAAGTCTTTCCCAAGCAAACTTTCTATGACACTTTGACATGCAATTTGAAGGTTATCACTAGCTGCAGTTGGAGCAAGAAAAAAGGTTTTCATCATGTATTCTCCGATTAAGTTTTATCTAGCACTCACGCTACTCATTGAAACAATGAAAACACAGATGCTTTAAAATATGTATTGTTTAACGTTGGTATTGAGCGACCGCTTCTACCAGCCGCACCGCATCAAATGTTTGTTGAACATCATGCACTCGAACAATCGAAGCACCATTCAAAGCTGCCTGAGCGGCTAAGGCGATACTAGCAGGCATACGTTGATTTACTGGCCTACCCAACAAATGCCCTATCATTGATTTACGAGAACCTCCAATAAGCACAGGAAAACCTAAATCACATAACTCTGGAACTGCTGCTAACAACTTAAGGTTATGCTCTAAGTTTTTCCCAAACCCTAAACCAGGGTCAATAATAATGCGGTCGGCATTTATGCCTGCATCAATACATCTCTCTGAAATAGAAGATAAAAACCGACTAACATCTAAAACCACATTGTCGTATTTTGGGCTCACTTGCATTGTTCGCGGCTCGCCCTGCATATGCATCACACAAACAGGTATCGTCGATTTAGCAACGACAGCAAAACTTTCTGGGTTTGACAAAGCCGTGACATCATTCAGCATGTCAACGCCAACATCAATTGCAGCCTGCATTACTTCAGGCTTGTGAGTATCTACGGATACCCTCGTATCGAATTGACTTTTTAATGATTCAATAACTGGGATAACCCGATCAAGCTCTTCTTGCAAACCTACTGGTGCCGCACCTGGACGAGTTGATTCTCCGCCAACATCAAGAATATCAGCACCTTCTTCGATGAGCTTTTTAGCATGATCAGTTGCACTCTCAAGCGTAGACAGCTTTCCACCATCTGAAAAAGAGTCGGGGGTGATATTCATCACCCCCATAATCAAACATTTATTGGATTTAAGCCAATCATTCATCCTTGAAACTATAATGTAATTTCAGCATTAAAACATCAGATCCTAGTGATTACGCTTTTCGAAAAAACTGATGACAGCAAATCACAAACATTACTCTGGCAACGGTGAATTCAAGTCAGGATTCACGCTAGGTTTATCCGTTTTTTTCTCATCTTCTTGACTACCCGATCCAGAACCTGATGATGGCTTATCATCAAAACCATCCGGACCTTTTGGCTCAATGCCTTTCATAATATCGTCGATTTGTTGGCTATCAAGTGTTTCCCATTCCAACAAGTACTTCGTCATACTTTCAACGATATCTCTTTTTTCTTCAAGAATTTTCCGAGCACGTGAATACTGCTCATCTAATATAGTATTGATTTCATCATCAATAAGCTTGGCAGTATCTTCACTGACCGTTTTATTTTCAGTAATACCTTGCTCATAGGTATAGACACGAGTGCCTAACTTGTCACTCATACCCCAATGAACCACCATGTTGCGAGCGGTCTCAGTAGCACTTTGAAAGTCGCTTGAAGCCCCTGTAGACATTTGATCCACAAACACCTCTTCCGCAATTCGACCACCCAAAGCAATCGCAATTCTCGCCAACAAATATTGACGCGTAGTAGATACCTTATCTTTTTCAGGCGAGCTCATCATAAAACCCAGAGTGCGACCGCGAGGAATGATCGTAACCTTATGCACTGGATCAGCTTCTTTTTCTAAGATTTTTGCAACGACCGTATGGCCTGATTCATGATATGCCGTGTTGCGTAAATCTTCTTCGCTCATGACAGCAGAACGTCGCTCTGGCCCCATCACGACTTTTTCACGAGATTTCTCAAAATCATCTTTACTGACAAGCTTTTTGCCCGCTCTCGCTGCAAACAGTGCTGCCTCATTGACTAAGTTCTCAAGTTGAGCACCAGAAAACATCGGTGTCGTTCTAGCAATTGCTTTTAAATCTACATCATCCGCCAAAGGCACTTTACGCGCATGTATTTTCAAAATGTACTCTCGGCCTAAAATATCAGGCAATGGAACATGTACTTGACGATCGAAACGCCCTGGACGCATCAAAGCAGGATCCAGTACATCTGGGCGATTGGTCGCTGCAATAACAATAATACCTTCGCTCCCTTCAAAACCATCCATTTCAACTAACAATTGATTGAGGGTTTGTTCGCGCTCATCATTACCGCCACCAACGCCTGAACCTCGTTTACGGCCAACCGCATCAATTTCATCAATAAAAATAATACACGGGGCATTCTTTTTGGCTTGATCAAACATGTCGCGTACTCGAGAAGCCCCAACACCGACAAACATTTCAACAAAGTCAGAACCTGAAATTGAGAAAAATGGCACTTCAGCTTCACCAGCAATGGCTTTTGCTAACAATGTCTTACCTGTACCTGGGCTACCCGTTAATAATACACCTTGAGGAATTCGGCCTCCTAAGGCCTGAAACTTACTTGGATCACGCAAAAAGTCGACAATCTCTTGAACTTCTTCTTTCGCTTCTTCAACACCCGCAACATCGCTAAAAGTAATGCTGTTATTCTCCTTGTTCAACATACGAGCTTTGCTTTTACCAAAACTCATTGCACCACCTTTGCCGCCACCCTGCATTTGGCGCATTAGATAAACCCACACACCAATAAAAAGCACCAAAGGAAGAATATTTAACAATAAGCTCTTCAAAAAGCCTGGCCCTTCAATCTGCTTGGCTTCAATTTCGACACCTTTATCAATTAATGTGTCAATTAATTTGGGGTCTCGTGGGGCAACTAACACAAAGCCATTGCCATTAGTTAGTTGGCCATTAACTTGATCACCTTGAATAAGAACACTTTTAACCTCTCCCTCATCAACTTTTTCTAAAAATTCTGAGTAGTTAAAATTTTCTTGAGACCCCACAGAGTTGCCAGAGCCACTAAAGTTGTCCATCACAGCACTTGTGATGAATGTTAGAAACAATGCAAAAATAATGTATTGTGTAATTTTATTCAAAATGTCACCTGTATTTTAAGTCTTGTACCCACTGTACTTTCCGACTTTATCTTTATTACGCCTACTCAAATTCTTCTATCAACTATTTAATATGACCGCTTTAGTTAATTTTGCCTTTCATACTAAATAACCTACAGAAAATTTAACCAGAGTTCACGTAAAAATTACGTTATTTTATCTATCAGTTTAATCTATTTTTTTATTCGTTTTGATATTGCTGCTCAAAAAATACAGCTCTTTACTACCAGGCCTCGATGCGGCTGGTTTTCTGACTGCATTTTTTTGAAACATTTTCTTTGTTTGAGCTCGGTAACGTTGCGCCGCACCTCCTTCAAAAAGTTTCACCAATAAACGACCCTCTGATTTCAAACTTTGTTCACAAAAATAGAGTATAGAATCCAGCACCACTTCATAACGTGCATTATCCACATCTCTTACACCTGTAATATTGGGGGCGATATCCGAAATCACAAGATCAAATTGACGTCCTTGCGTCAAATTATTGAGTCGTTCAATTGTCTCAACATCTGTAAAATCTCCTTGTATAAATTCCACACCTTGAACGGGTTCCATCGCTAAAACATCAATGGCAATTACCTCAACATCCGGGTAATTTCTCATAATAAATTGAGACCAGCCACCAGGAGCTGAACCTAGATCAGCTACCAATGTTCCTTTTTTAAACAACTTGTCCTGCTTATTAATCTCTTCAAGCTTAAACACAGCCCTAGACCGATAACCTTGGCCTTGAGCTTTCTTTACATAAGGATCATTAATATGCCTATTCACCCATTGTTTATTCGTTTTGTTTTTAGGTGTTTTTTTATTTGGCCTGCGTTTACTAGTCATGTTCTCGCAATTAGTCAGTGTAAAATTTATCTATGATGGGATCGAAAGCGTTATTCATTAAAAAATCCTGCGCAAGCTGACGACATCAAGTAGAATACGCTATCCCTTATTAAAATGACACATCAATGCAATTAACTGGAAAGCAGAAGAACTATCTTCGCGGCCTTGCTCATAACATCAACCCTATCATTACAGTTGGCGCGAACGGGCTATCAGAAGCAGTCTTGAAAGAACTTGAAATAGCTCTAGAACATCATGAACTGTTAAAAATCAAACTCCCCGCAGACGACAAAGCAGCTAAAACAAGCTTAATGGCGACTATCTGCACCGATACAAACAGCGAGCCTGTACAAATGATTGGCAGAGTTGGTGTCATCTATCGACAGTCAAAAAAGCAAAAGATCATCATCCCTGCTTAGTTCACTGGCAAAAATTAGTCGTAGCTGACTTCCAAAATCTCGTAAACACGAGTGCCGGCAGGTGCGACTACTTCTACTTCATCCTCTACCTCTTTACCAACAAGTGCACGACCAATAGGCGAACTGACAGAAACTTGACCTAAGTTAATATCAGCTTCCAAATCACCCACCAACTGGTAAACCACCTCTTCCTCGGAATCAACATCGAAAAGTTTTAACGTAGAGCCAAAAACCACCTTGCCTTGAACGCCTAACTTACTCGGATCAATCACTTCAGCAATTGAAAGCTGACTCTCTAATTCGGCGATACGCCCTTCAATAAAACCTTGCTGGTCTTTAGCCGCATCATATTCAGCATTCTCTGATAAATCACCATGAGATCGTGCTTCAGCAATAGCAGCAATCACATTGGGGCGATCAACGCTCTTCAGTTGTTTTAATTCAGCTCGAAGTTTTACTTCGCCTTTTTTTGTCAACAATACTCTATCAGTCATTATTCTTTCCTTTACTATTTAGTGTGCTCTACACCTAAACCAACAAACGTTAAACAAACTAAACAGTTGCTAAATCTTGCAAACGGCGCACAACCTTCTCACCACTTAATGATTCATGTGCAGCACAGGCCGCTTTTGCCGCCGCAATTGTCGTGTAATACGTCACTGAATGAACCAATGCTTGTCGACGAATTGTATAGGAATCTTTCAAACTCTGCTTGCCAGAGGTGGTGTTTACAATTAAATCGACTTCACCATTAATGATCAAATCTACAATATGGGGCTGGCCTTCCTTTACCTTCTTAACCTCAGTAACGTCAACATTAGACTCACGCATTAGCGCTGCTGTACCTTTGGTAGCCAAGACAGTAAAGCCACTTTTGGAGAAATATGTAGCCACTTCAACCGCTGCTTCTTTATCAGCATCACGCACACTAATAAAGACCTTTCCTGCTTTTGGAATAACAGCTCCAGAACCCAATTGAGACTTATCAAAGGCTTCGCCAAACGTATCCCCTACGCCCATGACTTCACCCGTACTTTTCATCTCAGGGCCAAGAATAGTGTCGACTCCAGGAAACTTCACAAACGGAAAAACGGCTTCTTTAACGGAAAAATGGGTTGGAATGATTTCTTCTGTAGCACCTTGCTCAATTAACGTTTTTCCCGCCATACAACGTGCAGCCACTTTGGCTAACGGCCTAGACGTTGCTTTTGAAACAAACGGCACTGTACGAGAAGCCCGAGGGTTCACCTCAAGCACGTAAATTTTTTCGCCTTTAACCGCAAACTGTACATTCATCAAACCCACAACATTCAATGCTAAAGCCATCTGCTTGGTTTGTTCACGCAATTGTTCTTTGATATGCTCGCTCAGACTGAATGGTGGCAAAGAACAAGCGGAATCACCTGAGTGAACCCCTGCCTCCTCAATATGCTCCATAACACCACCAATGACGACATTTTCACCGTCACAAATCGCATCAACATCCACTTCAATCGCATCATTCAAAAAGCGATCAAGCAATACTGGAGATTCGTTAGACACTTGTATTGCGCTTGCCATATAACGCTCTAAATCAGAACGACTATGAACAATCTCCATCGCGCGACCACCTAGAACATAGGATGGGCGAACCACCAGTGGATAACCAATCTCTTCAGCACGTTCTAACGCCTGCTCTGTATTGCTCGCAAGACGATTAGGTGGTTGCAATAAGCTTAAGCGATTTAACAATGACTGGAATTCTTCACGATCTTCCGCATCGTGAATCGCTTGAGGTGATGTCCCAATAATAGGAGTACCTTCTTTTTCAAGAGGACGAGCCAATTTAAGTGGCGTTTGCCCTCCATATTGCACAATCACACCGCTCGGGTTTTCTTTATGCACAATCTCAAGTACATCTTCAAGTGTTAAAGGCTCGAAATACAAACGGTCAGAAGTGTCGTAGTCAGTAGAAACCGTTTCGGGATTGCAGTTCACCATAATGGTTTGGTAGCCATCTTCACGCAATGCCATCGCCGCATGAACACAACAATAATCAAATTCAATACCTTGACCAATACGATTTGGGCCACCACCAAGAACCATTATCTTCTCTTTATCATCTGGCTCAGACTCACACTCTTCTTCATAAGACGAGTACATATAAGCAGTCGCCGTCGCAAATTCAGCCGCGCATGAATCTACACGCTTATACACGGGACGAATCTTTAAGCTGTGGCGATGCTGCCTTACCGCACTTTCTGACTCATTCAGCACTGACGCAAGTCGTACATCGGAAAAACCCGAACGCTTGAGAAGGAACATTTCATCAGCACTAATACTAGACAATTCACGATCAGATAACGCGTTCTCTTGAAGGATGATATCTTCAATTTCAGTTAAAAACCAAGGGTCAATACCCGTCACATCAAACACTTCTTCGACCGTTTTACCCGCTCTAAACGCATCACCTAAGTGCCATAAACGCTCTGCCTTAGGGATTCGAATAGCATCATGCAGGCGATCATAATCATCATCATTAAGCGCTTTGCTTGGCAAGCTACTCTCAAAACCATAACTACCAATTTCCAAGCTACGCATTGCTTTTTGCAACGATTCTTGAAAAGTACGGCCTATAGCCATTGCTTCACCAACCGACTTCATTTGAGTCGTTAAATGATCATCGGCTTGTGGAAATTTGACAAAATCAAAACGAGGTATCTTAGTGACAACATAATCAATGCTTGGTTCGAACGAAGCCGGTGTTAAGCCACCAGTAATATCATTACTCAACTCATCCAATGTGTAACCAATCGCTAACTTTGCAGCAATTTTCGCAATCGGAAACCCGGTTGCCTTAGAAGCCAATGCTGAAGAGCGCGAAACCCGAGGGTTCATTTCAATAATGATCATACGACCATTTTCAGGGTTAACCGCAAACTGTACATTTGATCCGCCAGTATCAACACCTATCTCTCGTAAAACAGCCAAGCTAGCATCACGCATAATCTGATACTCTTTATCTGTCAACGTTTGCGCTGGCGCTACCGTGATGGAGTCTCCAGTATGCACACCCATAGGATCAAAGTTTTCGATTGAACATACGATAATACAGTTATCCGCTTTATCACGAACCACTTCCATTTCATATTCTTTCCAACCAAAAATACACTCTTCAATCAACAACTCATTCGTTGGCGATGCATCTAAACCACGCGTACAAATACGTTCAAACTCTTCGCGATTATATGCAATGCCTCCTCCCGTACCGCCCATTGTGAATGAAGGGCGAATAATCACTGGAAAGCCAAGATCTGCTAAAATTTTATCAGCATCTTGCATGTTATGCGCAATATCACCATTGACCATATCCAAGCCAATTTTCTGCATTGCTTTTTTAAACTTATCGCGATCTTCCGCTTTATCGATCGCTTCTTTTCGAGCACCGATCATTTCAACACCATGCTTCTCAAGCACACCTTCTCTCTCAAGATCTAATGCGCAATTCAGTGCTGTTTGCCCGCCCATCGTCGGCAATAAAACATCAGGTTTTTCTTTCTCAATAATTTTTTCAACTTCTTGCCAACGAATGGGTTCAATATATGTGGCATCAGCAAAGCCTGGATCAGTCATGATCGTCGCAGGATTTGAGTTCACTAAAATAACACGAAGCCCTTCTTCTTTTAGCGCTTTACAGGCTTGTACACCGGAGTAATCAAACTCACAAGCTTGACCAATGACAATAGGTCCTGCTCCGATAATTAAAATTGATTGTATATCTGAACGTTTAGGCATAATTTTTTCTGCAGTATATTTTCGTGGCTGTCAGTGTTGCAAAACTAAGATGGTTTTGCTGCTAGCATTAAATCAATAAATCGTTGGAATAAAGGCTCGACATCATGAGGCCCTGGGCTGGCCTCTGGATGGCCTTGAAAAGAAAATGCGGGACAATCTGTTCGCTCAATACCTTGTACTGTTTGGTCAAATAATGACCGATGGGTCACAGCAACATTATCCGGCAAGGAACTTTCATCAATAGCAAAACCATGATTTTGAGACGTAATCATGACACGTTTCGTTTTCAAATCTTGAACAGGATGGTTAGCTCCATGATGTCCAAATTTCATTTTTTCAGTTTTAGCATTTGAAGCTAGACCTAGCAACTGATGCCCTAAACAAATACCAAACACTGGTATTTTTGCTGTCAAAATTTCTTGAATAGCAGTGATCGCATAGTCACATGGTTCAGGATCACCAGGCCCATTTGATAGAAAAACACCGTCTGGCTTCATCGCCAATACTTCTGAAGCAGGAGTGTTAGCTGGAACAATGGTTAAATCACAACCTAAACCCGCCAAAATTCGTAAAATGTTATGCTTAACACCAAAATCGTAAGCAACAACTTTAAATTTCGCTTTTGATTTTTCAAGTTTCCCATAGCCTTCCTCAAGCGCCCATTGAGTGGTATTCCACGTATAAGCTTCGGATGTAGTCACTTCCTTTGCCAAATCCAATCCGGCCATACCTGGAAAAGACTTTGCCAATTTCAACGCTTCACTTTCATCAATTTGGTCTTTAGCTGCGCCTGTTAAAATGCAGCCACCCATTGCGCCTTTTTCACGCAATATGCGCGTTAATCTTCGCGTATCGATATCTGAAATTGCAACAATATTATTTTGCTTAAGGTATTCACTCAGAGTCATTCCACCGTCAACTCGCATGCGAAAATTACTGGCACGCTTTGGCAAATCACGAATGATCAAACCTGAACAAAAGATATTATTTGCCTCTTTATCTTCCGGGTTTACCCCCGTATTACCAATATGCGGATAGGTCAGCGTGACCATCTGCTTTGCATACGATGGATCAGTTAAAATTTCTTGGTAACCGGTCATTGACGTGTTAAATACCACCTCAGCAACAGTTGAACCTTCAGCACCAATTGACTTCCCCCAGAACAGGGAGCCATCTTCAAGAGCGAGAACAGCGTTATGTTTCATTGACTATCCAAAAAGCGTTAGTAAAGGAGATACAAAACAAGAAAATCACGCACCTAAAAAAAGGGAGAAGCTATTGTCTACCTAAAGACCTTAGCTTCTCCCAAATATTTTTTCTGTGGTGTTTGACTTATCTCAATCACCTAGTAGTTAAGTTGACGTATTTTAATCAGATCAACGTTTTTTATCAATTAAGATTATTAAGAAAACACATGCTTTTAAGAAAAAATTAATAATTCATTCTTATTTCTTGGTTTATTTTTCTTTCAACCCCAATACATCTTGCATGTCGTATAAACCTGCAGGCTTACCTGCCAGCCATTTAGCTGCCCTGACAGCACCATTTGCAAAAGTCATCCGGCTTTCAGCTTTATGTGTAATCTCGAAACGCTCACCTTCATTAGCGAACATGACGGTATGATCTCCCACAACAGAGCCCGCTCGAATGGTGCTAAAACCAATGGTTTTATCATCACGTTCACCTGTAAAACCTTCTCGACCGTAGATAGCACATTCACTCAAAGAACGCCCTAAAGCATCCGCAACTACTTCACCCATTTTCAAAGCCGTCCCAGATGGCGCATCTACTTTATGCTTATGATGCGCTTCAATAATTTCAATATCATTATCATCTCCTATCACGCGTGCAACCAAATCCAATACATGAAATGCTAAGTTCACACCAACACTCATATTAGGAGCAAAAACAACAGGAATCTCTAATGACGCTGCGGAAATGATATTCTTCTGCTCCTCAGAATATCCAGTGACACCCAAAACAATCGCTTTTTTATTATTTTTGCAATACGCTAAATTTTGCAAACTCGCTTCAACCGTTGAAAAGTCAATCAACACATCAAAGCTCGATTCATCTAACTCAGCTTCAATCACCAACCCCAAATCACCAAGACCACAGGCTAGCCCAACATCTTGACCAACAAGGCGACCTCCTGAATACTGAATGGCAGCACTTAAACTAAGGATTGCGTTTTTCTTCGATTCATCTACTGTTGCACTAACAATAGAAGCACCCATACGACCACTGACACCAGTGACCCCAATATTTATTGTCATAATAAAACTCTTTAAAGAGAAACTATAGAAATCAAATTAATTAACTTGTGGTGGTATTACGTTTTTTTGCTTTTCAAGAGCCTCTTCTACGGTAGCAAACGTTTTCAACAAGCCCTGTTTCTCACACGCATTCAGAAAAGCAACTATTGTTTTGGTTGGCAACCTCGTTTTACTCACCAATGCTTGAATATTGTAAGGATTCGTAGAAAGCAAAGAACTTAATCGCAAATGATGATTATCATTATAAATTTGATCAAAAGCTGGCCACGCATCAAGCATAAATACGCCATCTTTATCCACTGATTTAAGTAAATAGCCTCGCGATCTGGCAATACTAGAAAACCACACCAACCAACTTAATGGATATTTTGACAGTTTTTCCTGGGCTGACCAATCTTTTGGCAAAGGATAAACTCGCGCGTATTTCGATTTAAGCAATAACCCCCAATCAAGGTAATTATACTCACTATACACACTCCCCATAGAACTAAGAATATACAGAACTGGCCGAGACTTAACCGTCATCAAACAATCAAAATTCTCCCAAAAGACAATGTTTGGACCCAACACCAAACCACCACCTTCAAACAATGTTCTTTCAGCCTTGACTCGACTATGCTCCATTTCAACAAGTTCGACATTCTCTTCAATAACCGTTCCAATCTCTGAATACGAATGAGAAACAGACTCCGAGTAATCATTCCCTTGACCTGTCTGAGGAGCTTCTTTAACAGCAATTTGTGAAATTGAGAACTCCGACACCGAGTATTCAGACTGAGACATTGAAGGCGACTCAGTTTGTGATAAAGACACTTGTTCAGGTTCGCTTTGGGGTGTTTTTAATTCTGACAGACCAGACAATCCTTCATCCGTTTCAGCTTCCGCAATTTGCGTTAAGCCAGAAATACTTTCACCGTCAAAATCACTGAATTCAACCGCTTTATCAGCCTCTTCTTCCGTCATCACCAAAGAATCAAACACCTTTTCGAAAGTGCTCCACTTCAATGGTCTATGCAGATAATCTTCCGCCTCGTAATGAACATCATCACCAATAATAACCACTGTAGACTCTGGGTTATCGGCTGCAAGACTATCACTATGAAATAACTCATCTACAATAATCAAGATGGGTTCATGCTCTTCTACTTTATCTATTTTAATCAGAATCCCTTCATTACTAGCAATCCCTAGAAATGATTCAATCAAAATAGCTTCTTTGGCTTTAATACCAACTAAACGCACATAATAGGTTGTTTGCTCAGCCATAATTTTAAAAAGTGTCTATGTATTTTTTGTTATAACTCATTTCAGTGCCACAAGTCATTCTACCTAAACCAATAAAATTTCTTGAGATTCCCAAAATCGACAGTTTGGACAACTCCAGTTTAGCACTTTCGATTTAAAACCACACTCAGAACATTGATACTTTACGAACTCCAGCTCACTGACGTCTGCTTCTAACATTTGAGCACCAAAACGCTGATGAACAACAGCAGAAATTTCAGATGGAAATTTAGATAACTGACTTGCCAACCAAACCTGCAAGTTTACACGTCCAGCTGACAAAACACTTTCAACAACATCCAAACACGCTTGTCTCTCATAGTTAAATTGTTCTAAATAGGTTTGCAAAACACAAACACCTGGCCGTTTAACAATTTCTTCTGACAAAAATGAGGATAAAAGCGACGCTTCGCCGCTTGATAACAATGCATCAACAAGCGCCGACTGCATTAATGGCCTAACATTCATAGAGTCAGCAATGACATCATTATAGCTATTCAAAGCTTTGACCATGTTTCCTGTTTGAATTGACAACTTGACGCTCAACAACCCAAACCGACTTGAACCAGGGAACGCATATTTCGCCTTTTTCATATGTCGCTTTGCTAAAGCCACATTACCTTCATCACAAGCCTTTTCAGCCAACTCAAAATGATAATGACTTGCACGCTTCGCAATTGAAACACTCGCTTCCGATTTATTTGCAATCTTTAATGCCTTTGTCCACTCTTGCTGAAGTTCATAGATCCCCATCAATTCAACATAAGACTCTGCTAAAAACACATGGTTTTCAATCAACTCAAGAAATAAGTTCTCGGCTCGATCATGCAAACCAGCCATCACATAATCTTTGGCTAATTCATAAATTGCCTGATGATGATGTCCTTCACTCAAATCAGGCCTAGCGATAATGTTTTGATGAACCCTGGTCGCTCGACTAACCTGCCCTTGACGGCGAAATAAGCCACCAAGTGCTAAATGCAATTCGACAGTATCAGAATCCACTTCAAGCGCCTTAATAAACACTTCCAAAGCTTTATCAGATTGATCATTTAATAAGAAATTAAACCCTTGCAAATAACGCTGATGAATATCATCGCTACTGTGCTCATTCTTTTTTCGCGCACCAAAATAATAACCAACAAAACCAGCCAACAATGTTAGCAGCACTATACTTAAACCATTCAGGCTAATCACACCTTCAAACAATTAAATATCTTCCTTTATTGGTAAGTTACGGAGATTAATCACTTCTTGCTCAGCCTTAGTTAATTTCTTATTTAATGTTCGAGCCTTCACTCGCAACTTCATTAAACCTATCATTGCAAATAAGTATCCGACTGAAGCACCTATTAACAATGACGCAATCACAAAAACCCAAAACTCATTCCTAAGCCGTAAACCCAAAAACTCCACGGAAACTAGTTGGCCAGAATTCATACTGGCAAAACCAATACACAAGGCAATCAAAATGACGGTAAAAATAATTAAAATGAGCTTCTTCATACAATGGACTCTTTTGGTTATTCTATAACAAGAATTATATGAGAAAAAAACAAAATGCGCTGCTATTTAATCAATGGCAACAAAGAGCCATACTTGATAAAGAATCAAGCTATTAACAACTAGACATAGGATGGAACAGGTTTAAACAATAAACCTAGACTAAACAATTAGTCTTTAGAGGAATCAACCTTCTCTCGAACATCCTTGCCCGGTTTAAAATGAGGAATAAATTTATCTGAAACATTCACTGCTTCACCCGTTTTAGGGTTATGCCCCTTACGTGCCGAACGATGATGCAAACTAAAGCTTCCAAAACCACGAATCTCAATTCGGTCTCCAGAAATCAGCGCATCCGACATATCTTCCAAGATATGCTTAACAATCAATTCAGCATCTCGGTGAAACAAGTACGGCTGTGTTTCAGCCAACATGTCAATAATTTCCGATTTTGTGATTGTTTTATTGGTCATCTAAATATTACAAAAAGTTTACTTACCTGTTAAATGTAATGGTAGAACGGCTACTAAGCAACCGTTCTACCTACATTTTCAAGCATTTTAGTTGAAAAAAAGTAAAATCAGGTAATTAACCACCCAATTTTTCTTTCAACTGATCAGCAAGTGCTGAACTTCCGCCATCTGATTTGCGTGCATATTCTTCAATATCTGCACTTTCTTGCTGCTCTTCAAGCGCTTTAATCGACAATGAAACACGACGATTCTTACGATCAACGCTCGTAATTTTCGCTTCAACTGTTTCACCATCTTTCAAAACATCGGCAACATTATCAACTCGCTCACGAGAGACTTCCGCTGCACGAATATAACCTTCAACATTATCTGCTAACGTTACAACCGCACCACGCTCATCAACAGAGCTAATGGTTCCTGAAACAACCGCGCCTTTACCATTTTCCGATGCATACGCACCAAATGGATCATCAGCGGCTTGTTTAAGGCCAAGTGAAATACGCTCACGCTCAGAATCAATTGCCAGAACAACAGCCTCTAATTCATCACCTTTATTGAAATTACGAATGACATCTTCACCCGTTTGATCCCAAGATAAATCATTAATATGAACCAAGCCATCGATACCACCGTCAAGACCGATGAAAACACCAAAATCAGTGATTGATTTAATCTGTCCAGACACTTTGTCTCCTTTCTTATGAGTCGCCGCAAAACTATCCCAAGGATTCGTTTTACATTGCTTCATACCTAAGGAGATGCGTCGACGCTCTGCATCAATTTCTAGGATCATAACTTCAACTTCATCACCTAGCTTGCAAACTTTACTAGGATGTAAGTTTTTGTTTGTCCAATCCATTTCCGAAACGTGAACCAATCCTTCAACACCATCTTCAAGTTCAACGAAAGCACCATAGTCAGTGATATTCGTAACCTTACCAAAATGACGCGAATCTTGTGGTAAACGGCGAGGTAAATCACCCCACGGATCTTCTCCCATTTGTTTGATACCTAGAGAAACACGAGATTTATCTTTATCAAACTTAAGAACAACCGCTTCTACTTCTTGACCAACTTCCAATAACTCAGAAGGATGTTTGATGCGTTTCCACGCCATGTCAGTAATGTGAAGCAATCCGTCAAGACCACCTAAATTAATGAATGCACCATAATCAGTCAAGTTCTTAACAAAGCCTCGAACAATTTGGCCTTCTTCAAGATTTGCAAGCAACTCTTCACGCTCAGCTCCAAGCTCATGCTCAACAACTGCACGACGTGAAACAACGACGTTATTACGGACTTGGTCAATTTTAATGACTTTAAACTCTAAATCACGGTTTTCAAGATATGTACTATCTTTAACCGGACGCATATCCACCAAAGAGCCTGGCAAGAATGCGCGAACATTTTGAAGTGCTACTGTGAAACCACCACGGACTTTGCCAGTGATTTGACCAATAACAATTTCATTATCTTCATGTGCTTTTTCCAATTCAGACCAAACACGCTTACGTCGTGCTTTTTCATGAGACATGCGAGTACGGCCTAAACCATCTTCGACAGACTCTAGAACAACTTCAACACGGTGACCAACTTGAAGTGTGTATTCACCGTCTTCATTTTTTGGGAATTGAGATAAAGGAATTTCAGCCTCAGATTTAAGGCCAGCGGTAACTAATGCAAAGTCACCTTCGATAGCAACAACTTCAGCTTTAATTACTTCGCCAATCGTCATCACCGTTGCGTTTGAGCTTTCCTCAAACATTTGCGCGAAATTTTCGCTCATGGTTTTACCTGATATGTCTGTTAAATTCGGCATCCATTAGCACCCCACATGGAGTACAGAACCAATATTTAACGGGTTATGTCTAGCCTGCTTCGCTCGAAAGTGCCAGTCTTTGTTTAACTAGATCCAAAACCTGAGAGTTAACTTCATCGATACTTAACTTTGAAGTATCTATCACAATCGCATCATCTGCTGCTCGCAGTGGTGATGCTGATCGTGATGAATCACGAGCATCTCTGGCCTGAATCGCCTCTAAGAGGCGCGCGATGCTAACATCAAAACCCTTTAATTTCAACTGCTGATAGCGTCTTTGCGCCCTCACTTCGGCTGTGGCGGTTAAAAAGACCTTCAAAAAAGCATCTGGAAACACTACCGTTCCCATATCCCTACCATCAGCTACCAACCCTGGCGCTTCAGCTGACCGCTTTTGCATAGCTAATAGCTCAGCTCTTACCAATGATAACTTTGCTATTTTAGAGGCTAACTCCCCTGTTTCCTCAGTTCTTAATTCCTCATTAACAACTCGGCCATTAACTTTAATTTGTGCAGTGTCATTTTCACGCACTTCACACACTAACTGCAACTTGCTTGCCAGCTCGACCAACGCCTGCTCGTCCTCAAAACTGACTTTCTCTTGGTACGCCAACCACGCTAGCGCCCTATAAACCGCACCGCTATCTAAATAATTCCAACCTAAGTGTAACGCGGCATATTGGCATATTGTCCCCTTCCCCGCACCGCTAGGCCCATCAATTGTTAATACCGGAATATTATTCAAAACGTGCGCCTACCCTTCGACCATTTCTGTCGCCAAATTCATCCCAACACGATTCCCTAGCTCAGAAAAGTTTGGAAAAGATGTCGCTACTGTTGCTGCATCCTTGATGACAACCTCGCCTGATGACACCAAACCCGCCACCGCAAAAGACATCGCTATGCGATGATCGTGATGACACTCAACTGCCCCTTGAGTCAACTGGCCCCCAACAATTTTTGCTCCATCCTCCAATTCTTCAAACTGAATACCTAACTGCTGCAAACCAGTCGCCATTACCGCTATTCGATCACTTTCTTTATGCCTTAACTCTTCTGCACCTGTAATCACTGTCTCCCCTTGAGCACACGCGGCCGCAACAAAAAACACAGGGAATTCATCAATCGCCAACGGTACAAGTTCAGGATCAATC
Organism: Arenicella sp.; assembly: GCA_050633585.1. Classification (GTDB taxonomy): domain Bacteria; phylum Pseudomonadota; class Gammaproteobacteria; order Arenicellales; family Arenicellaceae; genus CALKZN01. Next base: position 21,003 of record JBOEGT010000062.1, read on the forward strand.
TCAGTCCCCTTTAAAACGGCAGACCTAACACGAATATCAGCAACGGTTTCACCGCCTATTTGCCGTTGATTTGACAACTCTATATCCGCTCCCAAAGCCTTCATCAAACCTATAATTCCAGTTCTAGTTGGATTAATACACGTGTGACTCAATGTCACATCAGAACCCGGAACAATCGAGGCAGCAACAATAAAAAATGCGGCCGAAGAAATATCTGCAGGCACATCAATATTCGTCGCCATTAATTTTCCACCACCCTGAACGCTCATGCGATTTAAAATCGTATGACACTCATACCCATAGGCTTGCAACATCATTTCAGTATGATTACGAGTCGGCGCTGGCTCGGTCACAGTCGTCTCCCCATCCGCATATAAACCCGCCAATAAAACAGCTGACTTGACCTGAGCACTCGCCATTGGCAAATCATAATCAATTGCTTTTAAATTATTTGATGGCGAGATTCGAATGGGCGGACAACCTGAATCCTGAGTATCACAAATAGCACCCATCAAAGTTAAAGGATTAGTCACTCGCCGCATAGGGCGTTTTGATAGCGACTCATCACCAACTAATGTGCTATGAAAGGATTGCGCCGCCAATAAACCCGCCAATAAACGCATTGCCGTCCCTGAATTCCCCATATCCAGATCATTTTGAGGTTCTGACAAGCCATGCATTCCAACACCATGCACTGTTAACCCCCCATCTTCAGGCCCAACAATTTCAACACCCATAGCGCGGAACGCTGCAATAGTTGCAAGCACATCTTCACCTTCCAACAAACCTGTGACATGACTCACACCTTCAGCAATCGCTGAAAACATGACAGAACGGTGCGAAATTGATTTATCACCAGGTACTCGTATAGCCCCATTAAGTGCTTGAGAAACAGGTGTTGAAATTAAATTTTGAATCATAGCCATATCATCATAAACAGATTAATTCTGTTTTTTTATTAAACCTTCATCGCGTGCTTGTTTCGCATCATTAAACATCTCTTTAAGCTGCTCCGCATCGCTACTCTCTATTGCACGCTCTAATCGTGACAACTGATCAGAAAACTGTTTCACACTGGCAAGTACTTGTTTTTTATTTGATAAACAAATATCACGCCACATCACTGGGTCACTCGATGCTATTCGCGTAAAATCATAAAAGCCTGCCGAGGCAAACTGAAATAATTCCTGACTATTCGCCTGTTGATGCAAATTATTCACCAATGCGTAAGCCACAACATGAGGTAAATGACTTGTAAAAGCAAAAACAGCATCATGTTCAGCGGATGACATTTCAACCACCTTTGCACCAAAAGCGCCCCATAAATGCTTACTTGACTCAACAAAAACAGGTTTCGCTAATTGCACATCCGTCAATATTAAGTGCTTATCTGTAAACAAATCACTTCGAGATGCGGATACTCCAGAGCGCTCACCACCCGCAATAGGATGTGCAAAAACAAACTGATCACTCAACTGAGGAAACTTATTAGCTATCAACTCTACTAAGCTAGTCTTAACACTCCCAACATCCGTAATGAGACATTCATGAGAAACAGTTTTTACGATTTCATGTAAAACATTCTCCATACTCAACATTGGCGTTGCAATCAAAATTAATTCAGCACCTTTAACAGCATCTTGAATATTATCACTGGCTTCATCAATAACGCCTAGTTCCAATGCTTTTTTAGCACTACTTAGGCGCCTAGAAACACCCACAATATTTTCGGCTAACCCGTGTTTTCGCATCGCTAAAGCAAATGATCCGCCCAACAAACCGACGCCAATAATTGTGATTTTCTTATACATTTTTAATATGTTATAAATTAGTCTCTCGCCGACTAATTTGACACTAAGTTAACTAGGCAAACATGAACAACAAACACTGCTTAGATCGCAGCACGGGGATATGAACCTAACAATTTAAAGTATGCCGCATTACTCCTCACTTCTTCCAAGGCTGCGCGCAGGTTTTCATCTTGTTGATGACCAATCACATCAATAAAAAATACATAATCCCAGTTATTTTTTCTGGATGGGCGCGATTCAATCCGACTCATATCAATACCATGCTTCGAAAATGGCTGAATCAATGAAAATAGTGAACCAGCCTTATTGGGAGCAGAAATGACTATACTGGTCTTATCATCGCCGCTGGGTGAATAGTCTTGCTGACCAACAATCAGAAAACGTGTTGTATTTTCTTTTTCATCTTCAATGCCAGAAGCAATCGTTTTCAAGCCATATAATTTTCCCGCCATATCACTCGCAATCGCGGCTACATCATGCTCTTTGGTGGCCAATATAGCCGCTTCAGCATTGCTTAACATCGGTTTCGTTTCTATTTCTGGCAAATACCTATCCAGCCAAGCACGGCACTGGCCTAATGCCTGGGAATGCGCTGCAACAGTCTTAATCTTAGACATACCATCCGCTTTACTCAATAGCTGATGACTGATTGGCAAGTTCACCTCGCCGCACACTTTTAAGTCAGAATTCAAAAAGCAATCCAAGGTAACACTAATCATACCCTCAGATGAATTTTCAACAGGCACCACACCAAAATGCGCTCGCGACTCTTCAACCACACGAAAAACATCTGCAATCGTTTTCACATCCATTGTTCGAGCAGCATGCCCAAAGCTTTTCACGACAGCACCTTGAGTATATGTACCTGCAGGCCCTAGGTAAGCAATTGTCATTGGCATTTCTGCCGCCAGTGACACAGACATAATTTCACGCATCATGCGTGCAATTTCATCATCAGATAAAGGCCCATTGTTACGCTCTTTCACTTTGCGTAAGACTTGCGCTTCACGTTCTGGACGATAGAAACTCACATCGCCTCCAGCATCCAGCTTAACTTTAGCCACATCATGAGCAACTGAAACTCGCTGACTAATCAGTTCTTGAATTTGAATATCAAGACTATCAATTTTTTTTCGCAGATCCCCTAAAGCCGCCTCGCTAGCAGCTAATTTTTCTGGGCAACCATCTTGAGTATTATTTTTTTTGACCATTGACGAATTCTAATCTGCAGCTTGACGACAAACAAGCACAAGAGCTCTTTAAAAGGAGGAAGATGACATTTTACTGCGCTAACGATACGCTCTGGGCATCGTTAGATTTTTCCAAACAAAAATACAGAAACAAACAAAAAAAGGCGCTCCATTAAGAAGCACCTTTTTTACATACAAAAGTGAGCCTAAACAATCCTAGCACACATTACGCCTTCAATAGATTCAATTGACGTAAGCACTGATGCAGGGATTTCACTATCAACATCCACAATAGTATAAGCAATATCCCCACGGGATTGATTGATCATCTCTTGGATATTTAAACCCGCTTCAGCCATTGTCGTTGAAATTTGCCCAACCATGTTTGGCACGTTTGCATTCGCAACCGTTAACCTATAGTCAGTACCACGAACTAATGTCGCATTTGGAAAATTAA
>JBOEGT010000063.1:0-36636 GCA_050633585.1 Arenicella sp.
CAAAAGACCAACCTTGAAACCGCTTTTCAGCGGCTATCCTACTTAGCCACCCAGTTTCTCACAATTAAAATTAATAACCTTACCAATTGCCATTTCAGACTGCAATTCAGCCACCATTAATTGCGCTTCGGCATCATACTCATCAATATTGGCATGAATTTTATCAAACAATTTATCAAAACTTTCTCTATCTGATTCTGCAGCAAAGATCTTCAATAAGTAAACATTGATGTCATGTTCATTAACATTCGCTTCTGAAGCAAAGTTAACCGTTTGCTTTGCTTCATCAAAATCGCCAGAATCAATTAACTGCTTGATTCTGTCCGGAAAGCTCAGCTCTTCAACATCCATCAGTTCCTCGTCATCAACAAAGAAACTATAATCCTCGAAATCATCTAGCTCTTCTTTTTGAGGCTTTAATATATCCCCCGAACTAGGAGAAACGGTGTTCACACTTGACAAATCCCTTCGAACTTTACGTTTCTTTGAAACAGAATCGAATAGCGATGCTTCTTCATCATATTCATAACGATCACCAAACAACCGCAAAACAAATGGCAATACACGGTGACGAGCAACATAACCCAAGCCTAGAAGAAACAGTGCTAGCGCTGCAAGAGACCAGACCTTGATTGAGGAGCCGCTCGTAGCTGTTGTACCTGCTAAAGGTCGCTCCGTTTCACTTGGTTGCACCACTGTAGAAGTACTTTCTGTAGGAGAGCTAGCCTTGACCGCATTACTTTGATCTTCTGCGTTAACTAAACTGACAGTATTCGTGTCACTCAAGCTCGTCTGAGACTCCGCAATTGCCAAACGCTCCTCAAGCAATTGAATTCGCTCTTCTTGCGCGATAACTTGCTGGCTCAAATATGCGACCTCATTCTTCAAGTCATCAACTTCACCTTGCTTTGACAAGCTAACAACACCTGGGGTTTGTACTCCAGCGAGAGATTCTTCAGGCTGAATAACAGGCGTTATTGACTCTAAAGCCGCTTGAGTTTGCACACTGGCAGTTTCATCTTCTACCCCAGAGTTGGTGCTGACTATGTCATTTGTAACAGTCTGATTTTTATCAACACTATCAGCGTCAGTGGCAATCGTTTCAGTTATTTGTGATTCAGTTAACGTGATTGAGGTTGAATTATCGGATGTCTCCTCGGCCACATTATCGTTTCCAAGCTCGTTCGCAGGTGAATCCAGTTCAGGATTCAATAGACGCACAGCGCCTAGCTCAGTAACCTCTCGCACGAAAGACTCATCAGGAATCGTTAAAATACTACCTGCTTGAAGTGTTGAGACATCACTACCCGTAAATGCGGAAGGGTTTGCTCGGTACAAAGCCCACATCATTTGATCGATCGACACACCCATAGACTCATTAATTCGTCTGGCAACACGCCACAAAGATTGCCCTTCAAGCACAGGACCGAACTTGGCCGGAATTAAACTTTTCTGAGCCCAATCATAAGGCCCCATAATTTCACTAGAGTAGCTGACCGAAGAAATATTATTTTGCGAAAGGTTCGTTGCAGTAATAACACTTTTCCCATCATCTACAAGATCAGTTGAAACCAATGCCGTGCCTACAGCATTACTTTCAGGCAGAGATGCGATGCTTGGCTCTAAGTCAATAAGGGCAGTGACTTTGCCTAATTGAGAAGCGCCTTGATAGCTCACATTCACACCTAAATCAATATAAGGTTCATTAGCTGCCGATTGAGAGGTGATTAAAATACCTTGTTCACCACTTTGGTTAACCACTTGGTACTGTATGCCCTCAACAGGAGATACATTTAATTCTCGGTATTGCTGTTCTGTAGGTTTCGTAACAATGAGTTGATTAAAATCAACTAACTGTCCCGAATCACTGACAGGAACAAAAATACTCAATGGCTGCCCTAAGTACGATTGTGAGCGTGCTTGGCCAATATTTAAAGCTTCAACACTAGTAAATGTTAATAACGAAACAGATAAGCCTGCAATAACTGAAACGCTTTTATGCTTCAAAAAAGCACGACCTTTTTTAATAGAACTATTTTCCATTATGACTCCAATCCATCCAACATGATCACTACCCAACGTAATTGTGATGTTAAAAATTAGTTACATTGTAAACCATCCTTAATCATGTGACAAATTTTGACACCCTCAAATACACACCCAAGCCATTGAAACTAAAGAACTAATTTTGGTGAAACACTATTTAACCATTTGTTAATGGAAAATATGTAATCTTTTGCGCACGAAAATGACTGCCATTGAGGGGCTATTTCACCTGTGTTTTTCTGCATCACTAATACAGATGCGCAAAGAGTCGTTAATTGTAATTCTTGCTGCAACGTAATGTGCCAATCAGCTTTCATCAATGCAATTTCATCCAACACACTCTCTGACACCGACTCTCTTGGATCAACCAAAACTGAAACCAATTCTTCAATTTGAGCCAATAGTGAGCCAATCAACTCTGAAACAGTTTTGCTAGAAATTAATTCATGGCTACATTCAGCATTATCAGAAACAACTTTTAAGGATTGACTTTTATCATTGCTCACAAACTTGTTCGCGATATAAAAAAAAGCGCTCGCCTCCATATCATAGGCGCAACCTTCGGCATACTCCTTTGAAGGCACATCTACTGTCTTCAACTGAGTAAACTCTTTTTTCCATGGGAAGTTAATCGCCGGAAAGCTGGAGGTCCCTTTGGAATCATCAAACACTTTATTGACTAATAATTTATCACCAATAGCCGCCGAACCATGGCCTACTATTCCAACATTCAAGAAACTTCTAGCTGGCCTCATTTGTTGTGACCACATTAACGCAGCCGACATATTTAACTTACCTACGCCGGTAATTAACACTCCAATAGAGCACCCACGTTGTGCTTTTCCATGCCTATGTCCATAGATTTTGTATCCATACTCTGACGAAATATGCTGAAGTTTATAGTGCTTTACAATGGGCTTCGCCTCTATAGAAAGCGCACACACGATCAAAATATCAAACATTGTCTTATTACTCACTCATTTGAATAGTCAAAACGTACTTTAAAACCAAACCCAGACCACCTAATCTTTAACGTTGCGCATATGCAGGCAAAACTCTAGTAATTCGATGTTATCGTGCTTCTTAGCACCCGTTTCAAGAATAGTTAATTTCTCTTGCATCGTCGCTATAAGCGCTTGCTTTTTCATGAGGGGCAATTCTGCACCTAACAGCTTTCGCATAGCAAGGACACGATACTTATCCATGCCGAAATATTGCCGCGACAATTGATCATCATGGCCTCCATACTTACGAACTTGAGGCTCTTCAATCAAGGCTACCTCATAAGTTGAGCAAATTCTCAACCAAAGATCATAGTCTTCACACACAACAAATGATTCATCAAACCCACCAAATTCCTCCCAAATCGAGCGATGAAGTACTATCGCCGATGGAGACATTGCGCAGAGCTTTAAACAATCAAAAAATATATCTCCTCGTTTTTTTTGGTGCTTATTTTTTGCGTTGACACGCACACCATTACGAATCCATATTTCTTCTGTGTGACACACATTCAACCCAGATGTTTTGATCGCTTCAGATTGTTGTCGCATTTTTTCTGGTAGCCATTCATCATCTGAGTCCAAAAGCGCGATCCACTTTCCTGTAGATACGACAAAACCAGCATTTCTTGCAGCGCTGACCCCTTTATTTTTTTGCTCAACAAGAATAACTTCTGGATAGTGTTGCCTTATATAATTAGCCGTTCCATCTGTTGATCCATCATCAACAACAATAACTTCCTTCGCGTTAAGTGTTTGTGCATAGACAGATTTTAGCGCCCGCTTAAGTAACGCCAAGCGATTAAAACTCGGAATAATGACTGAATAATCCATATTTAAAGATAATAAACCACCACAACTGTTGCTGAAACACAACAATGTTATAAAAAATACCCTCTAGAGTTACATTTACTTAACTACATTAGAATTAAGCAGTCAGTTTTGTCTATACTGGCTCCAGAAGACAGGTAAACCTAACACCGGTTTTCAAAAACTCTCTATTATTTTTCATTAAAAAAGCCCGTGAGGAAGTCTCACGGGCTTTTTTTTTGAACAATGCATCCACTATTGAGTGGAATATGGTTTTAACCCAATAAATCTTCAATTGCCGCTCTTTCTTCACGCAATTCATTCTCGGTCGCGTTCATGCGTTCACGACTAAAATCAGAAATTTCTAAGCCTTGTACAATTTCATAAACACCGTCCTTACATGTCACTGGATATGAATAAATAATTCCCGGCTCAATACCGTAACTTCCATCACTAGGGATAGACATACTCACCCAATCACCTTCATCAGTGCCCAATGCCCAACTGCGCATATGATCTACCGCTGAAGAGCCAGCTGACGCAGCACTCGAGGCGCCTCGTGCATTAATGATGGCGGCGCCACGTTGCTGAACGGTTGGGATAAAATCATCTACTAACCATGCATCATCGACAGAGTCCGCTACAGGCTTGCCGTTGATTGTTGCATTTGAAATGTCAGGATATTGTGTCGCAGAATGATTACCCCAAACAGTCATACGCTTGATATCCGTAGTCTGAACATCCAATTTACTTGCAACTTGGCTAATCGCTCGGTTATGGTCTAAACGTGTCATTGCAGTAAATTGCTTCGGGTCAAGATCAGGCGCATTACTCGCTGTGATCAACGCATTCGTATTAGCAGGATTACCAACAACCAAGACTTTAATATCACGACTAGCAACCTTATTGATAGCCTTGCCTTGAACAGAGAAAATCGCGGCATTTGCTTCAAGTAAGTCTTTACGTTCCATACCAGGACCACGAGGGCGCGCACCGACTAACAATGCATAGTCAGCATCTTTAAAAGCCACTTCAGGATCGTCTGACGTCACAACGCTATGCAACAATGGAAAAGCACAATCATTCAACTCCATAACAACGCCTTCAAGCGCACCCATTGCAGGAGTAATTTCTAATAATTGCAAAATGACAGGTTGATCTGCGCCTAGCATGCTACCCGAAGCAATTCGGAACAATAAGGCATAACTAATTTGGCCAGCCGCGCCAGTGACGACTACTCTTACAGGTGCTTTCATGTGTTTTTCCTCTCGAGAATGAAAATAGAATCGTTATATCTATGATAGTTATATCTGGAAGCCGCGCGATTATAGCTCAATAACGGCCCTGATGAAATCTCCAACTGAAACAATAAGCTGTTCTATCATCCTAGTAATTTAAAAACAATATCAACCAGATCATTAAACCCTCTTCCGCTTTTTTAAAGTCATTCGCCCTATCTGTTTCGATATCCATGCAATGCCGCGTTTCCAATATAGACAAACCCACTGCAGAGCAACACTGGAGTAATTAACAAAAAATGCATAGTTATTTACATTGCCTCATTAAACATATTGAATAATGATGACAGCCAACAAGATCAACTCAAATTTTACTGAACACATTCTTTTCTCTTATGGTAATAACTAAAAGTTGTAGACAATGCCATTGGTCATGATATATTTTCATTGCGAGTGAAGCATTTTCTCATTCATTTTTTATTAAGACGTTACATTATGAAAAGAGCACTACCCCCGTTAAACGCACTGAAAGTATTCGAGGTGGCTGGAAGAACTGAAAACTTCAGTAAAGCCGCCGATGAATTATGTATCACCCAAAGCGCGGTGAGCAAACAAATCAGAATTTTAGAAGAAAATTTAAACACTCAATTATTTTCCAGAAATGCGGGTGTTGTACAAATTACTGACGCAGGAGAGCAATTACTGCACACTATTATTCAGGCTTTTGATGGCTTAGAAGAAGGTACGCGACAATTTTACAAAGACAAGACTCAAGAAAAGCTCACGATTAATATCACTCCCTCATTAAGCTCTTATTGGATGTTTGAGCGTGTCGAACGCTTCAGCGCACGCTTCCCTAAAATTGCTTTATATTTAAACTCAGACGAAGGAGAGTTAGATTGGGTTAAGAGTGGTTCAGATCTTGCTATTCAAGTCATGCCAAGGCAACACAACCATCAGCATTCAGAATTAATTTTAAAAGAAAAACTGATACTGGTTGCTACACCAAACTTATTAGCAAGCACACCAATCAATAAGCTAGAAGATATTTTCGAACACAAGCTAATTGCTAACAATAATCGGCCCAATATGTGGGCAAATTTTTTCAAAATCGTGAACCTAGAAAACACTAGCATTGATACACGGTTTGGATGCCAGCATACCCACATGACAGTGAATGCAGCACTTCAAGGCTTTGGCCTTGCCTTAGTCCCTAAATTACTTTGCGAACGTTTTTTAGAAAATCAACAACTTGAAAATCCATTAGGCATTCAAGTTGACAGTGGTCGAGGGTATTATTTCTTATCCCCTCCTCATAAACGAGATGAACGAAAAGTTCGCCTCTTTTACGACTGGATCACAAAAGAATTAAAAGAAAGTGACTGAGCTTAGCACCTGCCTTTTTGTCATAGGCCATGTCTATAGTTCAGTACGTTTAATCATACTATTAGCGGATAATTAGTGACATATAAAACTATTTATCACGTTTTCATAGCCCAAAAGAGAAACTAAAATGAGCACACCTGATAACACCACCCCCGATCGAAGTTTTTTATCTTCTGTTGAGCAAATTTTTCAAGAAGCGGCTGATCTCACATCGATTTCAGAGGATATTAAAGAAAAAATTAATGTCGCAAATTCAACATATATTGTTCGATTTGGGGTTCGCTTACGTGGCAAATTATTTACATTCACAGGTTTCCGCAGTGTCCATTCTGAGCATCGTGAGCCTGTCAAAGGCGGCATACGTTTTGCCTCGCACGTGAATCAAGATGAAGTGGAAGCCTTAGCCGCCTTAATGACCTATAAATGCTCATTAGTTGAAGTACCATTTGGAGGTTCAAAAGGAGGACTGATTATTGACCCAACTGAGTGGGAGCCCAGAGAGCTTGAACGTATAACCCGTCGATTCACTCAAGAACTAGCAAAACGCAATTTAATTAGCCCCGCTCAAAATGTACCTGCTCCAGACATGGGAACTGGAGAAAGAGAAATGGCGTGGATTGCTGACGAGTACAAACGACTAAACCCTAATGATCTCAATACATGGGCCTGCGTTACAGGAAAACCTGTTAGCAAAGGAGGCATCCGAGGCCGAGTAGAAGCAACTGGTCGTGGCGTACAATATGCATTACAAGAAGTGTTCAGACATGAGAAAGACTTAGCCTTTGCAGGTTTAGAAGGCTCTTTAGAAAACAAGAAAATTGCGGTACAAGGTCTTGGCAATGTCGGTTATCATGCCGCAAAATTTCTGATCAAAGAAGATAATTGTGTTGTCACTCACGTGCTTGAACGTGACGGGATGATTAGCAATGCTGATGGCATTGATATTGAAGCATTAAGCGCACATATAAAGGAGCATAACGGCTGTAAGGGATTTCCAGGCTATTCTGAAGATTCCTCGAAAGGGCTCGAAGTACCCTGCGACATCTTAATTCCAGCAGCGCTTGATAGCGTTATTAACTCAAGCAATGCTCACAATATTAAAGCAAAAATAATTATCGAAGCCGCTAATGGTCCTGTGACCTACGAAGCAAATAAAATTTTAAGAGACAAGCAATGCTTAATTATCCCTGATTTATACGCTAACTCTGGCGGTGTTACTGTCTCATATTTCGAGTGGGTTAAGAATATCGGACATATTCGTTTTGGTCGCTTACAACGTCGACAACATGAAAGGAAAACTCGAAAACTCGTAGAAGGCATTGAACAAATGACTGGCATGAACTTCCCACAAGGCCTATTGCAAGAAATTATCGATGGGCCATCAGAAATTGACTTAGTCAGGTCGGGGCTAGAAGATGTCATGTGTCAAGGTTATCAAGACATTAGTGCCAGATGGCACTCATCCAGTGATATTCCAGACTTAAGAACTGCTGCAATGATGATAGCCATTGAAAGAATTGCTATCTCTTATGAGTCACTCGGCATTTAATGCTGCTTGCCTTGCTACACAAAAAAGCCCAGATATTTCCTCTATTGAAATATCTGGGCTTTTGGAAATGACTATCCTACATTAAACAAGCGTTATCACTTTATAACACTAACCCGGTCGATGCCGTTTTCAACGCACGAGATAACTGCTCTTGGTTAAAGGGTCTTTGCAAAAAACTATTCGCTCCTCTGATCAACGATTTAATACCCACCACTTGATTCTTAGCAGAACATAAAACGAGTATTTTCACATCAGGCTTCGCCTCAACCATTTGGTCAATACAGCTTAAACCTGACTCGTCAGTATCACTTAAGTCAATAGTCACCACATCAGGTTGCAACTCTGACAAAAGCTGTGTTGCTTCTTTTTGGTTTTGAGCGCGACCAATTACATCATACTTCTTACCCGTAAAATGATTAATTGAATCATGCCCAATTGAATCATTTACAGTCATCATTCTCATTGCTGAATTCATTTGACTCATCTCTCTATTATCAACTATAAATACTGAATTATTATTAGTGTGTCATTAAGGATTAATTAAATACTTAACGCATTTACAGAAATAGCAGCAAGCCCCATGCCAACAGCAAAAGCTCAGGGAGTATTCTTTAAAGTCATACACTTAGAAACATAAAAGCCCATAAAAGAGGTATAACCAAACAAATAAGAATCCGCTATAAATACAACTTACACAATAAAAATCAAAAACTTATCTATAATTACAAAATTTATAACTATAACTTTTATTATATGGGTTTGATCGACTGATCATATGCAACATTTAATTAGTAAAAATCTAATAAGTTTCAGTAGCTAAACGAAATCAGTTTTGTTAATTTCAATGAACTAGCTTCCTCAAAAGAGCTTTATAGATACCCATGAGCAACCAATATTTCAACAATGTAAACATGCAAGCTTCTCGTCCTTTTCATGGATTAATGCGCTTAGCCAGTTTATTTGGGTGCCTATTAACAATCCTATTGTGTCTCCCACAAGCACACGGGCAAACAGAAACCAATAACACTCCATCCTTACCCCAACCCCAACAAAATAATTTAATTATTGTAGGCGGCGATCATAGTTACCCCCCTTATGAATTTCTAGACGAAGACGGAAATCCAACCGGCTACAATACAGAATTAACCATGGCAATCGCAAAAGTCATGGGATTAAATGTGGAAGTAAAATTAGCCGCGTGGAGTGAAGTAAGAAAAAAATTAAACTCCGGTGAAATCGATATTTTACAAGGCATGAGTTATTCCGAACAACGAGATGCGAACTATGACTTTGTCCCACCACACGCCATCGTTAACCAAGCACTTTTCGCTCGTAAAGGAAGCTCATACCCTGAAAATTTCTCAGAATTAAAAGATAAAGAAGTGATTGTTCAACGGGGAGGCTTCACTTACGACCAAATGATTGATCGAAATATTGGTGCCAACTTAATTGAAGTGAGTACGCATACTGACGCACTAAGATTATTAAGTTCAGGCAAGCATGACTTTGCCATTGTCGCTAATTTACCCGGACTTTATGTCGGTAAGGAACTACAACTAACCAACATCCAATCTGGCGGGAAACCATTCGCATCGATGCGCTACGGATACTCAGTTCGAGAAGGAAATGATAGCGTATATGCTCTATTCAGCGAAGGGCTTGCGATTTTAAAACGCACAGGAAAACATCAAGAAATCTACGATAAATGGCTTGGATCTCTAGAAGATCAAGGATTTAGTTGGAAGCTCATTAGTTTTATTTCAGCTGGCCTACTAGCTACCGTATTATTAATAACAGCCGTGATCATCATTTGGAATAGGCAGCTGTCACAAACCATTAATCGCCGAACCAAAAAACTTAAAAGCCAGCAACAACAATTAATTCAAGCCGACAAAATGGCATCTTTAGGTGTTTTAGTATCGGGCGTAGCTCATGAAATCAACAACCCAACTAGCTTGTTATTATTAAATGCGCCAGTCATCAAAGAGAGTTATGAAGACATTGAAAACATACTAGAAAAACACTACACCACATTCGGTGATTTCGACATGGGAGGTTTGAAATACAGCCGAATGCGCGGTGAAATTCCTAAAATGCTAGATGACATGCTTGATCGTGCAAACCGTATCCGAAGAATTGTTAATGATTTGCGCGACTACAGCCAACACAATATTCCTGAACTCAACCAAAACCTCGACCTCAACAAATTGAGCGAAACAGCAATCCGCATTGTCAAGAAAACGATAGAAAACTCAACAGACCACTTTTCTTTCGAATGCCACACACCATTACCGCTTTTTTTAGGTAATGCGCAACGCATTGAGCAAGTTCTGATAAATCTCATCTTAAATGCTTGCCAAGCACTTACTTCAAAAGACCAGAGACTCAGCATTCGAACGTTTTATAACGATAATGAGAGAACAGCTTGCTTCCAGTTGCAAGATGAAGGTTCTGGAATAGAAAAGAAAAAACTATCGCGCATTACTGAACCTTTTTTTACGACAAAGCGCGAAAGCGGCGGCACAGGCCTCGGATTATCGGTCTCCAACAGCATCATTGAAGAACATAAAGGCAAAATGATTTTCGAATCAAAAAAAGATCAAGGCACCACAGTCACTCTCTCTTTTCCAATTATTCATAGAGGTTAACGATGAGCTACCCCAGTTTTGGCGTGTTATTAGTTGATGACGAAGATGCTTTTTTACGGAGTATGAGCATCAGTTTGGAGCGCAATGGTGGCATTGATAATATCGTCACCTGTGTTGATAGTCGCCAAGTGATGACGCTAATCCCTGAGCACAACATTGGCTTGGTCTTATTAGATCTCACCATGCCACATATCTCCGGAGACACGCTACTAGAAAAAATACTCGAACATCATCCCGAGATCACCGTCATCATCTTAAGTGGTATGAACCAACTCGAGACAGTAGTCAAATGTATCCGCAAAGGAGCTTACGACTATTTTGTGAAAACAGCGGGTGAACAACAGCTTATTGATAGCGTAAAACGTGCTATCCATATTCAAGAATCTCGCATAGAAAACCTGGCTATCAGAAAACAGCTTTCGACTAAAATACACAAACGATCAGCCGCATTTAAAAATATTATTACTAGTGACCCTGGCATGCTGTCTGTTTTCAACTACCTTGAAACTGTTGCCGTAAGCAGTCAGCCGGTATTAATCACAGGAGAAAGTGGTGTAGGAAAAGAGTTAGCCGCTCAAGCCATCCACCAGCTCAGCAATCGAGATGGGGAGTTGGTTTCGCTCAATACCGCGGGGTTAGATGAGCAAGTTTTCTCAGATACACTCTTTGGGCACCGAAAAGGCGCTTTTACTGGCGCAGAAAATACCCGAGAAGGCTTAATTGAACGCGCTCACCATGGCACATTATTTTTAGACGAAATCGGTGATCTTGCCGCAAACTTACAAATCCGGTTACTACGCCTACTTCAAGATGGAGAATACTTTCCTCTTGGCAGCGATAAACCTGAGCGCATGACTGCTCGTATATTAGTCGCGACTCATCAAGACTTAAACAACTTACAAGACGATGGAAGATTTCGCTCTGATTTATTTTTTCGCTTGAGCACACATCAAGTACATATACCTCCATTGCGTGAGCGAAAAGGCGACATCCCTGCATTACTTGAGCACTTTTTAGCCGAAGCGTCTATAGAGCTACAAAAAAACAAACCTACCGTGCCACAAGAATTATACACATTGCTTGAAAACTATCATTTTCCGGGAAATGTTCGTGAACTCCGCTCCCTCGCTTATGAAGCAATGAGCCATCACACATCAGGCATGCTATCAATGAAGCAGTTTCTGAAGGTGCTGGAAAAAACACCCAAAACCTCCTACACACAACAAGATGATTCTCTCTTTAAAGAGAATACACCGCTTCCTAGCATCCAAGAGCTCAATGAACTGCTTGTCAACGAAGCCATGGCAAGAGCAGAAAACAATCAATCTCTTGCCGCAAAACTATTAGGTATCTCTCAGCCCGCACTGAGCAAGCGCCTAAAAAAAAGAAAAGATAATTAAATACATCGAATGAAAGCGGTAATCTTAGGAGCGGGAATTACGGGTGTGACGACGGCCTATATGCTGGCAAAAAGAGGATTTGAAGTCACCATCATTGACCAACACGATCAACCGGCAAAAGAAACGAGCTTTGCCAATGGCGGGCAACTATCCTATCGCTACAAAACACCCATCGCTAATCCAGCCGTATTCAAACAATTACCTAAAATTTCGCTAGGTCTAGATCCAGCATTCAAAATACACCCTACTATTGATAGTCATTTTTATGCGTGGGCTTTGCATTTTTTGTGGCAGTGCAAAACGAGCAACTCAAAACAGTCATCAACCTCTATGCGAAAACTGGGAGCTATCGCACAACAGCAACTATATGAGATTATTAAAGACTCAGGCATAAACTTTGACTTTAGGAAGTCATCTGGAAAGCTATATGTGTATCACCATCACAAAACATTCCAACAAACCATTGATAACTTCATTAAAAATCATGAATCCGAAATATGGGATCAACAGACACTTTATGAAAAAGTACCCGCTTTCAGAGGAAACCCTACAGTCATTGGTGCAATCTATGACACCAATGAAGATGCTGCTGACTGCCATAAATTTTGCGTGGAACTACTAGAATACATAACAAGAAACTACCCAGTGAGATTCCAAAAAAACCATACCATTCTAGAAATTAAAGCGAGCCAAAACAAGCATAGACAACCATCAATCACTGGTATCAAAACAAACAAAGGCTTAATACAAGGTGATGCGTATATTTTGACAGCAGGCGTGCACAGCACAATTTTATCAAAACCGCTTGCACTAAAATTACCGATATACCCCATCAAAGGTTACAGCGTCACTGTGCCAGCGACTACTAACTGCCCTAATATATCCGTCACAGATACCGACAAAAAAACAGTTTACTGCCGTTTAGGAGAGCGTTTAAGGATTGCAGGGTTTGCAGAATTCTCAGGAATGAAGGCAGATATCAATACAAAGCGCATCCATGCTCTATTAGAAAATGCTCGGCAATTCATGCCAGATGCTGGCGAATATCAAACCATTCAAGATAGTTGGTGTGGCTTGCGTCCGAGCACTCCAGATAGCTTACCTATTGTGGGAGAAACGGGCTACCACAACTTATTCATGAACACAGGCCACGGAATGCTAGGCTGGACACATTCAGCCGCCACAGCATTAATGACAGCCAACTGCTTAACCCAATCAGCCCAGCCTATGGATATTGAGGCTTTCTCAATATCACGCTTTCGTTAAGCATCATAGATTGTTTTAATCTTATGAAAGCAATCAATCACGCCTGAGCTTGAGCATTTTTCAGACCCAGTAAAGTCATTCCCATACCTATAAATAAGCCGCCGGTGATTCGGTGAAAATACTTCATCCGTGTTTCATGCATAAAAAAGACTTTCGCTGTTTTGCCAATATATCCATAGGTAAACAGTGATAAAAACGACAAAAACATAAAAGAAAAAGTCATGATTAAAAACTGCGCCGTAAGAGGAGCATCCTCAACAAGGAATTGAGGAAAAATTGCAATGAAAAATAAAATAGGTTTAGGGTTAGTCGCTGCTAGCAAAAAACCTTCGAAAAAGTAGTAAAACAATCCTCGTTGCTTTTTAGCCTTAACCACATTAGTTTTCGCATCTGACAACCCGCCATCAAGGTTTGCACCTCCATCTGAAAGCAGCGCCTTAGCGGTACGAAATTGCTTCACACCTAGATACAGCAAATAGCCAGCACCAATAAATTTAACAATCAAGAATAACGTAGACGATGCCAAAACAATCGCGCCTAAACCTAAAATCGAGACAAGCGACAATAAGAACAAACCGACAATATTACCGAGTGACGACATGATCAAGGCCCTAACACCAACCGTCATGCCATTAGAAATAGCCAAAAACACTGCTGGACCTGGGCTAATAATGTAAAAAAAAGCGACCGCTAAATACAGCAAAAATAGACTCATTGTTTTCTCCTCACATCATGAACATTTGGAATTTGCATGATTCGATTAATGACTTGACTCATTGATTCAATGTTTGATAATTCTGCCGTCACTATCATAGTCACAGATTGATCTTTTGGGTCTGTTCTAGTCGTCATTTCAATCACATTGACTTTTTCTGACGTGAAAACTCCAGTGATATCGGTTAATAAACCTTTTCGATCAAATGCCTCAACCACAAGGCTCATAGGGTAAGTTCGCTCAGTTTGATCAAACCAATCAACCTCAATAACCCTTTCTGCTTCCGTTTCAAGCAAGTTAATCATGTTTGGACAATCACATCGATGCACCGAAACACCAGAGCCTCGAGTGATAAACCCTTGAACTTTATCGCCAGGAATTGGCAAACAGCAATTTGCGGCTTTCACCAATAAATTATCAACACCACCCGCTTGCAGCTCTTTATTAGAGTTCGGTTTAATGCTGGCAGGTTGCTGCTGGTTAAACACAATTTTTGTTTCAGCGTTTTGATCTCGCTCATCGAATAATTCGTGTTGATCAGGCCGAACCAATTTCAAAGCCATCATCGACACTCGACCTGGACGAACAGAACCATCCGCTAATTTCATATAAAGTTCATCCGCATCATCAAGTTTCATGGACTTAGCTAAACGTTCAATATTGACATCAGGTACATTCATCCGATGAAGCTCTTTATCTAAAATTTCACGACCATACGCTAAGGTTTCATCGCGGTTTTGGTAGCGAAAGTAATGTTGAATCGCTGAACGCGCTCGACGAGTCTTCACATAGTTATGGTGTGAACTTAACCAATCTAAACTTGGAGCACCATTTTTATTCGTCACCACTTCGACTCGTTGCCCCGTTTGCAACGCCGTTGTCAGTGGCACCATTTTGCCGTTGACTAAAGCACCTCTGCATTTATGTCCAACCTCGGTATGTATTCGATAAGCAAAATCAATTGGCGTCGCTCCTTCAGGCAAGTCCACCACTTTACCTTTCGGAGTAAACACATAAATGCGTTCCTCAAACACATCATCTTGGACTCGCTCCACAAATTCACTGGCATCAGCAACATCATCTTTCCACTCCATCAATTGCCTTAACCATAAAATTTTATGCTCTAATGAAGAATCATTCTTGGAACCTTCTTTATAGCGCCAGTGAGCCGCAACACCTAGCTCATTAGCCTTATGCATTTCTACCGTACGAATCTGAATCTCTATCACTCGACCTTGGGGCCCAATAACGGCCGTATGAATTGATTGATAGTTATTCTCTTTAGGCGTTGCAATATAATCATCGAACTCCCCAGGAATATACTTCCATTGAGTATGAATCAATCCCAACGCGGCATAACACTCTTGAACGGAGTCAACTAATACACGTACAGCACGAATATCATATACATTTTCAAAATCGAGCTTTTTACGCTGCATTTTTGACCAAATACTATATATATGTTTTGAACGCCCTTTGACATCACCAGTAATGCCTCCCTCTTCTAGCTGAGATGATAAATTATCAACAAAGCTCGCAATATAATCATCACGGTCCACTCGACGATGTTTTAACTTCTTAGCAATACTGATATAAGTATCTGGCTCTAAATAACGAAAAGCCAAATCTTCTAACTCCCATTTTAATTGCCAAACTCCTAATCGATTAGCCAAAGGTGCGAAAATTTCCAATGTTTCACGCGATTTAGCCACTTGTTTATGCGCTGGCATATGCTCCATCGTTCGCATATTGTGCAAACGATCGCTCAATTTAATGAGAACGACTCGAACGTCTTCGACCATTGCCAACATCATTTTCCGAAGGCTTTCAATCCTGCCACGTTCTTTACTTTGTTGATGATTAAACTGTTTCTTATCTTCTGGGATAGAACCGTCTTCATTTAAGTCAACCGCATGCTCATCTTCAGCAAACTCTTGAATGCCCTCCATCTTAGTCACACCGTTAACCATCTGAGCGACACAATCACCGAATTCTCGCGCCAAGTCCTCTAACGTCACGTCCGTGTCTTCAACAGAGTCGTGCAATAGCGCTGCAATGATAGCCTCGTAATCTAAGCCTAACTCATGAACAATAGCGGCAACTGCAAATGTGTGATTCACATAGGCTTCTCCAGAACGCCTCACTTGACCTTGATGACAGTCAATCGCAAACAATGCTGCTTTTTGAATAGCCTCCATTTCTTTTTCCGTATGACCTTCTGCAATCGAACTTAACCACAACGGAACATTTTCCGCCGGCAAAGGCATTTGAGAACTAGAATGTGCTACTGCTTGAACCATATTTGTACACTATTTTTTGCCATGAATAAAATGATCATAAATATCATTTCGTACCATTAAAATTAAAATATTATGTGCTTAATTACCAGCACTTTTAAAACATATAAAGTATTTTTATACCTTTATTGATTAACGCCGATCGTTTTCAGCATGATTGCCGCCTTACTTAATAACTCTTGATACTCATCTTCTTCGTCAGAATCAATGACTATTCCGCCACCAGCAGAAAAATAACTACGCCCATCAACAGTGGCTATCGTGCGAATAGCTATATTCGTTTGCATATTGCCCGCAAAATCGACCCAACCGATAGCACCACAATACACACCTCGACAAAAAGGCTCTAATTCATCAATAATCTCCATTGCTCGTTTTTTGGGAGCACCTGTAATTGACCCTCCAGGAAATGATGCCTCTAGCAAGTCGAGTGAATGAATGCCTTCTCTTAGCTCTCCTTCGACATGGCTCACCATATGATGCACATTGGCATAGGTTTCTATCGCAAATAATTCAGGCACTTTTACAGACCCAATTTCACACACTCGTCCTAAGTCATTACGTAATAAATCAACGATCATGACATTCTCAGCTTGATCTTTTTCACTCGCTTCAAGTTCATAGGCTAGGGCTAAGTCACGCTCTAAAATGTCTAAATCACGTGGCCGAGTACCTTTAATCGGACTGGTTTTCACTTTTCCATCAACACACTCAATAAATCTTTCTGGGGAGTTCGATAACACTTGAGCGCAAGGGAAATTCATATAAGCACCAAAGGGAGCCATACTCATCGATCGCATCTTTAAATAGCTGTGCCATGCATTGCCTGAAACAGGCACATCAAACCGGTTGGTTAAGTTAATTTGATAACAATCGCCCTCCTTGAGATAACGCTGTATTTTTTCAAACTTAAAACCATAGTCTTCACGGCTGAGTGCTGTTTGCATTTCGCCAACAGTTTTCCACGCATGACTGATATCAATTAATTCTTTCTGACTATAATCAATACTATTAATATGATTAAGCCAAAACTCTTTAAGCTTTGGATTTTTGCCAGTTACATCAATAAACCAACTCTTCTTTTCACGATGACAAGAGATAACGGCCGTTTCATAAATACCAATTGCCATATCCGGCAAACCAATATCATCTAACGCGTGTTGAGGCAGTTCCTCAAGTTGTCGGGCTAGTTCATAGCCAAAATAACCAATAGCACCTCCCCAAAAAGGTAAACCTCTTTCATTCCCTTCAGAATCACTATATGAAAGGTCTCCAGCAATTTCATAATCTAAAAGAAGTTGTTTCAATAACTGAAACGGGTTCTCTTCGGATGTTGAGAGTAAAGCCCTCCCTTCGCCATCTTGATATTCAGCAGGCCCATAATGTTCTGTTTCCTCACCAAAAGTTAGCAAAATAGACTGCGGTTTGCACACTAAAATATCAACCCCTTTCTCAGCCTCCGAAGGGCCGTAAGACACGCCACTGTCTAAATATTGTGACCATGGCTGATCTGCTACCAAATCAAATAAGCTAGCAGTGTCTTCAATGTATTCATGCAGTTCAATTATCTTCATAGATCTATTTCAAGTAACGTTTTTTTCATTCGACCGCACTAATTCTCTCAACAAACTCGTCGCAAATTGACCTCGCCCTAAATCAAATGTCAACGTTAAATCATCGGATGAACCTTCGACAAACTCCCACATTAAACGTTGAGGAATATAACGCATCGCTCGCCGTGAGTATTCCATGCCCGCTTGTTCAAGACCGCTTCTAAACACGTCAAACTCACTCAACACTCGGTCTTCAAACATACATAAATCACGTGCTTGTTCCATCATGTTGTTTTTGCCTTTGCCCCATAATGGAGCCGTCGTATGGACATCTAATTGCTTAATCCGAGTGTGCGCTTCTTCTAGGTCTTCAGCAATAAAGATTTGTCGTGAACCATTTAAATTTAACGGCTCCCCAGGCTGTGCCTCTAACCATGTATTTGTCTTCAAACGTTCTGACAAAATACAATTAAACAACCACGATCTAGCACTTGAAAGCAGCATTGCTCTTTTTTGACGTTGTTTTATTTTTCTCCCTGATCGCATGATTTCTAATGCTTGATATAAGTTACTCCCTCCACGACCAAAACGTTGTTCACCAAAATAATTAGGCACTCCCACATCTTTCAGCAATTGAAGCTTTTGTTCTATGACTTGTTTATTACCATCAAGATTTCGAAGCAAGATTTTAAAGCGATTACCTTGGTGCGTCCCGCGTTTTAATTTACGGCTATGCCTTTTAATAGACAAGATTTGCACAGAGTCACTTTGCAAAGAATACCAGTCTGGAAGATCTTCATCTCTCACACCAGGCAACCACACACTAAACCACTGTGATGTACTCGCCAAAAAGTCTTTCATGCCTGAGATACCAACATCTTTTGGGTGGACCTCCGCAAGTCTTGCCAAAGATTTTGCCACTTGATCAGTGTGCATTTTTACTTTCTTAATATTCAACCAAATATGTTCGCCTTCGCCCGTGCACTCAACATCCATGAACTCCGCCACCTCAAAGTCTTCGGGAACAGCTTTGATATCGGCTGTCGCCTGTGGCGCTTTATGCATGCCATCCATAAATGACAATTCAGAATAAAATTTTTCAGTAAGCACAGTATTAGAAAAGAATAGGGTTATGATTTCTTGCGGCGAGCACGAAAAAAAGCTCTCAACATATTAGCGGACTCTTCGGCACAAATACCGCTGACGATGTCACAATGATGATTAAGCGCAGGATTATTTAATAATTGAAAAACAGATTCAGCAGCTCCCGTTCTCGGGTCATGAGTTGCAAAAATCACGCGTTTTACACGCGCATGAACAATGGCTCCCGCACACATCGCACAAGGCTCTAAAGTGACATATAAACTCGCATCTGTTAAACGGTAATTTTGTTGATACAAACAGGCTGACCTAATCGCTTGTATCTCAGCATGGGCACAAGGGTCATGTTTTGCTATAGGCTGATTCCAACCTTCACCGATAACTTTACCATCGCTTACAACCAAAGCTCCCACAGGCACTTCGCCGGACTCTTCAGCACGCCGCGCTAAAGACATCGCTTCTTGCATCCAAACCTCATCAGCTGAGGACATCATTACTCACAACCTGAATGTGCCTGTAAGGCACTAATCACTCTCTTCATTGAGTCTTGAGGAGATTCATTGGCTTGATCAGTCACAAACTCTATATCTGCCAACGCTTGATATAAAGGCATTCTCTGCGCATAAAGATCAGCAAAACTCATACCTTTGTTCATCACAATAGCTCTCGAATTAAAGTTTTTAATGCGTTGGTTAAGAGTCTCGAAAGAAGCACTTAAATGAATAACTATCGCATTTTGTTTTAAATAGCGCATCGCTTGAACCTGATAAATCGCACTACCGCCAGTGGCTATCACCAAATTATTCTGATCAATATCCATCAACGCCTGATGTTCAAGTTTCCCATAAGCTTCATTACCCAGCTCATCCAATGATTCTTGAATAGGTATTCCAGCAATATTTTCAATTAACGTATCCGTATCAACAAACGTTTTTCTCAATGACTTAGCCATCAAAGCACCTAATGTACTTTTACCTGTTCCAGGCATACCAACTAAAATGATGTTCGATTTTTTCATTTTTTTATTTTCAAGCTACCTAGCTATTTCACGTATACGAAAAGATAATTTTGCCACATTTTTACTATTTCTGAATCAACATTTAACGAGATGCGGCATAATAAACACACAAGAGATCATTTTTACAATTCATTCAAATTATGCAAGCTTCAGGCCAAGTTAGAAAACTCATCAGCCATATCAATCCAGACACCAAACTCGTCGATTATTCCCTGCCTATTGGCGATCAAAAAATTGGCCTGAATAATGAAATTGGTAAACATATACATATTCGCTTTGAAGGAAATATTCATTGCATTAACTGCAATCGCAAAACTAAGAAAAGCTTTGCTCAAGGTCATTGCTTTCCATGTATGCGCTCGTTAGCAAGTTGCGATACATGCATCGTAAAACCTGAGCTGTGCCATTTTCATGCAGGCACCTGTAGAGAACCTGATTGGGGCGAAGCGAATTGTTTTGCTGATCATTATGTTTATTTATCAAATACTTCCGGTTTAAAAATTGGTATTACTCGAGGCAATCAAATACCCACTCGATGGGTTGATCAAGGCGCCGTTACAGCCATGCCTATCTATCGTGCTGCAAACCGACGCATATCAGGCTTATTAGAACACCCAGCCTCTAACTTGATTGCGGATAAAACCAACTGGAGGACTATGCTCAAAGGCAATATCCCAGAAGTAGATTTACTCTCACGCTGGCAGGAACTGAAACCTGCACTCGAAGAAATAGCACAACCTATTCGAGCTGAACACGGCGAGAACGCACTGATTGAAACTCACCATGATATTACCTCTATAGACTACCCCGTCATTGAGTACCCCAGTAAAGTGGCTTCTCACAACCTAGACAAAGCAGGTCAAGCTGCCGGTAAATTAATGGGTATCAAAGGCCAATACCTCATTCTAGACACTGGCGTATTGAATATTAGAAAATATACAGGCTATGAGTTGCATATAACGAGTTCCGATTAAGCAAATGCTTTATTTATGCAACAGCAGACTGTGCATCTGCAAATACTAATTCAGCGACACTCTCCGCTGTTGCAGCCGATAACGTCCAACCTAGGTGCCCATGCCCCGTATTATAAAATACGCCCACTTTTTTACCGGCACCCACTTTGGGCATCATATTTGGCATCATTGGCCGCAATCCGGCCCAAGGAATCACGTGCTCTGTTGAAACACCTGGGAAGTGCCTTTCACACCATTTTATCAACGGATCAATACGATCATTTCTGATATCTTTGTTATACCCATTAAATTCTGCAGTACCCGCAATTCGAAAACGATCCTCACCCAAACGACTGGTGACAATTTTGGCTTGATCATCGAGCAAGCTAACCCACGGAGCAGCATTAGCACTCGCTTCATCATCCATATTTACAGTAATCGAATAACCTTTAACTGGATACACATTAACACGGTCACCCAACTTGGCTGCAAGCCTTCGACTTTGAACACCAGCGCAAATAACTACCGCATCAAAATGTTGGTGCTGTGTTTCGCCGTCATGATCATCAGCATCCTCCCAAAACACATTCACACCGCTTGATTGATGCTCAAGGCTTGTAATATTCGCATTATATTCAAACCGCCCCCCTTTATTCTGACAAGCAGCAGATAGGTTTGCACTGTACTGATGAATATCTCCAGTAAAATCACTTTCAGTATAAAAAGCACCTTCCAACTTGCCCGACAGTGTGGGCTCAATTGTTTTTGCTTCAGATTCACTGATTTCTCGACGCTCTAAACCACCTTTGGCAAGTAAAGCATTCACTTTTCTAGCATGTGAAAGCTCTTTAGCATCTTTGTATATATGTAAAATGCCCTTTTGCTCACAGTCAAAATCAAAGCCCTCCTCCTTGGCAAAAGACAAAAGGTATTTTCTCGCTTCAATAGCCAGCTTAACTGTTTCAACAGTATTTGCTTCGTAGTTGGGTATATTGGCCATAAATTCAGCCATCCAACTATATTTGTGCCAACTGGGTTTAGGGTTTACCAACAGCGGTGCATTCGGCTCAAACATCCATTTAATGCCTTTAAAAATAGTTGACCACTGAGTCCACACTTCAGCATTAGATGCCGAGAGCTGGCCGCCATTGGCGAAGCTGGTTTCCATAGCAGAATAGCGGTTTCGATCAAATACCGTCACATTAAAACCGCGGTTTAATAAGGAATAAGCTGTAGTTACACCTGTGATTCCAGCACCGATGACAGCGACATTTTTATAACGAGACATACGAAGGTCCTCAAACAAATATGAGTTAATGGTTACTGCATACATGCAGCACTCACCCATCTGTCATTGAACCTGAGAGCTTGGTGGCATTCACGAAAAGTCTGCCACTTTCTCCTTCGGTGAGCTTCGCCTGTGCGGAAGCTTCTCTCCAGATAGCTAAACGTTTATCAGTCCACTTTGCCTGAGAGATTCCGGGTAGTTGCTCCTTCGGCGTCGAACATCAAATGTATCCGATCTCTTCTGATAATGTTGCTAAGCTGTACTAATGATACCACTTGAGCCTGTTTCCAACAAATAGAAACAGGCAACCGACTCGGGTTCTAAAAGAATCGATATTTTTCCACGCGTCATGCATCAACAAACTGCGATTAAGGAGCGAACTACCTGACAAATATCAACCTTTATAAGGCTCTGATAAATAGTCGACCGCTGCTCCACAACTATTCCCACTCAATCGTTGCTGGCGGCTTGCTCGACACGTCATACGTGACTCGGCTGATGCCTCGCACTTCGTTAATAATGCGTCCCGAAATTGTCGCTAATAATTCGTACGGCAAAGGCGCCCACGTCGCTGTCATGAAATCAATCGTTTGCACAGCTCTAAGTGCCACAACATATTCATATGCTCGATTATCTCCCACAACACCAACGGATTTAACGGGCAAGAAAACAGTAAAGGCTTGACTGGTTTTATCGTACCAGCCCGATTTTTCTAATTCTTCAATATAAATGGCATCGGCTAAACGCAGAATATCTGCATACTCTTTTTTCACTTCACCTAAAATTCGCACGCCTAGACCAGGACCTGGAAAAGGATGGCGATAAATCATTTTTTTAGGTAATCCCAGCTCAACGCCAATTTTTCGAACCTCATCCTTAAAAAGTTCTCGCAATGGCTCAAGTAGCTGCAAATCCATATCATCCGGTAACCCACCAACATTGTGGTGAGATTTAATGACTTTAGCTTTACCTGTCTTAGATGCCGCTGATTCAATAACATCGGGATAAATAGTTCCCTGAGCCAACCATTTCGCACCGTCAATCTTGCGAGACTCTTCTTCAAAAATTTCCACAAAAACGCGTCCAATAATTTTACGTTTTGCTTCTGGCTCATCCTCGCCCGCCAATTCATCCAAAAACCTTTTTTCAGCATCGACACGAATCACCTTCACACCCATATTTTCAGCAAAGGTTGCCATCACTTGATCGCCTTCGTTCAAACGCAACAAGCCGTTATCCACAAAAATACAAGTTAATTGCTGACCAATTGCTTTATGCAACATAGCCGCAACCACAGAAGAATCTACTCCTCCCGAAAGACCTAAGATAACGTGGTCATCACCCACTTGCTCACGCACACGTGCCACGCTGTCTTCAATAATATTCGCCGAATTCCAATCTGAACCACAACGACAAATACCATGAATAAAGTTACTTAATATTTTTTCCCCACCATCGGTATGTGTCACTTCAGGATGGAATTGAATACCATAAAAACGACGTGATTCATCCGCAATTGCACACAGTGGCGCGTTTGGTGATTCTGCAATCACGTCAAAACCTTCCGGAATCTCAGTCACTTTATCTGCATGACTCATCCAAACATTGTTATCTCCTAACTCTAACAAAGCGTTCTCTTGCAAAACTTTGACAGGAGCATGCCCAAATTCACGCTTGTCTGAGGTAGCGACTTTTCCGCCCAGAGTAGCACTCATGCACTGAAGGCCATAACAAATACCTAAGATAGGAAGGCCTAAATCAAAAATACCTTCTGGAGCTTGGGCAATTTCCTCGCCTTCCTCTTCAATGGCAGATGCAGGTCCGCCAGACAATATGATTCCCTTTGGGTTAAATTTCTGAATATCTTCTAGATCATTATCGTATGCCCAAATTTCGCAATAAACACCAAGGTCACGCACTCGGCGACCTATCAACTGAGTGTATTGAGAGCCAAAATCTAAAATTAAAATTTTGTCTTGATGAATATCAGACATAACGTTTCTCTTCGTTTAGTTTAAAACAAAACAGAGTTTATACGTTCGTATAAACTCTGTTAAAAATATTATCATCCAGTGAAGAAGCTTAAAACACTTCCCAACTGCCATGATACGGAATCATTTACACCACTCTAGCCGCCTTGTCGGTAATTTGGCGCTTCTTTTGTAATAGATACATCATGGACATGGCTTTCTCTAGAGCCTGCTCCAGTAATCCTGACAAACTCACAATTTTCACGCATTTCTTTTAAATTCGCATTACCTGTATAACCCATACTGGCACGCACGCCACCCATTAATTGATGAATAATATTAATCGATGGGCCTTTATACGCAATACGACCCTCAATACCTTCTGGCACTAACTTATCAGTATTGACGGTAGAGTCTTGAAAGTAGCGATCCTTTGAACCTTTTTCCATGGCTCCTATAGAACCCATGCCTCGATATGATTTATACGAGCGCCCTTGAAATAATTCAATATCACCAGGAGCCTCATCTGTACCCGCTAAAAGACTGCCAATCATCACGGAGCCAGCACCGGCAGCAATGGCTTTCGCCACATCACCTGAATAACGTAAGCCGCCATCCGCAATCAAAGGAATATCTTTACCTTTGAGAGCCTGAGCAACATCATAGATAGCTGACACTTGAGGCACACCAACACCTGCCACAATGCGCGTGGTACAAATCGAGCCTGGGCCAATACCCACTTTAACCGCATCTGCACCAGCCGCGGCAAGATCAAGAGCCGCTTGAGCGGTAGCAATATTTCCACCAATCACTTGAATTTGTGGATAATCTAACTTTATTTGCCGAACTCTTTCGATGACACCTCGAGAATGCCCATGCGCGGTATCAACCACTAACACATCGACACCGGCTTGAACTAAGGCTTCAACACGGTCACTAGAATCAGCGCCCACACCCACAGCAGCGCCCACTCTCAAACTACCATTCGAGTCTTTACAAGCATTCGGATAATCAGACGACTTTTGAATATCTTTAACCGTCACCAAACCTTTTAAGTGAAAGTTGTCATCAATAATTAACACTTTCTCGATACGATTAACATGTAATTTATCCAAAATTTCTTCTTTACTAGCACCTTCTTTTGCCGTGATCAGACGCTCTTTAGGCGTCATGGCAATTGACACAGGCTCACTAAAGCGCGTTTCAAAGCGCAAATCTCGGCTGGTCACAATCCCAACCAAGGCGTCACCATCAACAACCGGAACGCCAGAAATTTTCTTCTTATGAGTCAACGCGATAACATCGCCAATGGACATGGTAGGACAAACCGTTATCGGGTCATTAATGATACCCGCTTCATATTTTTTCACCTTCGATACTTGCTTTGCTTGCTCAGCAGCAGTGAAATTTTTATGAATAACCCCTAAGCCGCCCTCTTGAGCTAAACTAATGGCCATACGGTTTTCAGTCACCGTATCCATTGCCGCTGATAACACAGGAATTCCCAGCGTTATTTCTTTCGTCAGTTGGGTTGAGAGCTCGACATCGCGAGGCAAGATTGATGATGCCGCTGGGACCAGCAAGACATCGTCGAAGGTAAGTGCAGTTCTAATGTTTTCCATCGCGGAATTATACGCAAGTGCTTTTTCAATTCAATGTTATTTTAAATATTTTAACCTCAAAAATGGAATAAATTAACATTAAGCATCGTAGTCAATTTCTATTTTCTTTGAAGTTGGTCTAGCTTGGCACACCAAGACAAAACCTTCATCAATTTCGGACTGACTTAATGCAAAATTAACTTCCATTTCAGCGGAACCCGATACAATTTTGGCTTGGCATGATCCGCATGAACCATTTTGACAACCATAAGGCAGGTCCCCATCATAGTCTAACGCGACATCCAAAATCGATCGTGTCGGATCATCATAAGTAAATTCAAATGACTCTCCATCAATTTTCATAGTAACAACCGCATTATCACCGCCAATATCAGAAAATTCCGTTGATGCTTCAAACAGCTCTATATGTGCATTTTCAGCGCTAATTCCGGCCTTTAAGACGGCTTCATGCAACGCAATACTCATCTCTTTTGGACCGCACACAAAAAACTCATCAACACGACTTAATTTTCGCGAACGCTTTTCATAAAGTTGCTCAATCACTTGAAGGTTTAAGCGACCACGTAGTTCACCCTCATCACTTTGCGAATAAACCGACACAAGATGAAAACGATCAGAGTATCTTTGTGTTAACTGATCCAACTCTTCTCGAAACATGCTCGACTCAGGGGATTTATTTGCATAGATCAAACAACATTGACTCAATGATTCAGAGGCCAAGGTCATTTTGATAATAGAAAGAATCGGCGTTATCCCAGAGCCTGCCGCCACCAATAAATACGTTTTCTTTTGGGAAGAGTCTAGAGTATGAGTAAACACCCCTTGCGGTTCAGAAACTTGAATTTCATCGCCAAGCTTCATTTCATCGCAAGCAAAATTTGAAAACAGTCCTTGGTCAACACGCTTAATTCCTACCACTAATTTACGTTCGTAGGGCGCCGAACACACTGAATAAGAACGCTCAATCAACTCTCCAGCAATACTTGCTTTTAACTGAACAAATTGCCCATGCTGAAATTGAAAAGCTTGTTGCAACTCTTCTGGGACAGCGAAGCTAATAGCAACAGAGTCATTAGTTAGTTGCCGAATATCAGAAATAGTTAAGGTGTGGTATTGCGCCATAATTTAAAGCCTTAAATTGAATACGATTCGAGGTGAAAGTCAGATGTTTGATTAAACATAACATCTAAAAGAACCTGTGCAGATGCTGGAGCCGATAACAAGCCATTACGGAAATGACCTACATTGAGATATAAGCCTTCTAATTGTTCCACGGCACAGATAATAGGCTTATCCCGATGAGAGCCTGGTCGTAAACCCGCCCAATGCGACACTATGGGATACTTTTTTAAGGCTGGCAACATAGTTTGAGCAAAAGTTTTTAATTCTTGAAAAGCATCATCCGTTGTTTCTTGATCGAATTCAGCGTCTTCTACGGTACTACCTACCACCACAATTCCATCATGGCGAGGAATCAAATATCGGTTTTGTTCTAAAACCACAGTCCTCAATACGCCTGGCTTGGCTTTAAATGCCAACATTTGACCTTTCACTGGAAAAATTTCAGGTGCCATCGATGAGAAACTCTGCCGCCCGACATTTAACTCAGCATCATCAAACAATGCGATAACATTTGAACTCCATGCTCCAGCGCAAATCACCACTTTATTCGCCAAAACATGCTCATTTCCTGATGAGAGCACAAACGCGTCAGACTGTTTTGTGGCAGAATGAATCTTGAAATTGGTTTTTAAATGAATACCCTTTTTTTGCGCGGCTATTGGTAACGCTCTGCACAATGCTGGATTACGAATGTTATGTACATCTTCAACAAACACGGATTCAGTTCGATTAGCAATCCCTGGCTCCACGTCAAACACTTCAGTCGGACTTAACACTCGAGAACGTAAAAAAGAGCATTTTAGCGCCGCTTCAGCTTCTAACGTATTTGGCACTAACATGCCGGTTTTTCTGACAGGCACATCAATACCTGTCAAGCAAGAGAGCTCATGAGAAATAGCAGAAAAACGTTGATGCGACCAAGAAGCAAGATCAAGCATCGCTTCTGAGTAGCGCCAAGGATGCAGTGGAGAAATAATACCACCGCCAGCTCGAGAGGCTTCATTTGCAAGTTTCTCGTTCTTTTCAAGAACAACAACTCTCAAGCCTTTCTCAGACAAAGATAAAGCCGTCATAGTGCCAATAACACCACCACCAATTATGGCCACGTCAAATTCAGACTCATTCATCGCACTAAAAATCTATACACATTTAAAAAATGCGACTTTAACAAGAATTAACTCAAACAACGACCATTTCGCTTTAAATTGATTGTTTAAAACTGCTTGATAACTTTCACTACTATTAATAAATCCATCTATGAATAAAGCTCGGCAAAATGTTTTTTGATGACAGAAACTTGCCGCCGACTCACTTCGAAAGGCTTATCAATTTTATCCAGCACAGCAATATAAGCACCACTTTCAGCATTTTTCTCAATTTTTTTCAAGAAATGCGTATTAATAAGCGTATGCCTATGAATACGTAAAAAAACAGGGTTTAGCTTATCGTCTAATTGCTTGAGTGAAAAATTGACTATCGTCTCTACACCCGAAACCAAACCAGCCATCACCATTTTTTCATTTGCTTGAAAATAAGCGATATCACTGACTTTTAATGATTCAATTGTGGCTGAACGTTTAAGCATTATAGATTGTTGATCCGCTGACCCCAGGTCATTTGCTTGCACTCGATTTAATTGCCCAGCCCTACCAATAGCATCAAACAACTGCTTTTCCTCTATCGGCTTCATTAAATAAGCTGCTGCATTGACCTTAAACGCCTCTATGGCAAACTCATCGTAAGCGGTAGTAAAAATAATGGCTGGCGGCCGTAATTGAGATTTTTGAATCGATTGAACAACTTCAATACCTGTTTTACCTGGCATATTAATATCCAAAACCACTAAATCAGGTTGATGTTGATCAATTAAGTCTAAAGCTTCCTTTCCATCCGAGCCGATAAAAATCTCATTCACTTCACTTAATTTAGATAAAAATCGCTGTAGACGAACCCTTGCCAAAGGCTCGTCATCAGCTATAACTACATTTAGCACTCTTACTTTTCAAACCAATTGACTCGGCTTATTTCTCCAGGATCCCCATTAGCAATAGAAAATTTACTATCGCTTGACAGATCTTCACCAGAACCATCAGTGGTAGTACCAAACAACTCTGTACCAATAACGACGCCTTTTACAGTATCACCGTTATTATCTTTCGTCGTTACAATTGTCGCTCTAGGACTAATACCCGATTTATTTAAATCGACACTTTGAAAACCACCATTAATTAAATCTATTTCGTAGGCACGAGAACTACCAATATCTACTTGACACACAAATTGGTTTGAAGAGTTTCTAACAACTGGAGTTGGAGAATAACTGACCGCGATTACTTTAAAGTTTTCCGTTAAAGTAGGATTTAATAACTTTTCAGATGTTCCTTTTGTCAACTCTAAATAAAACCCATATTTATGATCTCCATAAAAGTCTAGTGACGTTGTTTCAGCAATTTCTCCAAGGTCATTAACGTCCAGCTGACTGCCAGCTCCAGACTCATTATAGTCATAACTAACCTTAAACTTATCCGTACCATTAGGTTCAACTTTAGGAAACTGTAAATTCTCATCATAAACAGCATAAATTCTATTGGATTGACCTCCATTTAAATCACCCTCATCATGCGTTGGGCTAGCACGATAGCCTGTTCCAACAACAATATTATACCTAGCAGGAATATCGTTAGCAGGAACATCACCTTTTATTCTAGGCGTCAGAGAAACATCTAAGCGATTATAAAAACGGCGATTTTTAGAATCAGAGGACAAGTCAGCAATAATACCCCCTGTCACTTCGGCATTCGTACCATTATTGTTATCAGAACGAATATCATTATCATCAACGATAGTGTTACCATCACCATCAACAATGACATGCCCCCTAAAATCAAAACGCCATACCTGACCAGAAATATCGACAGCAAATAGTAAGTCTGCTACCCCATCAAAGTCTGCATCAATTACCGCTGGCTCTGCAGGGAAACTATGCACCATCTCAGAACTTTCAAAATCTCTCGAGCCATTCTCAACCTGACCAGACTTGCCCGCCATCCACAACAAATTTCCATTTTCTCTATCAACAATAAAAATCGCATTACCTTCCACACCAGAGCTCGCAATGCTGCTTAATGTTACCGCTGCGCCACTTCCATTTTCAAATTCATCATATTTTTCATCATATCCTCCTGATATAATTAACACATCTTTTGGCGCACAGGAGCTATCAGCAGAAGTGCTACAGTAATTAATTCTTGCTGGAATTGGTGTTGCCCAGCTCTGTCCTAATCTATCCGTCCCATTACCAACTCCTGCGCCATCAAATGTCCATAAACTTTCAACTGGCGTACTTGTAGATGTTGTTGTTCCAGTACCTCCGGCTGGAACTGATGACGCAGCTGGATCGGTATTTAACACATCCATCGCAAAATATTTGTCACCACCTCGGCGCTGCCCGACAAACAAGTTAGCTTTCGTGATTTTTTGAGTTTTTGCATCACGCCTGACGTCAAAAGCTATTTCAGCATCCAAGCCATACACATGTTCAGTAACTGTAGGTTCATTATTATAGTAATCACCTAGGTTTTTAAACAGTGATGGATCAGGAACATAAGCCCATAGCTCTTCACCCGTTTCACCATCCACAGCATGAACCATGCCTTGATTTGTGGTTGAAAAAATCACATCATTTGGGTTTGAAGTACTGCTACCAAAACTAATTAAATAAGGCGTGCTGTGTAAAGTATCACCTAAAAAGAAATTCGGGTTTGTATTACCATCTCCCAGTTCGTCTTTTACATCAACACCTAAAGTCCACTTAACCACTTCCTCTTTATTGCCCGTTACAGCAGTTTTTTCTCCCAGATCAATACTTAATGTATCTGTCTTGGAAATAAAGTTAGTCACATTTGTATCAACATCATCACTTTCATCTGAAAGTTGGACAACACTTGCAGTGGCATCTAACAAGCCATAAATATTCCTTGTAGTTTTAAGCTCTGCTGCTGCACCGCCCTCTCTCGGTGACTCACCGTCATTTAAATTTGACCAAAAGCTTCTAATATTATCTCTAAAAAAACCTGTATCTGGATCAATCGCAACATTGCCATTTTGATCTGTAATCACAATTTTATCGTTCTCATAACCAAATTTATATTTTTTCAGGTTACCGTTCCAACGAGGAGTCGAATTAGGCTCAAACAAAGCAAAATAAATATCATCTCTTGACTGCAAACGATTAAAAGAATTAACAGTTACCGCTGGTGCAACAAACGCATCAGATTCCACATTTTGGATATCTTCAATAATTGATTGGAAAGCACTTACTAACTTAACCGTATTATTAGCAGTTTCAAAAGATCCATCTCCTTTGGTGGCTGTCTCTTGCAATAATGGCACATCGATATTAAACGCAATCGTATGCGTACGCACTTTATTATTATACCCTACTGACTTATTCACTTTAGTGGTGTTGGCCATATATTCTGCAAGGTCATCTAAACACTCACCATTATTAGAACCATTATCTCGAGGAGTACATTGCGCGCCCCCATTCAAGGCTTCTATATCAGTTTCAAAAGCCTCGTCACGAGTAGGTGCACCGTCAGTAAATAAAATAACATTATTCGCTTGACAAGCATTATTAATCGGCGAAATAAATGTTTCATTATCAGACGCTAAAATACTGGTATCCGTATCATTCGTAGAGTTTTTTAATTCTACAGGAGATTTTTCTCCAGCAAAATAGGCATGTGCTTCATACAAGCTCTCCTGAAGAGGTGTCCACGTATCAGCTGAAAAAACATTAATTGTATCCACTAATTTAGTGCGGTTATTACCATTGTCACCATCCACAGGAATAAGCCCTTGAATGACAACACCACCATCATGAAAGTTGCCTGAGTCATCAAACTTAACGATACCGACGTTTTTATTGTTCATGGTACCAAGAACGGTTTTCATTGACCTACGCAGCACTTCAATTTTAGGGCGACACCTAAATAATTGCGACCCACCCGTGTAATTGACCTGAACTAGATCACCAGAACTCCCATCGTTACACAAATCTTGAGCCTCTTCGAGAATCTCATCTTCATCGTTTGAAGTAATTGTTCCTGTATCATCTGGCGTATCAGTAATTACCTCTTGAAGATAATCATGGTAATGAGCAGTCACAAGTTGAAGGTTAATTAGCGAGTCAGCATCCCAAGAAAGTGCATCCTTCTCAAGGTTGGTATATTGCGCTGTAGAAAAGTCGGTTGTCCCATCAGGTGCAACTGTAATGTATGCTTCGCTGCTACCTGAGTTAATGCCATGAGAACCTGCATCGGCTTGGCACTCCAAGCCATCTAAAAATGCACCTGTTGTTACCGGATTACCAGCATGCCTCCATTCTCCAGATGCCGCTGTTGAAGGCGGTGCAGGAGGGCAAGCAGTAATTTGTGTAACCTCAAACTCTAAGTCATCTCCAGGACCAGCACTCGTAAGAATATTTGAGGCGATTGTAAGCTTTGCCGCATTAACAGGTACCACCCCAGAACCACATGTGATTTTTTGTTGGTTACTTGATTCAATAGTCGTTGAACACACATCTCCTATACTCCCAATAACGTCATTATTAGAGTCACGAAAATAAGCAGAAATTTCGAGGTTAAAATTTGCGTTAGTATTGTCTATTTGAAGAACAAAATCAGTGACTCCGGCATTAATAGGAAAATTTCTTTTTGGTTTTTTACCGGCTTGAAACTGATTAGGTTTACTTGCTTTATATTTAAACCTTTTTGTCGTTGATGATG
Source organism: Arenicella sp. (assembly GCA_050633585.1). Lineage (GTDB taxonomy): Bacteria > Pseudomonadota > Gammaproteobacteria > Arenicellales > Arenicellaceae > CALKZN01. The sequence goes on from JBOEGT010000063.1 coordinate 32,773, forward strand.
AACCTGGTGTACATGTTCCACCGCCACCGGATGCCGTTGTATATTCCCAAACTTGAGCTTTGCCAAAAAAAACAGGAAAGGTTGGGTTATCATTATGAAACTCAGTAGCCGCATTACAGTAGTTTTTATTGCTAGGAATATAGATACCGGTATAGTCTCCATCCGTCTCGTGAACATAAATACCCGCAGGAGAATTACCTGGATAGGTTCCATTTGGATCATAATCAGCCCTAGGATCATCGGGCACGCGCCCCCCCATACTTCCTGAATTATCCAAAATAAACAATAAATTAGGGTCATTTTCAATTGCTGAGCCTGACTGTGCATTACCTGTTAGATTTTGATATATTTCAATATCATCAGCAACAGCTACTTGCGAGCCCACGAAAGTCAAAACTGCTGAAAAAGTAGCAATCGCTATATTATGATTGAAGCACTTTTTAAAAAGAATAATTATTTTGCCAGTTTTTTTCACTATATTCATAATGTGTAACCTGATTATTTAGACTATGTTTTAACTATAAAGTTAAAATGGAAAAAGTCTGGACTTGCTCAGACTTAATTTGAGGATTTTCATAGCCAGCACTGCTGTCTATTTGTAGTAAAGAACACTTTTTAGCACCTGAACCACCTATTTCACCACCTGAACTGGTGTTAATAGTGCTACCAAACACCGGACAGCCAGAAGCCCTTTTGAGTGATATCTCTTTTTGAAAAGAAGGGTTCGTTGAACGCTCAGCTAGGGTATTCTCTGATGGAGTTTTCGAGGAATCAAAAGCTAAACTTGCACCAACATCTCCGCCCAATAAATCAACAATTGGTTGAGCGATACCATCTGGTGCAGAGAATGTATAAAAAGTAAGCTGAGCTTCAATCTCAACGTTACTACCATTAAAAGTTTCTAGTCTGTATTGATTATTTCTTGTCATCACAGATTGTAAATTATTACTATCAATCGCAGAAACACCGATTATCGTTAACACCAATAATACGACCAAGGTAACAATCATCGTGATACCCCGTTGTTTAACCGGTGTAATATTCATATTGATTTTTTTTGCTCTTTCAAATGTATTTTGTTTCATATCAGAATCTTGCTACTGGCATATTTGGAAAGTCAATCGTTGTAGATAACGAACTTCTAGTCACTCCATCAGTAATTTTTATTGTTTCACCTAAAACCACAAACGTTCGCTCTTCATTTTTGACAGTGTTAGCTTCAGACGCAATAGACTGACCACCACTAATGAGAAACCCAATTTTCGCTGACAGTATATTAGGGCGATCATCAGTGCTAATCGCATCAAACTTCTTATACTCGTTCACAATAGAATCACCTTCAGGTGTGTTAATTGTTGCTGGGTCAGTGTCTCCATCGGTATCTACACCATACAAAACTTGCATTGACTCAATGCCATCAACCAAAGGCGTAGCCGTTCCTAAAAGTTCAAAGGTATCGTAATCGCCTGTCACAGGGCTTATTTTAGATTGATATGATTGACAATAGAGAGAAGAGATCCCATCGCCTGCACCACTATTATCTAAATCCGCCACCCAATATACACTTACGATTTTAGAAAATGTATTTACAACGCTACCATTGCAAGTGGTCACCGAATCAGTTGCATATTCGAACGCAATTCTGTCAGAGTTATTACTAAGATTATCTTTATTACAATCACCAGAGGAAATGCCAGTGGGCTCGCTAGCATCAGAATTACATATTTTCTCTGATGATAAACCTTGTACTTTGACATCATCAGCAGTATTAACCAAATTCGGATTATTAGTGTTATTTAGCCCTGCTATACGGAACTCAGAGGATAAAATTTCAAACGAAAACCGAGCATTTTCTTGAATCAGGTCATTATTATTTTGGTGTGTTAACGTTCGTGATGAAGACACCATATAGCCAACAGCAACTGCCGTTACTAAAAGGCTAATAGCCATACCAACTAACAACTCAACCAAAGAAAAGCCTTGAAAACTTCTGGTTTTACTTGACGATATATTCATTACCTAAACCTCACACAATAAGCATCTAATCTAGAATCCATATCAATTCTAGTATCAGATGTAACCGTTCCTGACGAATCTAAAACTAATGTGTTATCGCAAAGGCTAGTTTTCACAGTTTTAGCTATGCCAACAGAGCCATCAACATTATTATTTGCGATTCCATCGTTAGCATCGGCCTCAAGCGAGACCCACTCTAAATAAAGTTCCATATCTCCCATGCCAGCATCAACACTCCCATCCCCATCCACATCTTCATCATTTCTAAACAAAATAATTTCCAGTTGTTGCAACCCTGAAGAACCTCCTCCAACTGATGCCCCCGTAACACCCGTATTAGCTTCACAAAATACTTCCCAAACATCATACTTTACTATCTCATCACTACTACACGTGCCTGTGTTACAGTTTTTCCCTGGTGTCGCTGGGCAAGTAAAAGCTTTTGTAGCAGTATCATCACCTAAATCATCAGTAGTTGAGTTACCTATCTCAGCAATATATTTTGCTTCTTGGCCGGCATTACTTCTAATTCGATCAATAAATTCTTGGCTCTTCCAAATAGCCAGTGATCGTTGCTGGCTGTCTCCACTCATTGCAACAGAAGAAAATTGCAGCGCCACTAAACCTAAGGCCCCAACAGTAAAAAGCAATAATGCCACCAAGGCTTCAATCAGGGTGACCCCTTCTTGTCGCTCTGTTGATGGCTTTTTTAAAAATTTAAGTTTCATATCATCAATATAGCTGTTCTCGTTAAGTGCATCTAATAACAAATGACAAAAGGTGGCAAAGCAAAGACAAACGGGTTATTCATAACTCTACGTAGGGCAATTCAATGCCCCACCCACAGGCTTTTTATTTTGTGACACTCTACCAGTCTGATTAACATCCACTTGCAGAGCATGCTTTTCAGCACTGCGTTCACCACAAAACAACATCGAAAAAGAGCCTCCAACCAATCCACCAAATGCGTTGAAAGTTATCCGGTTATCTGCATCATTATGCACTGACAGAGAATCTGATTCTCTATAATTAACAACTGTTAGAAACTCCATTGTTCCAGACTCCATAACTGCTAGGAAGCCTGGTTTTAGAGTTTGATCAATATTGGTACTCGTATCCTTTATAGTTATATCTGCAGAAGTTTCATTAAAAGCAACCACTGTAGCTTGAGAAGGAGATACCAGTGCTTCAGCTCTAGCATAGGACAATGCTTTAGCAACCGATTGTGCATCAGATTTCACTTTCTGCTTTTCAATAAAGTCACTAAAGTTAGGAGCAGCAATAGCTAACAAAACACCTAACACTGCAACAGCTATCATCAATTCAAAAATAGTAAAGCCTCGACTTAAACTCGAGAGTTTCAATCTTTTTTTCACATTTATATTCATCGATTCCTACTCAAAGTTATTTGTGCTGCCAACCAGGAAGACTATTCCAAGTTTTATTCCCACGACTATCAAAAGTGATATCGCCATCTCCTTCTTGCCCTTGCCCAGGCCGAGCTGTCGCAGTTAGAAGAACACATCTTGTTAAAGGCTGACCTCCCACGCAAGCTGATGCTTCAATTTCATAGTTATTGTCATCACTATTAATTTTTTTATTACCAGTGGTATAGCCTAAATCAGCTAGATCATCAGTATATGTTCTATTTCGCGTAAGAAACCTCTGTTGCTGATTCATCACTTCCGTAAGTGATTCCATCGCATCTGTTCTTTTAGCCCGTATTAAATATGAAGTGTAATTTGGAAGCGCTATAGCAGCTAGAAGGGCTATCACCGCTACCACAATCATCATTTCTAGCAATGTAAAGCCCTGAGTTAAACGTTGTTGTTTTTTCATGATGTTCAA
>JBOEGT010000064.1:0-3764 GCA_050633585.1 Arenicella sp.
TTGCGAGTTACCCAACTTACTTTTAATACCTTCATAGCCTCCAAGAATATACGGTCACTCTCTTTGCGCGATCTATCCTGTGTGACATACAAATAATCATGAATGATTGCAGCGCCTGAGTGCTTCCCCATTCGATCAATAAGGCCTCTAAAGGCTTTAGGTATGCTCGCGAAGTCTGTTAAGAACCCAGCGGGAACTGTTATCCTGTCACCTGAATTTGGGCCTCCAACATCATACGAAACAGACTCATACAAAAGAAATTGCTTATAGTTTGGTAATGGCCTAATCAAAGGCGGACGGTTGATGAAACCTCCAGCCTCGATTGGTGGCAAATCAACAATGAATTGGTCAAGGTCTTTCATTACAAGTTCAAGCCGTCGTCGTCTTCAACTTCAGCGCCGTCCTCGATAGTTTCACTTGTTTGTGCGCCCTGCGTTTTACTGTCATCCGTGATTGATCCGTTTGAGCTATTATCGGGCGTTAATACATTTCTTCCTGCTGTTGAGGCTCCCTGAGCTGTTGTAATACTGTTCCCATCACCAATAGTGAGATTGGTTGATCCCGTTGGGCTAAAGCCTCCCTCACCGCCTGTATCGCCCGAATCAGAAACGGATATGTTTCCTACTGTGGTATTGCCTGTTTTAGCGGCTGCTATCCCCACATTCTCAAATGATTTTGCAATGGATTTAACACCAATTGTTACAGCGAGAGGATTAGCAATAGCCTTGATCCTCCCTGTTAATCCATTTTCGGAAGCTCTTACAGCACTCACAAATTGTCGTGCAACTGCCTCTTGAGGGCTTTGCGCTCGCCCTAACGCTTGAGATACGGTTCGCTCCATAGCTGCAAACATATTGCAGTTATTAGCGCCTTGTATATAGGCGGCTTGCGCATCTGCTTTTAGTTGATTTATTTGCTCAAACGTTAAAGACATACATCTATTAACTGGTTGAACGGTTGCCATTTTCTCAATAGCTGTTGACGCGCTTTGCATGATTGACACGGAACGCGCTGTGCGGGTTTTCTTCTTGATTACAGTGCCATAAACTGTTTTAGCGACCTCGCCATTTTCAATAACTGGCTCCTCATAATAGTTCCCTGCCAGCATTCCAGCGCAGCCAGTAATCAGCATCGACAGAAACATCAAGATTAATAATTTAAATGATTTCATTTTTGAACCTCTTTCTTTTTCCCAATCTGGCGAAACCATATTGCAGCGGTACCGAGCAATAAATACAGAGTTTCAATCTGTGTATAAAATTGAATAGCCCACTGTTTAATCGCTTCCATATCAAAGCCTTTCGACTCGCCATATGTGACTAAAACCATCCATAATGCGATAGTTGTGTTTGTCTTCTTGCCTTCCATTAATTGCTTAATCTTTTCAAACATTTTTTCCACCTTCAAAATAGTTTTTCGCTAATTGCTTAGCATTCAATATCCAACGGTTAAAGATACCGTTCACGAAGTCTTCTTGTGTTTCATTTTTTTCGGCTTTGGTGAGCCAGTAGTGTTTAGCAAATGTTGCCATTGCGTCTATAAGTGCATACTTAGAGCGCTTGCTTAGATATGCGTTTAAGGCATTTAAGGTGCCTCTCCCTATGCGCCCATCAACAAGCAAATCATTGTAATCATTACCCCTTCTATTCATGACGTTTAAAGCACGCTGTAAATACCGTGAAGCTCGTCTAGTGCCAAAATTAACGGCAATATCATATAGAATATTGGCAATATCTTGATCTGGTATCAAATCGCCCTTAATTGGCTGCCAGAACTTTCGTAAATAAAATATGTGTTCAGCGGTCTCTAACTCTTTTCGCATCTCTTTGCTGATATTCTTCTTATCATCTATTCGATCCAATAGTGACCATCCAGCCCAATCACGGTGGTAACGCCTAGCTATGCCGTTCCATGTTTCGCCACCCTCATCACTCGGGTGATATGAGTGACCTTCCTCATGCCCTCTTGTGATTTCATCTGCTATTTTAAAATTTGCCATATTATTTAAGCCACAAAATAAACGCTTCTCTAAAGAATGAAATAACGGAGCCAGTCAACACCAACAATCCTGCAAAAAAGGTTTTCCAAAAATGCTCTTTGACTGCGACAACTAACTTAATATTGTCTTGCTTGCCCTCTTCTAGGCTTTTAATCTTTCTGACAAGCTCTGGTATTCCAGATATCTCTATCTTGATCTTGTTGATCTGCGCTTCGTTTAAATCTTGCTTTTCTAAAAGCTTTAAAATTAATTCTCTTACTAGGTCATCGGTCTGATGTACTGACACTTTTAACGTCCTCGCTATTTATCTCTATCTCTCCATATGTGCCAGCGATACGTCTATCTAGCATGATTAAGAAGTCATATACCTTTCTGACTTCACCTGTATAAACAACTCCGTTACGCTCCCATGTCTCGGAGGTTCTTATAAAGGATTTATTTTGGTAGATTATTCGATCCACCTCGCTATACTCAGCGCCATAGGCGTTGTGTAATTCTTCGTCTGTCTTGCCTGAATAATCATCCTGTGAAATACCGAAAAGGCGTGAGTACCCTTTTGATATCACTATCATTTTTTGCTCTGCATCCTTGAACCAGCAAGGCTTTTCACTATTTCTTATATAATCAAACGTATAAAAGATTGAGCGTTCTTTTAGTTCGCTAATCTCGCGCTTTTGCCTATCGATCGCATCAAGTAGGCTTACAGTGTTTTGCATTAATAATAGTCGCCGTCCTTGGCATTATTTATTATTCAGTAATAACAGTTAGATCAAAGTAAATTGATCGATTCGTTGTTCCTGCATCTCTAGTACCTTTCATGGCAAACAGAAAGTTGGTTATAGAATCCGATGATTCATGGTCAATATCCACGGATAAAGAGTGTATTTTTTGAGCGTTATCAGCGTCCGTTGATGTTGCGCCTGAGTCATTTGGGTATGTATACGTACTTGAGAAAATATCACTAATCACTAGCTCGCCCAAACTATCATAGGGGTAAGCTGTTGCTGACTTAACCGCCGCCCTAAACTCAAGAGAGTTGATAACGTCACTGGTGCTAATTCGGAAATCAATATTGATAGCTTTTATTTTTACTCCTGCGGGAATAAGAAATAAACTATCTTGCCATGACCATACAGGATCAACACCCGTCCCACGATTCGCTGTGAATGACTCTATTGAGGAGTTTGCCTCATTATTAGTTAGCCATGTTGCCGCACTCCTGACCTGTGATTGAGCGTTAATAACTATTAGTGATTTCCCAGCACCAGCGCCACCGCCGCCCGTACCTGCGTTATATAAACCTGCTTGAAAGCTCATGATTACACCTCAACGAAAACGCTTGTTTCTGCCGCTGTGACAGTTTTTAGCCCATAAACACCCTTATTCAGATTGAAGTAATTAATACTAGAATCTAAGGTAATCGCGGGAGCGTGCTCGATCCACTTATTGTCTGCAAATTCACCTAAAGGTGAGCCTTCATCTTGATTTGCTGCAAGCCAACACAATGCAAAGCTACCTGTTGTTTCAACAAATACCGCACCACCATCTTTGCCAATTTGGAAGGGTATAATCTCGCCTACGGTTGGCGTGTAGTCGTCTTTAATTTCTTTTCTGCTCATTTTCTATCCTGCCATTTAAGGCAATTTAAGTTAATACAACGTTAGATACTGCTTATGTCATCACCAGCCAACCAAGCATTACCTTGTGCAACTGTCATGATTTCATCCCCTGCGGTTAGCTGTAATGTGCCTCCGTCCCCGTCGGG
>JBOEGT010000065.1:0-59503 GCA_050633585.1 Arenicella sp.
CTGGAGAACAATTCGATGCGGGGCTTGATCAATATTACCTAAGAGCGAGGTATTACAACCAGGGAATTGGTCGTATGACGCAATTCGACACATATCAAGGTAATAATTTTGACCCGCATTCACTCCATAAGTACGTTTATACGCATAATGATCCTGTAAACAATATTGATCCAAGTGGGAATATAAGCATAGCTAGTGTTACTGCAGGGTTTAATACAGCGGTAAGTTTGTCGACAAGTGCGATCAGAACATATCAGTTTGTTGATAAAGCAAATTCTTTTCTAAACTTTTATCTTGGTTTTCAAGAAGTGAGGAGACTGGTCTCTTCTGGCGTAATAAATAACCATATGAAAGATGCACTTCAGGGGTCTTTAGATTCTTTTGATGGGTTAAATACAGAAGATGCAATAGATAGTTTATTGAGACATAGTTCGACTTTAATGACTCTCTCGCTAAAAGAGTGGGGAGGCTATTTTACTAAAAACGCTAAAAATATTGATCGTTTTGTCATCTATTTACCGCAAGCTGGTGTTCCAATTAATCGAGAGATTCCGATAAGAAAAGGTAAAAAGAACAATATTGGACTTTCACTGGCACTTGATTCAAAAGGAAAAGATAGATTGACTGGTATAGGGGTTGGTCTAAAAGGTGAACGAAGAGCAGAACAAGTCTGGAGAATGGATTACCATAAGCAACATAGAAGCCGAAATCGTGGAAAAGATGCAGAATATTTTCACGATAGACAATTTCATTATCATATTAAAAAGGCACCTAAGTAATGAACAGTGATTTAATACATGCTATAGACCTACTTACTAAAAGTCGGGTTGATATATACAATTCCGTCAAATGCGAAGATGAGAATGCAAAGTACTTTGGTCGTGATAGTGAAGATGAAGGGCATTCTATTGTTGAAGTTGCTCTGCTCGAATTGATGCAGCAAATCTTTAGGCGCGCCCAAGAACAAAAAAGTGATATAACTCAAGAGATTCTAGAGTTGAGAAATATTATTGACTATGCCCTTGATTTGCATGACTGCGGGATGCCTGTTTTCTTCCTGCGAACTGAAAATTCATATGACCTTTTCTGGGATATTTTGAAAAGGTACGCTGAGAGTGTGATGTCAAAACTTGATATGAATTTGGAGCCAAATGATCAAGGTTTTGATTTTGAAACTTTATTTGAAGAGTATGGTTTTAGTATAGAGAAAGGCTCGAAAACTGAGGTTTAAGGTTTTATTTTCAATGGGCATTTACACCAGTCTCGCTGGGCAGTCACTTCCAGCACGGTGGGCAATCTGGTGCAGCGCCTGCAGTTTGATGAAGAAAGTTACGTTTTTGAAAATACAGTCATTTTGTGATAGTTTGGATGAGATCATTTTTTAAGGACTTGAATTTTGCAGGTGATTGCATAGGAGAAAGGAGAAATAGCAGTATTCCAAAAACCTAATGATAATGAAGTTTTGGCCTTTGGTTGATCTTATAGAACGTTAGAAGTTTTATGCGTTATTAGTGTGTGCAAATCAAAAACTTTAGCCGTTATACTTTTTGACTGCTGAATTTTTTGGAATGTTGGATGAAATTGCGAATGGAGGGGATGATGCCTGAAGGAACTGTTGTGGAAAATACTCTTAAGAAGAGTTGGGTGCGTAAAACTTTTGAAAGTAGTACTTTATATTTTGCTGCCGGGATTGGCGGATTTTTAATGGGGGTAATGGATTTATTAACGAAACAAGAACCAAACAGTGAAGCGCTGATTTATAGGATTGGTGAAAAACTTGTGCCTTTATTTGAATCGGAATATAAATCTGTTCATTTGGCCTTTATTTTTTTAGCACTGCTTGGGGTGTTCTTTGCATGGATGAAAAAACCCAAAGATAGGTACGAAAGCTTTATCGTGGGGTTTGCAGCTTTTGCATTAGTATCGGCATTATTGCCTCAAACGCAAAAAAAAACTGAACCGTCTAATGTTGATGAAACTATACCCGTTGAAGATTCGTTAGATAGCTTTAGTTCAGCTGTTGGCAGTTTTGGAGGGCTTCAGGAGAGTGACAGTGGGGGGTATTCTTTTGAAATAATTCAAACTGCGCAGGCAAGTGCAATTCAAAAAAAACAAAGGAGAGTGACTGTTTACCCTTATTTGCTGTATATAAAAGGTGGGACTCATAAAAAGGTAGTCAGCTCTAACATAAGAATATTAGAGAATAATCGCATTGTAGGCGAAAGGCAGTATTCCGGTAATAGAGCCGTTCTGATGCTTGGGTTAGGTTCTTATAAACTTAAAATATTTGCCAAAACATATTCTGGGTTAGAGTTTCAAGCTTCAGCGACTATTCAAACTCAAAAAAAAGCATCTGGGGGCATTATTTATTTAGATAAGGCGGACATTGAACCGATTGGAACTTATTCGAAGCTAACAAGATATTATTCTGATGTAGATATTGAAAGATTTAATGATTTTGAAGTGAATAAACAGCTAGGTATATTTAATAGCGTGAAAAAAAATTATGCTCAAGCAGTCTCCTATTATAAAAAAGCAATTAGTGACGGTCAGGGGGCTGGTGTTAGCCCCTCTGAGTTAAATAATGTGTCTGTTCTAAAAGGATATGCCCATTATCGCAATAATGAGCTTAAACTGTCGGAGCAATCGCTAGTATCAGCATATGAAACTCACCCAGAAAATAAGTATGCTTGGGTGAATTTAGTTAAAGTATTATGTGCTTCAAATAATAAAAACCAGGCGAGAAAAGTGTTTGGTGAAAAAATGCTAACAAACCAAGACATTGTTAGAAAAGATAGAGAGTTAATAAGAGAGTGCGGGCAGTTAAATTTGCAAAACTGGAAGAATGGGCAATAGCACTAGCCTCAATGTGTAGCCCCTGCAGTTAGAAGATTATGCTAATTTTTAAGTTGGTGGATGCTCAACGACTATATTGAACCTTTCATTTTAACGCTTGTGATTGACAGCAGGTTCGCCGGGTAACAACAAGTCTTCCAGAAAGAAAGCGGAAAGTGAGGCACGGTTTTCTATATTTGCCTTTGCGTAAATATTAGATGCTTGTTGGCGGACTGTTTTTTCACTTCTGCCTCTTATACCGGCAATCTCTTTAAGGCTGATTCCTTTAATTAGCAGTATTGCGACTTCTTTTTCTGTGGTGGTTAGCCCCCATAAGTCGAACTGTTCACTAATTTGTGTGCCAAGCCCTTCAAGCAGTCTTGATGCTTTAGATTTCCATAAGGCAAGGTCATTATCTGTTGCATGCATTAAGTGGCGTAAATTTTTATTTTCCTGTGCTTTTGCCCTTGGGCGAAACTTCCATATATAAATCAAGGTGAAAACGATAAAGCCGCTAACACATAGATCCATAAAAACTTCGAATGAGGTTGCACCTTCTTGATAGTCTTCAATTATATCGAATAGCGTGGAAATTATTATCAAGACTAAGGCAATGCTAGTTAGGGTTCTTTCTATATCTAGTTTATTTGCCATGTTTGTGCTGATTGGGTTTTAAATGCTAATCAATTATATAGGCTTTAGTTGTTATTTTAACGGGGCAAATGTCCTGAATGGATAAATAACAATCAAAAATAAAATTATACGGCATGTGCCTGATGTATTCGTTTTTAAGATTCTCGACACTGTGTTTTTTCAACATATGTGGTGATAATAATGAAACCCTTAAAAATAATGTCGGTTGCACTTTCTAGTTTGAGTTTTTGTTCTTTTCAAGCTAACGCGCAAGACCCACTTCAATTAAACCCAGAAAGCCTATGGTATAAGTTAGGTAGTGAAACAGGTTGGTACTTTGATTTGGAACTGGGTGTTGAAGTTGAACCAACGTATGCAGGCTCTAAAAATACTGAAACTGAGCCTAGCCTCGGTGCAAGAGCCATGTATCGATCAAATGCGGGACACCGATATTTTTTAACATTCGGTGAGCTCGGTGCAATTTATTCAATTTCACCTAACACTCAATTTCTTGCATTTCTTGAAAGCGAAGAAGGTAGAGACCCTTCAGATGATCCTGTTCTTAATGGCTTGGATAAAGTAGATAGCACGATAGAAGGCCAATTCACGCTTGCGCGTCGTTTTGGAAACAGCACGTTGTTCGCAACTTTACAACCTGACTTAACGGGAGACGCAAATAAAGGTTTGGTTTGGTTTGTTGGCGGGACCTACGATTGGTTGTCGAAAGGTGGTCAGTGGAGGTTTGCTTCTAGGCTTGATATAAGCGGAGCTGATACTGAATACATGGCGACAGAATTCGGTATTACGCAATCTGAATCACAGCGGACAGGTTATCGATCTTATGCGCCAAGTAGTGGCTTAAAGTCGGCGACCTTAGGGTTTTCTGCTGAATATAAGTTCAGTGAAAGGTTAAGCGTTTTGAGCACGCTTGAACTTGAGAATTATCTTGGTGATGCTAAAGATAGCCCACTGATTAGCGATTTTGGTCAATCGAATACTATTGAAGCTAGGACCGTTTTACGTTGGCATTTTTAACTAAATGTTTTAAGTCGGAGGCATTCATCGGTAGAAAGTTGTCATGTTGATAAGGCGTGTTAAAGAGTGGCTTATTATCCGGTGTATATTAGTGATAGCCCTACAGTTTTAAACTGTAGGGCTAATGTCAGCTGAGAATTAACTTTTATAGGTCTGCGGCTGGAATGTCTTTAATGTTAGTCCAATTTTTGTTGGCTTTTTTGATATTTCCCGCGATGTCCTTTACCCAAATGGATTTGATGCCATTATCTAGGTTTAAATACAACTGGCCGTCAACGACTTCCCACACAGTAGGGTCTGCAATGAACTTTTTGCCTACCGCAGCGCCATAGGCACAATAACCACCATAGGCTGGTAAGTATTTGCTTTTATTCGCTTTGAATTCTTTTGCATTTTCTTTGCTTGAGAATAAATAGTTCACACCTTCATGTTGTACGACATGATTGCCATTGCCAGGCAACGGTTTTTTACTTGTTTGATAACTGACTAGGTCATAGCCTCCAACACCGACAACACTGTTCGGTTCTGCGGCGGTTGAGAAACTTGACCAAGTGATGAATAAAATACTGGCAAGGCTAAGAAGGGTCGTTTTGATAAATTTCATAGTGTTTTCCTCTAAAATGAGTGTAGTTGAATTGAATATTTTGTGATGTAACAAAATTTGGTCGTTTTCTGTTATGTCAGTGCAGTGATAGCAATGGCTAAAATCGAAAACCAAGAAACGAGATAAACAGGGGTTCTTAGGTAAGGAATGCCTAAGATGTAGACAATGGCATGCGCAATACGTGCCCAGAAGAAGACAGCGCACCATGTTGCAATTGTCGTAATACTTGACTCAGCGTTGTTCGCCAAGAAGCTAGATCCAATGACAACCGCGATGAATGCCGGCATTGTTTCAACCATGTTTAAATGTGCTCGTTGCGCGCGTTCAGCCCATAATGGTTGTTTGGGTTTGTCGATTGGAAAGTTATTTGGGTAATTGTTTAAGAAGGTAAATGGCCCCCAAATAAATAGTCGTGCGACAATGTAAGGTGTCCATAAAAGCAGTGTTAAGACACCGCTTAATGTGAGATAAAAATAAACTTCATTCATGATTTGCTTCTCCGCAATATGTCGTTGTTTGAAAGTTTATTATTAGTAAAGTTGTATTTTTATTCGATGTTTGAACCTTTGTGTTAATTGTCCAATCGTCCATAAATTTGTTTTTTAAAAGTCAGATGGATAATTAATTGACTATAATTATATTGTTTAATTTATATATTAAAGAGGCTTGGTATGGATGTGCTTAGTAAAATTCTTGATTCTTTACATTTTAATGGCAGTTTTTATTTTGCGACGAACTTCCATTCTCCATGGAGTGTTCAAGTGCCAAAATATAAAAATGTCGCCCGTTTTCACTATGTGACTCAAGGTGTGTGTTGGGTTCGAATAAAAGGAGAGGCCGAACCACAATTGCTTTCTTCTGGAGATTTAATTGTGATACCTCATGGTGCTGAGCACATTTTGAGTGATGTGTCTGACAGAGAGCCAATTAGTCTGGATGACGCATTTGCTCAAACGAACTATAACGGACAAGGCGTTTTTCACATTGGTGAAGAGGTATCTCCTCATGATACGCAGCTAGTGTGTGGTCATTTTGAGTTCTCTGAGCTGTTTGTTCATCCATTGATTTCGCATTTACCTAACTTTATTACGCAATGTGAGAATAGTGGTGTTGATTTCTCTTGGATGAAAGATACGCTCAAATTTTTATCTCATACCGCTAAGGTGCAGCACGATGGCAGTTCAGCAATTATCAAACGTTTGTCGGAGGTGATGTTTATTCAGGTGGTGCGTTTTTGGAGTAATCAACATGACGAAAACAAAGGCTTTATCGCGGCATTAAACGATAAAAGTTTGTCCAATGGTTTAAAAGCCTTTCACGATGATTTCGCCGCTGATTGGACGGTTGAGAAGTTAGCCCGAGAGTCGAGTATGTCAAGGTCATTATTTGCAGACCGTTTTAAACATTACCTTGATTTATCACCGATGCAATATGTGACAAATTGGCGTATGCAAAATGCGAGGCAAATGTTAACAACATCTGATTTTCCTCTGGACCGAGTGGCTAATGAAGTGGGGTATGATTCAGCAGCGGCATTTAGTAAAGCCTTCAAACGCGCATTTGAAGTCAGCCCAGGAGAGTATAGAAAGCATGCGGCCTAATGTGTCTATTCGTGTTACCACGGTGCAAGTGCAGCGACTCTCCATAAGCCAGTAATCTCCTTGGTCTAGCCCATTTTAATTAACTCTGTTCTAGGTGTTTGAATATGGTTTGCACGTCCTTGTCTCGAAATACATGTTTGCAGGCATGTTCACCCAGAGCACGATATGCTTCAAACTGATCTTCAGCGAAGAATTGATCAGCGGTTGATTCATGTGGATATTGCGGGTTGTCTTTTCGATAGGCTCGAATGTATTCTGGTTCGTCGCCAATCACAGATAGCTTAATGTAGAGTAATTTTCCACGCTCTCCGTTGCCATAACGAATATCACCCATAGCCCAATGAGCGCTGCTGTTTCCATGAGCATCTTTGCGTAATGCTTCTAGGTCTAAGTCAATTTCGACCCCCATATCAATGCGTGCAAACCGCATGACTTTTACAAGGCCGCCAAATGTCATTTGTGGATCAGCTTCACCGTCGATGGCTATAATATATTTACATTGACGCTTGAGAAGTGGGTAAAGTGCCAAATTTTCGATGTGGCCACCATCAGAAATATTCACATGTGAGCCTGAGGCGTCGAGCTTTCCCAGTGCTTCTCGCCATATGAGTGACGGTTTAGCCCCTTTTAAACCAAGTCGGTGATACCATTTTTTGCTGTTTATGCGCAGGGGGTTGGGCAGCCAGTAACCCAGTCTAATGTTGAGCAAAGTCATGATAAACACTAAGGAACGGTTGGTGCTTGTTCCCATGTTAGGGGCCGCAGCGGCACCTGAAATGGCCATTGCTGTGGCTAGATCCATGTGTTGATCGTAACTTTCCATGGTTTTTGTTGGTGTGAAGCCCGTTCTATCACTGCCAATGAAGCGCTTACTAAATAGAAATAAGTCTGACTTTCGGCCTCGTAGGTCAGGTGCTTTACTCGCTTGCAAGTTCAACGCTACATTGATGAGTTGATAAGGACTAGCGCTGCCAGGAGTGTTTAAACTAGATAGCTTCAGTTTGTCGTCATGCCTGACTTCATCATTTTTATCTAGTTTGATGAGATACGCTTTGCTGAGCCGGTCACGGTAAAAACCATGAAGTGATGTAATATTCATGTCTAGGAAAAAACGATTAAAAAGCAACAACGCAATTAATATGGCGACAAAGATGAAATCTTCTTTGCTTTCTAGGAAGTGTAACTGGTTGCCAGCAATCACTATTTTATCTTGTGAGTAACGAGAGAAATAATAACAATTACCCACGACGCCAGCATTGTCGAAAGGTCCGACTTGTTCTAATGGTGGGCATGTTGCTTGTATGTCAGGGGCATCATTAATGACCCAGACGCGTTTATCCTCTTGCCATTCATTCACTGCTTGTTGGCAGTTATGGCTTTGACAGTTGACAATGGCTTTATCGCTTAAGGTGATAGAACGGCCTTCTAGTTCTGTGAGTAGTGATGAAAAATCATGTGGGTCTGAAGTGTTTGTTACGAGGCAAGGTTCTTTGCACTGGCTGGCGTTGTTGAATTTATCAGCAAGATTAGCAGGAAGGTATGGTGAATCGATTTGCCATAAACATAAGAGCAAATAGATGCCAAATAATAAGGCTGGCCCAAGTATGCCAATTAGCGTTAAAAGTATTTTTCCACTGAGTTTGGCGGCATTGTTAGAGGCTTTTCCAGAAAGCATGAATAAAATGGCGATAGCAGTGAAGCTTGCTGAAATAATCCATTTAGACTGTGAACTGGCCGAGTGCAGCCAGTTTAGCGCCTGTGTTGTGTTGTGTTCAATGGCACTATTGACCAATGAAAGAATAGGCACAAGAATTAAAATGGCCATGACTAATAGCAGAGGAATGGTTAAACATAGCTCAAACCAGTTACGTTTTTTCCAATCAAAATAGGGCCGTAAAATGCGAACAGCCAATGGGAAAAAGATAGTCATGAGTATAAAAACGACTGATAGTGGTAGAACCCACGAGGCTAAGTTATTCCATTGTGGGCCTTTTTCGTAAATAATTTCGGTAAAAAAAACGGCTGCCATGATGAATGGCATGAAGACGAATAGGTTTAGAATAATGCCCCGTAAAAGTAAGTTGGGCAGCCTTAACTGGTTTAATAAACCTGCTGGAGTCAGGTAGTTACTACTGTTTCTCAGGTGTGTCAGCGCTTCTGGTTCTGCGGCGCCAGATGTGTATTGCAGTGGAAAATCATCATCACTTAATTCAGGTTTGGGTTGATTTAATAACGAACTTAGACATGAGCCAGTATAACCGCCACCTGAAACGGTCGATAGATAATCACTAGACTTCAAGATGCCTCTTTTTGCGAGTTCTTGAATGACTCCTAGGCTGAAGGTAGCAGAGCGTATGCCTCCACCAGAAATGGCAATGGCGCTGAGTTGTTTGTCTGTCGATGGTTCGCCGTTTAGCGCTTCTGTCGATTGACCTATTGTGCTTCGCTTTGATCTAATTTCTTCAAGTTCAGCTGGAAATACATCGCTGATAAAGTTTGGGCCATCAAAGTTTTTATTATCCATTACATCCCCTGTGTTTTTGTTCTTGTTGGTATTTGTGTAAAGCAAATTTTGATCCAACTAACTACCCAGTCATGACTTAAGCGAATGGTTTTCGTTAAAAATCATGAATGTAAAATTATGTGTCTTTACATCGGCGTAATCTTGTCGATATAATGAATTTGTGTCAAGCGTTTTGTATTGACATACCATTTAGCTTCTTCGGGGTTGGTGAGCTAAATACACTAAATGGAAAAAGGATTAGAGGAGTGGGTGATCCAATTATCTTTTAGGATATTTATCCGGTTACGTTTTTGCATCACGTCCCTTTGTGATTGGATGAGTTAAATGGATGGTTTTTAAAGATTTTCAATAAAAAATAAAAATTTTAACTAGGAATTCGATAACAATCGAATGGGGAAAGTAAAAGTGAATCTATATTTAAATCTGTTTGGCAGAATGTGTCCTGTTTTAACGCTAGCGTTGTGTTTATCCAGTTTTAGCATGCAAGCTTATTCGGCTGGAAAAGCACCGAAGCAAGGAGTGAGTTGTGATGTGCGTGATGATCTAGCCGTCAATGTGAAGGCCAATCCAGCCTTAAGCTGGCATGAAATCCAGCAAGCGTGTCAGCACGAAATTGAAGCGTTTAAGGCATCTGATCAATTGGGTTACACATGGTATGCAAATGCCGCTAATGGTTTTGCAGGCACTCCATTGTTGATATTGAAATCTCTTCCAGCATTAGCACCTGAAATTTGGGGGCCAGTTGATGAAAATTTTTCAAAATTTGGTTTATTCGCTGACCCAGACACACCTGATCGCGTGTTGCCAAGAGGCATTGGTATCGCGTCACCTGATGGTCGCCCAGTTGATAAAAACAACCAATTAACTGGCGAAATAGACTATACCAAGCCCAATTTATATGTCACGACCTTCTCGTGCGGCGCTTGTCATAGTGGCCGAGTGAAAACAGACGAAGGTTACCAAATCCTTGAAGGTGCTCCGAATACTCAGTTCGATGTACGGTCATGGAGACAAGCCTTTATTGATACACGTACTAAATATCTAAGCCCTGAACAAATTGGCACGGCTGATAAACTTGGTGAGACCAGTCAAAAAATATTAGCCTATATTGACTCTCAAGAGCCCGGTTTTTTCGCAAAAGGCTTACCGCTAATATCACAGCAGGAAGCATTAGTGGTTGATGCACAGCAAAGAGCTATTGTGAAAAGTAACATTGTGCCAATTCTCAGTGGAGTCTCTCATGCGTTGAGAGGAAGTGAGTGGATGATTAAACTCCAGAAAAGCTACGGTAGAAACTATGGCTTTCCTAACTCTCCGGGTTTAGCAGGCAGTAGTACTGGTCAATCTGATGGCAGTGGTGACTTGCTTGCACAGTTAATTGCATCCACTGCAAATTTGGAAAAAGATTTAACCGAAGAACAATTTTTAGCACGACCACATAAAGCTATTCCTCCCTTTGCGACGGTGACGGATATTCCCAGCGTTTGGAATCAAAAAGAACGTTCAGAAGCACAGTGGGATGGCAGTGTGTCGATGGGTTTTTGGCGAAATATTGCCGCTCAACTGCCGATTGTTGGTGATCCAGCAAAGGTTGATTTAGATAATACGCATATTGTCGATAAGTTTTTAACAGGCTTGCCGTCGGCGCCATACCCTTTTGATATTGATTTAAAGAAAGCGGCGAAAGGGGAGTCACTTTTTAATGAAAACTGTGTTGGCTGTCATACCGCGAATACGACGGAACCTTATTGGCAGATGTATACCGATTTTAATCGTGCCCGCGTTCTGAATAAAGATGCTAGAAATCTGTTCTTAGCGGCATTTACGGCAGGTTGTCATGATAAGGAGTATAGCTTTAAGGATAGCAGTGGAAACGTCGTTAAACCTTGTCAAATGAATGGTGCCGAAATTATCCGTGATACCACCATCATTGAAAATCAGGGGTATATGGCCAGCGTTTTGGATGGCATTTGGGCGAGAGCACCTTATTTGCACAACGGTTCAGTGGCCACGCTTCGGCATTTGTTAGTGCCAGACGAAAGGCCTGAAAAGTTCCTTCGTGGCATTCAGGAGTATGATCAACAGAATGTTGGCTGGGTCTGGCAATCTGACAAAAAAGAAGCGTATACATCAAAAGAAACACCAACATTGATAGAGTTTGATACAAGCCGAGACGGTTTGTCGAATTATGGACATGATCAAGATATTAATATCAATGGAAAGTTCTACCGTTTGAATTGGAGTGGCGCGGACGCCGCTGAAGATTTAGATAACTTACTAGAGTATTTGAAGACCTTATAAATTTTTCATGACCAAGATGGCGCGATAACTTACGCGTCATCTTGATTGATGTTTTTTTAGGGGAGTTATCGTGGAGTCAATGGGAGGCTGAATACTTTCCCTGTCTACGATTCAACGTACTTTCAGAGCAGTGTTTTAACCATAAAAATGTTCAAGGCAAATTTTTTAGAAGAGGTGTAACTTGAGTCAAAAAGATCAAACTGTTGAGTGTCAAAAACAAAAAGATATTGAAGGGGTCACGCAAATTCAACTCGAAATGATGAAACATATGGGTGCGAAGATCCGTGGTCAGCATTTCAAACAACACGGTTGTTTATCAGCGGAGTTTTCAGTGCTAGAGGATATTCCTGACCAATGTAAAGTGGGCATATTTGCTAAGCCGAAGACTTACAAGTGTTATATCCGTTATTCTAACGGAGGCCAATTAGATGACCGAAACCCCGATATCCACGGTATGGCGATTAAGCTGCTTGGTGTGCCTGGTAAGAAGGTGCTAGAAGGCCAAGAAGGTGAAATTACACATGATTTTATTTTAGCGGATAACCCTGTATTCTTTATTCGTACCGCGTCAGACTATGTTCCTTTCATTGAAGAATTTGCTCAAGGAAAGCCACCGGCCAAGTTCGCTCAAAGGAGGATGGAAGCGGGTTGCCCTATGGATTTAGAGGTATTAAAAAACTTTAGTCAACAAATTCTCGATAGTCCTTTAAGTAGTGAATACTGGAGCCAAGTACCTTATTCACTCGGTAAAGATAATCGTAAAATATGTCGTTATAGCGCAGTTCCTACTAGAGCGAATCCTACACAAACTGTGAGTGAACAAGACCGAGGTGAAAACTATTTACGCGAGGCGATGAAATCTGACCTAGCGGAAGGTAATCAAGACATTACGTTTGATTTTATGGTACAGCCCAATGATGATTCGACTGACGAGGTGATTAACAATCCAACCGTTGAATGGGATTTACCCAATTATAAGGTAGCAACTATCACTATTTCTCCCCAAATTTTTGATACGGATGAGAGAGATTTATTTGGAGAAAACTTATCGTACACCCCATGGCGAGTGTTACCTGAACATCGACCGCTGGGTGAAGTTAACGAAGTTAGAAAGCAGGTGTATCTCGCAAGTAGTGCTTTAAGGCATCGTACTAATGGGGCACCTTCGCAAGAGCCAAAACTATAAATATAAAAAATTCAGAGAATTAATTAGGAGAACACAGTATGCGTTTATCATTAGAAGAATTAACCGCAGATATTGATGATGACTTTAAAGAAGTGGTTGCGAGTTTGAGTCAAATCTTTAGTTATGGAGCACAGATGAAAAAAGGGAGAGCGACTCATACTTATGGAGTGGCAGCACGAGGCACAGCAAGGTGCATCGTTTCTCCTGATTTTCCAGAAAATGATTTCTTTAAGTTTGGGCAAGAGCATCCGATGGTGTTACGGCATTCATCACCGGGAGGTGAGCAAGATGATCGCACCCGTGATGGTTGTGCAGCATCGGTAAAAATATTTGATGCAGATGATAAGGATACGTCTGGAGAGGGTAGTCTAGATGTGTTGATGAATGCTGGTCGGCAATTGTTTGTTCGTTCCATCCGAGATTTTCTGACGATGGTGCAGGCTCCATTGGAGAAGCGAACTGAATTATGTCAGCAAGGGCTGATCATGGATAAAGAACTTACTGAAGCCTATCGTATTAGAGGGTCTTTCGCAGACTATCGTTATCATACATGGAATTGTTTTGAGTTTATTGACGCTCATGGCAAGATGAATTATATCCGGTTTAGACTTGTTCCCGGTGACCGGGGTCCTGAACGAGGTTTACCACCAGCAGACTTCGAGTGTGAGGGACAGTTGACTAAACCTCCCGTTGAAGGAGATCCACGAGCGGAAGACTTTTTACGACAAGATTTTATTTATCGCGTCAAGCACAGTGATGTACGTTATATCTTGCAAGCTCAACTTCATGCACCAGAAACGCCCGCGGTTGAGAATAGTGAAGTGCTTAACCCTGCGGTTGCTTGGGATGAAACATTTTACCCTTGGTTTGATTTATATGAAATTTCTGTCGATGAAATGATAGAAAATAATGACGAAGTCAGTGCATTAACAATGGACCCAAATCGGAGTCCTCAATGTATTAAATTACCGCTAGCAACAAGCCCAGATCATTATGCCTCCCTAGGCCAAGCACGAGCTATTGTTTACCCAACGGCGCGTGGGAAACGTAAAGAAGCTGAGCATCCTCAGAATAATTAGGATCTAAATAAATTGTGATTAGTTGTACTGCATGCTTGATCGCTAGTTGAGTTTATGAAAACCGAACTAAAGCGCATTTGTTTGGTGGCGTTTATTGTTTCTATGGTTGTGAGCGTTTATGGCGTTTACAAGGTAGCGAACGAAAAACGCCAAAAAGAATTAAAAGCATTAAATACAATGCAAACTCTTGCGCGCGATCAAGCAAATGCTTTATCAAGAAAGCTTGTTGAAATTGAGCCTATCGTCTCTCGTATTGCGAAAGATATTCATCAAGGAAATTTGAATGTTGAAGAGGTTGATAAACGGCTACAACATGATTTAGCGGCTAATCAGTGGATGTTTGGCTTGGGTGTGGCTTATGAGCCCTTTCGAGTGAGCCCTGAGGAGAGATTGAACTCATATTACTTTGTTTCAGGGGACGATAAAGTGATTAAACCTGTGACGATAGGCTATGACTATACTTTGTTTGAACATGAGTGGTATCGCAAGCCGTTATTGCATGGAAAGTTCTGGAACGAACCTTACTTTGGCCAGTCGAGCCAAACATTGCTTGCCGAGTTTGGTGAACCCTTTTGGTTACCTGGTACAGACCCAGCGAATGATAGTCCTGATGGGGTAGTATTTGGCTCTCTTTCAATTGAGAAAATAAAAGAATTGGTTCAGTTGGACCACCATTTAATTTCTTATTACAACATTATTTCTAAACAAGGACGGTATGTTGTTCATCCTACAGAAAGTCATGTACTGTCAGGCAAAACAATTTTTGAGCAAGCATGGGCGCACGAAGATGATGTTCTTAACTCAATAGCTGTTCAAGCTGTCGCCGGAGAATCAGGCTTTATTGAGCATTTAGATCCAGAGACCAACATTAAATCATGGATGATTTATCAACCCATTGAAAACCCTGAATGGTCTTTGCTCGTTGTTGCGGATAAAACACGCTTACTGATTCAAGATGAAATCCGTCAGCATTGGTTTGTCGCCATATTTCAGGTGTTGGTGTCGATTATTTTATTCGCTATATTTTGTGTGTTGCATTGGTCTAAACCTCCTCATCAATACTTATTAGTCATTTCTATTGGTGTGTCTTTGACGGTATTTCTGGGAGTAATTGCGTTATGGCAGATAGCGGAAACTAACCATGTTAGTAATGATAGAAAAGAACAGCGCATTGTGAATTCTAGTGTGTTGGACCGTTTCAAAAATGATCAAAATATTTATGCTGAAGAACAGCTTTTAGCGACACCGAAGTTTGTCAAAACAGGTGTGTATATGCAATCGCTTGAATTTGATGGCGCTAATGATGTGAAAGTCACGGCATATATCTGGCAAAAATATGAAAAAGGTATGCATAAAGGTTTAACGAGAGGTTTTATATTGCCTGAGGCATACACACCGAGCATTGAAGAGGTTTACCGCGACATTGATGACCCTAGCGATCCTGGGTGTCAACAATCGACGAATCGCGATTGTTCAGAGTTAGTAGGTTGGTATGTTAGTGCGTTAATGAGGCAAGAATTTGATTACTCACTGTATCCTTTGGACGCTCAACAAGTTTGGATTCGAATGTGGCATGAGGATTATCGAGAAAATATTGTTTTAGTGCCAGATTTAGCGTCCTATGAACACTTAAATCCGCATTCTGTTCCAGGGGTTCAACATGATTTTGTTCTTCCCGGATGGGAAATTCAAGAAAGTTGGTTCAGTATTAGTGAGCAAATTTTCAATACAAATTTTGGTGTAAATCGCGCGCATATCTCTCAATACAAACCGGAATTGTTCTTTAATGTGAATATTCAAAGAGACTTTTTAAACCCTTTTGTCTCTAGGATTATTCCCGTCATTGTTATTTTGATTTTAATGTTTTTGATTGTGCTAATTAGTACAAAAACAGGTAAGGCGGCATCTTGGCTGGGGTTTACGGCTAATGACGTGGTTGTTGGTTTGTCGGCATTATTTTTTGTTATTGGCTTGAGTCATACTGACTTGAGACAATCACTCAGTTCCTCTCGAATCATGTATTTTGAATATCTTTATTTCGTGATTTACGTGATGTTGGTGTATGTTGCTGTTAGTTCAATCTATATCGCCAAGAGGGATGAAATGGAAAATCGAGATGAGAACTTCCTAAGCAAAAACTTGTATTGGCCAGTGCTATCTCTGACCTTTTTCTTAGTGACTTTTTGGGTTTTCTTTTAACGGTACAGATCATCATGAGTAGAGCCATCACTAAATATCTGTTTTTTGCCTTCGTTGCACTGTTACTAATCGCTTCTGGTTTAGCGTTATATAAAAACTTTTGGTCAACAAAACCATTTAAAATTGGAGTGATGACCTCCTTGACTGGCAATATGGCTTGGCGTGAAAAAAGTTTACTCAACGCCGCTGAATTGGCCGTTCAGGAAATCAATGACAGTGGCGGTTTGCTGGGGCGGGATATTGAATTGGTTGTTCGAGACGGTGAATCTAATCCTCAAGTATTCGCAAAAGTGGCGGAGCAGTTGATTCAAGATGATGAAGTGGATGTGGTATTTGGTTGTTGGACATCAAGTTGCCGAAAATCAGTGTTGCCGGTTTTCGAAAAATACGATCATTTATTGTATTACCCTGTTCAGTATGAAGGCTTGGAAAGTTCTAAGAATATTATTTACTTGGGGTCCGTACCCAACCAACAAATGACTCCAGCTTTAGAATGGACGTTCAGTAAGTTAGGGAAAAAGATTTATCTCGTTGGTTCCGACTATGTTTACCCACGAGCGGCAAACCAAGTCCTTAAAAATCAAGTGTCAGCACTTCGTGGAAAGGTTGTTGGAGAAAGTTATCTTCCTCTTGGAAGTGATCAGTTTTCTGCCATCGTTGAAGATATTAAACGTCTCGAACCTGACGCAATTTTTAATACGATTAATGGCGTTAGCAATCAACATTTTTTTAAAGCATTACGAGCGGGTGGTGTGTTATCCAAAGATATCCCAACGTTTTCGTTTTCTATTTCTGAAAATGAAATGGCTAATTTTAGTGACGAAAATATCAATGGTGATTTCATCATATTAAGTTATTTGCAAGGGTTGAAAAACTCAAAGAATCGAGATTTTGTTCAAAGCTATCAGCAAAAATTTGGTAACGATTCGGTGCCAGGAGAAGCCGCAGAGTCTATTTTTTTAGGGGTTCATTTATGGGCTAAATCAGTCATTGATGCGGGTTCAAATAAGGTCGATCAAGTTCAGCGCTATGCTAGCGGTAGGTCTATCCATGGGCCAAGCGGAATGCTTTATGTGGATGAAATGACCCGACATAGTTGGAAATATATGCATATTGCTCAAATTACCAATGGTGTTTTAAAAAGCGTTTGGCATTCAAAAATTCCTGTTTCACCAGTGCCATACCCAGATGGGCAAACAAAAGAACAATGGCAGCATTATTTAGACGATTTAAAACAAAAATGGGGAGGGAAATGGCAAGCTCCGGTAAGCCATTAATACCTTCATAAGTTATTCGAAAGCATTGTCATTATGGCGTCATAATTTTTTGTGAAGGATATTTTTCAAGAGATGTTTTAGTGGGCTTGCAATTTATTTTGAATCTTACTATAGTGATTTCAGTTTCTTATCGGGGGATAGGTATCTCAAAGAAATAAACAGGATGGGGAATAAACAAGGCCTTGTTGAGGAGTTGTTAATAAGGTGCAGTGGATGTATGTTTAGGAACTGGGAGTAGGGAGTGTTCCTGTTTGTTTATAGGCGTTGTTTGTCGTTTGCCTTGCGATTTTTCTATTAAAATTTACTAGCATTAGCAATATCTCTAACGAGAGGTTGAGTCATGACTCGAATGTTTGACTTGCTGTATTTTATTGGATTTAAAATGTCATGAGTGTTTTAGAGACTCATGAAATTCGTGTGCGAGGCACAGTTCAAGGAGTGGGGTTTCGTCCAACTGTTTTTCGCCTCGCTTCTGAAGAAAGTTTGGTTGGTGAAGTATTTAATGATTCAGAAGGGGTGTTGATTAGGATTTCCGGTTGCCCTGGTAAATTATCGAATTTTGTTCATCAGTTGAATGTAGAGTCACCACCGTTAGCAAAAATTGATGCGATTGAATCAATAGCCTTAAAAGAATTCATAAAATTTCCAGACTTTCGGATTAACGACTCGGCTCAGGGCAACGTCAGCACGGAAGTATCATCTGATGCCGCGACTTGCTCAGCATGTTTAGAAGAACTATTTAATCCGAGTGAGCACCGATATCGATATCCATTTATAAATTGCACACATTGCGGTCCGCGCATTTCTATTGTTAAGCGAATTCCTTATGACCGAGAGAATTCTACGATGGCTCCTTTCGCCATGTGCCAATATTGTTTAAACGAATACCAAAACCCATTAGATCGTCGTTTTCATGCCCAACCAATCGCTTGTTTTGACTGTGGTCCGCAGATAAAAATAGCGTATATTAATGATGAAGATGTACAGTTGGAATCATTAAATGCGGAGTTCACTGCCTTAAGAAACGTTCAATCAGAGCGTGATTTAACAAGCAATAAAAACTCCAAACAAACCTCAAAACACAGCATTACAGAAAGCATACTTCATCAAGTCGACAGCGCGTTGCACGAAGGAATGGTAGTGGCGATACGTGGCCTTGGTGGGTTTCACTTATGTTGTGATGCCAGCAACCATGACGCGGTTAAAGCATTGAGGTTTCGTAAGCAACGCTATGCAAAACCTTTTGCTTTAATGACTCATAGCCTGAAGTTAGTAGAAAGTTATTGTCATGTATCGTCAGTTGAAAGAGCGCAATTGACGAGTAATGTGGCTCCGATAGTTTTACTAGACAGGCTTAGTGATGCCGCGCAAAAAGGGAGCTCGAAAAAAAGTGACATAAGCACTCATCATGAGCGGCCTACATTATCAGTTGATATTGCGCCGGGGTCTAATTTGTATGGTTTTATGATGCCTTATACGCCATTGCATTGGTTAATTGCTGAAAGGTTTGGGAAACCATTGGTGATGACCAGTGGCAATTTATCTAAACAACCACAGATTATTGATAATCAAGAAGCAATTGAAAAGCTCAAAGGTATTGCTGATATTGTGCTTTATCATGATCGAGAAATTGCCAATAGAATTGACGATTCAGTTGTGCGGTTTATGGCCGGTGAAGCACGGGTTATGCGAAGGGCTCGTGGTTTTGCTCCTCGTTCTTTCATGCTTCCTGAAGGCTTTGAGCAAAGCAGTGATATTTTAGCCTGTGGCGCAGAATTGAAGTCAACGTTTTGCCTAGTTAAAGATGGCAAAGCAATGGTCTCTCAACATCAAGGCGATTTGGAAGATCTCAGTACGTTTGATGATTATGCAAAAAACCTAGAGCTATATCGACAGTTGTATGAGGTTGAGTTTAAAACGATAGCCGTTGATTTACACCCTGAATACATGTCAAGTAAATATGCGACTAATGAGTTGATTCTTGAACATCACTCCAAACGTATAGATGTGCAACATCATCATGCGCATATTGCTAGTTGTTTAGTCGAAAATGAAGTGCCGTTAGCGACACCTGAGGTATTAGGCATTGCGCTAGATGGCTTAGGTTATGGTAGTGATGATACCTTATGGGGCGGTGAGTTTTTATTAGCCGATTACACTTCTTTTAAGCGCATAGGGAGGTTTAAGCCTATCGCCATGTTGGGCGGAGCTCAAGCGATTAAAGAGCCATGGAGAAATACCTACGCACAAATCATGAATGCGATGACTTGGAAGGATTTCATTAAGACTTATTCAGATGTAGACCTTTGCACGTTTTTGAAAAGCAAGCCGATAGATTTATTAGAGAAAATGTTATCTGAAGGGATTAATTCCCCTCATGCTAGCTCGTGTGGGCGTTTGTTTGATGCCGTAGCCGCAGCGGTGGGTTTATGCCGTGAGACAGCTCAATACGAAGGACAAGGAGCTATTGAACTGGAAATGCAGGTCGATGGCTTTAACCATTATTGCACGGACATGCATTCGTTTAATGCCTATTCAATAACGGTTGAACACCAAGAAGACTTTAGCAAACTTATTGAGATTGACCCAGCACCCATGTGGCCGGAGTTGTTACGTGATTTGCAAGAAAAAACTGACCTTTCAGTGATTTCTGAACGTTTTCATCGCGGTTTAATTAACGCTATTTTTTCAACGATTGAAATTCTGTGTGAACGCCACTCGATAACTACAGTGGCTATGTCAGGGGGGTGTTTACAAAACAAAGTGATCTTAGAAGGCTTAACTATGAAAGCTCAGCAGGCAGGTTTGACTTGCTTGAGCCAACGATACTTTCCGGCAAATGATGGAGGAATTTCTTTAGGGCAAGCAGCAATTGCTGCGGCAAAGCTCATCAAATGAATGATGAGATAACGATGAATAAAAAACTAACCGTAATAAAAAAATAAAAAAAGATAAGTACTTAGCTAAGCAGTAGAGAGCAAACGCTAAAAACAAGAGGCTTGCAATGGAGTTATTCATTGTAAGGAAATTTTACTTTGGAGTAGGAGTTACTTATGTGTCTTGGAATACCCGGGAAAATTGTCAATATAATCGATCATGATGCACAACTAGGCATGGTAGACGTTGGCGGTATACAACGAGAAGTTAATCTAAGTTGTATCGCTGAAGACAGCGAATTATTGGAAAAATACATCGATGAGTGGGTTTTAGTGCATGTTGGGTTCGCTATGAGCGTTATCGATGAGGCCGAAGCCAAGGCCACATTAAATGTATTAACGGAATTAGGTGAAATGCAAGAAGAGCTCACGGCTATGCGTGAAGGTGCATCTTAAATGGGTGTAAAAATAACAAGTTTAAAGCTCTGTTTAATGTTTTTAGAGGTTCGTGTCTATGAAAACAAATGAATCCAAAAAGCAACAGTTGCAAGAAATGTATCCTTTTTTACACAACAAGAAACAAGATGCTGAGTCAATGAATACAGCCTTAATGGAGTCTGTGAAACAAAAGTTTGACCACCATCAAAACGTGATCAATGACTTTGTTGAAAAAAATGATCAAGTGATTGTAGATGTGGCTAAAACGATTGCGAATTGTTATTTGAATGATGGGCAAATCTTTACGATGGGGTGTGGTGGATCCAGCAGTGATGCATCACATATCGCTGTGGAGTTTTTACATCCAGTGACCACTGGAAGACCTGCTTTACCTGCATATGACTTGACGGCCGATAAAACGCTGATCACTGCAATTTCTAATGATGTTGGTTTTGAGCATGCGTTTATGCGCCAAGTCAACGCACTCGTTAAATCGAATGATGTATTGATTGGTGTTTCGACGAGCGGCAATTCACAAAGTCTAATCAAAGCGTTCAATGAAGCACAGAAGCTTGGAGCGGCAACGATTGCCTTGCTAGGAGGCGGTGGTGGTGAAACGCTCAATAGCGGCTTAGATCACTGCTTGGTGGTCGATAGCGATAGCATTCATCGTATTCAGGAGTGCCATGTTTATATCTATCACGTGTTATGGGATTTGGTGCATACATTGTTGGCCGATCAACGTGGAAAGTTAACCGCATAAGAATGGTTAAACCTAATAAAAGTCAAAAATAAAAACTGAAAAATCACAATTTGGAGAATAATAATGAAATACGTAGACGAATTTCGTGACCCAGAAAAAGCCAAAGTTTTAATTAAAGAGATTAATGTATTAGCAGAAAAAATTTCATCTGAAATGCCTAGACCGATCCGTATTATGGAGGTCTGTGGTGGGCATACTCATTCCATTTTTCGTTATGGTATAGAAAATATCTTACCTGAAACCATTGAACTAATTCATGGACCTGGTTGTCCCGTTTGTGTGCTTCCGATGGGAAGAGTCGATGACTGCGTTGAGATTGCACAAAGGCCTGAAGTCATTTTTACAACCTTCGGTGATGCGATGCGTGTCCCTGGTTCTAAGAAAAGTTTATTAGAAGCTAAAGCAGATGGCGCAGATGTTCGTATGGTGTATTCACCCATGGATGCATTAAGTTTAGCTCGCAAGAATCCAGATAGAGAAGTTGTATTTTTCGGGCTAGGGTTTGAGACAACGATGCCAAGCACTGCATTAACGGTGCTCCAAGCGGAAGAAGAGGGAATGACTAACTTTTCGTTGTTCTGTAACCATATCACTATTATTCCAACAGTTAAGGCGGTATTAGATTCTCCTGACATGCAATTAGATGGCTTTCTTGGACCAGGCCATGTGAGCATGGTGATTGGCAATGCTCCTTATGAATTCATTGCAACACACTATGATAAGCCGGTTGTGGTGGCTGGCTTTGAACCATTAGATATTTTGCAGTCTCTATGGATGGTTCTCAAGCAACTTGAAGAGGGAGAAGCGAAAATCGAAAACCAATATAACCGCATTGTTCCAGAAGATGGGAATGATGTTGCGCTAGAAGCGATTAGCCAAGTGTTTAGATTAAGAGAGTTTTTTGAATGGCGTGGTTTAGGCTCAATAGATCACTCTGGAGTGCAATTGACGGATGAGTACGAAGCTTTTGATGCGGAGAAAAAGTTTAAGATTCAATCCGTAGCGGTTGCCGATCCAAAATCATGTCAGTGTGGTGAAGTTTTAAAAGGGGTTATTAAACCTTGGGATTGTAAAGTTTTTGGAGGGGCTTGTACCCCCGAAACTCCTCTCGGAGCCTTGATGGTTTCTAGTGAAGGAGCGTGTGCCGCATATTATCAATATGGGGATAAAAAAGTAGAGATTCCCGTTAGCACACTTAAGGAGGCAATCGCATGAATAATATTCAAAAGAGCACTGCTCAAATCGACGAATCAGTGACGAGTACACGTGTAAGACATGGAAAACTCAGAAGTGATGTCATTACTTTAGCCCATGGCGGTGGCGGTAAAGCGATGCGTGATCTGATTGATGATGTTTTCATTGATGCTTTTGATAACCCGTCCTTAAATACCTTAGAGGATCAAGCAAGGTTCTCATTGAAGGATCTAGCTACCTTAGGTGATCGTCTCGCATTGACAACAGACTCTTATGTCATTGATCCCGTATTTTTCCCTGGTGGTGATATCGGTAAGCTATCCATTTGCGGCACTGTGAATGATTTAGCGGTTGGAGGAGCAACACCACTTTATTTGACATGTGGAATGATCATTGAAGAAGGTATGCAAGTATCAACGCTGAGAGAAATTGTTGCTTCCATGGCTAAGACAGCTAAAGAAGCGGGCGTCCAGATTGTGACTGGAGATACAAAAGTCGTTGAAAGAGGAAGTTGTGACAAAATTTTTATTAATACTGCTGGAGTGGGAGTGATTAATAAAAATCACCAATTAGGTGCTCATTTAGCTCAACCAGGGGACGCAATTTTGGTCAATGGTTTTTTGGGCGATCATGGTGCAGCCATTTTAAATGCGCGCGGCGATATGAACTTAAACAGTCCTGTTGAAAGTGATTGCGCTCCACTACAAGGCTTGATTGATGCCTTATTAAGTGCGGCGCCAGGAACACGCTTCATACGTGATGCTACTCGCGGCGGTATCGCGTCAGTATTAAATGAAATCGCACAATCGTCGGCGGTTGGTATTGAAATCCATGAAGACACCACACCTATTCGTTATGAGGTCAAAGGGTTTTGTGAAATTTTAGGTTTAGACCCTTTGTATTTAGCGAATGAAGGAAAAATTGTCGTGGTTGTGCCTAATTCTGAAAAGCAAGCGGCTTTAGAGGCTATGCAATCTCATGAATATGGCAAAGAGTCGGTTGAAGTAGGCCAAATATTACATGATGGAAGGCCTGGACGTGTCCATATGCAGACTGGTTTTGGCGGGCAGCGCATTGTCGATATGTTGATTGGTGAGCAATTGCCAAGAATTTGTTAATGAGAAATATCTCGCATGAATTGAAGGGTTTGGAAAACGTTAAATAGATTTCCACGATTCAAGCGTTTACAAATAGTGAGGAAAAAATAATGACACAGTTTCTAACAAACCAACACACTCCAACAGAAGGGGTCCATGTCACTATTGCCGATGGCGATAAGATAGTGACTTTAGATTATCAAGGCTCAATGACTAATCATACAAGTTCCTTATGGTGGGGTACTGCGGTAGGTTATCGGGCTATGCAAATGGCGGCTAAAGCCATGTCAGAAAAATACTTATGGAATCGAGATAACTTAATTGTTGTTAGTGGGCATCCTGGGCCAGGCGTACTGGATTCGCTTAATTATGTCACAGCATGTCGAGACAATGGTCGAATGACAGTGATGGAAAATGAAAACTGTAAAGGCCGATGCAATAGTGAAATGACTTTTGAGTGGTGGGTGTCTGATGGAGAAAAGACAGCTCATATTGCGCTGCGTGAAGACTTTGTTCCTATCGAGTTTTACGAACTGATTGATCGTAGGGTTTATAACGAAAATACGGCTGAAGATGACCGTATCTTTGAATTATTCAAAGTGAATCTATCTACTCGATTATGGGTAGCTGCGCTAGAAGAGAATTTTTCTGTTGATTACCGAGATCCTTTAGCAGTAGGGGAAGTACCGACGGATCATAAATGGAGTTTGGCTGCAGGTGGTTAATAGCGTAGCTAGTTCTGAAGAAAAGAAGTTGATGTACTGACGTTAATTTTCAAAGAAATGCAATTGTTAGAGGTATGAATAACATTTCTTTTGTTTACATTTAATTGGAGAAAAAAATGAAATTATTGAATAGCAGTAAACACTCTTTATACTCAGCAGGAACGAGTTTATTGCTTGGCAGTTTGCTAAGTTTTTCAGCATTACAAGCACATGCAAGTGCTGATTCTGGCTCAGCGATTACAGCAGCTGAGTTACAACAAAGTGGGTATAACTTTCCAACAGACCTAGTGACGGGGGCCAATACAACGCAATTGGCTAACTATGCATGGCGTTTATTTATTGCATCTACTCAGAATACTACAGCAACGTTAACGGATGGGTCGGGCCGTGGTTTCGCATCGACTAACTCTAATTTTATTGACTCTGGAAATGCACCAGCTAAACCGAACCCATTAGTTTTTGAAAGTTTTTACCATCGAACTGAAGCTTTCCCTTATTACGCCACGGCCAGTCAAAAACCGAACCCTCCAATTGGGCAAGTGCCGAAATATTATTCATTTTATGAGTCAGGAGGTGCGAAAGTCCCTTTTCCTACCGTTCAAAATCAACAATATGTGACCTTAGATGAAACGAATCAAATTAGTCAAAACTTTTTGTATTACCAGCACTCTAACGATGCGGACTTTCCTGTTTTATTTATGGCGAAAGTGAACGACATTGAAACAAATTATGTCTGGGATAAACCCAAGCCATCGTCTACCTCTTCGTTTCAGTTTCCAAACAATGTCGTTGAGGTGAAAACCGCATGGCGACGAGTGCAAGATATTAAAAACAGTGATATCAATGATTATCACCAAGCTCCAGCTACTTATTATGTTGCTAACACAGCCGGAGTTCCGCACCCAGTGACTGAACAGTTTGCGCTAATTGCGATTCATATTATTCAAAAAACGGCCAATTATCAGCAGTTTATTTTTACAACCTTTGAGCATGTCGATGCAGTGACTCGAAATGCAAGTGGCGCGATCATAGACCCAGCCTATAAAACTGAATATAACTATTTATCCTATCAAACACCGAATGTAGAACCGCATACGGCAGTCGCTCATGGCGCATATACTGTGAATGCCACAGGTCAGCCTAGTCAGAGTAATGTAAACACGACTTATACATTGCCAAGTAAAGGGGCAATTTCTCAAAACTTCACCACAGTTGTTCAACCAAAAACGATTACTAAAGAAGTGAATGATGTGAACAATTCAGTGAACGCGTTAGTGAAAAGCTTAGATTCAAATAATGTCTGGGCGAATTACCGTTTGAAAGGAGTGCAAGCAACGCCGACTAGTGATTCAACAAGCAGTGACTACTATTTAGCCAACATTTCTGTAGAAAGTAGTCAGCCTGGCATTCAATTGTTCAGCGGCATTCTACTTTATGGTGGCGTTCCTCTACAAGGTAAGACTGATCCGAGCAAGTTTTACTTAGTTAACTGCCGTGGAGATAAAGGTTCGTCATCCTGTATTTTTCCAGACCCATTGCTTAATACTGGAACTCCTCCAAGCACTTATAACAACGTATCAATTGGTGTCCAAGAAGGGAAGCCGGTACCTGCGCCAACT
Source organism: Arenicella sp. (assembly GCA_050633585.1). Lineage (GTDB taxonomy): Bacteria > Pseudomonadota > Gammaproteobacteria > Arenicellales > Arenicellaceae > CALKZN01. The sequence continues at coordinate 25,987 of JBOEGT010000065.1, forward strand.
CATAATATGGGAGGTTGTCAAGGCTGTCATGGTGCTGCTCAGCAACTCGGGCGTGATTTTAGTTTCTTGGCGAATGGCGTTGCAGGCGCTGGCAAAGAACTTGATTCCGTTCCTGCAGCTGCGATGACTGCTCCAGCGGCAAAAGCTCACAATGTGAAAATGGCTAAAAATAATGGTGCTTTGTGAAGTGTTAAGCATTGATGATTAATAATTGATGGTTAATCGAGTGTCGTTTTGTTTAAAGCATAAATACATGCGTTACTCGATTAACGCCACCTCACATAAACCTTGATGAAACTAGTTATGACACAAGCTCATTCAACGATATTAAAACACGCTGAAAATACAGTTCCTAGCTATTTACGGTGCTTACGAACTATTGATCGTTTGCCACTTGATCTTAGTGAAGCTCTGTTTGTTCATTACCCCAGTATGAAGTTAGGCGTGAGTTCAGCTGTAGATTTCTACATTGATAAACTCGTAGGTTTAGCTTTGCAATCAATGCAAGAAACTCCTGAGTGTTTGGACTGGGTGATTACTGCTCCTTTGTTCAATACAGCACCAGCGGCGGCAAATTTACTGTGCTGGAAAATGTATAAAAAATTATCGGTGTCTTTGCCGAAAGGCCGAGAGTTATCGCTAGTTGATTTACATCTTTCACCACAAAGGATGACGATCAACTCAAAAAAGGATTTCAAAACATATTACGAATATAGTAGTAATAGCGTAGAACAGCGCGTTAAAGAAAGGAGTCAATTACACAAAGGTTCAGACGATATTATCGATCAAGGGGATGCTTTTACTGGCAAGGGTGTCTTGATTGTGAATGACATTAAAGTCACTGGCACACAACAAATGTTTATGTCGCAATCCTTTGAGCAAGTTAATCCCAACAGTTTACATTGGATTTATATTTTTGAAGTTGATAAGAGCCTTGGTATTAAACACCCACAAGTTGAAGCTCAAATTAATAATTCTAGTGTGCAGTCTTTGGATGAATTTTCTGATGTGATTTGTTCGATTGAAACACATCAAACGGCAAGGTGTGTCACTCGCTTGTTCACTTATGACATGGATGATTTCAAAACACTTATAAAGTGTCTGCCAATCCAGAAACGCCAAACATTTTTTCATTATGCAACCGAAGAAGGGCGTTTTGAAGGTGATTATTTTATTGAAAAGTACAGAGTTTTAAGAGGTTTATGCGAAAACATTGAGGCTCAATAACCTGTGTACGCGATCTGAATAATAACAAGTTAACACTCAGAAATAGTCGTTAGAACAAACAATGAAAAAAACAAAAAAATTTAATATTGACTATCAAATACCTATCGTAGAAAGAGAGCAGATTAATGGCTCTCATCATATGATCCCCATTGATAAAGGCAATCCTATGTTTCATGAACCGATGGTCAACTTAGCGGATTATAATATTGCCTTTGTGTCTTATCACGCTATAGATGATGGGAGCAATTCACCTTATTTTAAACCTATTAGAGGTAGCCGCCAGGAAGGTTGGTTACGAAAAACAATTGCTGAAAAACTGACTAAAGTGAATGATAATTTACGCCCGTTTGGAGCTGAATTATTGATTTACGATGCATATCGCTCTATTGAATGTCAGCAAGGGTTGTGGGAATTCTTTTATGAGAGAGGTCGCTCGGAGATTCCTAATGCTACCGAAGAGGATTGCCGGGAGTATGCACTTGGTTATGTACGTGACCCTAGAAAGTTTGATCGTTTAGATACGCGAACATTTCCCATTCATATTACTGGTTCTTCGGTTGATGTTGTTTTGAAGTACCTTGATAGTGATCAGCTATTAGATATGGGGTCGGACTTTGAAGAGATTATTGATGTGAGTTATACGGATTACTTTGAGCGTCAATTACTTCAAGGTGACATTCAATCAGATGATATACGTTTGCTTAATAGGCGTTTAATGGATTGGGCCTTCACGCAGGAAGGTTTTTTGAATGATCCCATACTGTATTGGCATTATGACTGGGGCAATCAGCTATGGATCAAAGTCAAAAAAGCGTTACATGATGATGTGCCGGATGCTGCTTGGTATGGACATATCGATTCACCGGATTGGGGTGTTGAGGATGCGTATGTGCTTTTTAATCAAAACTTCAATCAAAAGCAGTCTAACCAATAACTCGGTTAGCAAGAAGCTGTTCATCGAAAATAATAATTAAGGAAACGACACTGATGAAAAAAAACACTAAAACAAGAAATCTAGGCAATCAATTTTTGATAATGGCAATAGTTGCCTTAATAGTATCGAGTTGCACGCATAAAAAGCCAAGTGGAGACATTGCTAAAACACGCTCAACTGGAACAATTGAGTCGATACAAAGCTCTTCTAAGTCATCTCATCAAAACCATCATGGGGTAACGGGTCATCATATAAAAACTGATGGCTTGTCTTCGAACACCTTGGCTACTGGACCAATTTATACCGTTGGGTCTCAGGAGTTGTGTGCTGAAGGAGCACAAGAGTTAAAAGACCCTCCGACATTACATGCCGATAATTTAATGCTTGATACTAAACTGGCTGCGATTAATGCGATTAAATGTGTCAACGGAAAGTTAATCACTTTACAGTCTTATGTAGATGAACGTTTGGGCATGGATAATCGCCCGGTTGGCCCAGCCTATATTTTACAGGTTGATAAAACGAAACCTAACCCGCAGTTACATATCAATTTTAAAAACGCTTTGGGGCCTGAAAACCAAGAATATGAATGTGGTCATCATGGTGCGGATGTTAAACAGTGCTCTAATTTACATACTCACGGATTTCATGTGTCTCCAACAGCGCCTTCGGATGATGTGTTTTTAAAACTTTCTCCTGCGGACCCAGCTTTCCAATATAAATTTGATATTCCAAATTTTCATGCCCCAGGAACTCATTGGCTGCATGCACACCTGCACGGTTCAACAGCGCCTCAGGTGAAGCAAGGTATGGCGGGCGCATTGATTTTGAAAGGAGCAATTGATCACTCTTTCGCAAATGATTATGGCATTGCTGGGGATAAAGAAAAAATTATGATTTTTCAGCAATTAGAAGATATATCTGGCAATGTTTTGTGTGGTAATGCCGCGGATGGAAGTCCTCGGACGACGTCTATTAATGGTCAGTGTTTACCAAATGTAACGGTGCAAGCGGGCAATGTTTATCGTTGGAGAATGATCCATGCAGGTGTCTCCGCTACAGTGAATATGCGTGTTGAAAACTCAGCAGGCGATACCGTGACACTGCGTGAATATGCTCGAGATGGAATAACCATGCAAGGTGCGGTCGACCTTGAAGGCGTTACTTTACAACCGGGTTACCGTAGTGACGTGTTAGTCAAAATTCCTCAATGCCCGTCAAATCAATACCCTTGCAAACTATTTATTGTGGATGATGAAAGTGCTGCGCATAAGAGTCTTTATGGGAAAGCAGAGGATCATTCTGTGATAGCAACCATTATCGTGGACGCGATAGCAAAAAACGAAATGCGTTTACCCGACAGAAATGCTGCTTTATTTCAAAACCCATACCCATTTATTCCTGATAGTGAACTCAAAAAAGTCAATGGAGAAAATGTTGTTCAGAAAATTTGGTTTGCAAATGAACCGAACCCTAACGATCCAAACAGCACATTAAAGACAGTGAATGGAGCCGTTTTTCCTGATGGTACCACTGAGCGTTTACAACTTGATACGGCTACCTTGTGGGATATATGGGTTGGAGATAAACAAGGTTCTACTGTTAATCACCCATTTCATATTCATGTAAACCCATTTCAGGTCACTGAATATGATGTGAATGGACACCCCTTCCACTATTGGAAAGACACTTTATTGATTTCTGGAACGTACAACAAAGGTGAAGCTAATGCCATCACGGTACGGTCTCGCTATGAAAATTTTGTTGGTGAGTTTGTGCTTCATTGCCATAACTTAAATCATGAAGACGCGGGAATGATGAAGAAAGTCGAAATTTATAGGTGACACCTCTTTCTACTTTTAATACGACTGGATGAAAAATAATAAAACGACGTCACTGAATTAAACGTGTAGTCCCTTTAAACCCAATGCTAATAATGGAGCATAACAATGAAGAAGACAGATACTAAGCAAGATTTTTACTGGGAAGTTTTACCTAATTCGCCGGTAGCGAGTTCAAGAACCGATGATATTTGGTTTTTTGATGAGCTGACAGGTTGGCTCGTAAATAGCAGTGGATATGTATGTAAAACAGAAGATGGTGGAAATAGTTGGGTACCAAAATTTTTCTTAAACCCAAGTTTGCCCAGCAAGCCTTATCTTCGTTGTATGGGATGGAGTAATCGGCAATATGGTTGGTTTGGTTCGGTAACAGGCTTAGGCGATTCAACATTGAAATATCCAAGCCAGTACATTACCACTTTATTGCACCGTACTACTGATGGAGGGGAAACATGGACCGCAGTGCAAAATTTGCCTGAAGGTTCTCCCGCTGGCATTTGTGGGTTTTATGCCGTGAACGAAAAAGTAGTTTATGGTTCGGGCACAAATGACCCAGGGTTACCCGGTCCGTCAATAGTGAAAACAGTTGATGGAGGTGAAAGTTGGGAATTGATTAACATGGAGAAATATGCGGATAATTTAATTGATATTTTCTTCTTTGATGAAAATAAAGGTTTTGTGGTGGGGGGTAAAATCACCACAAAATGTGATGCTAATCAACCCGGCTATCCCAAGCCTAGGCTAAGTCGCTATGCTCAATTGAAGCCGGTGGTGTTATACACTTCAAATGGAGGGAAAACTTGGAAGAATACTGCAACGAAAACTAAAGGTTTCAAATGTGGAGAATGGGGATGGAAGATTCAATTTCTCAATGAAAAATGTGGCTTTGTTAGTTTAGAAAATTTTGTTAGCGCCGCTATTTTGAAAACAACAGATGGTGGACAGTCTTGGGAACGTTGTGATGTTCAAGATTCGTCAGGTGAAATCATCAATAAAGACTTAGAAGGCATTGGTTTCCTTGATGAGAACAGAGGTTGGGTTGGTGGTTGGGGGAATAACTTTGCGGGTTTAATGAATAGTTATACCGAAGATGGTGGTAAGACATGGGTGCGTCAAGATCATAGCAATGTGGGAAATGATAGTGATCCACGACTGCGTATTAATCGTTACCGTTTATTGGGTGACCCTGTCACAGGCGGCTATTGTAGTGGTTTACAGGTGTATAAATTAAAATTCGGCACTAACCCGAAAAAATCAGCTTTTGCTCAGGAATCACTTCTAGCGGCAACCACGGCGCCAAGGCTAGAGCCGGCTCGCAGCGATGAAGTCGCTAAGAAGCATGCTTTTGCGAGTGTTAATATCGCCGATCAACAACAAATGCTAACGATCCCAGAAGATGGTTTCGAAATGAGTAGTAAGCGTTTAGAAGATGGGTCCCTAGAAATTAGTTATGTTTTACCGGATGACCGTAAAAATGTATTTGTTGGTTTATGGAATCAACTAGCATTCTATGTCAAGACGTTGGTGATCGATGAAAATCAAACAGGAGGTAAGCAGACTGTTATATGGGACGGAAAGGATGATAGGGGTAATTATGTGGGTGAAGGTTTATATATTTGCCGGATGTCTACTGATGGTGAACAGGGTGCTAGCACTATGGTGCAATTAGGTTCTGCAACTTAATATTTTATATAACAATCAGAAAGTGTGGTGTCGCACTTTCTGACTGTTATGTCTTTGAAAAAATAACCTTATAGTCGGTGCTCAAGTGAATAAACTTGCAAATACTCTCGTGTATGAATGGGAAGCATGGAAAGGCTTCTTAGTGAGCCATCTTGTATCAGATTACTGCCATATGACGGCGAACTATGATGATAAGCCAAGTGATTTTGAGCGATTCTTAACACCTAATATTAAAGCCGTTTTATTCCAAGTTAATTTGTCAAAACAAGGTCAATATCCTCTCCAAAGGAAAGAAATTATTCAGTTTCTCAAAAGAAAAAATATTGTTGTGTTGAACGAATATGCCACCGATATTAGTAAGTCGGCATTGCATTATTTATTGGAAGCAATTGGGGTGAAAAGTCTGAGAGTGACTCAGCAAGATGATGACAATATGTTGGTGATGGTGAAGTCAGACTTAAACTGGGGAGGGGAAGTTGAGCAACGCTTGCCTATCAATATTCGACATAAAATTTATGGTAAAACACCGAGATTAATCACTGCGTTTGATCAGTATTATGTTTGTCCTAAAAAAACATTGCCTTTACGGACTTGGGAAGATAAATCAGTTGTGATTGAACGTTACGTTAAGAATGATAGTGACTCCTTTTTTCGTGTTTATCGTGCGGGTACAGCTGTTGTTGTGGTCAATGCGCATAGCCAGGAAGTGATAAAGAAAATAGGAGGAGATTCTAGAGATGTGAATTTTTTTTATCACGTGAGAGATATCACTTCACAAGTAAGTGATTTACCGAAACCTTTAGAAGCCTTACTTCGACAGTTTATAATGAACACTCAAATTGATTATTTTTGTTTGGATATTGTTCATGGGCCGCTCCAAGGTCGTTCAGATTTAGAGACGGATGAATTCTATATTGTTGACTTAAATGTTACACCCTATAGTGGTGTTCAGCCACAAGAGCCAAGAGCATCCAAGTTTTTGCGTGAAGGTATTAAGTCTCATTTGGATGCAATGAGGCAATTGCAATGAAAACTATCTCAGTTCTGGTTGCCGCGTTTCAGGCTGATAAATGGTTGACTGAAAGCTTGAATTCTATTGTTAATCAACAGCTTCCTCAAGGTTGGGAGTTAGAGGTTCTTATCGGAGTGGATGGGTGTAAAACCACTTACCATGAAGCAATGGCTTATAAAAACGATAATGTTCGTGTTATTTCGCTGATGAAAAATTATGGTACATACATCACATTCAATACCTTAATGGAATATGCACAAGGGCAATATATTTGTCGCTTTGATGCGGATGATGTAATGCGTTCTGGGTACTTGTTGTCACAGATAAAACGGCTTGAAAATAATGTGGATATGACCATGACATGGAGTATTTATACTGATGAGGATTTGCAACCGACATCGTTTGTGATGGCTCATACTCATTATCATCCTAAAGGAGGTTTAAGAAAGCGTGGATCAGAAGGCCAATTTATGATTAAACGTCATGTTTGGGATGCGTTGGGTGGTTTTCAGCCTTGGGTTTGTGGCGCGGATACAGATTTTAGTAAACGCGTAAGATATGCTGGTTTTAATATCGAAGTCTTGGAAGATTTTTTATACTATCGGCGAACTCACAAAAATTCATTAACATGCCATCCTAAAACAAATTTTGAATCATCGCTCAGGAAAGAAATTGAAGACAAAATTAATCAGTTGACGTTGGCTTATCAACGTTTAGATATTCCAATAAAGATTACTCCGATTGTTGGGCTGGTCGATCAAGGTAGTTTATGAAAACAACAATGTACCAATTTGTCGATTCTTGTTGTTCTTTGCTTTTTATATTTTATTGTTTCGATGATTAAGTATTCTGTCATCATTCCGACTTTTAATCGGAAGAATTTGTTAATTGAAGCGATTCATAGCGTTTTACGGCAAGTCAACAACGAAGGAAATTATTTTCAAGGAATTGAAATTATTGTGATTGATGATGGTTCAACCGATGGTACTTATGAGGCAGTTCAAAGGTTTGGACGACAATGCCGCTATGTTTTTCAGAAAAATAAGGGGCCTTCAGCGGCTCGAAATACAGGGATAAAATTGGCTCAAGGTGAATTCATTGCTTTTCTAGACTCTGATGATTTATGGTTTCCGTGCAAAGTTCAACATGAATTGAATTTATTCTTCCAGTATGAAGATATTGATGTGCTTGCTGGAAATGCTGAGTCTTATGTAGAAAGTCAATTGAGAACAAACTCAGTATTTAGGGATCGAGGTGTTGAATTTAATCAGAGAGGGGTAGTGCCATTTTGTTGGACCTTCCCAATTATGGCGCTCGGACCTGTATGCATTACCAGTTCAATGACGTTCAGAAAAACGGTATTCGAAAAAATGCATCAACCAGTTTTTGATGAAAAGTTGCGCCTTGACGAGGACTGGGACTTTGAGTTTAGGCTTTTCTCTCAGGCTAATGCTTTATTGTTTGAGAAAGTGGTTTGTCAAATTAGAGCATATGATGATGGAACTCGAAATTACAGTATTTGGGGGCAGGAAAAGTCGAAAGAGGAGCAGCACCGTATTTGGCAAATGCAAGTTCTTATCCTTGATCGTTACTTGAACTGTGTAGAATGGAATCATTCTGCTAGAGCACAATTTTTACGTCGTCGAAACGAATTGCATGGATTCATCTGCGGTATAGCATAGCCGTATATACTTTCAATTCTTATATCAGCACGGGCACTTAGTTCGTATATGCGAAGCTAAGTGCCAGTTTTTTGTGGTTTTGATTAAATAGGAAAACCTGTATCGACAATGCCATCTAGAACTTTGCCTGAATTTGGTAAATAAATGTGTGTTGTACAACTCATGCAAGGATCAAAGCTTTGAATGGCTCTTTGTATATCTATCCCTTTAAAATCAGCTTCATTTGTAAAGCCAGTTTCAATGATGGGTGTATTTAAAACGGCTTGTTCACAAGGGCCAAGTTCGCCCCATGGAGTTCTTGTGCTGGCGTTGACTCTTGATGGAATGGAAATTTGATAATTGTCTATTTTCCCATCATAAAACCTAGCCCAGTGAGCTAAGAAACCACGGCTGGCACCCCATAAACCCACCCCTAAACGTTCTTGCGTATTGACTGGTTTCATCGGGATAGAGGTTTGTGTATTTCCCTTGGAAATAAGCTTTGTTGCTCGATCTATATTTTCGTATATGGCTGCAAGATTAAAAGCTAAAACATAGGCTCTAGCGCGATTGCGTTCAAAAGTATTCCACACTTTTGGAATCGACCATGAAACTTTATTGTTTGTATTGTTTTGTGCGTCAGGTAAATGGAATTCAAGGCTGTTACCCGTTGAATGCATATAATGACTGTTTGATATTTTTTTTGCTTTCGCTGTAATGTATAAGCGAGCGTAAGCGCCAACTTCAAAGGTGTGACGGTTCCACGTGAGGCTGGAACCCCAACTGTAAGCATTAGAGTCAGCTTGTGTATTGTCGGTGATTAAGCGCTTGTTCCAAGGGTGATTGGGTTTGATCGAGTTGCCTAGTGGGTCTTGCTTGATCAAATGGTGTTCATTAGTGCCATTGACCCAGTCGGGAATGTAGGAGTGTTCGACGAACTCTTCCATGCCAGCATTTAATTGGCTTAAGTCGGTTGATAGCAAACTTCCATTAATGATGACGCCTGGTGTAGACCAACGCTTCTCTCCCCAATGATCGCAATTCTCATAACTGGCATCGTAATAGTCTTCATGATCCCATTGGCCAAAATCTAGCATTGACGCGTTGGTGCGACCTAAGTTTTCATAGCTAGGATTGGCGTCTAGCATAAATTCAAATACATCATCCCAGATAGCCGTTGCTTCTTGAGTGTATTTTAGAAAGGGGGATATCTTTTCTGAAAATAGGGCAATCTTTTCTTGATCAAGAGATACAGAAACTCCTCCCGGGATGATGGATTCTGAATGAGGGTATTTACCCCCAAGTATAGTATAGGCTTGTCGAGCTAAGCCAACCATGGAGAGCGCTTTCTTGTAGAGTTTTCCGGTTGGTTTGTTTAAGTCAATTAATATATCGGCTATGTGTTTATAACCATGTTCTTGGGTGTTTTTACACGAGGTTTGTTGTGCTTTATTCCAGATTTCAGGGTTGGTGTTCTCGACAACTTTTTGAGAATAATCTGGCCCGGATAAAACAAAAAGGTGCATGGTGTTATCATTTAAATATTGGCAACTTAGCAATAGATTTCGAATGATAATCCCTAGGGGAGGAGGAGGCATATCTAGTGCCATTTCAAGACATAAGGCTGATGCAGTTGCGTGTACGCCACCACAAAGTCCAGAAGCTGTAGAGCTCACCAAACCTACTTTGTTTAAATCTTTGCCGGGTAGTAACGATTCGTACCCTCGAAAGAGTGTTGCCATGGAAGCTGTTTCTGTGACAGTCCGGTTTTCAAGATCAGCAGAACAATGAAACGCTAGGCTACCACCAAGTCGTGTTAGCGGATCTGAAGGGCTCTGCTGAATTGCATTGTTTTTATCTTGAATCAGGTTAAATAATGCGGAGCTAAGGTTGAGTGTTGATTTATTATGATTATTCGATACGACTGCATTTAACGGCTTTGTCATTGTTATTATCCATTCCCCATGTCTCCCCTTAAGCTTGAAAGCATAAGTGACGACTTAATACTCTTATTAACAAGCTAGCATTGATACCTGATGGTGACTTCCTTTGCTAACGAAACGTTACAGCATGAGATAATCTAACAGATTCTTTTTATGATTGTTAGCTTGGGCTTAAAATCAGACATCAACAAATTTAAAAAGAGCCTACATTTAGGTGTTGTGATGGTTAACAAAGTAGTGATATCGCCTTGCTGAGTGCTTCATTGTAGCTTCGAACCTGCATTTTGGCATAAATGGTGCGTAGGTGAGCTCTAACTGTATTCAGTGAGTTGCCATTGACTAGAGCAATTTCTTTAGGTCGCATGCCTTGAATCATGTTCTTTAAGATTCGGTTTTCTGTTTCTGTCAATGAAAAAATGCGGGCAACTTCTGGTAAACCGGTTAAGATTTCCTCAATACTTTGAGATTTAATCGCAAATAAGTGTTTTGACCTATTGTTTGATGCTGGATATAAAATACAGGCTACACATTGACCGTTAACTATTAAAATACAACGTTCGTAGTTAGATAAATTACCGATAAGGCGCTTATTTGCCTCTTCAATGCTGTTTAAGCTTTGTTTATCCTGGAAGATAAATTTATTGTTTACGACAGGAACTGATCCCATTTGAATAGCTTTCATCGCAGCGGCATTCGCGGCGTAAACGTTAAACTCGTGATCAACCAAAAACGTTGCTTCAGGAGCATACTCCAAACAATAGTAGCTACTATCTTTGAGCGTAGCGATGCTGCTAGGAAAACGTCCATTTTCACTAATATCGTCTTTATACAGTGTGTTCACAATATTCCTTATCCCCTAGAGGTATGCCCGAGATTTAAAAAACTCGGGTAATGTATCACTTAAAATATAAATTAAGTAATTACAAATCTCCCATATACAACTTTTACCAAATCACATTACATTAATCGCTTGTAACCTGTAGATTTTATTGAGGATTGTTAATGTTTCTACTGTAATGTGACATCAATATGAATGATGTCCTTATAAATTCCCGCATGTTTGTTGGTGACATCGCCAATAATGACTTTCATTGGATAGGCTGAACCGTTCAAATTTTTTGCAGGCCTTCTAGGAATGATTAAAGGTGTTGATAGGCTGCTATTCTCACCATCGACATTTACTGAGTATGGAACAAAAAGATGACTATGCTGTTGGTGTACCATTTTGCCACTATTCTCTGAGTTGATATTAATTTTTGCTAGAGCATTGCCTCGGACTTGTATAAAAACCGTTTTAGATTCACCAGATGTTAATTCTTCAAAATCTAATACCGCATATGACTTTCCATCTTTAAAATTTCCACGCGTGCCTGCTAAGTTTGTTTGAAGTTTTGCAATAACTTTCGCTTTAATTTGTGTGCTGATTTTATTTGAAATTTGATTTTTATTTTCTAAATCAACAAGATAAATCTCAATATCTAAAGTGTATTCTCCTGTGTCAGCATAAATCGATTCGGGAATAATAAATTGATAGTCTATTATTTCTTTCAGTGAACTATTTAATATAATGGTGTTTTGAAACATATTATTATTAAATTGAAAGGGAGATTCTTTTAAAGGCCGTATCTCAATAGGTAAGCTCGATTTATTTCTACTTAACAGTGTAAACGCTGTCGCATTCGAGGGACTAATTTTTAACCCAAATCGACGTTTGAATTGCCTGGGATTCGATTCAATATTTTGCACGGAAGGTGCCGTACCATCTTCCATGGTTCTTGCAGGTTTGGCTTGTATTGTTAGTCTTTCTGTAGCCGGCAAGCCTGAAAAAGAGTCATAAGTAAATTGAAGTGAACGATTGATGGATAATGTAATTTCTTGATCGCTGTTTGCTTGAGCTTTTATGGATGCTGCAAGGAAAATAATAAACAGTAATATGCCGCGATATATGTTCTCATTTGTCATTTACGGTGCCTCAATTATAATTTTTCCTACTTCAATTAGTCCTGGCTCTTTTGCTTGTTTCACGGTGAGACTACCAACATTGACAGTGCTACCAGAAAGCTGAATATCGTAGGTTCCTTCAGCAATTTTTTCGGCAACAAAACGGCCCGTTTTGTTAGTGAAAAAATCTATTATTAGTGCTTGATCTACATTGCGTGAAAGTAGTTTTCCAGAAACGAGTCTTAGAGGTTCGTCTTGTTTGTTATGAAGTCTGCCAATGATAATGTTTGAGGCATTTGATCCTAATTGATAAACGTAAGCAGGTGTTTGATTCGGGAAAACTTTAATTTCTCCTCCATCGGTATCATAACCAACAGGGAGGTCTTCAACATCGACCAGAAAGTTAGAACTTCTATAGGTAGAGTTAAGTGGAATTAACACCGTATCTAAATAGTGTGTGCTTGAAACAGTGCTACCGCTAAAAGCATTTTTGCTAATAGCGACTTTTTTATTCGCTAATGTTTTATGTCGCTTTAGGATGATAAAGCCATCATCAAAAGGTCTTCCAAAACTGAAGTTTCCGTCGGCAAAACCAAGGCTTGTCGCAAGGTTTACATTCGTTTGAGATTGAGTACGGTTATTAGCAGATTTACTCTTGCCGGTTTGGTGATTTAAATCTACTTCATAGCGGCTTTGGATGTAGCTCATGTCTACATCAATATTGTTATTTAAATCAGAGTCTTGTAGCGCTATGTTGTAGGAAAAATCATCCACATTGCTCCCAGAAGTATTTCTAAGTTCAAGGCTAGAGTTGTGATCTTTAGAGTTATAACGTGCTCTTAAACGATGGGGGTTTTTATGGCGATGTTTCCCGATTTTTTTGGAAACATTAATACTAAAACGTGTGTCTGAGTCAGTATCATTTTGCTTGCTATATTGTGTATTCAATGAAACCGAGAAGGAGCGATAAGATTGAGATAAATTAATTGAAACAGTTTTTGTTTCTCGGTTGCCCGTTTTACGAAAACTTGAGCTTAAGTTAATGGATGATCTGTCTTTTTGAAGTCGTAGGCGGCCATTGAGGTTACTTTGTTCGTCGCTAATAACACGCTGACCTAAACTAATAAACTCTCCAGATTTATACTGCGCTTGTAAATTAAGCCTGCTGGCCCAACCAAGAAACGAGCTTTTTGGTTCTACCTCGTACTGAATAAGGCCAGAGTAACCTGTGCCGATATCATCCTGATTAGAGCTGGATAATTCAATTCCCCAAAACCCATAACTATTCCCAAAAATCGCTGAACTGGCAAGGAGGCGATGATGCTCTGCTATTTCAAGCTGGAAACCAAGAGTGAGATTGTCGGTGATACCTTTTTCCCAAAACGTTAAAGCGACTGGATCATTTTGGTATTTTCGGCTGCGAAAATTTGATTCTGGATCAACGGGAAACCCAATATTAAGACCAAAGTTTGTAAACCCTTTAGATAGAAGGGATGTATCAACATACGTTGAGAAACGGCTAATTTCTTTTTTGGAACTTCCGTCATCAATAATGACAGTGACATCATTGTTGCCAGTGATTAAAGGGAAGTCAGATACTGCGTAGGAACCTGCGACTAAGTCTCTGATAAGCACCGTTGTTCCATTTACTAGAAAACTAACTTTAGCATCCCGCTCAAGGGTAAAAGTGTTACGACCGTTTGGGCGTAAATTGCGAAAAGGGTTAATACGTGAGTAGTCTCTCTCAATACTGAGCCCCGCAATATCTATTGACGACTGAAATCTGGAGACAGTGGGTCTAACGTCGCCAATAGCATAGCGAATAGCGTGTTCGAAGTTGTTATGAACAGCCGTAACATTACCTCGAGAAAATTGATTGGCAGAGTCTTCTCTGTAATCTCCGGAATAGGTAAGCGCCCAGCCATGAAAGCCATTAATGGATGTAAATCCAGAAAAGTCAGCTTCAAAAGGGGCCAGCCCCTGCTCATCACCTTGATGAATATAGCTTGGAAGTAACTCTATGTTCAAACCGCTAGCAAACTTTGCCAAAGGCTCATAGTTTTCAGGGTTGGGTATTTCCCTATTTAATAGTGAGATATGCGAAATGCCATCTTTGATGATTTTGGCAGAAATATTCAACAGAGCAGGATCATAGTGAATCTTTAAGCCTTTCTCTTGCAGCTGTCTAATTGATGCGTTGATTTCACCATCTTTTGTTTCAAACCAGGTGGTACGTTGATTTTCACTTGAAAAGGGCCTAAATAACTCTTCGAGGCGATTTACATCAATGTGTGTATCTGTTGTGTCATGGCTTGATGGGTTGATGTAAGTCGTGATATCGCCAATGTAAGAATTGTTAATGAGTAAAGGGAGCTCGATACTAATACGATTTTGAGCTGCTGTTTGCAAAGGATGTAAACTTGCAAATAATAGAATGGTATACAGAAAACAAACGAAGAAGCGCTGTTTATAAAAAAGAGGGTGATGTTCCTTCATCGTTATTACAGATAGGGAAGAGTATTCGCTAAGGATAGTGGCCGTAAAGCTATTTTATAGAAAGGCGAATACTTACTTTGTCAGGATGGCTATTTTAGTTGTATTGGCTTTGAATCCATCAATAGCTGGAATGGATAATACTAAGGTTTGTTTGGGAGCAATGAAGTTGATTTCAGAAAGTTTTGAGACTTCAAATGGGTTCAAGGTTAAATTAGTTTTTTTATTTTCAGTGTCTGAAATATTCCATTCAGTCGTTGAAAGTCTTGCAAAACGATCTCCTGAATTGACAATCGTTAATTGCCATTTTTGATTGTCAAGCGGTGATATTTTTTCGATGTTCAGCAAAGGTTTTGTCTTTTTAGGTGTGATGTTTAATAAAGTGAAAAAGTTAAAGGCAATGCCGATATTCGTTGTTCCTTCTTCTTTGATATTAATGGGCAACTGTTTCACAGCAATTCGGTATGCTTGAGATTGATCTAGTTTAGGCTCCCCGATGTACTTCACTCGAATGATCTGAGTTTTCCCGGGTTGAATAATTGCTTGTGGTGGAAAAAGGAGAAAATCATCATCAGCAGGTTTCAGTGCCTCTCTGCCATATAAATCAGTACTAAGCTGGCTGGCGGAAACCTCGATAGTCAGCGGGCGCTGCTTTGTGTTTTCAATACGCAATGAAGTCGATGAGCGAGAACCAAAAGGTTCTAGTTCAAATACCATTGGCGACACACGTTGCGCTTGAGCGCTAGAGCATATAAACAAGCTAACGAATAAGGTGATGATAGATAAGGTAGAGGCTAATGCCTTATGCTTATGAAATCTGGGTTGTATTGATGGTTTGCTTAGCGTTTGTGTCATATCAGTTTTCATCTTTTTAATTCCTTTTTGCCACGGTGGTAAGCATTTTGGTTTGTCCGTAAACGTTTTTACGACTATTGAATGTTTTACTACTACTCAAAGTGTGCAGCGTTTGTGTCGTTGGGTGTTTTGGCAATAGAATGCAGCCCAAGAGGTTTGGGTGGTTGAGACCTCAAGGGCTACATCTATGATTAGGTTATGCGCAGATTAGTTAGCAGCGATTGTCACTGTTAATGTGTCTGAATAACCACCCGCAAATACTGGGCTGTCATTTACTGTGACTTTCAAGTCAGCATCAACACCACCCGCTAAGGCTAAGCTACCAGGAAGTGTTTGCTCTTCAAACTCATCGTTAAGACCAACACCAGGGCTAGTTGTTAAGCTAATGTTTAAACCAGAAGCGCCTTCAGTAAGGTCTGCTGTGTATTCAACTGAGAAGTCTTCATTGTCATCTGATTCCAAGCCGCCTTCAGAGCTGATCAGCTTGACAGTCGCACCATCAGCATCGTTACAACGAATTTTGACTGGAGTGTTTAACATTGCACCCGCCGTGATACCATCTTGACCAAAGTCTAAATCCTTAAGAACTTTAGCTTCACAAACAGCTTTAACTTCACCCGTAAGATGAGTGTCGTTATCTGCAGCAAGTGCGTTAGTTGAAAAAAATGCTGCTACTGAGCTCGCGATTAATAGTTTTGATAGAGTTTTCATTTTAATACCTTAAATTTTCCTATTTGAATTACAACAAATACAGATTGATCAAAATCACATCATGTAGATTTTGAGTCAGCATCATTGCTGACGGGGCTCAGTATATGAGGGCCATTTAGGCTTATCTATTATCAAAAATAATAACGAAATGAGCTAATCAGAATCTATGCTCAATGTGACTGACTCTTTTTATTTATTGATAGTGACTAATAAAATTATCTAATTAGTTTTGATTAGGTATTAAGCGAGAAGTGATTGATAGATAATGTGAGAAATATGTTTCAAATCATTATTTTTAATACATTATTTTATTTTTTGAAATACATGAAAATTTCTAACTATCAGAGACTATGTAGCTATTTATATTAAGTAATGTGGTGTTATTCATTGTGAGGATGGATTCAATTTCATCAGCATTTTCTATTTTTCCAACGCCTGCAGGTGTGCCAGTGAGAACAATATCTCCGGGGTTTAACGTGAACCAAGTAGAAATATATTGAATTAAAGAAATCGAATCGAATACCATGTCGATACTATGTCCAAGCTGTCGCAGTGAGCCATTTATGTTGAGCTGGAGTGTCAGTTTGTCAAAATCAATATCTTTATGATTGATTTCAATACATTCAACAGGGCAGGCATTATCAAATGATTTTGCTTTTTCCCATGGTTGACCTTTCTCCTTTAAGGTTGTTTGGACATCGCGCAATGTTAAGTCGAGAGCAAGCCCAATGCCGCAGATTGATTCACGAGCTTCACTTTTAGAGGCATTCGTTAATGTGCGGTCAACCACCAAGGCAATTTCTAGCTCATGATGTACCTCCCCTTTATTGGAAGGGATGTGAACCTCACCAGACAGAGGTGTAATAGTTGACCAAGGTTTGATGAATAATAGAGGCTCTTTGGGAACGGGATTGTTGAGTTCTTTTGCATGGTCAATATAGTTTCTTCCAACGCAAATAACTTTATTCTGTTTTTGTGGCTTGAAGTCAATGGAACTCATAGCATTATGGATTGGTGTTAGGTATTTTTATGGGACCGAAGAGAGTGCGTTTTAAAAAAACAAGCAAAGGTTGTTCGATGAGTTTATATGCAACAATACCAGCAAAAACTGAAATTATCGTGAGAAATAAAACCAATAAATTAGGATAAGGAAACCAAGAGTAAACAATGGGAATGATTGTTGCATTCAAACCTCCCAATAAAATAGGGTGGCTTAAATAAGCGGTATAGGATGAATCTCCTAAAATGCTAAAAAATCGATGGCATTTATGATTCTCATTTCCTATGCTATTTTTTTCTGATAAATGTGCAGCAAAAACGGCGCTAAAAACCAATAGGGTTGCTGTTAACATCTGCAAACCAATCAATAAAATACTGAACTTAATCAGTATGCATGTGAATAGTAATATTGCGCTAAACACTGCAGTTAACACTACCCATTGTCGCTTTACGATTAATTGAGGTTCTACTTTAGCAATCCATACTCCTATAATAAATTCAATCAAGTAATGACTGCTAATAGTTGATTTTAAAGATAACCAGCTAAAATGATGAAAGCAATGGAAGCTGATCAATATGATAGTTAATCCTATTATCCAGTGCTTCTTACAAAGATAGGCGGTTATTCCAGCGCTTAAGTAAAAGATGATTTCTATCGATAACGTCCATCCAACAGGCAAAATAGGTAGTTGATAGCGGTATTCAATGATTTCAGGTAAAAAACTGAAGGAGTGGAATAGTTGGTTTGTGTTAAAAGGTATTGAAAGAATGGGGGTAAATTCAATAGCAAACATGATCGTTATGCCGGTATAAAACCAGTAGAGAGGCACTACGCGAATAAAACGTTTTTTGATGAATTCCAGTGTGCTGGGGTAAGTGTATTTAGTTTTCAACAAGACTTTAGTAATAATAAAGCCGCTGATAATAAAGAAAATGTCTACACCAATTTTCCCCCACTCTCGTAGATATTCAAATGAATATAAAAATACTGAGTGTTCATCTGTCCACTGTGGCACAAAACTTTGCGCATGATGGAAGATGACTAGCAAACATGCCAAACCGCGCAGATATTGAATGTAATGATAATGCTGCACGGTTAAATGAATTGTTTAGAATTTGTTTTAAAAGTAATTTTTATGATATTGATTTAGTTGGTTTTATTGATAGTTTCATTCAAGTATTTCGCTGTATAAGTCCCTGACTTGGCAACATCTTCAGGTGTTCCCTGTGCAACAATTTCACCACCACCAGCACCGCCTTCTGGACCGAGATCAATAATCCAATCAGCTGTTTTGATGACATCAAGATTATGCTCAATGACAACAATCGTATTGCCATGATCCCGAAGGGTATGAAGCACTGTCAGTAGTAATTGAATATCTGCAAAATGTAAGCCTGTAGTTGGTTCATCTAAAATATAGAGCGTCTTACCAGTATCCCGTTTAGAGAGTTCTTTGGAGAGTTTAATACGTTGTGCTTCACCACCGGACAGTGTGATTGCACTTTGCCCTAAGCGGATATAACCTAAACCAACGGCTATTAATGTATCCAGTTTACGCTTAATCACAGGCACGGCTGTGAAGAAATCTGCCGCATCTTCAACAGTCATATCCAACATGTCATGGATGTTCTTGCCTTTATAACGAATATCGAGCGTTTCCCGATTATAACGTTGGCCTTTACAGACATCACATGTGACGTAAACGTCAGCTAAAAAATGCATTTCAACTTTTGTGACACCATCACCTTGGCAGGCTTCGCAACGGCCACCTTTCACATTAAATGAAAAGCGTCCAGGCTTATAACCTCGTGCTCGCGCTTCTGGAGTCTCAGATAAAAGTTCTCGAATTGGCGTGAAGAGGCCAGTATAAGTGGCTGGGTTTGAACGAGGCGTTCGTCCAATCGGACTTTGATTGATGTCGACAATTTTATCAATGTGTTCAATCCCTTTAATCTCTTTATGAGCGCTTGCCACAATACGACTGCGGTTAATGGTTTGCGCTACCACCGGATATAAAGTGCTATTAATTAGGGTGGATTTGCCAGAACCTGATACCCCGGTGATACAGGTTAAAACTCCCAGAGGAATTTTAACATCAACATCATTTAGGTTATTTCCTGAAGCGCCAATGATTTCGAGGTACTGATCATTTTTAACAGTATGGCGTTTTTCTGGAATGTCTATTGTTTTTGCACCGGAAAGGTATTGGCCGGTCACAGAGTTTTTGTTGGATACAATTTGATCATAATTGCCTTCGGCGATGATGTTCCCACCATGTATACCAGCTCCGGGCCCAATATCAATGATGTGATCAGCGTGGCGCATGGCATCTTCGTCGTGTTCAACAACAATGACGGTGTTGCCTAAATCTCGCAAGCGTGTGAGCGTGCTGATTAGACGATCATTGTCGCGTTGGTGTAAGCCGATAGAAGGTTCATCCAGTACATACATTACTCCTACTAAGCCTGCGCCAATCTGTGAGGCTAAGCGAATACGTTGAGCTTCCCCTCCAGAAAGAGTGTCGGCTGAGCGACTCAAATTAAGGTAATTCAAACCGACATTAATCAAAAAACCTAAACGATCATTGATTTCTTTGAGAATTTTTTCTGCAATTTGTTGCCGAGCACCCGTTAGACTCAATGCTTGGAAAAAATTGAAGGTTTCTGAAATCGGTAAAGCCGTGATTTCGTGAATCGGTTTTTCGCCAATAAAGACATTTCTTGGGCCAATGCTTAAGCGGCTTCCCTCACAATCGGGGCATGATTGAGTGTTGATATATTTGCTCAGTTCATCTCTAACCGCCATGGATTCTGTTTCATGATAACGACGTTCCATGTTCCCGAGAACACCTTCCCAGGTGCCTTCTTTTTCATAAGGTTTTCTGCCAGGACGGTGATACACAAAGACTATTTCTTGATTGCCACTACCATTGAGAATAATGTCTTGCATCTTAGGAGGGATGTCCTCAAATGCAGCATCAAGGTCAAAGTCATAATGATCAGCAACACATTGCAGCATTTGGTAATAGTAAGTATGACGTTTGTCCCATCCGCGAATAGCACCTGCTGCGATGTTCAGCTCTTTGTCGAAAATGATTTCTTCTGGATCAAAGAACTTTTTGACTCCTAAGCCATCGCAGCTTGTGCATGCTCCCACCGGGTTATTGAATGAAAATAGTCTAGGCTCTAATTCTTTAAGGCTGTAACCACAATGCGGGCAGGCATATTTCGCTGAAAAAACCATTAATTGTTCTTCGCCATCTTCTTCAGTGGGCAGAACGGCAATTTGAGCAACATCGTCGGCGAGTTCCAACGCGGTTTCAAAGGATTCAGCCATACGTTGCTGTGACCCATCTCGTACCACTAATCGATCCACAACGACTTGAATACTGTGCTTATTGTTTTTTTCCAGCTTAGGGGGTTCAGATAAATCAATCACCTCGCCATTAACACGCGCACGCACAAAACCTTGCGCATATAAGTTATCCATTAGGTTCACATGCTCGCCCTTACGACCATCAATAATGGGTGCGAGCAATAACACTTTAGACCCTTCTGGTAATGCCATCACTAAATCGACCATTTGAGATACGGTTTGTGATTTCAGTGGCACTTTATGTTCTGGGCAACGCGGTTCGCCTACACGGGCAAATAATAGCCGCATGTAATCATATATTTCTGTTACGGTACCAACCGTTGAGCGAGGGTTGTGCGATGTGGCTTTTTGTTCAATAGAAATAGCAGGGGATAAACCCTCGATGACATCGACATCGGGTTTTTCCATGAGTGATAAAAACTGTCTTGCATAGGCAGACAATGACTCAACATAACGTCGTTGTCCTTCGGCGTAGATAGTGTCGAAAGCTAACGATGATTTTCCAGAGCCTGATAGTCCTGTGATAACAATTAGCTTGTTGCGGGGCAGTGTGACATTAATATTTTTGAGATTATGCGTTCTGGCACCGCGAATCGTGATGTTTTCCATTGTAGCCTGCTGTCTTATTTTTGTAGCGAGTTGATGTCGTGTGAGCAGTATTAAAACACCTGCTCGGCAGTGTCTAAAAAGGGATCCACTGCCGCTAAAAAATAATCTTTTAGCGACCCATGAATATACGTTGAGAAGCACTTAAAAAGCAAAGCCGAAATGCGCTTTTTTTAGCTTTGTTTTATCACGGCTTGCTTTTAAGTTCAGCGTTAATCAAATACACTCTCGTTTTGAAAAAAAATCCACTCTACATGTCTTCTGAACAGAAAAAATTTACTCCCCTAGAGCGTCGAGCTGTTTTTGGTTTGAGCGCTATCTATGGGTTACGTATGTTTGGTTTGTTCCTAATTCTTCCTGTTCTTTCTATTTATGCTGTCAAACTTGAGGGCTCGACACCCTTTCTAGTTGGATTGACGTTGGGAGCCTATGGCATTGCTCAGGCTATTTTGCAAATACCTTTTGGCTTGTTATCCGATAAATATGGTCGAAAAAAATTAATCACTATTGGGTTGGTTATTTTTATATTAGGTAGCCTTATTGCAGGTTTGGCAGATAACATCTATTGGATGATTTTTGGTCGTGCCCTTCAAGGTTCTGGTGCAATTGCGGCGGCTGTTTTAGCGTTGACCGCGGATTTAACACGTGAAAATCAACGTTCAAAATCGATGGCAATTATTGGTTTAACGATTGGAAGTTCATTTATGCTGGCGTTTATTGCCGCATCACCATTGGTGGCTTTGTTTGGATTTTCAGGTTTGTTTTATGTAACAGCCGTTCTTGCGGTGTTTGCAATCTTTGCTTTATGGTTCTATGTGCCTAACCAAGCGCCTCGTTCTAGTCGAGATGTGAAGTTTGTTGCTTCCGATTTTGCGAACTTACTCAAACATCAGCATTTAATGCGCCTCAACTATGGGATTTTTGTTTTACATTGTGTGCTAACCGCCATGTTTGTTGTGGTGCCTTTATTGCTCAGTGAGCGTGTTGCCTTATCCTCATCCGAACATTGGAAAGTCTATGTTCCAGTTATGTTGGCTTCTGTGGTATTTATGGCGCCATTAGTGATGGCTAGTGCTGATAAAGCTCGCTTAATTCGCGTCTTTTTATTCGCCATTATTTTACTCATGATTGCTCAGGTGATTTTGTTTATTTCTAAACTAGATAATGTGTATTCAGTAGCATTATGCCTTTTTATTTTCTTTGTGGGCTTTAATGCGTTGGAGGCCATGCTTCCTTCTTTAGTCACTCGAGTGGCTCCAGCAGCAATGAAAGGCACCGCTGTTGGTATCTATAACACCTTTCAGTTTAGCGGCGTATTCATTGGTGGTGCTGTTGGTGGTCTGTTAATGGGGAATGGTGGCGTTAATGGCGTTTTCGTTTTTTGTGGTTTGTTACTCGCTTCTTGGGCTTTAATTGTCATTCTTTCTCCAAGGGTTGAGTTGTATGATAGTCGTTTGGTGCGCTTGACCGACCCATCCTTGCTTGCAGATGCCGTCGTAGCATCTCGTTCAAAAACGTTATTATCGTTAGCAGGCGTTAAAGATGTAACAGTGATTGAGCAAGAGAATATTGCTTATTTGAAAATTGACAAATCGACATTCGTGGTTCAAGCGCTGGGTGATTTAGAGATTGTAGATAACCGTTAGTGTTATTGTGTTTGGTTTGATGAAAGCGCCGCTAATCATTGGGAAGAATGCTGTGTCAATTTTGATAAGTAGCCATGCGTTTATTCACGCCGCTGCTTTAGCTTTTTTTACTATTTTTTCGATGGCCCCAATTATTATTATTGCAGTGACTTTCTTGGGTATTTGGTTAGGGCCAGATGCCGCTCAAGGTTTGCTTTTTGATCAACTTGAAAGTGTCGTTGGGGCTAAAGCAGCTACGTTTGTCCAAACGGCAGTGGTTAACTCTCAGCTTGACCGGCAAGGGTTCTTGCCAACTATTTTAGGCATCAGCTTAATTGTCATAGGGGCAACCACTGTTTTTGCTCAATTGAAAAACTCACTCAATAGTATATGGAGTGTTGCCGCGAAACCTTCCAAAAGCACGGTACTTCGGTACATTAAAACACGAATAATTTCACTGACATTGGTTTTATCTATAGGTTTTATTTTATTAGCGTCAATGCTGTTAAGCGTGCTGGTCAAAATTGTTATTATTTACGCACAGTCCTGGTTACCAATTAGTGACCTAGTGCTTATTTCTTTAGAGTTTTGCGTGTCATTTGTTGTCACTGGCGCGCTTTTTTGTTTGATTTTTACTTTTTTGCCTGATGTAAAGCTTGGTTGGCAAAAAGTGGTCATCGGTGGAGTTATTACATCACTCTTGTTTTCAGTTGGGCGATATGGCATTGGATTTTATTTAGCACATACCGCTACGTCTTCAACCTACGGAGCGGCCGGCTCACTTGTGATTCTATTAATGTGGGTGAATTACTCAGCATTGATTTTATTGTTCGGTGCTGCCATCACTCGAGCGCAATTGGAGTATAGTGGTGAAGTCGTTGTTCCTTCTCGCTCCGGTGTGGTGGTTGAAAAGCATTTTATTGACTAAGGGGTTGTTAGGTATTACAAGGAATGGCGCGATTTTTTATTCGCCAATATTGATATTAAGAATGACGATGCGCACAGGTTTATAGAAAAACAAGTGGCTTTGCTATATATTAACCACACGAAAAGTTAGCGGTGTGATCTTTGGGCAAGGATGTCATAAATATTTCACGGTTAGCAAAAACTTCATAAAAAAGCAGTAAAAGTAAATCAGTCGAAAAGACTATACGCAGAAAAGGTATTGAGGAAAATATGGCAAGTCGCGGTGTAAATAAAGTAATTATTGTGGGTAATTTAGGTAACGATCCGGATGTAAAGTATTCAAACGGAGGCGGTAGCCCAATCACTCGCATCAGTGTTGCAACATCAGAGCAATGGACTGACAAAAACACACAACAAAAGCAAGAACGAACAGAATGGCATCGCGTGGTGTTTTTTGGTCGCTTAGCGGAAATTGCTGGCGAATATTTGCGTAAAGGCTCTAAAGTATATTTAGAAGGGAGCTTACGTACGAGTAAATATACAGACCAATCTGGTGTTGAAAAGTACTCGACAGATATTGTGGCCAGTGAAATGCAAATGTTAGACAGTCGAGGCGATAACATGGGTGCTGGAGCAGGCGCTAATCAAGGTTACGGTCAATCTCAACCGCAATATCAAGCACAAAACAACCAACCACAAGGTGGCTATAATCAAAACTCAGCTGCAGGTGCTTTTGGTGGAGCCGCCGCTGGCGTAGCGGGTGCCGCAGCCATGCAACAACCACAACAAGCACCAACACAGCAGCAACCAGCACAAAATAACGATATCCCAAGCATGGATTTCGATGACGATGTACCGTTTTAAAAAATACCAGAAGGTATAGTGTAAAATAATTCCTATAAGCCCCTGTTAAAAGGGGCTTTTTAGTGTTTATAAAATACTAAAATTAAACATTTATGAGGCTAATAAAAAATAACTTATTTTGAGAGAGTCTTTATTTTTTGTGCTTGTTTGGGATCTAGTTTACAGAGGGTTTATAATCAATTTATTGTTAACTTTTAAGTGATTAAGTTTGGTTGTGTATTCATCAATTAACTTGTTGTTCTCATCAAATAATTTAGATGCACAGGTTTGATTTTCTTTGGAATCAAAGTCTACTAATAATCCATAGGAATTGTTTTCTTTTGTATTTACATTAAGAAAAGTTTCACAAGACGCAACAGCTCCTATAGAAGAAAAGTTTACAATGACATGTAACTTCATCGCCGCAACTGGCATTTTGAATGGTGTGGCTTTATTGGATGCTGAAGCTCTTAAAATACCTAATAGTTTTTTCTTCTTATTTTGGGCTTCATTCATTCGGATAATTATCATTCTCCCAGTATTATCTGTAGATGAAACCTCAAGAGTTGAGAATGGTTGATTAGTAGGGTGGCTGTATGAAGCGCAAGCAGAGAGGCTAAGGACAATTATGATGATGAATAATGTTTTCATTTTTAATATTGATAGGCAGTTAAGCCTTTATATAGGTGCGGTTGTAGTCAATGATGCTATTAAATGCTAGTTTATTTAAATAGTTATTTTTATATCTATCAGGTGTCGTTAACCGTTTTAAAAAGTTGAACCTAGTGTTTAAGTTCAAACTAAACTATTTTGAGTAATTTTTCAGAGAAAGGTAGTACTTTTTAATGAAGTACCAATAAGCTCCTCTATATTTCCAAAATGGTAGGCTAATAATAAGTTCAGCTTGGCTTTTAATCGCTGAACTGATGTATTGCTCAAGGTCACCTTTGTTTTTCTTGACGGAAAGGTTTCGCTTCTTACAAAGCATTTTTACGGAACGGAAATGCGTGTTTTTAATGAAGTTCAAGTCTTTACTTTTTATATATTGGGCCAGTTCCTGCTTTGGGCGAGGGAGGAGTAATCCATCTATATTGGTGCATGAAGTCAGCGAACCATTATTATTAAATGGTGTGACGAAATCATGCATGATTCTTGTTTTCGCATCGTCTTCTGCAAGATATATTAAAAAAAATGTTTTGTGTTGTTCAGACCACCAAGATGCACATTTAATGGGTATCCCAGAGTCTTGAGCATGTAATAAAAAGAAACCTTCGAATTCAAACCCATTTTTTTTTGCCCAAGTCAGAGATGGAGAAATTTGTCTTTCAAACTTAACATCATTAATCGCTGAAACTTGTTCAAATAAGTCTTCAGTGTTTAAGAGTCGTTTGACACTTTGAGCACAAGAAGCGTTGACAACTGTTGCTAGAAATAGCACAACACAGATTACTATAATAGTCATGATTTCAAAGAACATTACAGGTTTATGAGTTATTTAAAGCTGTTAAAAATAGTCACAGCAAGCCAAATTAGTCCTAGAATTGATAGTGCTTTAAGTACATAACTATAGAACCCAGCTATTTCTGAGACTTCGTCATCAAAGATAAAGCGAACAACACTTTTTGTTGCATTAGCAGGAATGTCTACGGGTAATGATATGGCGATCGATTTGTCACTTGCTGGTGTTAGATACATGGAGCCCGAATCATCTAGCCCTAAAAACTCATTGTTTTCACTGTAGTAAGAGATGGAACAATTCAAACAATCACCATCGAAGTCGTTAATGAATAGACGGGCCTGCAAATGCTGAGTGGCTTGATCAAATGCTTCACCATCAATGTCTAACTTTGTGGTTCGTATTGTATGCTCAATAATCTCTATTCGGTCGTCTAAATTTTTAAATTCAATTTCCACAATATGGTTCCTTTTCTTATTACGAATGGTATTTTTATTTTTTTGAAACCTAACTTTATCATTAAAAAAGGCACTCTTTAGAGAAAAGAGTGCCTTTTACTTTAGCGGCAGTAAATGTAGGTAAGCGTGACTGTCACATCACACCAGTCTCAAATACTTTGATAGCCCTAGGGTGTATTTACACTAAGTCGAAGCGATCAAGGTTCATCACTTTGGTCCAAGCGGCAACAAAGTCATTCACGAACTTATCTTGTGCATCAGAAGACGCATAAACTTCGGCGATCGCTCTCAAGATAGAGTTTGAGCCAAAGACTAAGTCAACATCTGTTGCCGTCCATTTCACTTCACCCGTCGAACGGTCAGCCCCTTCATAGGCATTCCTTCCTGTGGCTTTCCATTTTGTTGACATATCCAATAGATTCACAAAAAAGTCATTCGTTAAGCTGCCTGGATTGTCAGTGAAAACACCTTGCTTTGAGTGTCCTGTGTTCGCGTTTAAAACGCGCAAACCACCCACAAGAACCGTCATTTCTGGCGCGGTTAAATTCAGCAATTGTGCTTTATCAACTAATAAGTCTGAGGGTTGAAAACCATTGTCATCGGCGAAATAGTTACGAAAACCATCTGCTTTGGGTTCTAGCATGGCGACTGACTCAACGTCGGTTTGCTCTTGAGAGGCATCAGTGCGGCCTGCAGAGAAAGGAACCGATACGTTTTTGCCCGCGTCTTTTGCAGCTTGCTCAATACCTGCATTGCCACCCAACACAATTAAATCTGCTAAAGAGACTTTTTTGTTGCCAGTTTGTGCATTGTTGAAGTCTGTTTGAATCGCTTCTAATGTGTCCAGCACTTTAGCCAATTGTGACGGATTGTTTGCCTCCCAATCTTTCTGTGGCGCTAGACGAATGCGTGCTCCATTGGCGCCGCCGCGCATGTCACTACCACGAAAAGACGCTGCTGAAGACCAAGCGGTGTTGACTAACTCACTCACAGACAAACCAGAAGCGAGAAGTTTCGCTTTTAAATCAGCGATATCTTGATCATTGACTAATTCATGATCTACATCAGGTACCGGATCTTGCCAAAGTTGCGCCTCAGCGGGCACTAAAGAACCCAAGCCACGCACATATGGGCCCATGTCACGATGAGTCAGTTTGTGCCACGCTCTAGCAAAGGCATCAGCGAACTCTTCGGGATTTTCATGGAAACGGCGTGAAATTTTCTCATATTCAGGGTCCATTCTGAGCGCTAGATCAGCAGTGGTCATCATAGGAGCATGTGTTTGATTGGGATCGTGGGCGTCAGGAACTGTTGTTTTAGCTGCTGGGTCTGTTGGTGTCCATTGATGTGCGCCAGCACCACTTTTCGTAAGTTCCCATTCATAACCAAACAATGTATCGAAATATTCGTTGTCCCATCGCGTTGGGTTAGGGGTCCACGCACCTTCAATACCGCTAGTGATTGTGTTCACTCCAACACCATCGCCTTTTGTGTTAGTCCAGCCTAGCCCTTGCTCTTCAATGCTGGCACCTTCAGGCGCTTCACCGACATATTTATCTGGGTCATCGACACCATGTGCTTTACCAAAAGTGTGACCGCCTGCGACGAGTGCCACGGTTTCTTCATCATTCATTGCCATGCGACCAAAAGTGTCGCGAATATCATGTGCTGACAATAATGGGTCTGGATTTGCATTTGGGCCTTCTGGGTTGACATAGATAAGCCCCATTTGAACGGCACCCAAATTGCCTTCAAGGTCACGTTCTCCTGAATAACGTTCATCACCCATCCATTCATTTTCAGGGCCCCAATAAATATCTTCCTCAGGCTCCCAAATATCTTCACGGCCTCCTGCAAAACCAAACGTTTTAAAGCCCATCGACTCCAGCGCCACGTTTCCCGTTAAGATTAACAAGTCTGCCCAGGAGATTTTTTTGCCGTATTTTTGTTTGATTGGCCAAAGTAATCGGCGCGCTTTATCTAAGTTGCCATTATCAGGCCAGCTGTTGAGTGGAGCAAAACGTTGGTTACCCGTTCCAGCACCGCCACGGCCATCTCCGGTCCGATAGGTGCCTGCGCTATGCCAAGCCATTCGGATGAAAAGAGGGCCATAATGGCCATAGTCAGCAGGCCACCATTCTTGTGAGTCAGTCATCAAGGCATGCAAATCTTTGACAACCGCATCGAGGTCGAGAGTTTTAAATTCTTCAGCATAATTGAAGTCTTCGCCCATGGGGTCTGATTCAGCCGTATTTTGGTGTAATACTTTTAGGTTAACTTGGTTTGGCCACCATTGTTGGTTTGCTGATGCGGCGGGTTTTTGACTATGCGGACCGTGTATGACAGGGCATTTGCCTTCATTGAGTTTTTCGTTCATTTGAATCTAGCTCCAGTATTTTTGTATTGTTAGTCATTAATGTTGGAATACAAAAATCATGATTGATACGACTCATTTGAGTTTATGGGCTGCTTTAGAAAGACACGTTTATTTATCGGCAAGCGTTAAAACTCAACATCATGATCTCTTGTCTGTGTGATTACAGTAACATTGGCAAATGATCGATTCCAATGAGGGAAATAGATAGTCATGATAGGAAAATTGAATTAAAAACACTAAATCAATTAGTTTTTTATATGATGTTATTGAGTTAAATCAAGTATTTAGACGTTTTTTTAACTCTGATCAGGACATGCTTCACCACAGTTGCATGCCCTATGTTTTACGAATTAGTAATCTTTCGTGTTGAATTATTCAACGCCATTTAATAGAACAACCCATGCTGGGGTGTTGTATTTGAGGGCCATTGCCTGTTTTTGCGATTAACAGCATGGCATCTACGAGTTCAGGTGTCCGATTGGTAGCATCGCCCATTCTGGCATCATCTAACCGACCACGGTACTGCAATTCACCTTGATGATTGAAACCAAAAAAATCAGGCGTACACACAGCATCATAAGCTTTAGCAACGGATTGATCTTCATCGACAAGATAAGGAAATGGAAATAAATGCCTAGCCGCGAAAGCTTTCATTTTTTCTGGGGAGTCGCTTGGGACCGTGTTGTAATCATTAGACATGATCGCCAGCACATTAATGCCATGCTCCATTAAATGCTTACTGTCTTGGGCGAAGCGATCAGCAATGGCTTTGACATACGGGCAATGGTTGCAAATAAAGGCAATCAGCAGACCTTTTTCGCCTAACTGTTCCGACATAGTCAATGAATGACCATCTGGGTCTTGTAAGGTGAAATCTGGTCCTTTCCAGCCAAAATCACAAATAGGTGTATCTAAAAGCATGGTGTTGTCCTATGTGTTGTTAGATGTTGCGTTAACCGTCGATATTAAGGGTCATATTAAGCTTGAGCTTGTGTTCTAGCAAGATTGATATCTTGATCGGTAAGATACAATAAGCCCGCAATTTTTCGAATAAAATGGCGTTCATGTTGATCGATTCTGCCATCGGCAAAAGCGACTTTCCATAAATGTTGAAGAATAGTGATGCGTTCTTGGTGATCACAGTGCGCACATATGTTTCGTGTGAATTCATGCAGGCTAATGGCTGAATCACTCTCAGACTGCGCTTGTTCCACTAACTCTTGAATAGTCTTCTTTTCTAAGGCAAATTGTTCTGCCAGAATCGTTTTAATTTGTTCAAGTTCAACGGCATCAACACTATCATCTGATTTAGAGACTTCAAACATTAATACGGCTGCTGCAAGTTGAAGACGTTGTTGCTTGTCGGATTCTGTGAGAGGTTCTTTATCAGAAA
The DNA here is from genome assembly GCA_050633585.1 of Arenicella sp. Taxonomy (GTDB): domain Bacteria; phylum Pseudomonadota; class Gammaproteobacteria; order Arenicellales; family Arenicellaceae; genus CALKZN01. The sequence continues at coordinate 56,327 of JBOEGT010000065.1, forward strand.
AAAGTTGTTTCAGTTTATTTAGCATTCATTTACCTCAAGTTTACTTGCGCTATTATATGATCCGATGTGTGGATGAATTATCACTTTTTTAACATTGAAAAAAGTAATATTTGCTACCATATGTAATGTAACTTCATTTGATGAGATTAAAAACATGCGTCGAATTTTATATTTTTTAGCGACTAACTTTGCCATTATTTTTGTTCTAGGCATTGTACTGTCTTTGATTGGGCCATTCTTACCACCCGAACTACGTAGCGGGATTGGTGGCAACTTTGTGTTTGCCGCCGTATTTGGTTTTGGCGGTGCCTTCATTTCTTTGTGGATGTCGAAAGGTGCTGCAAAACGCGCTGCAGGAGTCCAGATCATTACCAATCCCTCTAATAGCCAAGAACGCTGGTTGGTAGAAACGGTTGCCAGGCAAGCTGAAGCGGCGGGCATTGGTATGCCAGAAGTAGGAATTTTCCCGTCACCACAGCCAAATGCGTTTGCCACGGGCGCTAAACGCAATGATTCTTTAGTCGCGGTGAGCGTGGGTTTGTTGAACAATATGACGCAAGACGAAGTTGAAGCGGTGTTAGGCCATGAGATTGCGCATGTTGCCAATGGAGATATGGTGACCATGACGTTGCTGCAGGGAGTGATGAACACCTTTGTATTCTTCTTTGCGCGACTAGTTGCACAAGCCATAGATCGTGACGGTCGTGGTATGGGTTATTTCATGACATATATGTTGATGCAATCAGTGTTTGGTTTCTTAGCGAGCATAGTCACGGCTAAATTCAGCCGCGCGCGTGAATACCGTGCGGATGCGGGTGGCGCGGCGTTAGCAGGCAAAGAGAAAATGATCGCAGCGCTAGAACGTTTAAAGCAAGGCCAAGCAGGTGAACTACCGAATCAGTTAGCGGCTTTTGGTATTTCTTCAGGCGCTAAAAAACTATTTTCAACGCATCCAGCCTTGGATGATCGAATTGCTGCCTTGCGCTCAATGGATAATAATGAATTGGGTGAATTTGCTGAATTAGACTCTGGAACAGTCGTTCGCAATTAACGTTTAATCATTTGTCCAAAAAAAGCGAGCATGTTGCTCGCTTTTTTTATGGGGAGCTGAGAAAAGGAAAGAAGATACCTCGAGTCTCACAGACATTTCTGTTGCGTTGATTTCCGCCATATGACTCAATAGGTGTTGAAGTAATCAATCAACATGTCAATAAACGCTTTAGTCCGTTCTGGTAAGTAATCACGGCTAGGGTAGACCACATGTAAGTCTGCTGCCCCATGTACACCGTTGATATCAATATCCTTGTTCGAGTAGTCAGGTAGTACTTCGACAAGCTTATGCGTGGCTAAATCATTTTTGATGTCCCAATAGGACTTTAAAGCAATGCCTTCGCCGGAGATAGCCCATCGTCTAATTTGAGCGCCATCATTGGATGAGAGTGTTGGTTTGATGGTGATGACCTGCGTATTCTGCTTGTCTTTAAAATACCAGTTTTTAACCTGTTCTCCTTTGCTTAGAATCGTTAAACACTGATGTGTACTTAAGTCGTCAGGAGTTTTTGGGGTGCCGTGTTTGGCCAAATACTTCGGGGATGCGCATAAAACGCGTGAATTGACTGTTGTTGTACTAGTACTTAACTTTCGGGAGATCATGCGGCTATCTTCAGGCAAGCCGTAACGAATGCCTATGTCGAAATTATTTTCGATCAAGTTTTCGACATCGTCAGACAAATGCAGATTGATAGAAATTTTGGGGTGTATTTGCGTGAATTGAGCAACCAATGTGGCAATATGCTGTTGGCCGATATCCGATGATGAAGTCACATTTAATGAGCCCGACAGAGATGTTCTTCCTTTAATCAGCGTATCTTCCGCCTGTTCAATATCATTTAAAATCCTGCGACAGCTTTCATAGAAGGTTTTGCCTTCCTCCGTGAGTGTCACTCGGCGTGTTGTCCGATTGAGAAGCTTAACACCATAATGCTTTTCAAGGCGTTTGATGCGAGCTGTCATGCTGGCTGGAGATAGGCCTACCTCACGGCCAGCTGCCGCTAAGCCTTTTTTGTTGACGACTCTCACAAATAGATCAATATCACTGAGCTTATCCATACTTTCTAGTATATATAACTCACAGAGTTTTCGTTTATATTATTCAGCTTTTATGAATAATGAATTCATAATCAATAGTATTGTTTAATATTTGTGAGAGGCATATATTTGTTTTTTCATTCTTTAAACATCTAATTAACAGGAACACATATGAAAGCAATTGGCCTCCATCAATATTTACCCATCGACAATGACGAATCGTTGATTGATGTTGAGATAGATCAGCCAGTCGCCACTGGGCGAGACATTTTAGTGGCCGTCAAAGCGGTTTCAGTGAATCCCGTCGACACGAAAGTTCGGGCTCCAAAAGAAGCGATTGAATCAGAACCTAAAATTTTAGGTTGGGATGCCTCGGGTGAAGTTGTTGCCATCGGTGAAGATGTGACACATTATCACGTCGGTGATGAAGTGTATTACGCAGGGGACCTGACACGCTCGGGCAGCAATGCCGAATACCAACTCGTCGACGAGCGCATTGTTGGCAAAAAGCCTGCAAGTCTAGACTATTCGGCAGCGGCTGCATTGCCATTGACTAGCATCACGGCATGGGAGGCTTTATTTGACCGTTTAGTCATCTCAAAAGAGGGTGCTGATGCGGGAAAGTCTATTTTAATTATTGGTGGTGCGGGTGGCGTGGGTTCCATTGCCATTCAACTCGCCAAAAAAGTCGCGAAATTACATGTGGTTGCCACCGCATCAAGGCCTGAAACCATCGAGTGGACTAAAAAACTCGGTGCAGACCATGTGGTTAACCATCGAAAGGCATTGGATGAAGAGCTTAAATCCATTGGCATCGAGAATGTTGATTATATCCTATGCCTCAATAGCACTGAACAACACTGGGAAGCGATGGCAAATGCGATTGCCCCTCAAGGCTCCATTTGTTCCATCGTTGATACAGAAACACCGGTGAATTTAAATCTATTAAAGCCTAAAAGTGTCAACTTTGTGTGGGAGCTGATGTTCACGCGCGCGATGTTTCAAACTGACGACATGATCGAACAACAAAATTTATTAAATGCGGTTGCTCAACTGATTGATTCGAACACTTTAGTCACCACCGTTAAC